>NZ_FMDF01000175.1 GCF_900091955.1 Streptomyces sp. Ncost-T10-10d
TTCCAACCTTACCAGACTCTTTTTCGTTCCGTTTCCGGTCCGAATTTGAATTCCGGTGGCCTTTGGAGTGGCCTTGCCTTTCGGCTGACTCGACTTTACCAGAAACATTCAGCCGAGTTAATCGACTGCGCGATTCAGAAATAAGAGAATCAATGGCTCTGCGGAAATTCAATTTCCGGTGAGAGCGAGGAAGACACTAACTGTTGGGATCGGACCTGTCCAGTCCGACGCAACCGTTAAAATCTACCTCCCCTCGCCGACCATGTCAACGGTCTTGCGGGGCGAAGAGGAGACTAGCAGGTCAGCGGGGGCGTACGCACATCAGGCAGCGACCGGGAGCTCGGAACTGCGCTCCGTGGGATCGACGTCGCCCCGGTCGCCTGCTCGCGCTGCTCGGCCGCCCAGGATGTAGACGTACGCGAGGAAGGCCAGCTCGGCTGCGATCCCGATGGTGATGCGCCCCCAGGTCGGGAGATCGGAGGGGGTGACGAAGCCTTCGATGACGCCTGAGACGAACAGGACCAGTGCGAGGCCGATGGCCATGCCGATGGCGGCCCGGCCCTGTTGGGCGAGGGCTGAGCGGCGGGTGCGCGGGCCCGGGTCGATGACCGTCCAGCCCAGGCGCAGGCCCGTACCCGCTGCGACAAAGACGGCAGTGAGTTCGAGCAGACCGTGCGGGAGAACCAACCCCAGGAAGGTGTCGAGCCGTCCGGCTGAGGACATCAGGCCGAGGCCGACGCCAAGGTTGAGCACGTTGAGGAAGAGGATCCAGATCACCGGGATGCCGAGGAACGCTCCCAGGACCAGGCACATGGCTGCGGCCTGAGCGTTGTTCGTCCATACCTGGGCGGCGAACGATGCGGCCGGGTGGCTGGAGTAATAGGTCTCGTACTCCCCGCCCGGGCTGGTCAGGCGGCGGAGGTCGTCCGGAGCCGCGATGGCCGACTGGACTTCCGGATGCGTGCCGATCCACCAGCCGATGACTGCGGCCAGCAGCGTGGAGAGAACGGCCGTGGGTACCCACCAATGCCTGGACCGGTAGACGGCGGCGGGGAAGCCGGCGGTCAGGAAGCGTGTGGCGTCTCGCCAGGAGGCTCGGCGGGTGCCTGTGACCGTGGCTCGGGCACGGGCCACGAGCTGGGTGAGGCGCGCGGTGAGCATCGGGTCCGGGGCGCTGGACTGGAGGAGGGAGAGATGGGTGGCCGTGCGCTGGTAGAGCTCGACAAGTTCGTCGGCTTCCGCGCCGGTGAGCCGACGCCCGCGGTGCAGGAGATGGTCCAGGCGGTCCCACTCGGTGCGGTGGGTGGTCACGAAGACATCGAGGTCCATGGTCGGCTGCTGCTCCAGGCATGGGTGCGTACGGGTTCGTACTACGGCGGCGCGCTGCGGGTCAGCTTGGCAGACTGAGGTCCCGAGGGGCAGGGAAGATCGGCGAAGGATGGGGCGGCGATGAGTGAGCTCGTGACCGGGGACGCGGTCGTGCTGGGGCTGCGTCCGGCGAAATTGCCCAGTCGAGCGCTGGCGCTGGCCATCGATCTTGCCGTGGTGGGGGCGGCGTTCGTTCTGGTGTCGATCGGGTTGGCCATTGCGACGGCGACGCTGGATGACGCGGCACTTGCGGCCGTATCGGTCGCGTCCTTTCTGCTGGTGCTGGTGGGCGGGCCGATCGCGGTGGAGACACTCAGCCATGGCCGTTCGCTGGGGAAGCTGGCGTGCGGACTGCGGGTGGTCCGGGACGACGGGGGGCCGATCCGTTTCCGGCATGCGCTGGTGCGCGGGGCCATGGGGATCGTCGAGATTCTGATGACGCTCGGGGTTGTCGCCTGTATCGCCTCGCTGGTGTCGGCGCGGGGGCGGCGGCTCGGTGATGTGTTCGCGGGGACGCTTGTCGTACGGGAACGAGTGTCGGCGGGACGAGTCGCCGCTGTGCCCCCTCCACCGCCGTGGCTCGTCGGGCGGTTCTCGGGGCTGGATCTGTCGGCGGTGCCGGACGGTCTGTGGCTGGCGATACGCCAGTACCTGACGCGGATGCATCAGCTCGACGTGCAGGTGGGCCGGTCGATGGCGGAGCGGCTGGCTGTGGAGCTGGCGACGAGGACCGGGGTTCCGGTGCCCGAGGGGGTACCCGCCGGGGCGTATCTGGCAGCGGTGGTGAACGAGCGGCAGGCGCGGGATGCGCGGCGGGTGTTCGTCGCTGCGCAGACGGGGAGCGGGGTACTGGCGGGTGGGGCTGTTGCTTCCGCGCCGGTGGGATCCGGGCCGTCCGTGGGAGGTGTGGGGGCGGGTGTTCCCGTGGTCCCGGCAGTGGAGGAGGGCGGGGCAGCCCCCGCTGCGACGGGATTCGCGCCGCCTGCCTAGCGAGGCGAGGGCGGGGACTCCAGGTCTTCGAGCTCGATTCCCGGGGCCGACAGGACCACGTCGCCGGCGATGTGAATGGTGTGCTGCTCGCCGGTGTCCAGGGCGCTGACCTGGTATTCGTCCACCGTCAGAGGGCCGTTGTCAGTGGCGTGCGCTTCACTGTTGACCAAGGCCCAGGACTGGTCGACGGTGCGGGGAGCAAGGACGGGGTCCGTGAAGGCGACCAGGCGGACGCGGGTCGCGGGGGAATCGGGGGTGAGACGCAACAGGCGTGAGGTCGCAATGAGGAATGCGGGGGATGTGCCGGTGAAGGCGTGGGCGCGCGCATTGCCTTCGGTGGCATGAGTACCGGTCGGGTCGGTACGGACCCAGGTGACGCCTTCGAGGGCGGCGCCGCGGACCTGCCAGCTCGCGGCGTGAAGTTCGAGCCGGATGGGGCGGCCCAGTTCGTCGAGGGTGAGGTCGACGGAACCGAGGTGGTCGCCGGAAGGGGCGGTGGTCTGGGAGACGTAACGCCAGCCGGAGGGGCCGGGGGCGCACTGGAAGTGTTCTTCGCCGAGGAGGGTGTGATCGTGAAGATCATGGAGCGAATATCGGCCGCGGGGCATGGGGTCCTTCGAGGTTCCTCGGGCTGAGCGGGTGCGGTACGGGGCAGGCCCCCGACACGGGGGTGCGGGGGCCTGCGCTCGTAGCTGCTGCTGAGGCTGTTCCGTCCGTCAGCGGCCGGTCGTCACTGACCGGTGGTGACGTGCACGGTCGCCGGCGGGCGGGATCAGTAGCGGTAGTGGTCGGGCTTGTACGGGCCTTCGACCTCGACGCCGATGTAGGCGGCCTGCTCGGGGCGGAGCGTCGTGAGCTTCACGCCGAGCGCGTCGAGGTGGAGGCGGGCAACCTTCTCGTCGAGGTGCTTGGGCAGCACGTAGACGTCGGTCGGGTACTCCTCGGGCTTGGTGAACAGCTCGATCTGGGCCAGGGTCTGGTCCGCGAACGAGTTGGACATGACGAACGAGGGGTGGCCGGTGGCGTTGCCCAGGTTCAGCAGGCGGCCCTCGGACAGCACGATGAGGACCTTGCCGTCGGGGAACGTCCAGGTGTGGACCTGCGGCTTGACTTCGTCCTTGACGATGCCGTCGATCTTCGCCAGG
Source organism: Streptomyces sp. Ncost-T10-10d (assembly GCF_900091955.1). Lineage (GTDB taxonomy): Bacteria > Actinomycetota > Actinomycetes > Streptomycetales > Streptomycetaceae > Streptomyces. The sequence goes on from NZ_FMDF01000175.1 coordinate 3,504, forward strand.
CCGGCCATGTCGATCTCGTTGTCGAAGTGGCCGATGTTCCCGACGATGGCCTGGTGCTTCATCTTGGCCATGTCGGCAGCCATGATGATGTCCTTGTTGCCCGTCGTGGTGACGAAGATGTCGGCCTGGGACACGACGTCGTCGAGCGTGGCGACCTGGTAGCCGTCCATCGCCGCCTGCAGGGCGCAGATGGGGTCGATCTCGGTGATGATGACGCGGGCGCCCTGGCCGCGCAGGGACTCCGCGCAGCCCTTGCCCACGTCGCCGTAGCCGCAGACGACGGCGGTCTTGCCGCCGATGAGCACGTCGGTGGCACGGTTGATGCCGTCGATCAGGGAGTGGCGGCAGCCGTACTTGTTGTCGAACTTGGACTTGGTGACGGCGTCATTGACGTTGATCGCCGGGAAGAGGAGGGTGCCGTCGCGGTGCATCTCGTACAGCCGGTGCACACCGGTCGTGGTCTCTTCGGTGACGCCGCGGATCTCGGACGCCAGCTGGGTCCACTTCTGCGGGGACTCGCCGAGGGTGCGGTTCAGCAGGGTGAGGATGTGGCCGTACTCCTCGCTGTCCGCGGTCGACGGGTCCGGGGCCGCGCCGGCCTTCTCGAACTCGACTCCCTTGTGGACGAGGAGGGTGGCGTCACCACCGTCGTCGAGGATCATGTTCGGGCCGCCGGTGGGGGCGTTCGGCCAGGTCAGCGCCTGCTCCGTGCACCACCAGTACTCTTCGAGCGTCTCGCCCTTCCAGGCGAAGACCGGGACGCCCGCAGGGGCGTCCGGGGTGCCCTTCGGGCCGACGGCGATGGCCGCGGCGGCGTGGTCCTGGGTGGAGAAGATGTTGCAGGAGGCCCAGCGGACCTCTGCGCCGAGGGCCACCAGGGTCTCGATCAGCACGGCCGTCTGCACGGTCATGTGCAGCGAACCGGTGATGCGGGCGCCCGCCAGCGGCTGCGCGGCGGCGTACTCCTTGCGGATCGACATCAGGCCGGGCATCTCGTGCTCGGCGAGGGTGATCTCCTTGCGGCCGAACGCCGCGAGGGAGAGGTCTGCGACCTTGAAGTCCTGTCGATTGGCGACCGTCGTCATAACGGGCTGCTCCTCGTGATGGGTGTCGAGGTGGGCACGGCTGGCTCTGCGGCGCGGCGGGCACACGAATGCCCGGGCGCTCGCAGCGCAGTCCGTCGGAGGCCCTCTCTCCCTCGGCCGGTCCCCGTATGAGGACCGATCGACCGCCATCAGCAGCGACGTCTGACACTGCGATCGAATCTACACCGACCGGCCCAGTCGCTCCCAGCCCGCCCTGGACAGCGAGTGGCTGGGAGAGCAATGCCGGGAGCGGGCGGGAGGGGCTGCCGGCGGCGGCTGGGAGATGTACGTGAGTGGGTCAGTGGCCGGAATCCGTCGACGTGTCCGGGGTTCCGTCGGGGGTCGTGCGGGGAGCGTTGCCGGGCGCTCCACCTGGGGCCTTGCCGGGGTTGGTGCCTGCTGCGGCAGCGGCCTCGCTGTAGATGTCCGGTTCCAGATAGATGACCCGGGCGATCGGGACGGCTGCGCGGATGCGGGTCTCGGCAGCGTTGATGGCGTTGGCCACTTCGGTGGCCGTGTCATCGTGCTGCACCGCGATCTTGGCGGCGACCAGCAGCTCTTCCGGGCCGAGGTGGAGCGTACGCATGTGGATGACGGCCGTGACCGTGTCGCCGTCGACGACTGCGGCCTTGATCTTCTCGACCTGGTCGGCGCCGGCGGCCTCGCCGAGCAGCAGGGACTTCGTCTCGGCGGCGAGCACGACAGCGATGACGATCAGCAGGACACCGATGCAGAGAGTGCCGATTCCGTCCCAGACGCCGTTGCCGGTCCCGAGGGCCAGGCCGACACCTGCGAGGGCGAGGACCAGACCGATCAGCGCACCGAAGTCTTCCAGGAGGACGACGGGAAGCTCGGGGGCCTTCGCACGACGGATGAACTCCTTCCACGAGAGCGATCCGCGGGTCTCGTTGGACTCCTTGATGGCCGTGCGGAAGGAGAAACCCTCGGCGATGATCGCGAAGATCAGCACACCGACCGGCCAGTACCACGCCTCGATCTCGTGCGGGTGCTTGATCTTCTCGTAGCCCTCGTACACCGCGAACATGCCACCGACCGAGAACAGCACGATGGAGACGAGGAAGGCGTAGATGTAGCGCTCGCGGCCGTAGCCGAAGGGGTGCTGGGGGGTGGCCTCGCGCTGGGCCTTCTTGCCGCCGAGCAGCAGCAGTCCCTGGTTGCCCGAGTCCGCGAGCGAGTGGACGCTCTCCGCGAGCATCGACGACGAGCCACTGAACAGGAACGCCACGAATTTGGCCACTGCGATCGCGAGGTTGGCGCCGAGTGCCGCCACGATCGCCTTGGTTCCGCCTGACGCACTCATGGGTGCCTGGTGTCCCTTCTTCGGTGCTGCGGCCCTGGCGCCGCGGTACGGCCGGACATTGTTGCAGCCAACTGGTGCGGACGGTGCCTCAGGCCACCACAGTGGCACGGAACAGAGTTCCCGTACCGGACACTTCGACCTTCTCGCCGGAGGGTACGAAGACCGAGGCCCCGGGGGTGAGACCGACCGTGCCCGCCTTCGGGGCGCCCGCGGTGCAGAGCAGGATCTGCGGGGTGCCCCTGGTCAGCTCGACGGGGTCGGCGCCGGGCGACAGGTCGAATCGCGAGAGCCGGAATTCGTCCACGGGCGTCTCATACAGCTCCTCGCCGGACGGGGACGCCTCGGGGCGCAGGACGCCGGGGTCGGTCGCCTCGAAGCGGACGATGCGCAGGAGTTCTGGCACGTCGATGTGCTTGGGCGTGAGTCCGCAGCGCAGCACATTGTCCGAGTTGGCCATGATCTCCACGCCGAGGCCGTCGAGGTAGGCGTGCGGCACACCCGCACCGAGGAACAGGGCTTCGCCGGGCTGGAGTTCCACGTAGTTCAGCAGCATCGCCGCGATGACACCGGGGTCGCCGGGGAAGTGATGGGCGATCCGGGCGTACGGGGCGTGGGCGCCGCCGAGGCGTTCGGCAGCAGCGGCCGCCAGATTCACCGTTTCGGCCATCTCCGCCGGGTCGGCGCTGAGGATCGCGGTGAGGACCTCGCGCAGGGCTGCCTCTTCGGGGTGGGCGCCGAGGAGGTCGACGTATGGCTTGAGGGAGTCGACGCCGAGTGCCGCCATCGCCTCGGCGGCCTCGGTGGGCCTGCGGAAGCCGCACAGGCCGGCGAAGGGAGTGAGCGCGCAGATCAGCTCGGGCTTGTGGTTGGCGTCCTTGTACGTGCGGTGGGGTGCGTCGATCGGTACGGACCGGCGCTCCTCGTCCTCGTACCCCTGCTCTGCCTGTGCGAGATCGGGGTGGACCTGGAGAGAGAGTGGGGCGCCTGCGGCGAGCAGTTTGAGGAGAAAGGGCAGACGGGGGCCGAACTTTTCGACGGTGGCCCGGCCCAGTTCGCGCTCCGGGTCGGCGGCGATGACGTCGGTGAGCGGCTGCTCGGGGCCGGCCTCTCCGGCGCCGGTTGCACGGGTGAGGCGGGAGGGGGCTCCGGGGTGGGCGCCCATCCACATCTCGGCCTGGGGTTCGCCGGTGGGAGCGATGCCGAGCAGCTCGGGGATGGCGGTGGTGGAGCCCCAGGCGTAAGGGCGCACGGTGTTGGAGAGCCGGTCCATGAGTTCGTCCTTGTGAGATGCGTGGATCGGGGGGGTGTGCGTGGCGCGGGTCGGCGCGGGCGGTCAGGCGCGGGCTGCCGAGGCAAGAGCCAGGTAGACGGCGGCGAAGTCGGTGACGGCGAGGAGCTCGGCGAGGGCTTCGAGTTCGGTGCCCTCGTCCGGTTCGAGCTCGCTGATCGCCGTGTCGTGGCCGAGGGCCAGTTCGCGGGCGGCGGGCCCGGCGCTCAGGCCGCCGGTGGGACGGTCGCGGAGCAGTACGACGCGGGCGTGCAGGGGCTCCGGCTCGTCGACCCGGTCGCGGAAGAAGTCGTCGGGGTCGGCCCCGGCGGCGAATGTGCCCGCCAGCAGTGCGCCGTGAGCGGGAAGCGCCTCGGGGAGTTCGGCGGCGAGGGCCGGGCGGCCGGACAGCTCGGCCAGGACGGCGGCGAACCTGCGGCCGACCGGGGCCGCGGCTTCGCCCTCCGTCCAGATGAGGGGCAGGCTGTCGGCGAGTTCGGCGGCGAGGGTCTTGGCCGGGTTGCTGTACGTGGCGATGGCAGGACCGCAGCGTTCCGCGGTGCGGTCGAGGCGGTCGGCGACGCCCTGCAGCGCCTCGGCGGGCGCGGTGACCAGGCCGACCCGGTCGAGCAGCGCGAGCAGCGGGGTGAACAGGGCCCAGAGCGTGCCGGGGCCCGCGGCCGATGTCTCGGCGTCGTACTCACCGTGCGGGGCGGAGGCCATCGGTACGACGAGTCCGTGCGCCCCGTCGATCGCCTCGCGCAGCGGTGATTGTCGGGGGGCGACCGCCACGACGCTGCAGCCGCGGCGGTACGCCTGCTCGGCGAGAAGGGAGAGGCCCGGCTCGGAACCGTCGGCCGTGACGATGAGCAGCAGGTCCACGGAGCCGGCCCAGCCGGGCAGCGTCCAGCGCATCGCGCCCGCGGCGGGGGCGACCCCGGTGGGGTGGATGCGGGTGACGGGCGCGGAGGCGCCTGCCAGGGCCGTGATCAGGTCGGCGACGCCGGACGCGGCGGTGCCGGAGCCCGCGACGAGTACGGCGCGGGGACGGCCCTCCGGGTTCAGTGCGGCGATCCCGGCCTCCGCCGCGTGCCGGGCGGCGGTACGGACCCGGGCCCCGGCCTCGGCGGCGCCGCGGAGCAGGCCGCGGCGGTCGGCTCGGGCCAGGGCTTCCGGGGCGTCGAGCAGCGACTCGTCGAGCATGGGGACGGTCCTCCGATCACGTGCTGATCACCGTGCGGGGCGCGGGGCGCGGACGCCGTTACGCGGGGCGCGGACGCCGTTACGCGGGGCGGCGGGCCTCGTCGACGAGGAGGACCGGAATGCCGTCCCGTACCGGGTAGGCCAGGCGGCAATCCATGCCGGTGCAGACCAGCTCGGGGCTGTCGGCTGCCGACCGGTCGTCGAGCGGAGAGTGACAGGCCGGGCAGGCGAGGATCTCCAGAAGGCCGGCTTCGAGCGGCATGGGGTGAGTCCCTTCAAGCATTCGAACAAGCGGTTCGGGCGACGTCAGCCTACCGCCGGGGTGCGGGGGGCGCGGCCCGGCCCGGGCCGGGGGCGGGCGCCTGCCGCGGGCCTGTTCCCCTACCCGCCTCATCGGACCGGCCCGGGCCGCCCCCGCTTCTCGAAGCTCCGGAGGAGCTGACATTGCCGGGTGGGCCGGAATCGCCGGAGTGGGCGGGACCGCCGGACTCGCCCTACGAAGCCCGTGCCCGGACCAGTGTCAGCACCTCGTCCCGTACCGCCGTCATCGTCTGCTCGTCCCGGGCCTCGACGTTCAGGCGCAGCAGGGGTTCCGTGTTGGAGGCTCGGAGGTTGAACCACCAGTCCGGCCCCGTGACCGTCAGGCCGTCCAGGTCGTCGGTCGTGACACCGTCGCGGGGTGCGAAGGATTCACGTACCGCTGCCGTGCGGCCCGGCTGGTCGGCGACGGTGGAGTTGATCTCGCCGGATCCGGTGTAGCGGTCGTACCGGGCGACCAGTTCCGACAGTGTGCCGTCCTGGCCGCCCAGCGCGGCCAGGACGTGGAGTGCGGCGAGCATGCCCGTATCGGCGTTCCAGAAGTCACGGAAGTAGTAGTGCGCGGAGTGTTCGCCGCCGAAGATCGCGCTGTGCTCGGCCATCTCCGCCTTGATGAAGGAGTGGCCCACGCGGGTACGGACCGGGGTCCCGCCGTTCTCTCGGACGACCTCGGGGACCGAGAGGGACGTGATCAGGTTGTGGATGACGGTGCCCTTGCCGCCGTTACGGGCGAGTTCGCGGGCCGCGACCAGGGCGGTGATCGCGGACGGGGAGACGCCCGCGCCCCGCTCGTCGACGACGAAGCAGCGGTCGGCGTCGCCGTCGAAGGCGAGGCCCAGATCGGCGCCCTCGGCCACGACGCGGGCCTGGAGGTCGACGAGGTTCTTCGGGTCGAGGGGGTTGGCCTCGTGGTTGGGGAACGTGCCGTCGAGCTCGAAGTACATCGGCACGAGGTCGACGGGGAGCTCCGCGAAGACGGTGGGGACGGTGTGGCCGCCCATGCCGTTGCCCGCGTCGACGACGACCTTCAGCGGGCGGATCGATGCGAGGTCGACCAGGGACAGCAGGTGCGCGGTGTAGTCGGGGAGCGTCTCGCGCTCGGTGACGGTGCCGGGGACGGCGGCCGGTTGCGGTGTGCCGGTCTCGGACCACTTCTCGACCAGGGCGCGGATCTCGGAGAGCCCGGTGTCCTGGCCGACGGGTGCGGCGCCCGCCCGGCAGAGCTTGATGCCGTTGTAATGCGCCGGGTTGTGCGAGGCGGTGAACATCGCGCCGGGGAGACCGAGGCTGCCGGAGGCGAAGTACAGCTGGTCGGTCGAGCAGAGGCCGATCAGTGTGACGTCCGCGCCACGCGCCGTGGCGCCGCGCGCGAAGGCTCCCGAGAGGCCGGGCGACGAGGGCCGCATGTCGTGGCCGATCACGATCGCGTCCGCACCCGTCACCTCGACGAACGCCGCCCCGAACTGCTCGGCCAGCGATTCGTCCCACTGGTCGGGCACCACTCCGCGCACGTCGTACGCCTTGACGATCTGCGACAGATCAGCAGCCACGGGCCGGTCCTCCTGAGATTTCTGCGGACCGCCCAAACTACCCGGCGGCCGTTCGGGCGGGCCGTGGGGGCTTGCGGCTGTGCGGCTGTGCGGTTGCCCGTCTGTGCGTACGGTGACCGGGGGCGGCCGGTTGCCGCTTTGTCCTCATTGCCGGGCGGGGTCGAGTGCCGTGCCGCTCAAGGAAGCATCCGGCCCAGCGCCGTCGTGCTCTGTGCCGGCACGATCAGGCACATCACGAACAGCAGTCCCAGGCTCCACGGCAGCACCTTGCGCAGCAGGTCCCCCTCGCGTCCGGCCAGGCCGACCGCCGCGCACGCGATCGTCAGGTTCTGCGGAGAGATCATCTTGCCGAGCACCCCGCCGGAGCTGTTCGCCGCGGCCAGCAGCTCCGGTGAGAGAGCTGATTCGCCTGCCGCCGAGACCTGGAGTGCGCCGAAGAGGGCGTTCGCGGAGGTGTCGGAGCCGGGAGACCGCGACGCCGAACCGGCCGAGCACCGGCGAGAGGAAGGCCGGTCCGGCACCTGCCGCGGCTACGAACTGGCCGATCGTGGCGGCCTGCCCGGAGAGGTTCATGACGTACGCGAGTGCCAGTACGGAGGTCACGGTGAGGATCGCGTACCGCAGTTCATACACCGTGCCCGCCCACTCGCGCGCCGCGGCCCGGGGCCGTACGCGGAGGACGACGGTGGTGACCAGGCCGGCCAGCAGGACGAGGGTGCCGCCGGTGGCGATGACCGGGAGCGTGAAGAGGTTGGCGCCGACCGGCTTGCCCGCCGGGTTCGCGACATCGAGCAGGGGCCGGTTCGAAACCCGGGTCGCCTCGGTCAGCAGCTCCTTGGCCGGAGGGATCCGGGCGACGGAGAAGACGGCGACGATGAGCGCGTACGGGGCGTAGGCACGCAGCACTTCGCGGTGCGGGTCCTCGCGATCGAGGTCCTCGCTCCGCACGCTTGTCAGGACCGCCGTACACACCGGCTCCTCGGCCGGCCTGCGCGCCCCGGGAACGGCCATCAGCGCTGCCGCGCCCACGAGCACGGCGGCGATGTCCGCGAGTTGGGCGGAGACGTAATCGGACGCGGTGAACTGGGCCGCGGCGAAGGCGAATCCGCAGACGAGTGCGGGCAGCCAGGTCTCGCGCAGCCCGCGCTCAGGACTCCGGCGAGCGCAGCACCCGCAGATGGCCGCGCCGGGCGACCTCCATCGGGTCCGCGGCCTGCGGGCCGCCACCCCTGCCGTCGGCTCCGCGGTCGTGCGGGCGCGCCGCTTCCCGTACGGCATTGGCAAGTGCTTCGAGGTCGTCACCGCTGGGGCGGGTGGGAGCGGAGGGGTCGGAGAGCCTGACGACCTCCCAGCCACGTGGCGCGGTCAGCCGCTCACTGTGCTCGGCACAGAGGTCGTAGCAGTGGGGCTCGGCATAAGTGGCGAGCGGGCCGAGGACCGCAGTCGAGTCGGCATAGACGTACGTCAGTGTCGCGACGGCAGGGCGGCCGCACGCGGTGCGCGAACAGCGACGTACAGGGCTCACGATGTTGGACGGTACCGCACTCTTGAGCGGGCTGCGACGACTCTCCCTCAGGTCACCCCACCGTGTCGCCCTGTGACCTCCGGCACAACCGCCTTCCGGACAGTCCTCCTGACCTGCGGAGGAACCCGGAGGAGCAGACCGTATCGGCAACGATTCCGGTCACCACTCGACACAAAAGCTGTCATTCAGCAGGAGATCAACGGTCAGGAGCTGGGCCTGAAACGGGCTCCCGTTTGGCCGGATTGTTCAGGATTGGACATGCCGACGCCCCGTCAGGGAGCAGCGATCCACCTGCGCGGCAGAGAGTTACCCTGCGTCAGTGATGGACAGTCCCGTACCCCCTCCCGACCAGTCCGAGCCGCGCCCGCGCCGTCGTGACCGCCATGGCCGCGGCATGCGCGGGCCCGTCGCCCCGCCCCAGGTGCCGCTCTCGGCCAGCAGGGCGGAGAACTTCCGTGATCTCGTGCAGGATTCGGTGGAACGGCTGGAGCGGCGCTGGCCACAGCTGGCCGATGTCGACTTCATGGTGCTCGATGTGCCGGGGACTCAGGAGGAGACCGTACCGCTGGGGCGTGCGGTCTCGGCGGAGAAGGACCGGCCCGCGCAGATCATCATCTACCGGCGGCCCGTCGAGATCCGCACCAAGAGCCGCGACGAGCGCGCCCTGCTGGTGCACGAGGTCGTGGTGGAGCAGGTCGCGGACCTGCTCGGTCTTTCGCCGGAGTCGGTCGATCCGCGGTACGGGCAGGAGTAGGAGCGGCGGTACGAGCGGGCCCGGCGCCCGGTCCCACCCGTACGACCCGTACCGCCCGCCCGCTCAGTCGTCCAGGACCGACAGGTCCTGCTCGACCGCGGGCACCTCGACCGTTCCGCCGTCGTCCGGCAGGGTCTGCACGGTGAACATCTGGATGCCGGCCTGCGGCAGGGCGAGCGTGCGTGCGGCGTGGACCGGGCCGCCCGACTGTGTCTCCACCGTCAGCGCGTAGCCGCCCTTGAGCCCGGACGGTACGGGCGGCGTGACCGCGAGCGTCGTACCGCCCTTGACCGTGTACGTCTTGACGGCCGGTTCGCCGCCTCCGCTGCCCGCGGAGGCGGTGACCTTCACGGTGGCGGTGGCGCCCGGCGCGGTGAGCGAGAGGGTGGAGCCCTTGGCCCGGTTGTCGGCCACGGTCGCCTGTGCGCCCACCGGGCCGGTCGCCGGGATGTAGGCGACCTCCTGCCCGTCGCCCTTGCCGCGGACCACACGCAGCGCGGCCACCACCGGGGCGCCCTTTCCGCCGTGGGCCGGGGTGAGCAGCAGGGAGCCGGCTTCGCCCCTGGTGATGTCCTTCAGGTCGACGCCCGCGGTCATCCTCGACTTGACGTGGAGGTCCTCGTGTCCGGCCGGCGAGATCGCGCCGGTCTTGCCGAGCAGTTTCACCGTCAGATCGGCGTCGTCGTCGCCGGGTGCGAACGCCACCAGGCGCACCGAGGTGGCGTCCGCCGGGATGCCGGGAAGCACCAGGGTGCCCGTCGGGTCGGCCGAGGCTGCCAGCCAGTCGCTGCCGACCCCTTCGTCCGCGGCTCTGACGACCGCGCCGACGCGTCCGGTACGGGTGGTGACGTGGACGGTCACGTCCTCGGCCACCTTGCTGGTCAGCGTGGAGATCAGGACCGGGACACTGGACCGGGCGGGCACCGTGATGCCCTCGCCCACATCGGACTTGAGGGTGCCGTCCGGACCGTACAGCTCGATGTCGGCGACGGCCGCGGTGTCGTCCGGGTTGGTGAGGTGGACGTAGTCCTCGCGGGACTTCGCGGTGCTCGCGGCCGGGAACCAGAAGTCCGTGTCGGGTCCGGTGCAGCTGACTCCGAGCAGGCCGCGGGCACCGCCCGCCTCGACCGTGGTGGTCTGCTGGGTGGTCCAGCCAGGTGCCAGGCGGCCGGTGGCGGTGCCGACCAGCGCGGGGGCGTCGGCGCCGGACTCGTCGGCGGTGGCCGGCTTGCCGGGCTCCTTGAGGGAGACGACCGGCTTTCCGGGATCCGCCTTCGCCTTGTCCTTCTTGTCCTTGTTCCCGTCCTTGTTCGTGGCGTCGTCGGCCGTCGTGGACGTGGACTGCTTCAGTTCGGCCGTACCGGCCTCGCCGCCGCTGCCGCCCGCCGGGGTGAACGACGTGTATGTCGTCTCCGCGAGGTCCGAGAGACCGGGCGCCGGGCAGAGCAGGGTGGACCGTTCCACCGGCAGCCGGGTGGCGGCCTTCGCCTCCGTCGTGCCCCCGTCTTCGGGCACGGTGAGCGCGGCGAAGCCGGTGACGGCGGCGAGGGCGACGGTGCCCGCGATGAGGGACAGGCTGGTGGACTTCACTCGGACTCGCCTCGCGATGCGTTACCGGTCGGCCACGGGTTCTGGCCCGGGGCGGGGTTCTCGTCGGGGTTCTGCGGGTCGTACTGGCCCTGTTGGCCGTAGTGGGCCTGGGGGTCGTACGGAGCCTGCGGGTCGTACTGAGGGGGTTGAGGGGCGTACTGCGCCTGCGGGTCGTACTGCTGTTGCTGCTGCGCGTAGCCGTACGGGTCGTAGGCGTTCTGCTGGTACGGGTCGGCGGTCGCCTGGTGCTCCTGTTGCGTACCGTACTGGCCGTCCTGGTACTGGCCGTCCTGGTACTGGCCGTCCTGGTACTGGCCGTCCTGGTACTGGCCGTCCTGGTACTGCTGGTAGTCGGCGCCCTGGTACTGCTGCGCGTCCCATTCTCCGTACTGCTGCTGCGGCACCGCCGCGTACTGATCGCTGTCGGCCTGCGGGGTGAACACGCCCTGGTCGTCGGTCTGCTGCGGATGCGGTTCGGCCGTCTGCTGTGCGGGGATGTACTCCCCCGCCGCCTCCTCGGCGCTCCCGTCCGGCTCCGGCTCGGCCTCCGCCTCCGCCTTGGCGGCCGCGCGCAGCCTGCGTGCCCGGCGCCCCTCCCCCGAGACCGGCTCCGCGGGGACCGCCATGTCCTCCTCGGGCAGGTCGTCGTCGATCTCCCGGCGACGGCCGGGCAGGGCGAGGACCACCAGGACCACGGCCAGCGCGACCTGGGCCCAGATCCAGGCGGTGTGGGTGAGCGGGGTGTTGTACGTAAGGTCCAGGGTGCCGCCCTCGGCGGGGAGCTCGAAGCCCTGAGCCCAGCCGTCGACGGTCTTCCGGGTCAGGGCACGCCCGTTGAGCGTGGCCTCCCAGCCCGGGTCGGCGGCATCGGCGATCCGCAGCACCCGGCCGGAGCCGCCTGCCGGAATCTTCGTGTGCGCCTCGACGGGGAGGGAGCCCACGGGCAGCGGTTCGCCGTCGGCGCCGGACGGGATGATCATGACGCGGGCGACCTGCCGGTCGACCCGCCACAGCGCACTGCCGTCCAGCTGACTCAGCCGACTGAGGCCCGGGGTCGCGTCGAGGACCCGGCTCATCTCCTTCGGAGCGCCGTCCCGTACCAGTACATAACGGATCGCGAATCCGCTGAGCTGGCTGCCCTGGTCGGCGCCGGAGCCCGCGACCAGATTGGCGACGACCTTGTCGAGGCGGCTGTTGCTGCCGCTCGCCTCGGCCAGTTCCGCGTCACCGAGCCGCGCGCCGGAGCCGCGTACCAGGGTGTACGAGACGGCGGCGGGCGATGTGCCGCCGAGGACCAGGGTGCGCGGCTGGTCGCGGGTGGTGCTCTCCTCCGCGACGAACGCGGGCACCTGCACCGGGTCGCGGCGCTCCAGCGGGCCCGCGGCGCCGCCGATCATCCAGCCGGCGGCGGCCAGCACCGGGGCGAGGCCCGCGGCAAGAGCGATCAGTGCGGCGACGGGCTGGCGCCAGCCGAAGCTGAGCTCGGCCACGCGTACCCGGGCGCCGTCCGCGCCGACCAGCGCGGCGGCGATCAGCGCGATGCCGTAGACGAGGGTGGCGGGACCCGCCCAGCCCGAACCGTTGGCGAGAGCGGCGAAGACCAGTGCCACGAGCGCGACCGCCCACGCGGTACGTACCGCGAACTGCCGCTCCCCGCGCAGCAGCGCCGCCAGCGCGGCGAACACGATGCCGAGCAGCAGCACACCGCCTGCGGCCTTGGGGCCGCCGGGGCTGATGCCGAGCAGGTCGAGCGCGGAAGCCGTGCCCGTACCGATCTCCGGGCCCGCCTCCTTGAGGAAGCCGGACGGGCTGGTGAGGAGCGACAGCGACCAGGGCGCGAGAACCAGCAGCGGGGTGCCGATCGCTGCGAGGAAGCGGAGCCCGTACGCGGCGATGTCGTCGCGGCGCAGTGCGAGCACCCCGACGCCGAGAACCACGGCGAGCGGCCAGACGATGGGCGTGAAGGCCATCGCGAAGGTGAGGAGCAGGGTGTACGTCCAGGTGGCGCGCCAGCTGCCGCGGGCGTCGCCGGCGGCGCGCATGCCGTGCGCGGAGACGGCGGCGCGGGCGATCAGTGGGAGCAGGACGGCCAGTACGGCGGTGCCCAGACGGCCCGTCGCCAGTGCGCCGGTCGCGGCGGGCAGGAAGGCGTACGCGATGCTCGCCCAGGCCCGCAGCAGCCTTGATTCGAGCAGCGGCCGGGAGACGAAGTACGCGGTGAGCCCGGCGAGCGGGACCGAGCAGACCAGCAGCAGCGTGAGCGCGAGGCCGGTCGAGCCGAGGAACAGCACGGACAGGGCCGAGATGATGGCGAGGTAGGGCGGTGCGGTCTGCGTGCCGCCGGTACCGACCGGGTGCCAGCCGTCCGCGTACCTGCCCCACAGGTCGGAGACGTCGGCGGGCGCGGGCAGCAGTGCACCGCCCGCCAGCGCTCCGCCACCGAGCAGGCTGCGGCAGGCGACGAGCGAGACGAACAGCAGAAGGGCGAAGAGCACCGGGCCCGGCTTGCGCCCGATCCGCTTCAGCCGCGCGAACTGCTCGATCTCCAGGAAGTCGGCGTCGTCGCCACCGGGACCGGACTCCACGGCGCCGTGCCGTGAGCCGCCGGAGTCGGCATCGGAACCGCCGCCGAAGTTTCCTGCGACCTGCTCGACGGTGGCACGGACGGTGGCGCCGGGCGGCGGGAAGAGGCCGCGCAGTTCGGCCTGGTCGACGGCGCCCTTGCCGCGGCTGCGCCGGGCCGAGAGGATCCGCCCGGGCCGCAGCAGGGTGCCGAAGAGCCCGGCGACCTCGTCGAGGGCCTGGCCGGGCACCTTGCCGACGAGATAGGCGAGGGTACGCAGCAGGGTGCCGAGGACGAGCCGGAGCATCACCCAGGGCAGGGCCTTGGCGCGTGCGTTGACCAGCATCGTGTAGACGGCGCCGGCCTTGTCGACACGGTGCGGGGAGGCGACCGAACGTCCCGCGCAGTCGATGGGGCGGCGCTCGCGGGCGGATGCCTCGGCGTGCCTGAGGATGGCATCGGGGGCGACGAGCACCCGGTGTCCGGCTGTGTGCGCGCGCCAGCACAGGTCGACGTCGTCACGCATCAGCGGGAGCCTGCGGTCGAACCCGCCGAGTTCCTCCCAGATGTCACGGCGGATCAGCATGCCCGCGGTGGAGACGGAGAGCACGGTACGGACCTGGTCGTGCTGGCCCTGGTCCTGCTCGCGCCGGTCGAGTCCGGTCCAGCGGCGACCGCTGTTGGCGATGGAGACGCCGACTTCGAGCAGTTGCTTGCGGTCGTACCAGCCGCGGAGCTTGGGGCCGACGATCGCCGCGTGCGGGTCGCTGTCGACAACACGCAGCATCTCGGCGAGCGCGTCGGGTTCGGGTGCGCAGTCGTCGTGGAGCAGCCAGAGCCACTGCACCGGTTCGCCGTGCGGCAGTTCGGGCAGGTCGTACGCGTCGTCGCGCCAGGACCTGCTGACGGGGTCCCAGCTGCTGGGGCGCTTCAGGTACGGGAGGTCCTCGGGGGTGAGGACGCCGGCCGTGCGGGTCGCCTCGTCGACGGCGGTGCCGAAGCTCGTACGGCGCGCGAGGTGCAGGACGCGTTCGGCGCCGAGGGCTTCGGTGACCAGCCGCGCGGAGTCGTCGGCGCTGCCGGTGTCGGCGGCGACGATGTTCTGTACGGGGCGTTCCTGCCCGAGCAGCCCGGCGAGCGCGTCGGGCAGCCAGCGCGCGCCGTCGTGGGAGACGAGCACGGCGGTGACGACATGCCGGGGGAAGTCTGGGGCGGCGGCAGCCGCGTACGGCGCCGTCGATTGGCTGTGCACGGACATCGAGGTACGGGCCCTCCGGCCGGGTCCGGGGGGCGTCCCCCCGGGGGCTGCATCGGTGTACACGCGCGCTCCGTCGGGGCGTTGGCGCGTCTCGGACGGGGCCCCACACTAACGGTACGGATAACCGCGGTGCCGCCGAGCGGTTGAACGAGGGCCGTGACGGGGCGGTGGTGCAGCGGCGGCGGGCACAGTGATGGCCCGTCGCCTGCGGGGGGGGTGCAGGCGGCGGGCCGTGATCGGTCGCGGTCCGGTGGGCGGGGCCGGCGCGCGCGTCGTACGCGGTGTTCTGTTGTTCCGGTGGTCCGCGGTCAGACGGCGGCCTTCTTCAGGCGGCGCCGTTCACGTTCCGAAAGGCCGCCCCAGATTCCGAACCGTTCATCATTGGAAAGCGCGTACTCAAGGCATTCGGACCGGACTTCACAGGCGAGACAGACCTTCTTGGCCTCGCGGGTGGATCCGCCCTTCTCGGGGAAGAAGGACTCGGGATCGGTCTGGGCGCACAGTGCGCGCTCCTGCCAGCCGAGTTCCTCGTCCGCGTCCTCGACCAGCAGTTGCTGGAACAGCTCGGTCATGTGCGCCCCTCGTCTGTCTCTCGCGTCCCCGTGATGCAGCCGTTACTGATTGCGGCCGAACGACACGAGTGAAATTACAAGTGTGTAGCTCCAGGCCAGTCAAGCGAAGATCTGCTATTGGCCCCGGTATTCACTCTGCGGAACCAAGGGTATGCGGAAAGTGTGCAAATCACCAAAAACCTGACATATGCCACGGGACTCACCGCGCCCCTTCTCTCGCCAAGAGAGACGACCGGGGCCGCCCTCATGTTTCGATTCGATCACCGAAGCGATCAAGATCACAGTCGGGTCACGAGGCCCCAATGACGTTTGGGGGCGCGGTTGATGCGCCACATCTCCGCCACGACGGCCGCACAAACCTTTCCCTGTCCGCAGTAACCGGATGAGGTGAAACATTACCCCCAAATCGGGCATTGAGTTGACAGCGGGGGATTGAGCCGGTCTCCTTGACTGCATGCCAGCGACCGCAGCGATGTACGCCACCCACGTCCGTGGGTTCCGCACCGCTGTCCAGGCGCGCTGTTGCTGTTCCAGCTGTCACAGCTGTTGATGCCATAGGGCACCAGCTCTGATCCAGCTCCTCCTTTGCAGAGCTTCTCGCAGAGCGTCTCGGTAGAGCTTCCTCTCTGCACCTCCACGGCTCTCCGGTCTTCGAGACACCCCGCACATGCACCCCCAGGCCGAGGAATCACCGCTTCCATGAACAGCGACAGCGACCTTCAGATCGCCGGCGACATCCTTGAGGTCCAACACCTCCTCCAGCCGGCCCGCGAGCACCCCTCCACCGTGGCCGAGTTCGCCGGACTCGCCCGCAGCATCGCCGCCGACCGCGCGCAGTGGGCACCGCTCGTCCGGTACGACACCACCACCCGCTGGTACCACCGGCTGCGCACCGTTCCCCGGACTCCCGGCTCCCCTCGAGCAGGCCGGACCCCACTTGGTTACGAGGTCTGGCTGCTGAGCTGGGTGCCCGGCCAGGGCAGCGGGCGCCACGACCACGGGCCGTCCTCCGGCGTACTGACCGTCCTGGAAGGTCAGTTGACCGAGCGGACCGAGCGCGGGACTCGGGCGCTGGACTCGGGCGCGCAGCGCGTCTTCGCACCCGGCTATGTGCACGAAGTGGTCAACGACTCTCTCGAACCGGCCGTCAGTCTGCACATCTACTACCCGGGTCTGACCGAGATGCCGATGCACACCGCGCAGTGCGCCCCGGCGGCCATGGATGTCGTACCTGCCTGACAAACTGCTGTGCATGCGCATTGTGGTTCTGGCCGGCGGTATCGGTGGTGCTCGTTTTCTGCGTGGCCTCAAGCAGGCCGCGCCCGACGCGGACATCACGGTGATCGGCAACACCGGTGACGACATCCATCTGTTCGGGCTGAAGGTCTGCCCCGACCTCGACACCGTGATGTACACCCTCGGCGGTGGCATCAACGAGGAGCAGGGCTGGGGGCGTACGGACGAGAGCTTCCAGGTCAAGGAGGAGCTCGCGGCCTACGGCGTGGGGCCCGAATGGTTCGGGCTCGGCGACCGCGACTTCGCGACGCATATCGTCCGCACCCAGATGCTGGGCGCGGGCTATCCGCTGAGCGCCGTCACCGAGGCGCTCTGTGCGCGCTGGAAGCCAGGGGTCCGGCTGCTGCCGATGTCCGACGACCGGGTCGAGACACATGTAGCGGTCGACATGGACGGCGAGCGCAGGGCGATCCACTTCCAGGAGTACTGGGTGAAGCTGCGCGCCTCGGTCGAGGCGCAGGCGATCGTGCCGGTCGGCGCCGAGCAGGCCAAGCCGGCGCCGGGCGTGCTGGAGGCCATCGCCGAGGCCGATGTCATCCTCTTTCCGCCGTCCAACCCCGTCGTGTCGGTGGGGACGATTCTTGCCGTGCCCGGCATCCGGGAGGCGATCGCCGAGGCCGGGGTACCGGTCGTCGGCCTCTCCCCCATCGTCGGGGACGCGCCCGTGCGCGGCATGGCGGACAAGGTGCTCGCCGCGGTGGGCGTCGAGTCGACGGCTTCGGCCGTGGCCACGCACTACGGTTCCGGGCTGCTCGACGGGTGGCTCGTCGACACGGTGGACGCCGGGGCGGTCGACGTGGTGGAGGCCGCAGGCATCCGCTGCCGTTCCGTGCCGCTGATGATGACCGATGTCGACGCGACGGCGGAGATGGCCCGGCAGGCGTTGGTGCTGGCCGAGGAGGTACGGGCGTGAGCGCCGAGTCCTCCGGTTCTTCCCCGGCGCCGTCCTACCGGGTCTGGGCTCTGCCCGGGATGCCCGAGGTGCGGGCCGGGGACGATCTGGCGAAGCTGATCGCCGCCAGCGAGCCGGGGCTGGCCGACGGCGACGTCCTGCTGGTCACCTCGAAGATCGTCTCCAAGGCGGAGGGCCGGATCGTCGAGGCCACCGACCGGGAGGCGGCGATCGACGCCGAGACGGTACGGGTGGTGGCGCGGCGCGGCACGCTGCGGATCGTCGAGAACCGGCAGGGTCTCGTCATGGCCGCGGCCGGGGTCGATGCCTCGAACACCCCCGCCGGAACGGTGCTGTTGCTGCCCGAGGACCCGGACGCTTCGGCGCGCGCCATCCGGGACGGGCTGCGGGACACCCTCGGCGTCGAGGTCGGAGTCGTCGTCACGGACACCTTCGGGCGCCCGTGGCGCAACGGGCTGACCGATGTCGCCATCGGGGCGGCCGGGGTCCTGGTGCTGGACGATCTGCGCGGCGGTACGGATGCGTACGGCAATCCGCTGAGCGCGACCGTGGTCGCCACCGCTGATGAGCTGGCCTCGGCAGGCGATCTGGTCAAGGGCAAGGCTTCGGGGCTGCCGGTCGCCGTGGTGCGGGGGCTCGGTCATGTCGTGGACCCGACGGATTCAGCGGGCGGCGCCCGGGCGATGGTGCGGGTCGCGGCCGACGACATGTTCCGGCTCGGTACGTCGGAAGCGGTACGGGAAGCGGTGACCCTGCGGCGTACGGTGCGCGAGTTCACCGACGATCCGGTGGATCCCGGGGCGGTGCGGCGGGCCGTGGCCGCGGCGGTGACGGCGCCGGCACCGCACCACACGACGCCGTGGCGGTTCGTCCTGCTGGAGTCCGAGGAGTCGCGGACCCGGCTTCTCGACGCGATGCGGGACGCCTGGATCGCGGACCTTCGCCGGGACGGCCGGAACGAGGAATCGATCGCGAAGCGGGTGCGGCGGGGCGATGTGCTGCGCCGGGCGCCGTATCTGGTGGTGCCGTGTCTGGTGATGGACGGCTCCCACACGTACGGGGACGAGCGGCGGGACACCGCGGAGCGCGAGATGTTCGTGGTCGCCGCGGGTGCGGGTATCCAGAACTTCCTGGTGGCGCTGGCGGGCGAGCGGCTCGGCTCGGCGTGGGTGTCGTCGACGATGTTCTGCCGCGATGTGGTGCGTGAGGTGCTGGACCTGCCGGATTCGTGGGATCCGTTGGGGGCCGTCGCGGTGGGGCGGGCGGCGGTCCGGCCCGTGGCTCGGGTGGGGCGGGATGCGGAGCGGTTCGTCGCGGTGCGGTGAGGTGACTCGATGGAAACGCCGGGTCGGATGAAGACGCCGGACGGACCGCTGGGGCCTCTGCCGTTACAGGCGCGCGATGTCGCCCCGGGTCATTCGAGGGGCCCGGCGGGGTGGGGTGTGGCCTGACAGGAGGATGAGGCGGGTGGCTCGGTGGCGTTGGCCCTCGTAGGGGGTGAGGAGGGCCAGCATCTCTTCGTCGTCGGCGTTTCTGTTGCCTGCCAGGGCGTGGCCGACGATGCCGGGGAGGTGGAGGTCGCCGACCGTGACCGCGTCCGCCGCGCCGTTTGACCGTTGGAGGGTCTCGGCCGAGGTCCAGGGGCCGATGCCGGGGATCAGTTCCAGGCGGGCCGTGGCCTCCGGGAGCTCCATGGCGGCCGCCTCCTCCAGCCGGCGGGCCACGCGTACCGCGCGCAGGATCGTGGCCGAGCGTTTGGCGTCGACGCCCGCACGGTGCCATTCCCAGGACGGGATCAGGGACCAGGCGCGGGCGTCCGGCATGACGTGCAGGCCGAGGGCGGCGAACGCGGCGTGGTCCGTGGGGCCGGGCGCCGGGGTGCCGTGCTTGCGGACCAGGTGGCGCCAGGCGCGGTAGGCCTCGTCCGTGGTGACCTTCTGTTCGAGGATCGACGGGATCAGGGACTCCATGACCAGGCCGGTGCGCAGCAGGCGCAGGCCGGGGCGGCGGTGCCGGGTCAGGGCGAGCAGCCGGTGGCGCGGGCGGAAGGCGTCCGGGTCGTCCGTCGCGCCGAGCAGCGTCGGGAGCCGGTCCAGCAGCCAGGGTGCGCCCGGTCCCCAGGCCGCCGCCTCGATCCGGCCGGCCCGGGCCGTGACGCGGAGGGTTCCGGGGCCCGCAGGTGTGCGGCCGGCCCGCCAGACGGCGCCGTCCCGGGTCATCCGGAAGGTGGGGTCGGCGGGGCCGCGGCGCAGCGGGCCGAGGATCAGGTGCAGGTCGAGCGGGCCGGGCGGGGTCCAGTCGCGGGTCAGCGCGTCCGTCGCCGGAGCCGCCGCCTGGTGGGGGACGGCCGCGCGGGGGGCACTGCGGGGTGCGAATCGTCCTGCCACGATGAGGTCCTCGGTCGTCGGGGGTGCCTGTCGAGGGTAACGACCTCACCCGCGATTGGCAGTGGGAGAAGGAGCGGTGCCTGGGGCCTTCGAATCCAAGGCGGAGGAGGGAGTGATGGCGGAGCCCTCGCGACTGACGACAACGCGGGAGGCGGAGGAGGGAGTGATGGCGGAGCCCTCGCGACTGACGACAACGCGGGAGGCGGAGGTCCCAGGCGCTGCGACGCCGCTGCCAATCGTGGGTGAGGTCGTAAGCGCAGTGGCGGGTGCGCGGTTATTCGTCGGACGAGAAACGCACCGCGGCGTCCGGCAGGACCGCCCCGCACCAGATGCGGATGCCGTCGCGCAGTTCGTTGTCGGCGCCGACCCGGGCCCCGTCCCCGATGACCGCGCCGGTCAGCACCGTACGGCTGCCGATCCTGGCACCGGCTCCGACCAGCGAGTCCGTGATCACGGCTCCCGGTTCGACGACCGCGCCGGCCAGGACCGCGGAGCCGTCGATCCGGGCTCCTTCGCCGATCAGGGCGCCCTCTGCGATGACCGTACCGCCGCTGAGTTTCGCATCGGCGGCGACGGAGGCCGTCGGCAGGACGAGCTGGTCGCCGCACCGGCCGGGGACGGCCGGTGAGGGTGCGCGGCCCAGGACCAGGTCGGCGGAGCCGCGTACGAAGGCCTGCGGGGTGCCGAGGTCCAGCCAGTACGTGGAGTCGACCATTCCTTGAAGGTGTGCGCCGGAGGCGAGCAGGCCGGGGAAGGTCTCGCGCTCGACGGAGACCGGCCGGCCGGCCGGGATGGTGTCGATGACCGACCGGCGGAAGATGTACGCCCCCGCGTTGACCTGGTCGGTGACTATCTCCTCGGGCGTCTCGGGCTTCTCCAGGAACGCGGTGACCCTGCCGCTGCCGTCCGTCGGTACGAGACCGAACGCGCGCGGGTCCTCGACCCGGGTGAGGTGGAGGGAGACATCCGCTCCGGATGCGGTGTGCGAGGCGACCAGCGTCCGGATGTCGAGGCCGGTGAGGATGTCGCCGTTGAAGATGAGCACCGGTTCGTCGGGGCCTGCGGTGAGCCGGGACGCGACGTTGCGGATCGCTCCGCCGGTGCCGAGCGGTTCGCGTTCGGTGACGTACTCGATGTGGAGACCGAGCGACGAACCGTCCCCGAAGTACGGTTCGAAGACCTCCGCCAGATAGGACGTCGCGAGCACGATGTGCTCGACCCCGGCGGCCCGGGCGCGCGCCAGCTGGTGCGTGAGGAACGGGACGCCCGCCGCCGGAACCATGGGCTTGGGAGTGTGCACCGTGAGCGGGCGCAGCCTGGTTCCCTTGCCGCCGACCAGGAGGATCGCTTCTCTTGCCTCTGTCACAGCACTGACTCTGCTTCCTGGTGGGGCCTGGCCTGGTTTCGGCTGGCCAGTGTATGCAGACCGGTCCGGTCGTCCCCGGTCAGCAGCTCGCAGCGGTCCGCAGCAGCCTTCCGCGGTGTTCCGTTCAGCGGCCCTGCAGACGGGCTGAGCTGGTCCGGACCGAGCCGAGCTGCTTGTAGAGACGCGCTCCGGGGCATTCGGTTGCGAAGCCGTCCCGATGGCCGGAGATGACGTTGAGTTTGACCTTCTTGCCCTTCTTGAACTTGTTCCCGCCGCCCGAGACGAGTGTGGTCCTGCCCCGTGGGTCGGCTCCGGACAGGCCGAGCTTCCATGCGGTGAGCTTCGCGATGGCGTTCACCGCGGCGGCGGGCGGGTTCGAGCCGGTGAAGGTTCCGAGCACCGCGATGCCCGTGGTGTTGCTGTTGAAGCCGCGTGTGTGCGCGCCCAGGACGGCCTTCGTCACGCCTCCGGCACGTCCTTCGTAGATGTTTCCGCACGTGTCGACGGCGAAGTTGTAGCCGATGTCGCGCCAGCCGCCGCTCTTGACGTGGAAGCGGTAGATGCCTCGCAGGACGGAGGGCGCCTGGGTGCACTTGTAGTTGTTGCCCGTGGCGCTGTGGTGGATGAACGCGGCCTTGACGCTCTTGGTGTACACGAAGGCGGGCTCCCTGAGCTTCTCGTCGGCTCCCCAGCCCTTGCGGGTGATGATGCGCGGCCGGGGTCCGATGTACGGCTGGGAGCCGGGCGCGAGTCCGGCCTCCGCCTCGCTGCGTGCCTCGGTCTCCGCCCTGCTCAGGGCGGGGAGCACGCTCCCGTCGAGCGGTGTGGTTCGGCCGTCGCCGGTATCCCCGGCCTCGGCGCCCGCCGCGGGGAGCGGCTTCGGGTCCTTGCCGGGGTCGACGAGTTCGAGGCGCAGACCGGTGGGCAGCGGTACGGCGGGGGCGTTCCGGTCCTGCGGGTCGGTGGATTCCGGGTGTACGCGGACCGCGACGCCGTCCGATTCGCCCACCCAGAGCGGGGCGGTGGAGCCCCGGACGGTCCCGGACTCACGCTCGGCGCTCCCGGGGTCCGCGGCATGCTCGGCGTTGTGCGTCTCCAGGTCCTGCCAGCCCGACCAGCGGGTGGTGCCGATGGCTCGGGTGCGGACCTGGACGGTGCCGCGGAGCTCGGTGTCCACGTCGTCCCAGACGACGCCGACCATGGAGAAGGGGCGGACCTCGTGCTCGGACAGCCCCTGTTCGGCGGCCTCGGCGGTCCGGGTGGGTTCGCCGGTGGCCCGGCCGGACGGTGCCGGCAGCGGCGACAGCGGCAGGGACTGCGTCGATCCCGGCACATCGGGGGGCTCGACGGACTCGGCGGGGGCGGTGTGGGTGTCGGAGACGGCGCCCGCGGGCACGGCCAGCGGCAGTACGAGAACGGCCGCACAGGTGACACCGATCGAGGATGCAAGGAAGGCACGCATACGAACGATCCTGGGCACACTCCAACAACTCCGGCTACCGGGGTATCTCCGCACAATTGACGGTCTGACTGCCGAACCGGTGTACCCGGCGTCCGTCGGCCCGCCCCGGCCCGGCACCGCCGCGTACTCTTGCGCGGATGAACGCCACCGACCGCACCCCCGCCGACCTGCTGCGTTCCGCGCTTGCCACGGACCCGGCCCGCCCCTTGGTCACTTTCTACGACGACGCCACCGGAGAACGCGTCGAACTGTCGGTGGCCACCTTCGCCAATTGGGTGGCCAAGACCGCCAACCTTCTGCAGGGCGACCTCGCCGCGGAACCCGGCGACCGGCTCGCCCTTCTGCTGCCCGCGCACTGGCAGTCCGCGGTCTGGCTGCTCGCCTGTTCCTCGGTCGGCGTGGTCGCCGATGTGCAGGGCGACCCGGCCGGCGCCGACCTCGTCGTCAGCGGCCCGGACACATTGGAGGCCGCGCGCGCCTGCCGCGGCGAGCGGGTCGCCCTGGCACTGCGCCCGCTGGGCGGCAGGTTCCCGCAGGCACCCGAGGGTTTCGCGGACTACGCGGTCGAGGTGCCGAGCCAGGGCGACCGGTTCACCCCGTTCGCACCCGTGGACCCGGACGCCCCCGCGCTGGCGGTGGGCGGTGTCGAGCTGACGGCGGCGCAACTGCTGGCGCGGGCCCGCGAGGATGCGGCCGGTCTCGGCCTGACCGCCGGGTCGCGGCTGCTGACGGGACGTACGTACGGCACCTGGGAAGGCCTGAGCGCGGGGCTGTTCGCGCCGCTGGCAGCCGGGGGGTCCGTGGTCCTGTGCCGGCATCTGGGGCAGCTGGGCGAGGACGGACTGACGAAGCGCGTCCAGAGTGAACGGGTCACCAACACCGCGGTATGACAAGCGCCCTGAGGACCACTCGTCCGGCCCCTACCGGTCGAGTCCCCAGGGCTGCGCTTCAACTCCGGTACATGATCGGCGGTACAGACCACTCGGGACACAACCAAGCGTGAGGTTCAGCCGTCTACTCCTGCGACCGGCGGCCCAGCGCGCCGCCGAACGTGAAGGATGGACGCAAACGTGAGCGAAAGCGCCGGCCCGCCGGACGACTCCGACGACTCGGCTGCGGGCGAGGGCAAGTCGCAGGCCGGGGACGGCTCCGGCGCCGCCCCGGAGCCCCTCGCCGGGCACAGGCGCCGCTGGCTGCGCTGGACCGCGCTCGGCGTCTCGTTCGTGGTCCTGGCCTCCGCGGGCGTCGGCTGGTGGCTGTACAGGAAGCTCGACGGAAACATCAGGACCGACACCTCGGCGGCCGCCGAACTGAAGGTGTACGAGCGGGAGCGACCCGCCTCCGTGGTGCACGACGCGGAGAACATTCTGCTCATCGGCTCCGACAGCCGGGCCGGCGACAACCGCAAGTACGGTCGTGACGACGGCGGCAGCCAGCGCTCGGACACCACGATCCTGCTGCACCTCGCCGCGGACCGGAAGAGCGTCACAGCGATGTCCCTGCCACGCGACCTGATGGTGGAGATCCCGGTCTGCCACAAAGCGGACGGCACGGCCACGAAGAAACAATTCGCCCAATTCAACTGGGCCTTCGAGTTCGGCGGCACCGCCTGCACGACCCGTACGGTCGAGAAGCTGACCGGTGTCCGGATCGACCACCAGATGGTCGTCGACTTCAACGGCTTCAAGGACATGGTCGACGCCGTGCACGGTGTCGAGGTCTGCCTCAAGAAGCCGGTCGATGACGCCGACGCCCATCTGAAGCTCCCCGCCGGGCGCCAGAAGCTCAACGGCGAGCAGGCGCTGGGGTACGTACGGGCCCGCAAGTCCATCGGCAACGGCAGCGACACCGAACGGATGGACCGCCAGCAGCAGTTCCTGGGCGCGCTGGTGAACAAGGTGCAGAGCAACGGTGTCCTGCTCAATCCGACCCGTCTCTACCCGGTGCTGGACGCGGCCACCAAGGCGCTGACCACGGACCCCGGCCTGGACAGCCTCAAGGACCTGTACGAGCTGGTGCGCGGCCTGCGCGAGGTACCGACCGACAGGGTGCAGTTCCTGACCGTGCCCCGGCAGCCGTACATCGCCGACCCGAACCGGGACGAACTCGTCCAGCCCGACGCGAAACGCCTTTTCAAGCGGCTGCGCGAGGACACTCCGGTCGCCGTGGTCCCGGCGGACCGGCTCAAGGATGACGACGGGAAGAACAACGGGAAAAACAATGCCGCGATCGATACGCCGGACGCTACGGGCCCGACTCCCACACCGACCTATTCGGGCAACAACGCGGCGGCCGACCTGTGCAAGCAGTAAAGCAATTCCCAAGCAGAAGCCGGTGATCGGCGTGTATTGAGCAGAATGACCAGTTGTAAGGACCGTGGAATTTGTCACGCTCGTCGCTCGACGCCGAACTGGGCCGATAGTGTGACGCGATCCGGTGCTTCCGGCCGCCAGGCCGCGCACTTCTGGAGCGAAAGATCGAGCGCCTGATCGGGGGAGGCGCCTCGCGTGGCACCGACGGAGGACTCAAGAAACCGTGGATGCGCAAAGCCGTGGGCGGGCGGATGAAATCGACCCCGCAGACCAGTGGGTTCTCAACCCGCACACCGGCGATTACGAACTGCGACTGAATCATTCCGGAGCGGATTCGGCCGGCACTTCCCAGTCATCCGGTCCGCGTATCCCTCATCGCAGAAGGCCGGTCCGCGACGGTGGCGGCGAGCGCAGAGGCACGGCCCGTGACGGGCACGGGTCCGCCCCGCGGCGCGAGGTACCGGGGCAGCGAAGCCGCCGTTCGGCCAATGGCCCGCGCGGCCAGGAGGATTCGGGCCCCGACGAGAGCACGGGCCGCCGCAGCCGCAAGGCCCCCAAGGCCCGCCGCAAGAAGGCGCTGATGTGGACGGGCGGTGTGACGGCCTTCGTCCTGGTCGGCCTCTCGGTGGGCGGCTACGCGCTGTACCAGCACTTCAACGGCAACCTGAACACGGTCGACGTGGGCGGCGCCGGCAACAAGAACGTCTTCGACAACGACGCCCCGGTCAACATATTGATCATCGGGACCGACAAGCGCACAGGTAAGGGCAACGAGGGATACGGCGACAAGGGGAGCGTCGGCCACGCCGACACCAACATCCTCTTCCACGTCTCCAAGGACCGCACCAACGCGACGGCGCTGAGCATCCCCCGCGACCTGATCACCGACATCCCGGACTGCAAGGTCAAGCAGCCGGACGGCTCAGAGAAGGTCGTCCCGGGTACGCCGAACGTCCGCTTCAACCAGAGCCTCGGCCAGGAGGGCCGTAACCCCGGCTGCACCATGGAGACGGTCAAGCAGATCACCGGTCTGAAGGTCGACCACTTCATGATGGTCGACTTCAACGCGGTGAAGGAGCTGTCCACGGCGGTCGGCGGGGTCGAGATCTGCCTGGCCAAGCCGGTCAAGGACCCGGACTCGCACCTGGACCTGCCGGAGGGCAAGCACCGCATCCAGGGCGAGGACGCCCTGGCGTTCGTACGGACCCGGCACAGCTTCGGCAACCATGGCGACCTGGACCGGATCAGGGTCCAGCAGCAGTTCATCGCCTCGATGATCCGGCAGATGCAGTCGAGCGACACCCTGACCAGCCCGACCAAGCTGTACAAGCTGGCGGACTCGGCGACCAGGGCACTCACCGTCGACACCGGCATCGGCACGGGGAAGAAGCTGGCATCGCTGGCCCAGGAGCTCAGCAAGGTCAACACGAGGAACATCACCTTCGTCACTGTGCCGGTGCTGGACAACCCGGCCGAGAAGGTGAAGGCCACGGTCGTGCTGAACCCGGCCAAGGCCGACCCGCTGTTCGCCATGATGCGCGAGGACACCTCGCTGACCGAGGTGAAGTCGCAGAAGAAGGCCGCGAAGAGCAAGCAGGACGCGCTCCTCAAGGGCTCCAAGGCGGCCGCGGGCGACGTACGCGTCGATGTGTACAACGGCGGCAAGGTGCCCGGCGCCGCACAGGCGACCGTCACCTGGCTCCAGAACGAGCAGGGTGTGCTCAAGTCCACCAACAAGGCCAACGCCCCGGCGAAGGCCGAGAAGACCACGCTGGAGTACGCGCCGAACCAGGCGGACCAGGCCCGCGCGCTGGCCGCCATGATGGGCCTGCCCGGCTCGGCCATGAAGCAGGGCGCCACGGACGCCGAAGGGCTCCAGGCGATGGTCCTGACCCTGGGGGACGACTTCAAGGGCGCGGGCACTCCCATCACCGGGCCGGCAAAGGTGCCGGCCGACATTCAGCAAGCAAACGCCGACAAGGCAGAGTGCGCCAAGTGACACCGGGTCACTGCGCGGAACAACGAGTCTGAGCAGCAGGGGGGACCTGGTGGCACGGAGCAGTACGCCCGGAGAGGGGACGCGACCACGCGTCCGGCACGCCGGCCAACTCGGCTGGGACGACGGGCTCTACGAGGAGGAGCCGGAGAAGAGCGAGGACTCCGGCTCCGGGGAGCGGCAGGCCGCTTCCGGGGAGAGCGGTCACCGGCGCGGTGGCGGCAAGCGGCACGGCAAGAAGGGCAAACGCCGGGTGCTGCGCTGGGTCGCGTCGGTGACCGCGCTGCTCATAGTCGGCGGCGCCGGCGCCGGATACCTCTACTACGAGCACCTCAACAGCAATATCAAGAAGGCCGATCTGACCCTCGGCGACAAGAAGATGGCCGACCACAAGGCCA
Organism: Streptomyces sp. Ncost-T10-10d; assembly: GCF_900091955.1. Classification (GTDB taxonomy): domain Bacteria; phylum Actinomycetota; class Actinomycetes; order Streptomycetales; family Streptomycetaceae; genus Streptomyces. Next base: position 30,640 of record NZ_FMDF01000175.1, read on the forward strand.
ACGCCGCCGGTCAGACGCCGTTGAACATCCTGCTCCTCGGTTCGGACGCACGGGACAACCCGGAGAACCAGAAGCTCGGCGGGGCCAAGGACACCTTCGGGGCGCCGCCCCTGGCCGACGTGCAGATGCTGCTCCACGTCTCCGCCGACCGCAGCAACATGTCGGTGATCAGCATGCCGCGCGACACCATGCTGAAGATCCCGAAGTGCACCGACCCGAAGACGAAGCACGTCTACCCCGCGAGCACCGGTCTGACGATGACCAACGAGACGCTCGGCCGGGGCGGTCCCGGATGTTCCGTGGCCACCTGGTACGAACTCACCGGCATCACCATCGACCACTTCATGATGATCGACTTCTCCGGTGTGGTCTCGATGGCGGACGCGATCGGCGGCGTCCCGGTCTGTGTCAAGGGCAATGTCTACTCCCACAACAGCGAGGGCCACGGCTCCGGACTGAGGCTGGAGAAGGGCACCACGAAGATCAAGGGCAAGCAGGCTCTCCAGTGGCTGCGCACCCGCTACGGCTTCGAGGACGGCACCGACCTCGGCCGTACCCACGCCCAGCACATGTACATGAACTCGATGGTCCGTGAGCTGCGCAAGGGCACCAAGCTCACCGACCCGGGCAAGCTGATGGGTCTCGCCGAGGCGGCGACGGACGCGCTGACGGTCGACAAGGGCATCGACACGGTCAAGGATCTCTACGACCTCGCGGAGGACCTCAAGAGGGTCCCCACCAAGCGCATCACCATGACGACGATGCCGAACGTCTACGGGACGGGCACGCTCAAGGAGCGGGTGCTCCCCAAGCCCGGCGAAGCCGATCAGCTGTTCCAGATGGTCCGCGACGACATCCCGCTCGACGGCAAGGCGTCCAAGCGCAAGGCCCCGGCCGCCAAGAAGCCCACGGCGTCCCCCGCCGAGATCCCGGTGACCGTCCGCAACGGAACGCGCACCGACACCGACTACCCGGTCAAGGGCCGCGCCTCGGCGGTCAAGGAGCTGCTGGCCGGGAAGGGTTTCACCCAGGCCGCGATCGACACGCAGAACACCGAGGCGGCGAAGCGGACCGGGATCCTCTTCCCCACCGTGGACATGGAGGGCAACGCCCAGGCGGTCGCCAAGGCGCTCGGCATCCCGCTGTCGGCGGTGAAGAAGTCGCCCGACGTCTCGGGCATCACGCTGGCCGTGGGCGCCGACTGGCGCGAGGACGGTGACTATCACGCGCCCTCGGCCGAGGAGAAGACCCCGGAGAGCGCACGGGCGCTCAACGGCGACGACGAAACGGCCTGCATGGACATCCAGCCGGGCTTCGGCTTCTAGCTCCGGACCGGGCACAACGCACTGTGGGGGCCTTCCGGCACATCGGAAGACCCCCACAGCGCGTCGGCGGCTGTCCCTACACCGTGACGGCCGGGCGGCGGCTGGCGATGACCTTCTTCGCCAGCGAGCGCGGGCTGGTCAGGAAGCCGTACCCCCACGACATGTGCATGGTCGCGAGGGCCACCGGGATCTGCGCCCGCGCCTTCAGCGACAGGCCCTTGCCTGCCGGGACGGACCCGGCGACGATCGCCGCGGCGTACCCGGCGGGGACGACGAACGCCCACGGGGTGAGCGCCGCACCGACCACGATGCCCGCCGCGATCGCGCAGACGGCGGTGGGCGGCGCCAGGTAGCGCAGATTGATCGAGCCGGAGTGGTAGCGGGCGACTACGTGCCGCCAGCGGCCGTAGTCCTTGTACTGCTTGGCCAGCGCCTTGATGGAGGGCCGCGGCCGGTACTGCACCTTCAGCTCGGGCGAGAACCAGATCAGACCGCCCGCCTCGCGGATGCGGAAGTTCAGCTCCCAGTCCTGGGCGCGGATGAACTCCACGTTGTAGCCGTCCGCCTTCTCCAGGGCCTCACGGCGGAACACACCGAGATATACGGTCTCCGCGGGGCCTGCCTGGCCGCCGGTGTGGAAGGCCGCGTTGCCGACGCCGATCTTCGACGTCATGGCCGCGGCCACGGCGTCCTCCCAGGCGTTCTCGCCCTCGGCGTGCATGATGCCGCCGACGTTCTGCGCGCCGGTCTCCTCCAGGAGGCGGACGGCGGTCGCGATGTAGTTCGGCGAGAGCATGCCGTGACCGTCGACCCGCACGACTACGGGGTGGCGGGAGGCCTTGATCGCGGCGTTGAGTGCGGCGGGGGTGCGACCGGTCGGGTTCGGGACGGTGTGGACCCGGGGGTCCTCGCGTACCAGCTCCGCGGCGATCTCGTCCGTACGGTCCGCGGAGGGCCCCAGCGCGATCACCACCTCCATCTCACCTGCGTACTCCTGCTCCAGGATGTGCCGGACGGAGTTCCTGAGATGGCGTTCCTCATTGAGCACCGGCATGATCACGGAGACGGCGGGGTGCTGCGCGGCAGACATGGTGGTCCTCGGGTGGTCCTCGGGGGCGCCGGGGGTTCACACCCCACCAGGCGGCGTTATTCGGCCGCCACGTTACCGCGAATGGGGGACACCGGCGCGCGCCACCGGGTCGCTTCGCGGACCGCAGATCATATGGGCCTACTGTGCGAACGATCCCCCCTGCACCGCGGAGGTTCCCCCCGTGCCCACGCCGCACCCCTCCCCCCGTTCGCCGCGCTCCCGCCCGGTTCCGCCGCAGCGCAGGTCCAGAAAGCGGAACGGACGGCCGCGCTGGGGCATGCGGGTGGTGACCGGCATCTCCGTGCTGGTGCTCGGGGCCGGCGGCATCGGCCATGCGGTGGTGACCAGCCTGGAGACCGGGATCGACCGGATCGACCCGTTCAAGGACATGAAGAACCGGCCCCGGGCCGGCTATGGCACGAATCTGCTGCTCGTGGGCACCGACGGCCGCGACAAGATCACCCCGGAGGAGAAGAAGAAGTACCGGCTGGGCGGTGTGCCCTGCAACTGCACCGACACGGTCATGCTGGTGCATCTGTCGGCGGACAAGGAGCGCGCGAGCATCGTCTCGCTGCCGCGGGACAGCTATGCCGAGATCCCCGAGCACAAGGACCGGAGCACCGGCCGGATCCGCACCGCCCACCCGGTGAAGCTGAACGCCGCCTACGCCGAGGGCGGCCCCGGTCTGACCGTGCGGACCGTCGAGCACATGACCGGCATCAAGATCGACCATTACCTGGAGGTCGACTTCACCAGCTTCATGAAGACGGTGGACACCCTGGGCGGGGTGGAGATCTGCACGGCCCGGCCGCTGAAGGACTCGTACACCGGACTCGTTCTCCCCGCGGGCACCCATCATCTGGACGGCGGGCAGGCGCTCCAGTACGTGCGCTCCCGGCATATCGACGGGGCCGCCGACCTGGGCCGGATGCAGCGCCAGCAGAAGTTCCTCGCCTCGCTGATCAAGCAGGCGACCCGTAGCGGTGTGCTGCTCAATCCGGTGAAGTTCCAGGACGTCGCCTCGACGATGCTGAGGTCGGTCCGGGCCGACAAGGGGTTCGATACGGAGCAGATGCTGGAGCTCGGTCAGGCGATGCGCGGCTTCTCACCCGCCTCGTCCGAGTTCGCCTCCGTACCGCTGGGGAACGTCGCCCACCCGGTCAAGGGCGTCGGCATCACGGTCAAGTGGGACGAGCGGAAGTCGAAGAAGCTCTTCCAGGCGCTGCGCGACGACCGGCCGCTCGCCCCGGTGCGGACCGAGCAGCCGAAGGACGTGACGAAGGTCGGTGTCGACCCGCGGCAGGTCCGGGTCCAGGTCTACAACGGGACCTCGAAGGACGGGCTCGGCAAGACGGTCGACGACGCACTGCACGCCACCGGTTTCAACACCACGCGGGCCCCGCTGAACGGGAAGCCGCAGGATTTCAAGCGCACCCTGATCACCTACGACCCGCGCTGGGACCTGTCCGCGAAGTCCCTGGCCGTGGCGTTGCCCGGGGCCGAGCTGCGCGCGGTGCGGGGGCAGGGCCCCACGATGAAGGTGACGGCGGGCCCGGACTTCGAGAAGGTGCAGCGGGTGCGGGCCGAGGAGACGAGCCGGGGCGAGTTCGGCACGGTCACGGGCGACCAGGAGGTCTGCTCGTGACCGCGGGTACGCCGGGGCTCAGTCCTCGATGCCGTCCGCCACGCGCTTCTCGCGCAGTTCCTTGATCGCGCGGCGCCTGGCGAGGCGGTGGGTGCGCCGGATCTGCGCCTCCTGGTGGCGCCGCTTGTCGCGCTCCGTCTCCGGTATCACCGGCGGTACGGGGCGCGGCTTGCCGTCCGCGTCGACCGCGGCGAACACCAGATACGCGCTGCCGACCTGCTGGGCGGGGTGGATTCGTTCCACCGCTCGGCCATGACCCGGACGCCGACCTCCATCGAGGAGCGGCCCGTCCAGTTCACCTGGGCGCGGACGTGAACAAGGTCTCCCACGCGGACCGGCTCCAGGAAGACCATCTCGTCCATCGAGGCCGTCACCGCAGGTCCGCCGGAGTGCCGGCCGGCCACGGCGCCCGCCGCGTCGTCGACCAGTTTCATGATCACGCCACCGTGCACCGTGCCCAGCAGATTGGTGTCGTTGCCGGTCATGATGTGGCTGAGGGTGGTCCGGGAAGCGGCGGTCGGCTTGCCCGGAATATCGCCCTCCGGGCGCGGGGCCTGATCTGTCATACCGTCCACCTTATGCGGGGGCTTCCGCCCGGCAGCAATGCATCAGCTTCGCAACAGCCCTGATGCGATTTCCCGCACCCCCTGTAATAGCAGGGCGCCCGGCCTGCACACTGGACCGCATGAACGATTGGCCCGAGGGCTGGACCGACGACAACCGCAGCGGCAACCGCTACGGGCAGGGAAGCAACAGTGACCGGCCCGAGGGCGCCCGCGTGATGCCGCATGTCCAGCGGCGTCCCGCACCGCCGCAGCAGCGACCCGCGCCGCCCCGGCAGCGGCAGCCGGAGCCGCCGCAGTACGCCGGCGGCTACGACAACAACGCAGGGTACGACAGCGGTTACAACACGGGCCAGGTCTACGGAGACGGTGGCAACGGCGGCGGCCGGGGTGACGGCTACGGTGACGGCGGCCGGGGTGACGGCGGTTACGTCCAGGGGCGTCCGGCGCCCGACTGGCGCCGCCGAATAAAGATAGGCTCACTGTCCCTGGTCGTCGTGGTGCTCGCGGTCTCCATCGGCACCTACTTCTGGGCCGACTCCAAGCTCAAGCGCGAGGTGGACCTCTCCAAGGTCATCGAGCGGCCGAAGGGCGGCGACGGCACCAACTACCTGATCGTCGGTTCCGACAGCCGCGAAGGCATGACCGCCGAGGACAAGAAGAAGCTCCACACGGGCTCCGCCGAGGGCAAGCGGACCGACTCGATGATGATCCTGCACGACGGATCGAACGGGCCGACGCTGGTCTCCCTGCCGCGTGACTCGAACGTCGAGATCCCCTCGTACAAGGGCTCCGATTCCGGCAAGCTCTACCCGGCCCGCGGCCGCTTCACCAAGCTGAACGCCGCGTACGCCGAGGACGGGCCCGAACTCCTCGTCCGTACCGTCGAGTTCAACACCGGTCTGCACATCGACCACTACGTCGAGATCGGCTTCGGCGGCTTCGCCAAGATCGTGGACGCGATCGGCGGGGTGGAGCTGGACATCCCCAAGGCGTTCAAGGACAAGAACTCCGGCGCCGACTTCCAGGCCGGCAAGCAGACGCTGAACGGCGAGCAGTCACTCGCCTTCGTGCGGACCCGGTACGCGTTCGCGGGCAGCGACCTGGACCGTACGAAGAACCAGCAGAAGTTCCTCGCGGCGCTGGCGAGCCAGACCGCGACGCCGTCCACGATCCTCAACCCGTTCAAGTTGTACCCGACGATGGGCGCCGGCCTGGACACCCTGATCGTGGACAAGGACATGTCGCTCTGGAACCTGGGCAACATGTTCTTCGCGATGAAGGGCGTCACGGGCGGCGACGGCACGTCGATGAACATGCCGATCTCGGGCTCCACCGGCGGCAATCTGGTCTGGGACAAGGCCAAGGTCAAGCAGCTGGTGCAGCAGCTCAACAACGACGAGAAGGTCACCGTCTCCGGTAACTGACGGCAGGCTCACGTGGGGCCCGGATGGTTCGCCGTCCGGGCCCCACGTCATGCACGGCCGATGATGCGGGTTTCTGATGGTGATCAACCACGCACCCAGTGTGCCGATGCGGCTGGCGGGAGGTGGGGTGAATACGGGAAACCGATCATTGCGGCTGACGTGAGGACGACGCGCCCGGAAGCCTGTCCGTCGGCCGGGGCTGAGCGCGGCGCGCGGGCCGGCGCCGAGGGGCCGGCCCGCGCTGTCCCACTTCACGGGAACAGGGTCACGAGGCCTTCTTCAGCGTGAAGTTGCCGGTCGTCGTCTCCCCCTTCTTGAGCTTCACCGTGGTGACCACCGGCTGGTAGCCGTCCTTGGCCACAATCACGGTGACGGGGTTGTTGCGGGTGTCGAACCACAGGGCGAAGGTGCCGTCCTTGGCGGTCCGCAGCGTGTAGCTGTTCGCCCAGCTGTCGATCTGGACGGTCGCCCCGGCCAGTGGCGCGGTGCCGCCCTTGCCGTCGGCGCCCAGCACGGTGCCGGCGTACTTGCCCCAGTTCTTCGGCGGGCTGACGTGCATCTTCACGCCGACGTCGGCGACCGAGTACGGGGTGTCGGTCTGGGCGGTCAGCGCCGCGGTGTAGTCGCCGGGCTGGGTGACCTCGGGGACCGTGGCGTCCAGGGTGACGGTGATCGTGGTGCTCTCCCCGGGCTGGAGTGTCACCTTGTCCTTGCTCGTGGACAGCCAGCTGACGTCCGAGGACTCGCCGCCCTGGTCGTAGCCGGGCAGTACCTCGACGGTGGACACCGGCGGCGTCGAGCTGCCGCCGGGGTTGCCGCCGACCTTGTAGAAGCCGGAGGAAGCACCCACACGGTAGACGCTGGTGTTGGCGTTGGGCAGGGCGGTCCAGCTGCCGGTGCCCGGGTCGAAGGCGTAGCCCTGGTTGGTGATTTCGGCGCTGTTGTTGGTGACACCGCTGGAGACCAGCAGCTTGCCGTTGCCCACGCTGTACGCCGAACCCCACAGGTCGGCGGGCATGTCGGCGACGGACGACCAGCTGTCGGCGCCCGGGTCGTAGACGTAGGCGTGCTTGGTCGAACTGGTGCCGCTGTTGCCACCGGCGCAGTAGAGCTTGCCGTCGATGCCGCCGCAGGACTGCCAGGAGATCGGCTCCGGGTAGGAGGCGATCTGGGACCAGCTGTCCGACGACGGGTCGTAGACCGTGGCGTCCGTGGTGCCACAGCTGTCGGTGCAGCCGCCGACGACGTACAGCTTGCCGCCGAGCACCGCGCTGCCGGAACCGGCGTACGGCTTGGGCGAGGACGCCTTGGTGGACCAGCTGTTCGACGCCGGGTCGTAGACCTCCAGCTTGGCGTCGGGGTCGCCGTCGGCACCCCAGCCGCCGACCACGTACAGCTTGCCGCCGATGAAGCCGTGGGCCGGGATGCCCTCGCGCGGGTCGGCCGCGGAGGCCAGCTTGGTCCAGGAGCCACTGTCGGGGTCGTAGGCGTACAGCGCGTTGGTGTCCGCGCTGCCCGTGTAGCCGAAGGCGGAGTAGACCTTGCCGTCGTAGACGGCGACCGCGTTGTCCTGCACAGCGGTCGGCAGGTTGGCCACCGGCTGCCAGGCGTCACCGGCCGCGTTGGCCGCCGGAGCCGCATTCGAGGTCTTGCCCTTGCTCAGGGCCAGCGGGGAGTAGTTGCCCTTGACCAGGTTGAGCGGGGCGCCGCCCTTGACCTGCTGGGTGAAGCCGCCCGGCTGCTCGCCCAGGGTGAGGCTGGCAGGCGCACCGCCGGTGTTCTTCACCGTCAGGTCCTGGGTGGCCTGCTTGCCCCAGTCGACCGTCTTGTCGATCGAGCCGGGGGTGAACGCCAGCTTGCCGGCCTTCAGGTTGAAGCCCGCCTGGGTGGTGCTGTCCGGTGCCACGTTCACCGTCTTGGCCAGGTCGGCGTAGTGCGACTTGGAGGCGGTGTAGGTGTGGCTGCCGGTCTTGGAGGCGAACATCCAGTAGAAGCCGCCGCCGAGCGCCGGGTCGTCCGGGGTGGCCGCGGTGATGGCCCTGTCCTGCGAGGCGTCGGTGTTGACGACAGTGGCGCCGACGACGCCGTCGCCGGTGTTGGCATCCTTCACGGTACCGGCCACCAGACCACCGGTGACAGGCTCGTAGGTCCGCTTGCCCACGAACACGTTGTCGAGCTCCCACCAGTAGCCGTAGCTGCCCGTGAAGTGGAACCGCAGCTGCACCCCGGGCTTCCCGGCGTAGTCGGTCAGTGGCAGCTCGACATGGGCAGGGCCGGTCAGGGTGGTGGTGCGGTTCCAGATGTTGGTCCAGGTCGCACCGCCGTCAGTGCTGACGTCGATGTTGCCGGTCTGGTTGCTGAAGCTCTTGTAGTCGGTGTCGAACTCCAGTTGCGGGCTGTCGTTGCCGGTCAGGTCGAAGACCGGCGTGATCAGCGAGCTGTCCTGCTTTTTGCCGCTGCCGATCTTGTCACTGTCGACCATGGCGAAGGCGCCGGAACCACCAGTCTTGTTACCCCGCTTACCGAAGTCGTCGAAGGACCAGCCGCCGGTGGTGCCGTCGGCGTTGACCACGCTCCAGCCCTCGGGGGCGCCGGCGGTGGAGTCGAAGGGCTGGGTCGGGCCGGACCGCTTGACCTGGTATCCGGGCGCCGTGGCCGCCTCGGCGTCCACCGGGACCGCGACGTTCACGGTCTGCGCCGCGTCATCCACGGTCACCTGCTTGGTGACCGCCTCGTAGCCGGGGTACACGGAGGTGAAGCGCAGGGTGTAGTCGGCGCCCTGCGGCAGGTCGACGCTGTACGCGCCGGTGTACGGGTCGGTGAAGACCGGGGCGCCGGGCACGTCATCGATGGTGATCTTCGTATAGAGCGGCCAGCCGTGGCCGGAGCCGTCGGTCACCTTGCCGGTCACGGTCTGCCGGGCCACCGCGTCCAGCGCGAAGTCGGTTGTGACGGTTCCATCGTCGACGACGACGCCGTAGGCCTTCTTGGGCGCGTACCCGTAGGCGTACGCGGCCATTTTGTAGGTGCCAGGCGGCACCGTCAGGCTGTAGTGCCCCTGGGCGTCGGTGGTCGACCGGTAGATACCGGCTACGACGGAGGCGCCGGAAAGCGCCTTGCCGGAGCTGTCGGTGACGGCGCCGGAGATCTCGCCGTGCGAGCCGACTTGGAAGGCGGCGAGACCGCCACCGGGATGCGTCGCGGTGGCGACGGTGCCCGGAGCGGCTGCCTCGGCGCCGGTGGCAGCCTGGGCGACGGGTAAGCCCGCAGCCATGACTGCGACGGCTGCCGCGGTGAAGGCGGCCAGTCGCGCGGAGATCCTCCGCGCGGCCGGTCTGGAATGCCTCGAAGTGCGCAATGTGTGACTCCCATGCAGCTGAGCTGGGGTCGACCCGTGCGCTGGTTCTCGGTCGACAGCGAATGGATTCATTCGCCGGGACAACTAAACATTGTTGCCATGTTCTCGACAAGAAGGCCTTCGCGGCGGATACGTGACATGACATGACCTCGGCCATCCATGACGCGCCGTCACCTGTTGGTCACGCACCCGGGCGAGGTCACGCTTCTTCAGTCACTCCCTCGGCCTGCGCCCCTGGGCAAGAAGAGCCACATGCGGCAGCGCCAACCGGCCGCCGTCCGCAACGAATTCGGTGCACAGCGCGTCGTACTCCCTCCTGGCTGCGGCCACACCCGTCGGCCCCCGGCTGTTGACCAGCTGCCCGATCGCGCCCACCCCGGCGGCCGGCCCGGCCCACCACTCCTCGGCCCCGACCCGGTGGTCCCAGGTCAGCGTCTCGCTCCGTACGTCCCCGAGACCGGCCGACTCCAGGAGCGTGCCCAGCCCTTCCCGGGTGCGTGGAAAGTTGTGCTCGGGGTCGACGGTGGCCAGCCACTTCGGCCGGGTCAGCCCCGCCGCCTCGGCAGCCCGCCCGATCAAATCCTGACCGGGGGCGCCCGGCGCCTGCCAGATGGTGACGGCGATCCGGCCGCCGGGACGGGTGAGCCGGGTCAGCTCGGCCAGTGCGTCCAGCGGACGGCCGACGTGATTGAGCACGAAGTTCGCCACCACGGCGTCGAACCCGCCGACTTCGTGCAGTTGCGGAAGCGTCCCGCACCGGACATCGGCCCCGGGGGCGGCGCGCCGGGTCAGCTCCACCATTCCGGGATCGGCGTCCACGGCCCGTACGGCCGCACCGCGCGCGACGGCCGCCACCGTCACGGCGCCGCTGCCGCACCCCACGTCGAGCACCCGCGTTCCGGGCCCGACCCCGGCGGCATCCAGCAGCGCGGGCACGGCATGGGCGCAGAGTCGCGCGAAGGTCCGGGCATAGCTCTCGGCCCGCCCTTCCCAGATACGCCGCTCACTCACGTCGAACGCGGTCATCGCACGCCTCCCGCGGGCCCCTGCGGCTCTGTCTCGTCCAGGTCCTCGTACAGCGCGTCCAGAATCCGCCCCGTGGGCTCGCCCTGCGGCGACAGCTCGGCCAGGCACCAGCCGGGGAGCTTCTGCTCGACCTCGGGCGGAAGGTCGCCGTCGGCCGGGTCGGCCAGTCCGTAAAGAAGGCCGAACGCGGTCTCCTTCGCCACCTCGCGGGCTATCTCCCCCAGGTCGCCGGGGGTCAGACCGAGAGCCAGCGCCCGCTCGACGGCACCGCCCGCGAGTCCGTCCTTCCGGTAGGCCTCGACCCAGTCGGGGGCTGCCGTGCTCCACCCGTCGATGTCCTGCCAGACCATGCGCAGGAACCGGTAGCGGGCGAGCTGCGGAATGTTCTCCTCGGCCTCGGAGTCGGCCCAGCCCTCGGCGTCGTCGGCACCGAGCGCGGTGAACAGGTCGGTGAGTGCGGTGATGTCGGTCATGGAAGGGGAAGGTACGCCACGGCGCCCGCCGCATCGATCAGGCACGGTCCCCCGTCCCGCCGCTGCGCGCCGTGGGTGACGGTCCCTCATCCGCCCATCGCTGGACGGTCTTTCGTGGGTTCGCGCCCCGGTCCGGCACCAACCGGGCTCGGGGGCCCGAGTGCGTGCGGGATCAGTGCCCGGCGGCGTACGGGACGAAGCCCGCCCAAGCACCTGACGCGAAAGCGAGCCGGGGCCCCTGCAAGTTCTTGGAGTCGCGCACGAGCACCGCGCCTGGGGTGGTCGCGACCTCGATGCAGTCGTTGCCGTCGCCACTGCTGCTGTAGCTGCTCTTGAACCACTCCAGCTCGGAAGCGTCCCCGGCAGAGGGCTTGTTGATCATGTCTCTCCCAGAACTTGCTCGATGAAGGCCAGCGACTCCCGTGGCGTAAGAGCCTGGGCCCGGATCATCCCATAGCGCAACCCAAGGATCCTGAGCTGCTTCGGGTCGGAGACCGGGCGTCCGCTGAACGCGCCCTCGGAACGCCCCACCGCACTGCCGTCGGGGAACTTCAGCACCTCGATCAGTCCGCCCGTCCCAGGATGTTCCTCGCGGTTGGTCGGCATCACCTGGATAGCCACATTCCGCAACTGCCCTACTTCCAAGAGGCGTTCAAGTTGTCGGCGCAACACCATTGTGCCTCCGACCGGACGGCGAAGCGTCACCTCCTCCTGGACAAAACTCAGCGACGGGAGGGGATCTCGATCGAAGATGGATCGTCGGGCCATACGAGCGGCCACCACGCGGTCCATCTCGTCCAGCGTGTAGGCGGGCAGCCACGACGCAAACAGGGCACGCATGTGCTCCTCGGTCTGCAACAGGCCGTTGATGTTGTGGTGGTGATACGCCTCCAGCTCGACAACCTTGGCCTCCAGCTTCGCCAGATCCCGAACCTTCTTCGGGTAACGGACCTCCGCCACATCTCGCTTCATCGCCGCGAGCTTCCCGCCCGCGCCCAGCACCTCGTCCGCCTTGTCCAGGAACTCCGGCCGAGGGATGCGCCGCCCGCCCTCCACCTTGTAGACCAGGTCCTCGCCGTACCCGATCGCAGCCCCGAACTCGCCGGCCCGCAGCCCCGCCGACTCCCGCCAGGCCTTGATCTGGCGGCCCACCGCGGCGACCACCGCAACCCCTGACTCGTCGTCGGGATCGACATCCCAGCCGGGCTCGTCCGCTCCACCGTCCCCGTGCTCCGTACCGGTCCCATCCACGCTCATCCGTGCCCCACTTCCGACGTGCATGCCGTTCTTGGCTCAACCCCTGGTGTCCCCAGCACGTCACCCCGGACAGCCGGGACAGCACTGGACAATCAACTCGGCCTCGTACCGTGACCGCTTCACCGGGTCGCGGAGGCCCACGACCCGGTGAACCACGTCGCCGCGCCCCACGACACATAAAGCTTTGAAGAACCTGGGGAAATCACCCTCCCCACCCAAACCCGGCCCCACCCCGCCCCTGTCACTCGCGCGGGTGACATAGGGCAACTGGGCTGGATTTCATACGGGTTGGCTGGCATATGCTCGCCGCGACAACTGCAGACATGCGACGGCCCCCGACGAGATTGCAGTCTCGGCCGAGGGCCTGACCACCGAGGAAGTACGGAGCTTCCCGATGGGTACCCCGCAGATTACCGCGCCCCCGTGCGCCCTGTCCCCCGCACCCGGGGACGCCACACCGTCATCCGGTGTCATCCACATCAACGTCCGGCACGTTGCAGGCTTCACCGTCATCGGCAACCATCTCGCCCAGCACCGCGGACTCTCCCTCGCGGCGATCGGGCTCGCCGCCCACATCCAGTCGCTGCCCGCCGAAGCCAAGATCGGCATCAAGCACCTCGCCGAACGCTTCCCCGAGAGCGAGACCCGCATCGCCGCCGCCCTGCGTGAGCTCGAAGCCCACGGCTACCTCCACCGCAGCCGCGTACGCCTCGCCGACGGCCGCATCGTCACCCGCACCGTCTCGTACAACCAGCCGGGCGCAACCCGTCAGCCCCGGACGGTTCCCAGCGAGCCGGCCCCGCTGCCCACACCACCGCCACGCGTAACCGCTCCCGAGCCGCGCCCCGCACCACCCCCGGCACTCACGCCACCGCCGCAGCCCGTCCCCGTACCGGCCCCCACCGCGCGCACAACGCCGCCTCCGCCGCTCCCCCAGCCGCAGGAGCTCACGCCGGAGCTTCAGCGCATGGCCACCGCACTCCTCGCCGACCTGCGCCGCCACACACCCCAACTCACCCTCGCCGAGAACGACATCCACATCCTCACCCCCGGCGTCGCCACCTGGCTCGAACGCGACGCCCACCCCGACACCATCCGCCACGCCCTCACCACCGACCTCCCGAACCTCCTGAAGCACCCAGCCAAGCTTCTGCGCCACCGGATCACGGCGCTCCTGCCACCGCTGCTGCCGGGAGCCCAGGACCTCGCACCCGCACGCCCTGGCGTCATCGTCATCCCGCTCCAGAACTGCGGCAGATGCGACCGCGCCTTCCGCGCCGCCGACCCCGGAAACTGCCGCGACTGCCGCACCGAACTGCACACAGCCGCCTGACCGGATCATCACCCACAACCCGAACGGACCTGCATGGTCAGCTCGCCCCACGAGGCAATGCACCGCATCTTCCAGGAGTACCCCGGCCTCTTCTCCCGCGTCTCCGAGGTGCTCGGAGTCGACATCCCACCACCCACCTCAGCCACCGCGCTGCCCACCGACCTCACCGAAGCCCGTCCCGTCGAACGCCGAGTGGACACCCTCCTGCGCATCGAAACAGCGCACGACGGGCCCTTCCTCCTCGCCATCGAAGCCCAGGGCAAGAAGGACCCACGCAAGACCGTCAGCTGGCCTTACTACGTCAGCTATCTCCACAACAGATACGGGCTGCCCATCCTGTTGCTGGTCGTCTGCCAGGACCACGCCACCGCCGAATGGGCTGCACGCCCCATCTCCATCGGCCTCCGCCAGTGGCAGACGTTCGCCCTTTATCCCCTCGTCGCGGGCCCGCACAACATGCCTGTCATCACCGATGTGGCCGAAGCCCGCAAGGACCTCGCACTCACCACCCTGGCCGCCATCACACACGCCGACAATCCGGACGTCGGTGCCATACTGAAAACCCTGTCCACCGCACTGCGGGACACACCGGAAGCAATCGCCGACCCCATCATCGAACTCACCGCACAAGGCCTGGGCAACCGCCCGGCCGCACAACAGTGGAGGAATCTGGTGGCCGTGGACCTCTCTTTCTACAAGTCGCCCCTCTCGGAAGAACTCCGGGACGAAGGCCGAGCCGAAGGTCGAGCCGAAGGTCGAGCCGAGGGACTCCTGCTCATCCTCGACGTGCGCGGTATCGCCATCACCGACGAGACCCGCGAGAAGATCACCGGCTGCGACGACCCTCAGCTCCTGCACCAGTGGCTCAACCGCGCCGCCACCGCCGCCTCCGCCGAGGAAGTCTTCGCCGAGGAGTAGCCCCGCCCCAGTGGCTCACGGTGACTGCGCCCCTCCTGCCCGCATGCCCGCATGCCGTTCACGGCTCCCCGCACGTCCGAGGGCCGGAGCAGGACGCGGGCCGCGGTGCGTCGGGGCCGTCACCGGACCTAGCTCGTCAAAGTGCCCTGGTGGAAGTACATGCGCCAGCCCGCTTCCGTCAGACGCCACACGGAGCTCCGCCATGCTCGGCGCCCGCTGTGGTCGGCGAAGTACGTCAGATGAACGATGCCGGGAGCGAGTACGGCCCCCGACATATCGCTGACCTCGACCGGAGCTTCGGGGGCCACCGAACCGTCACTCGTCACCGTGAGAATCGACGTCGCGTCCCAGCGCCGCCCCGACGCTCCGATCTCGAGGAACTCCGGGTCCAGGAGCTCCGAGACCAGGGCCGACGAAGCACGCACGGCAGGGTCGAGAAGCCGCATCTCCGCTTCAATGGCCGCTTGAACGGCCCGCTCACTCTCGTCAGTCATGCACGAACCCTACGGACGTCCCTCGTCATGTCACAGCGAATAGTTCACGCAACGCCAGCAGCGACACCGGCGATGACGTCGTCTCCCGTCAACATTCATGGGTGGGTTGATCACCAACTGCCTCTACTGTCCGTCGCCAATGAATCCAGCCCGCTTGTCACTGAACCCAGTCGTCGGCAGAACTCGGCAAGCACGGAAGGACTTTGCTGCGCACATCGTCTCGAAGTCTGACGGTCGGTCCGCCTTGCGACGCGGTCACGCAGGCCAGGCGTCAGCCCAGCGGACCAACCGGATCAGGCGCAGAGGCTGATGGAAGGCGATGGGCGGGGCGGCAGGATGAGTCGCATGAGCACTCCGGACGCCGCCACGGCCGCAAACTCCGTTGCACCGCCGCCCCGTTGGGCAATTTGGGCCGCACATCTGACCACCTTGGCCGTACTGCCGAGCGGGCTATGGCGGATCGCCCTGGTGCTCGGCTGTCCGGCCGGCTACCTGGACGAGCGCTTCGCGGACTTCGAGACGCTCGGCGCGAAGGTCTGGATGCTGACGCTGAGCGTGGTCTGCGAGCTTCTCGCCTTCCTGACAATCGGTCTGGTGCGCCCCTGGGGCGAAGTCGTGCCGCGCTGGATACCGCTGATCGGAGGACGCGCCGTGCGCCCGATGGCCGCCGTCGTCCCAGCCACCCTCGGCGCAGTGGCACTGACCGTGATGTGGGCCAATGTTCCCTGGTGGTGGACCTACCCGCACGATGACATGACGGGCACCGGCAACCTCGTGGTCGGCATCCTCTACCAACCGCTGGTCCTGTGGGGCCCTCTGCTCGCCGCCGTCACCGTCTCCTACTACCGCCGTCACCGCTCCCCGCGCAGCCGGGTCATGGCGTCTTGAAGCAGTGCCCTGTTGGAGAACCTTGCCCCCCGTGTCGGTCGACTGGGTTTGATGACAAACGGGACCTGCTGTCTGCGGCCCGGCTGATTCATCTCGCGCAGTGTCTTGGCTGCCTACACGCGTCTGACCCCCGGTGTGCTACCGGGGGCCAGACGCGTATGGGCAATAACCGCTACGGCAGGTTCCTCGCCATGACGATCCGCTGCACCTGATTCGTGCCTTCGTAAATCTGCGTGATCTTCGCGTCGCGCATCATCCGCTCCACCGGGTAGTCCCGCGTGTAGCCGTAGCCGCCGAGCAGCTGGACCGCGTCCGTGGTGATCTCCATCGCGACGTCGGAGGCGAAGCACTTGGCCGCGGCGCCGAAGAAGGTGAGGTCGCTGTCGAGGCGCTCGGACTTGGCGGCGGCCGAGTAGGTGAGCTGGCGGGCCGCCTCCAGCTTCATGGCCATGTCGGCGAGCATGAACTGGACGCCCTGGAAGTCGCCGATCGGCTTGCCGAACTGCTTGCGCTCCTGGACGTAGCCCTTGGCGTAGTCGAGGGCGCCCTGGGCGATACCGAGGGCCTGGGCCGCGATCGTGATGCGGGTGTGGTCCAGGGTCTTCATCGCGGTGGCGAAGCCGGTGCCCTCCTCGCCGATGATGCGGTCGGCGGGGATACGGACGTTGTCGAAGTAGACCTCGCGGGTCGGGGAGCCCTTGATGCCGAGCTTCTTCTCCGGGGCACCGAAGGAGACGCCCTCGTCCGCCTTCTCGACGACGAAGGCGGAGATGCCCTTGGAGCGCTTGGTCGGGTCGGTGACGGCCATGACCGTGTAGTACTCGGAGACGCCCGCGTTGGTGATCCAGCGCTTCACACCGTTGAGCACCCAGAAGTCGCCGTCACGCACGGCCCTGGTCTTCATGCCCGCCGCGTCGGAACCCGCGTCGGGCTCGGAAAGGCAGTACGAGAACAAGCCGTCGCCCTTGGCGAGCGGACCCAGGTACTTCTTCTTCAGGTCCTCGGAGCCGGAGAGGACCACGGGGAGCGAGCCGAGCTTGTTCACGGCCGGGATGAGGGAGGAGGAGGCGCAGACACGGGCCACCTCCTCGATCACGATGACCGTGGCGAGGGCGTCGGCGCCCGCGCCGCCGTACTCCTCGGGTACGTGCACCGCGTGCAGGTCCGCGGCAGTCAGGGCGTCCAGCGCCTCCTGCGGGAAGCGCGCGTCCTCGTCGACCGCTGCCGCGTACGGGGCGATCTTCGCCTCGGCGAGCGCGCGCACCGTCTCGCGGAGCATCTCGTGCTCCTCGGCCGGACGGTACAGGTCGAAATCGGTCGAACCCGCCAAGGCGCTCACTCCCCAAAGATGCTAACTACCGTTAAGTAACCCGATTTTAGAGCGCCGCTCCCGCGATGGCCTATGCAATGCGTGCGTGAGCTTCGCGACAGGGGTGGGAGAAGCTGCGCAGGCAGCCGGAAACCGGGCCTCCAGAGGCACGACTATGCTCGTTCACCGCACGTCTGTCCGCATCTCCCAGGAGCACTACATGGCCCTCAGGATCACTGTGATCGGCACCGGCTATCTCGGCGCCACCCACGCCGCGGCCATGGCGGAACTGGGCTTCGAAGTGCTCGGCCTCGATGTCGTGCCCGAGAAGATCGAGATGCTGAGCACCGGCAAGGTCCCGATGTACGAGCCGGGCCTCGAAGAGCTGCTCCGCAAGCATGTGGAGGGCATCGAGGGAGCCACCGGACGGCTGCGGTTCACCACCTCGTGGGAAGAGGTGGCGGCCTTCGGCGATGTGCACTTCGTCTGCGTGAACACTCCGCAGAAGCACGGCGAGTACGCCTGCGACATGAGCTACGTCGACAGCGCCTTCGAGTCGCTGGCACCGCATCTGACCCGGCCCGCCCTGGTGGTCGGGAAGTCGACCGTGCCGGTGGGTTCGGCGGCCCGGCTCGCGGCGCGGCTGGCAGAGCTGGCGCCGGCGGGTACGGAAGCGGAGCTGGCCTGGAACCCGGAGTTCCTGCGCGAGGGCTTCGCCGTGAAGGACACCCTGCACCCGGACCGGATCGTCGTCGGCGTGGCGAGCGAGCGGGCCGAGAAGTCGCTGCGCGAGGTGTACGCGGTGCCGGTCGCCGAGGGGTCGCCGTTCGTGGTGACGGACTTCCCGACCGCCGAGCTGGTGAAGACGGCGGCCAATTCCTTCCTGGCCACGAAGATCTCGTTCATCAACGCCATGGCGGAGGTCTGCGAGGCCGCCGACGGCGATGTGAAGAAGCTGGCCGAGGCGATCGGGCACGACGAGCGGATCGGGTCCAAGTTCCTGCGGGCCGGGATCGGCTTCGGCGGCGGCTGTCTGCCGAAGGACATCCGGGCCTTCATGGCACGCGCCGGTGAGCTGGGCGCGGACCAGGCACTGACCTTCCTCCGCGAGGTCGACTCGATCAATATGCGGCGCCGCGGCCACATGGTGGAGCTGGCCCGCGAGGCCGTGGGCGGCGATTCGTTCCTCGGCAAGCGGGTCGCGGTCCTGGGTGCGACGTTCAAGCCGGACTCGGACGACGTACGGGACTCGCCGGCGCTGAACGTGGCCGGTCAGATCCATCTGCAGGGCGGCCAGGTCACAGTCTTCGACCCGAAGGGCATGGACAACGCCCGGCGGCTCTTCCCGACCCTCGGTTACGCGGACTCGGCGCTGGAGGCGGTGCGCGGCGCGGATGTGGTGCTGCATCTGACGGAGTGGCGCGAGTTCCGCGAGCTGGACCCGGCGGCGCTCGGCGAGGTCGCGTCCCGCCGGATAATCCTGGACGGCCGCAACGCGCTCGACAGCGAGCAGTGGCGCGAGGCCGGCTGGACGTACCGGGCCATGGGGCGCCCGAAGGCCTGACACATCCGGTCTTCGGACCGGTCTCAGCCGCGCTTCGCGCGGTAGGTGCGCATCTTGGCGCGGGCGCCGCACACCGACATGGAGCACCAGCGGCGGCGCCCCGCCGGGCTGCGATCGTAATAGGCCCATTGGCAGTCCTCGGCCTCGCACGCCTTGAGCCGGGCCCAGGTGCCGTCGGCCGCCGCGGTGGCGATGGCCGCCGCGACACGGGCGGTCAGACCGGCCGGTTCGGCGGCGGGCCGCAGTGAGGCGGCGCCCGCCGCGTCCACGGTGACGCGCAGGGGCGCTTCGGCGAGGAGCCGGTCGAGCGGGGGTGCCGCGGAGCCGTCCGGCGGACGGTGGCCGGCATGGGCGAGGCAGGCGGTGCGGAGCGCCTCACGCAGAACGCGGGCGTCCGGGACGTCCGGCTCGGTGAGAGAGAAGGCGGCGCGCCCGTCCGCCGTATCGAGAGTGTCCGCACCGGTCTCGATGTCCAGTGTGTTGACCAGGGCCTCGATCAGCGCGAGTCCACCGGGCGCGGAATCCTTCTCATTCATGGTTGCGACGTTACCTCCAGTGCGGCAGCATGCAGTAACGGTTACCTGTTGGGACGCCTTAGGGGTAACCATCCCTGCCTGAAGGAGGAAGTGTCATGACTGTCGCCACTCTGGGTGCCGTCGTTCTGGACTGCCCCGACCCCGTTGCGCTCGCCGGGTTCTACGCCGGGCTGCTCGGCGGAAAGGTCGAGGACCACGAGGGCTGGGTGGAGCTGACCGGTGGCACGGCCGTGCCGCTCGCGTTCCAGGCCGCGCCCGGTTTCGTACCGCCGCGGTGGCCGCGCCCGGACGGCTCGCAGCAGTTCCATCTGGATCTGACCGTGCCGGATCTGGACGCGGCGGAGCGGGAGGTGCTTGCGCTGGGTGCGGCCGTGCTGGATGCGGAGGACCGGGAGCGGAGTTTCCGGGTGTACGCGGATCCTGCGGGGCACCCGTTCTGTCTGTGTGCGGGTTAGAAAACGTGCGGGGCACCCCTGGGGGTGCCCCGCACGCGACAGCTCCGGCTCAGCCGGCCCGGGTGTCCAGCTGCTCGATCGTGGCGTGGGACGGGGCCCGGCGCGTGCTCAGCTCGCGTGCGACGTCCTCGGCGTCGCGCAGCACCCGTACCGCGTTCTGCCAGGTGAGCTTGGCGAGATCGGCGGTGGACCAGCTCCGGCCGAGCAGCTCCGCGATCAGGTTCGGGTAGCCCGCGACATCCTGGAGCCCCTCCGGGAGGAAGGCGGTGCCGTCGTAGTCGCCGCCGATGCCGATGTGATCGATCCCGGCGACCTCGCGCATGTGGTCGAGGTGGTCGGCGATCGTCGCCGCGGTGGCCATCGGGCGCGGGTTGGCCGCTTCGAAGGCTGCGTGGATCTTCATGGCCTGCGCGGTGGTGTCGAGGTGGTGCAGCCCGTGGGCGCGCATGTTCTCGTCCGCGGCATGGGTCCAGGCGACGGCTGCCGGGAGGACGAACTTCGGTACGAAGGTCGCCATGGCGATGCCGCCGTTGGCCGGGAGCCGGCCGAGGACGTCGTCGGGGATGTTGCGCGGGTGGTCGCAGATCGCGCGTGACGAGGAGTGCGAGAAGATCACCGGCGCGGTGGAGGTGTCGAGCGCGTCGCGCATCGTGGTGGCCGCCACGTGGGAGAGGTCGACCAGCATGCCGGTGCGGTTCATCTCCCGTACGACCTCGTGGCCGAAGGGCGAGAGACCGCCCACGCCCGGCTCATCGGTCGCCGAGTCAGCCCACGCGATGTTGTCGTTGTGGGTGAGCGTCATGTAGCGGACGCCCAGGGCATGCAGCGCGCGCAGGGTGCCCAGCGAGTTGTTGATGGAGTGGCCGCCCTCGGCGCCCATCAGGGAGGCGATACGGCCTTCGGTGCGAGCCGTCTCCATGTCGTCGGCGGTCAGGGCGCGCCGCAGGTCCGCGGGGTAGCGCTCCAGCAGCTCGGTGACCACGTCGATCTGTTCGAGGGTGGCGCTGACGGCTTCGTCGCCCGTCATGTCGGACTGTACGTAGACGGACCAGAACTGGGCGCCGACGCCGCCCGCGCGCAGCCGCGGGATGTCGGTGTGCAGATGGGCGGACTGGTCGGTGGCGATGTCGCGGGCGTCCAGGTCGTAGCCGACCTGTTCGCGCAGCGCCCACGGCAGATCGTTGTGGCCGTCGACGACGGGGTACTCGGCAAGGAGTTCGGCGGCCCGCTTCAGCTGGTCCACGGGTGGCCTACTTCCCGAAACCGAAGGAGTCGCTGCCCTCGACCTTGCTGCGCAGCCGCTTGCCCTTCTCCGTCGCCTGGTCGTTCAGCTCCTGCTGGAACTCGGCCATGCGGGCCTGCAGCTCACTGTCGTGGGCGGCGAGGATGCGTGCGGCGAGCAGGCCCGCGTTGCGTGCGCCGCCGACCGAGACGGTGGCGACGGGAACACCGGCGGGCATCTGCACGATGGAGAGCAGGCTGTCCATGCCGTCGAGATACTTCAGC
The DNA here is from genome assembly GCF_900091955.1 of Streptomyces sp. Ncost-T10-10d. Lineage (GTDB taxonomy): Bacteria > Actinomycetota > Actinomycetes > Streptomycetales > Streptomycetaceae > Streptomyces. The sequence continues at coordinate 51,807 of NZ_FMDF01000175.1, forward strand.
GGCACCGGGACGCCGATGACGGGCAGCGGGGTGACGGAGGCGAGCATGCCGGGCAGGTGGGCGGCGCCGCCCGCGCCCGCGATGATCACCTTGAGGCCGCGGTCCGCCGCGTGCTCGCCGTACGCGATCATCTCGCGCGGCATGCGGTGGGCGGAGACGACGTCGACCTCGTAGGGGATCTCGAACTCGTCGAGGGCCTTGGCCGCTGCTTCCATGACGGGCCAGTCGGAGTCCGAGCCCATGACGATGCCGACGACCGGCGCGGCGGAGGCGGGGGAAGTCATTCGGTGATCGTTCCTCTGAGGTAGTCAGCTGCATGACGGGCTCGGTCTCGCACGTCCGCCAAGTCGTCGCCGTAGGTGTTGACGTGTCCGACCTTGCGGCCGGGCTTCACGTCCTTGCCGTACATGTGGATCTTGAGCTGAGGGTCGCGGGCCATGCAGTGCAGATACGCCTGGTACATGTCCGGGTAGTCGCCGCCGAGCACATTGGACATGACCGTCCAGGTGGCGCGCGGACGCGGGTCGCCGAGCGGGAGGTCGAGGACGGCCCGGACGTGGTTGGCGAACTGCGAGGTGATCGCGCCGTCCTGGGTCCAGTGCCCGGAGTTGTGCGGGCGCATCGCGAGCTCGTTGACCAGGATGCCGGGCTTCCCGTCGGGCCCACGGGTCTCGAAGAGTTCGACGGCGAGGTGGCCGACGACGCCGAGCTCGGAGGCGATTCGGAGAGCGAGCTGCTGGGCCTCGCCCGCGAGCCGCTCGTCCAGCTCCGGGGCCGGGGCGATGACCGTGTCGCAGACCCCGTCGACCTGGATCGACTCGACGACCGGGTACGCGACGGCCTGGCCGTGCGGCGAGCGGACGATATTGGCCGCCAGCTCCCGCACGAAGTCGACCTTCTCCTCGGCGAGGACGGCGACACCGGCCCGGAAGGGGTCGGCCGCGTCCGCCTCGGAGCGGACCACCCAGACGCCCTTGCCGTCGTAGCCGCCGCGGACCGTCTTGAGGATGACGGGGAAGCCCCCGACCTCTTCCGCGAAGGCCGCGACGTCGGCCGGGTCCTTCACGATGCGGTGGCGGGGGCAGGGCGCGCCGATCTCGGTGAGCTTCGCGCGCATCACCCCCTTGTCCTGGGCGTGCACCAGCGCATCGGGTCCCGGGCGCACGGGAATGCCGTCCGCCTCCAGGGCCCGCAGGTGTTCGGTCGGTACGTGCTCGTGATCGAAGGTGATCACGTCACAGCCGCGCGCGAAGGCGCGCAGCGTGTCCAGGTCGCGATAGTCGCCGACGACGACTTCGTTCACCACCTGGGCCGCCGAGTCCTGGGGGGTGTCACTGAGGAGCTTGAATTTGATGCCGAGGGGGATGCCTGCCTCGTGGGTCATACGGGCGAGCTGACCGCCGCCGACCATGCCGACTACCGGGAACGTCACTCCTCCAGGGTATCCGGCGCCCCGGGGGGCGTCCGACGACGCCCTCCGCCCGCCCCGGCGGAGGCACGTCACAGCATCGCCACGCCTGACAGAACATCCACAGGCAACCCCTGGACGGGCTGGATAGCATGAGCGGGTTGACGTAACCGACAGACGGGCTGAGCGATCACCATGAGCGAACGGGGCGCACTGCGAACCCGGCTGGATCTGCTGGCCCGGGAGGTCGCCAAGTTCGGGGCGGTCGGCGCATTCGGCCTGGTGGTCAACATCGCGGTATCCAACCTGCTCTGGCGCACCACGGACCTTCAGGTGGTGCGGGCAGGTCTGCTGGCGACGTTCGTCGCCATCCTCTTCAACTACATCGGCTTCCGCTACTGGACGTACCGGGACCGTGACAAGACCGGGCGGACCCGGGAGCTGACGCTGTTCCTGCTGTTCAGCGCGGCGGGTGCGGTCATCGAGACCGGTGTGCTGTACGTGGCGACGTACGGGTTCGGGTGGAACAGTCCGATCCAGAGCAATGTCTTCAAGATCCTCGGGATCGGCATCGCGACGCTGTTCCGCTTCTGGTCCTACCGGACGTGGGTGTTCAAGGCGCTGCCCGCGAAGGAGACCGTGCTGAGCGCGGAGGGGTTCCTGAAGCAGGGACGTACGGAGCAGGTGCCGCGGGCCGAGGCGGATCCGGTGCGGCGGTAGCCGCCCACCGCACACGTTCACCCTGCCCTCACCGCACCGGGCGTTCTGGTTCCTGTCTCTTCAGCGCCACTCGGCTGAGGAACAGGGCGAAAACCGGTGGCTGCTGCTGGAGCAGTTCGAGGCGGCCTCCGTCCGCCTCCGCGAGGTCCCTGGCGACCGCGAGGCCGATGCCGGTGGAATTGCGGCCGCTGATCGTCCGCTCGAAGATCCTGGCGCCGAGATCGGCGGGCACGCCCGGGCCCTCGTCCGTGACCTCGATCACCGCCTGATTGCCGGTGACCCGGGTACGCAGCGCGACCGTACCGCCGCCGTGCATCAGTGAGTTCTCGATCAGTGCGGCCAGCACCTGGGCGACCGCACCCGGCGTGCCGACGGCCCGCAGCCCCTGCTTTCCGGAGCGGACGATGGCGCGGCCCTCGCCCCGGTAGGCCGGGCGCCACTCCTCGATCTGCTGCTTGACGACCTCGTCGAGGTCGAAGACGACGGCGGAACCGGTTCGCGGATCGCGGGCGTTGGTCAGCAGCCGCTCCACCACATCGGTGAGCCGCTCGACCTGGGTGAGGGCGATGTTCGCCTCCTCCTTCACCGTGTCCAGGTCGTTGGTGGCCGAGATCTCCTCGATCCGCATGGAGAGCGCGGTCAGCGGCGTACGGAGCTGGTGCGAGGCGTCGGCGGCCAGCCGGCGTTCCGCGGTCAGCATCCGGGCGATCCGCTCGGCGGAGGAGTCCAGGACGTCGGCGACCCGGTCCAGCTCCGGCACTCCGTACCGCTTGTGGCGCGGTCGTGGATCGCCGGAGCCCAGGCGTTCGGCGGTCTCGGCGAGGTCCGTCAGCGGCGAGGCCAGTTTGTTGGCCTGGCGTACGGCGAGGAGCACGGCCGAGACGATGGCCAGCAGCGCCACAGCGCCGATGATCATCAGGGTGCGGCCGACCTCACGGGTGACGGCGGTGCTGGACTCCTCGACGGTGACGCGCTCACCCTGCTCCCCCTCGGCCGTGCTGCTGATCACCCTGCCGGTGGGGCGCGTACCGACTTCGAGGGGGGCGCGTCCGGGGATCTTGACCAGTGCGTAGCGCTTGCTGGAGATCTGTTCGGCCAGCAGCGCGGGGTTGATCCGCTCCGCCCCGAGGAGCCGGCTCTCGACGACGCTGATCAGCCGCAGCGCCTCGGAGTCGACACTCTCCTGGGCGCTGTTGCTGATGGTGCGGCTCTCGACGATGACGAGGGAGACGCCGAAGACGGCGATCACCACGAGCACCACGGCGAGCGTGGAGTTGATCAGTCTGCGGCGCATGAGTGCTTCTGTACGTCAGCTCTTCTCGAAGCGGAAGCCGACGCCCCGTACGGTCGCGATGTAGCGGGGGTTGGCCGCGTCGTCACCGAGCTTCTTGCGGAGCCAGGAGATGTGCATGTCGAGGGTCTTGGTCGACGACCACCAGGTGGTGTCCCAGACCTCGCGCATCAGCTGGTCACGGGTGACGACTCGGCCGGCGTCGCGGACCAGGACCCGCAGCAGGTCGAACTCCTTGGCGGTGAGCTGGAGTTCCTCGTCGCCCATCCAGGCCCGGTGCGACTCGACGTCGATCCTGACGCCGTGGGTGGCGGGCTGCGGAGCGGGTTCGGTGGCGCCGCGACGCAGCAGGGCCCGGACGCGGGCGAGCAGTTCTGCCAGGCGGAAGGGCTTGGTGACGTAGTCGTCGGCGCCCGCGTCCAGGCCGACGACGGTGTCCACCTCGTCGGCTCGGGCGGTCAGCACCAGGACCGGCACGGTGTGGCCTTCGGCACGGAGCCTGCGGGCAACTTCGAGGCCGTCCATCCCGGGCAGACCCAGGTCGAGTACGACCAGGTCGATCCCGCCCTGGAGGCCGGCATCGAGAGCGGCCGGGCCGTCTTCGCGGACCTCGACCTCGTAACCCTCCCGACGCAGGGCGCGGGCCAGCGGCTCCGAGATGGATGCGTCGTCCTCGGCGAGCAGTACACGGGTCATGGAGTGATGGTAGTCCGCGCAGGGCGGATGCTGTGAGGTGATCGGAAAGCCCTGCGGGTCCGTGCGGAATACGGAGAGACGCCTTCGAATATGGGAGTGCGGTTCCATCAAAACCTGTGATCCATCTCTCAAGTCCATTCATATCCGGCAGTGTCATGTCGTATGGTTGCTCGACGCCTGTTGCACTACTCAAGGACCCTTGGGCAGCTTTTAGCGCCGAGGGTCTCTTTTGTTCTGCCGGCTGGTACCCGCCAGTCGTGAAGTTCAGTGAATGACCTGTGGCCGGGCCCGGAACGCGAGGATGCGCACCGGGCGTGGATCCCGACGCGGTCGGTCCCCGTCTTCTTCGGTCGGCTCCTCGACGAGTCCGGCGGTCGGGACGAATCCCCTTGTCAGGCGTTGGGATGGGGCATGGCCTTGTGTCGGTGCCGGCCTCCCCCCACCGGGCGCGTCACGCTCACGAGGCGTCGCGTCCCGAGCAAGCAAGGATCGACCATGGCGTCCAGCCTGACGAAGGACCCGGCCAGTACTTCTGGATCCGCGAAGACCTTCTTCGGCCACCCCCGCGGCCTGGCCACTCTCTTCATGACCGAGATGTGGGAGCGTTTCAGCTACTACGGCATGAGGGCCCTGCTCCCCCTCTACCTGATCGCCCCCAACGGGCTTCACATGAACCCGGCCACGGCCACGGCGATCTATTCGGTCTACGTGTCGCTGGTCTATCTGCTCGCCATGCCCGGCGGCTGGTTCGGCGACCGTGTCTGGGGTCCCCGCAAGACCGTCGCCATCGCCGGTGCCGTCATCATGATCGGCCACCTGGCGCTGGCGCTGCCCATGCAGGGCACCTTCTTCGCCGGTCTCGGACTGGTCGCCATCGGCTCCGGTCTGCTGAAGTCCAACATCTCGACGATGGTCGGCCACCTCTACGACGGCCCGGACGACCCGCGCCGCGACGGTGGCTTCACGATCTTCTACATGGGCATCAACGCGGGTGCCTTCGCCGCGCCGCTGATCATCGGCACCGTCGGTGAGAACGTCAACTGGCACCTGGGCTTCGCGCTCGCCGCGCTCGGCATGGGACTCGGCCTCGCCCAGTTCCTGATGGGCACCCGCCACCTGGACGAGCGCAGCCTCGTCGTCCCGAAGCCGCTGTCCGCCGCCGAGCGGGCGAGCACGCTGCGCAAGGGCATGATCTGGCTGGCCGTCGCGGCCGTCTTCTACATCGTCACGGTCGTCACCGGCGTCTACACGCTCAACTGGCTCCTGGTCCCCATCACCGTCGCGGGGCTGGTCATTCCGGTCGTCGTCCTGGCGCGCATCAAGCGCGACAAGGAGCTCAGCGCCACCGAGCAGTCGAAGATGTCCGGCTACATCTGGTTCTTCGTCGCCGCCGCCATCTTCTGGATGATCTACGACCAGGGCGGTTCGACGGTCGCGATCTTCGCCGACTCCTCGGCCGACAACAGTGTCTTCGGCTGGAACTTCCCCGTCTCCTGGTACCAGTCGGTCAACCCGGTCCTGATCATGGCGCTGGCCCCGCTCTTCGCCGCCTTCTGGCTGTCGCTGAACCGCCGCGGCAAGGAGCCCAGCACCATCGTGAAGTTCAGCTCCGGCCTGGTACTGGTCGGTGCGTCGTTCTTCCTCTTCCTGATGCCGCTGACGATCGCGACCGACGGTCACAAGGCCGCCGCGATGTGGCTGGTCGCGATCTACTTCGTCCAGACGGTCGCCGAGCTGACGCTGTCCCCAGTGGGCCTCTCCGTCACCACGAAGATGGCTCCGGCCAAGTACGCCAGCCAGATGATGGGTGTCTGGTTCCTGGCCGTCACCGCCGGTGACTGCACCACGGGCCTGCTGTCCATCGCGGGTGTGGAGCTCAACGGCACCGGTGTGGTCACACTGCAGGCCTTCCTCGCCGTTGCCGCGGGTGTCGCGGTCTTCATGTACCGCGGCAAGGTCAAGCAGCTCATGGGCGACGTGCGCTGACGCGCCGAACCCGGCTGTACGAAGGGCCGCTGCACCGACCTCGGGTTCCAGGAGTCGGTGCAGCGGCCCTTCGCGTGCATGCGTACGGAGCTCAGCTCACCTGGTGCCGCGCAGCCTGCGCCACGGGGTGAAGGTGAACACGGCGCCGCCCAGCAGGATCGCCGTCCCCGCGACCAGGCCGAGTGCGCGCAGGGTGCCGTTGTCCTCGGCCCCGGTGGCGGCCAGTCCGCCGCCGGAGTCCGTGCCGCCTGCCGTGGAGCCCGTGGAGCCCGTGGTGGTGCCTCCGGAGGCGCCGCCCTGCTGGGCCGTGGTGTCGAGTTCCAGCGACGGAGTCACCGAACCCTTGACCTTGCAGGGGATGTTGATCTTCGAGGAGCCCAGCGTGACATCAATCGTCAGGGTGCCGGGGCTGAGCGTGGACTTCCCGGACGCGCCCGGCTTGTAGGTGCCGGTCATGTCGGACAGATCGACCGGCTTGCCCTGCTCCAGCGGTTCGGCGTTGGCGGGTCCGGTGACCTTCACCGAGCCCTTGTCCGCACCGCCGATGACGATGTCCATGGACGGCTTGAGCGCACCGGCGGGCAGCGCGGCGGGGCTGTCCATCACGCCCTTGGCCGTCTTGACCGTGAGCGCGTAACTCCCGCCGCTCTTCTTCGCGTTGATCGTCACCTTGGAGGCGATGCCGGCCGGTCCCGGGGACGTACAGGCGAAGTTGACCGAGACCTCCTTGCCGGGGAAGTCGGTCTGCCCTCCGCCGGAGCCCGCGGTGGTACCGCCCGCGGTCGTCGTGCCACCGGCGGTCGTGCCACCCGCGGTCGTCGTACCGCCCGCGGTGGTGGAGCCGGTGGTCGTACCGCCCGCAGTGGTGGAACCGGTGGTCGTACCGCCCGCAGTGGTGGAACCGGTGGTCGTACCGCCCGCAGTGGTGGAACCGGTGGTCGTACCGCCCGCGGTGGTGGATCCGCCGCCGTCCGTGACCTTGATGGTCGCGCCCGGCTGCACGGTCTCCTTCGGGGTGCACTTGGTGTCCGTGGAGATCGGCTTGGAGACGTTGATGTTGTATGCGTCCGGTGTCAGCGTGATCTCACCGGCCTTCTCCAGCTTCAGTGTGCCCTTCATGTCGGGCAGCACCATGGCGCTGCTCTTGGGGATCGGCGGGTTCTGCCGCGGCCCTTCCATCTTCAGGGTGCCCGTGGCCGACCCGCCCACCTTGATGGTGCCGGTCGGCTTGACCGTGTCCTTCTCCAGGTCGAGGACGTCGGGGTTCCTGGAAGCGGCCTCGACCGTCTTCCACACCACCTCGACGGTGTCCCCGACCTTCGCCTCGGCCGGCGCGGTCAGCTGCACCTTGGTGGTGCCCTGCACGGGCGGCAGCCCGGAGATGGGCGGGGGAATGCACTCCGTCCTGTACGAGATGTCGGCGGCCTGGGCCGGGCTCGCGGCCAGCAGCATGCCCGCGCCGCCGAGCATCATCGCGACTCCCGCCGCGACCGTCCTCCGTTGCGTACTCACGAATGTCCCTTCGTCGTCGGTCTGTTCTCTGACGGTGCGGAATCGGGTGTGAACCATGGCAGCGCGGCCGTGGTGGTGGGCGCTGCCTCGGGGCTCTCGGCGGGCCCCGGTGCGCGGCGCAGCTTCGGGAGCCCGGCGGTCACATCGGCCGGTTGCGGGTGGCGGTGGCGCCCGGCACGGACCGGGGTGCGCGAGGTGCGGGGACGTACTTTGTCGACGATCGCCATGCCGATCCGGAACACGGCGGCCGGTACGACGACACAGAGCAGGATCCAGAAAAGCGTGACTCCCCAGGGGCGGCCGACCCCCCACGGCTGCTCGGCCAGCACCTTGCTGCCGTACTTCAGCGAGACCTGGTAGTCGCCGTGGGCGCCCGCCGTCAGTTCGACCGGCAGCTTGATCTGCGCCTTGCGGCCGGATTCGATGGTGCCGCGCCACTGCCGCTCCTCCCACTGCGGGGCGAAGACGCCGTGCGCGGTGCCGATCCGGAAGACCGGGTCCTTGACGGGAGCGGAGCCGAGGTTGCCCACGGTGAAGACCAGTTGCCGGGCGGGCGGCGCTCCGAACCAGGTGAGGATTCCGCTGTCGCCCTCCAGCCGGGTGGTGGCCAGCACCGCGAGCCTGCCTCCCTCGCTCTCCTTCGGCAGCGCGGCGACCGGGTGGCCGGCGACGACGAACACGGCGTCGGCGGTGGCCTGTTCCCCGGTGACGGTGGCGACATGCACCACGCAGGGACAGGGCGCGGGCGGCTCGGCGACCGGCAACTTCTTGCTGAAGTCGCCCTCGGTGCCGGTGGTGACGGCACGCCCCTCGGCATTGGCGCAGGAGTTGGTGCCGCCGATCACACCTCGGTCCGGTGTGGACCGTCCGCAGATCAGCATCATCAGCAGCGTGTTCGGGCGCCAGCCGCGGCCCTTGACGGTGATGTCACCGCCCTTGCCCGCCTGCTGCTTGGAGAGGGTGACCACGGGCTTCGCGTCCGCGGCCCTCGTACCCGCCGCGTCGGCGCCGGTCGCGGAGAGCATCAGCAGGGCGGGCAGCAGGGCGCCGAGCAGCGCGGCCGCCCACCGTTGGCTGCCGCTTCGGAGTGATGCCGGTCCGGCCTGTCGATTCACGATTCCGCTCCCGCCTTCACCAAGTTCCTTCTCTCCGAGTGCCGTTGATCACCCAAGGACTGTCCGGACCTGCCGTCGTCCGGTGGCCGTCCGCGTGAGCGCCTCAGCCGGTACGCGTACGCGCCCGCGGCGACGGCGGCCAGGAGCAGCAGTGCACCACCGGTCACCGGCGCCCACGGGACGAAGGCCGCACGCGCCGTCGCCTCGCTGTGCGCGCCGCCCGCCGCCGTGACGCGCAGCCGTACGGTCACCGAGTCGAGGGCGGGGGCATCCCGCCACGGTTCGCCGAGCCTGACGCGCTGTCCGGGCAGCAGTTCCACCGGCAGCGTGCGCGCCTTGCGCCGCAGCAGCGTCCCGAACACTCCGTCGGCGCCGACGGCGATCCGCGGGGCCAGCGCCGTGTTGCCGCGGTTGACCAGCGTGTAGTGGATGGTCCGCCCCGACACGGTGACGTCCTCGACGGTGAGCGCGGCCAGCGTCGGCCCGCCGACCCGCAGTTGGATCCGTACGCCCACCGAGCGGTCGCCGCTCCGCACGACGATCGCACCGGGGTGGTCGCCGGGCGTCGCGCCCGTCGGCACCGTGACGGAGAACGGCACATCGGCGCGGGTGCGGGCCGGCACGGTCACCTGGGCAACGGCGGTCCGCAGCCAGGCGCCGGTCCCGGTGGAGCCCTTGCCGCCGCGTACCGCGAAGCCGCCGTCCTCGGCGTTGTACGCGTCGGCGCCGCGCAGCCGCACGGTGACCGGGGCCGTACCGGAGTTGGTGACGGAGAGCCGGTCCTGGAGAACGGTGCCGGGCGGGCCCTCCAGATAGAAGTACGGTCTGCCGCCGTCCGTGCCGGAACCGCTCCTCGCGGGCTGCGCCGTCCACGACGCAGTGCTCGGGGGCGTCGGCCTCCCGGCCGCGGCACCGGCCACCGGAGCCATGACGAAGGTGAACAGCATTACGGCGAGGGCGAGTCGGGCGGCGTGACCGGTCGGCGACGGCATGGGCGGCTCCCTGGTGCGTGACGGCGGCGGGATCGTGGAACCGGGGCCGTTCTTCCGGATCCGGCCCGATCCTGAGGAAACGCCCTATCGGCGCACGGCCCCCTGCCCTCGCCTGGTCAGCCAGAGCACCCCGGCCGCACCGGTCAGCAGCACTGTGCCGCCGAGTGTGCCGAGCGCCACGGCCGAGTCGAGCGGACCGGTCTTCGGCAGCTGCCCGCCGTTGTCCGGGGTGCTCTGCGCGTTGCCCGCGGCCGTCACATCGAGCTGGAGCGACGGCCCCGGGTTGTTGGTGGGGGTGCAGGTCGTGGTCGTACCCAGCGCCTTGATGGTCAGCACACCGGCGGTGAAGTCGACCTTGCCGGTCTTCTTCGGGGTATACGTACCCGACAGGTCACTGATCTTGATGGGGGTGTTGGCGGGGATGGCGGCGGAGTTCGGCGCACCGGAGACCTGGACCCGGCCCGGGTCCGCGCCCCCCACCTTGATGACCGCGCTGGGGTTCATCGCACCCTTGCCCAGTTCGACGGGGCTGGACGAGACGCCCTTCTGGAAGGACATCGTGAGCTTGTAGCCTCCGCCGCTCTTGACGCTCTTGATGTCGATGGGAGACACGGCGCTCTTGTCCCCGATCGGGGTCTTGCACTGGTAGTCGACGTCCACGACCGTGGCGTGGGCGGCGGGCGCGACCATCAGCACCACCGTGCCCGCCAGCGCGGACGCCAGCGCGAGAGCTGTTCGCTTCTGGTAGGACACCTTGAGTTCCCCTCATGCCGGAAGTCGCCGTGCGCCGTCTCTCACCGACGTAAGTTACTGACGACACATCAGATCGGGCGCTCAAGGTACGCCTGGGGCCTTGTGGAGGGAAGACAAAGAGCGCGCCGATCCGGCGCGCTCTTCAAGGTGCAAATAACGGGGCCGTGTGCCCCCATGTCCCGAACCAGCGACTACGCGGGGGCGGCCAGCTCCGCCCAGACGGTTTTTCCTGCTCGGCCCGCCACCCGCAGCACGCCCCAGTCCAGGCAGAGCCGCTGCACGATGAACATGCCGTGTCCACCGGGCCGGCCGGCCCGGTGCGGGGTGCGCGGTGCGGGCTGCCCCGCACCCCCGTCGACGACCTCCACCCGCAGCACCTTCGCCGTGCAGGTGATACGCAGCTCCTCGGGACCGTCCGCGTGCAGACAGGCGTTGGTGACCAGCTCGGAGACGACCAGCAGGACGTCCTCGGCGGCGGCCCGTCCGTCGGCGCTCGCCGCGGGGAGCCAGCCCCAGTCGTGAAGCGCCTGGCGGGCGAAGTCGCGGGCGGTCGGCACGATGCCGCCGACCCCCCGCAGCGACAACGTGCGCCACTGCCGCTCGACCGTCTCGGGGGAAGCCGCGCCGGCGCCCGCGTCCGCGTGTGCGCCCACGCCGGCGCCCTCCGGCTCGCGGCCGAGGTCGCCCGGCGGATGCTGCCGGGTGGTGCTCATCAGCGCTTCACCTCACCGATTCACCATGTCGCCATTGAACAGTTACCAGTACAGATACAGAGTGCGCGGGCCGCCCACGACTCCGCCGGGTGTCTCCTGCCCGGCCGAATCGTGACAACACCCGCTTCGTCTACGCGGATCGCGTGACACGGGCAACACATGAGGCACCCGGGGCCGCGAAACGCGCCACGATCAGGTGTCGAGAGCCGCTTCCAGGGAGTCGTGGACGGTGAAGACCGCCTCGGCCCCGGTGATCTCGAAGACCCGTGCCACCACCGGCAGCATTCCGGCCAAATGGACCCCTCCCCCGGCCGCCTCCGCCTTGAGGCGGGCACCGAGCAGCACATTGAGCCCGGTGGAATCACAGAATTCGAGTCGCGAGCAGTCGACCACCAGACGTACCCGCCCTTGCTCGACCGCACTCTCCAGGGGTTCCCGCAGCAGATCCGCCGTGTGGTGATCCAGCTCACCCACCGGCGTCACGACCTCGCTGCGCCCCTCGGTGCGGGCCTCGACCTGAAGCCGCCCCCGGTTCGCACTGCCGACCGTCCCGCGGTCCATGCCTGTCCCTCTTCGCCGTCGTCACTGCCTGCGTATCAGCGTGCGCAGATTCGTATGTGCCGTCGCTGACGTTCTCGAAACAGTACGCGTTCCGTACGCCACGTGGTAGCCAAAGACCTCAACAAACCGGACATATAGCCCCAATTGGAGCTTGTAACTGCCTGTCCGAACCGGGTAAGGGTAGGGGGACACCCAAAACACGGTCGGCTTTGGAGGCGCCGCTTCACCGCAGGAAACACGTATGGGCATCGGCAGCCATATGCCGAGAACGATGGAGGCGATCATGTCACCCCGGCTCGACGGACCGCGTACCCACGATGCGACGTCAGCATGTCCTCAGGGACTGACCCACTCAGACTCCCCCGCCGCGAACGCCGGAGACGGCACGCGCAACAGCAGCACCAGCAGCACCGCCGTCGACAGCGTCGACAACTACGGCGTCACCGACGGGCTCGAAGGACTTCCCGAGATCCCGCCCTACGACGAGGTGGGGCCGCTGGACGCCAGGGCCCTGTCGAAGACGCTCTTCGCGCGGCTCGAATCCCTCGAAGAGGGCACCCCCGAGTACTCGTACGTCCGCAATACGCTCGTCGAACTGAACCTGGCCCTGGTCAAGTTCGCCGCCTCCCGGTTCCGCTCCCGCAGCGAACCGATGGAGGACATCATCCAGGTCGGCACCATCGGCCTGATCAAGGCGATCGACCGCTTCGAGCTCAGCCGGGGCGTGGAGTTCCCGACGTTCGCGATGCCTACCATCGTCGGCGAGATCAAGCGCTTCTTCCGCGACACCAGTTGGTCCGTGCGCGTACCGCGCCGACTGCAGGAGCTGCGGCTCGACCTGGCCAAGGCGGGCGACGAGCTCGCCCAGAAGCTGGATCGTTCACCCACTGTGGGCGAGCTCGCCGACCGCCTCGGCATCACCCATGACGAGGTCGTCGAGGGCATGGCCGCGAGCAACGCGTACACCGCGAGTTCGCTGGACGCCAAGCCCGAGGAGGACGAGCACGAAAGCGCGCTGGCGGACCGTATCGGCTACGAGGACCACGGACTCGAAGGCATCGAGTACGTCGAGTCCCTGAAGCCGCTGATCGCCTCGCTGCCGGGCCGCGACCGCACCATCCTCTCGCTCCGGTTCGTCGCCAATATGACGCAGTCGGAGATCGGTGAGGAGCTGGGCATCTCCCAGATGCATGTGTCGCGGCTGCTCTCCCGCACGCTGGTCAAGCTCAGAAAGGGCCTGACACTGGAGGAGTGACGGGCACATCCCGCGCCGGCGAAACACCCGCACGGCGCATCGCGAGCCCCATGCGGAAGGACCTGCCCGGCAAAGGGCGGGTCCTTCCGCATGTTTGACGGAGCGTCATCGGCACCTTGCCATGACGCCGCGCTGTGCCGGCCGGTGTCAGACGACGCGCTCGCCGTGCTGCCAGACCGCGTGGACCAGCGGGACGCCCGGCCGGTAGGCGAGGTGGACATGGCTGGGTGCGTCGAGGAGGACCAGGTCGGCGCGGGCGCCGGGGGTGATGCGGCCGATGTCCGTACGGCGCAGGGCCGCCGCGCCGCCCGCGGTGGCGGACCAGAGGGCCTCGTCCGGGGTCATGCCCATGTCGCGTACGGCGAGGGCGATGCAGAAGGGCATGGAGGACGTGAACGACGAGCCAGGGTTGCAGTCGGTGGAGAGCGCGACGGTGGCGCCCGCGTCGAGGATGCGGCGGGCGTCCGGCCAGGTGGCTCGGGTGGAGAACTCGGCACCGGGAAGCAGGGTGGCGACGGTGTTGCCCTGGGCCAGGGCGTCGACGTCCGCATCGGTGAGGTGGGTGCAGTGGTCGGCGGACGCGGCGTCCAGTTCGACGGCGAGCTGGACTCCGGGGCCGTGACCGAGCTGGTTGGCGTGAACGCGGGGGTGCAGGCCCTTGGCGCGGCCGGCGGTGAGGATGGCGCGGGCCTGGTCGCCGTCGAAGGCGCCCTTCTCGCAGAAGACGTCGACCCAACGGGCGTACGGGGCACAGGCGTCGAGCATCGCCCCGGTGACCAGGTCGACGTAGCCGGCCGGGTCGTCGGCGTAGTCCGGGGAGACGATGTGGGCGCCGAGGTAGGTGACCTCTTCGGTGTGCTGAGCCGCGATGCGCAGGGCACGGGCCTCGTCCTCGACGGTGAGGCCGTAGCCGGACTTGGTCTCGAAGGTGGTGGTGCCCTGGCGCAGCGCCTCGGCGAGGTAGCGGGCGACGTTGGCGGAGAGTTCGTCGTCGGTGGCGGCGCGGGTGGCGGCGACCGTGGTCCTGATACCGCCCGCGCTGTAGGGGCGGCCGGACATCCGGGCGTTGAACTCCTCGGTGCGGTCGCCCGCGAACAGGAGGTGGGAGTGGGAGTCGACGAAGCCGGGGATCGCCGCCCGGCCGCCCGCGTCGACGGCGTTGTCAGTGGCGGGTGCTTTGCTTGACTCACCGGCCCAGACGACCCGGTCGCCCTCGATGACGACCGCCGCGTCCCGGATCAGGCCCAGGGGGGAATCCACGCAGAGGGAGGGGTCGTTGGTGACCAGACTGGCAATGTTGGTGATGGCGGTCGTCGTCATCGGGAGACTGCTCTCCTTGTGTATCGGCTTGCAGGGCGGCCCGTCGGTGGGGCTGCGGGGCGCCGGTCAGGGCGCCCCGCACGGCGGTCTCCGGATCGACGGTCTCCGGGTCGGTGCGCTCAGCGGTGCAGTGCGCCGATGGCCGAGGCGAGCGCTGCGGGGACGTCCTCGACCAGCGTGTGCTGCCCGTCACGGACGATGTGCCGGCCTGCCACGACCGTGTGCCGCACATCAGCTGCGGAGGCGGCGAATACGGCTGCTTCGGCAGCAAGCCGGGGCACGGGCCCCGCAGTTCTGACGGAGTCCAGGGCAACGGTCACCAGATCGGCGGGTGCGCCGGGTTCGATGATGCCCGCCCCGGGCCGGCCGAGCGCGGCATGTCCGTCGACGGTCGCGGCGCGCAGCAGGGCGGCAGCCGTCCAGTGACCGCGCGCCCGGGTGCGCAGCCGCTCGTTGAGCTCCATCGCCCGGGCCTCCTCGAAGAGGTCGATCACGGCATGGCTGTCGCTGCCGAGGGAGAGCGGCGAGCCGGCGCGCTGGAGGGCGACGGCCGGACCGATTCCGTCGGCGAGGTCGCGTTCCGTGGTGGGGCACATGCAGGTGCCGGTCGCCGAGGAGCCGAGGAGCGTGATGTCCTCGCCGGTGAGGTGGGTGTTGTGGATGCCGGTGGTGCGCGGGCCGAGGACCCCGTTGTCGGCGAGGAGCCGGGTGGGCGTGCAGCCGTGGGCGGCGAGGCAGGCGTCGTTCTCCGCGGTCTGTTCGGAGAGGTGGACATGGAGCGGGGCCTGCCGCTCCTCGGCCCAGGCGGCCACGGTGGCGAGCTGCGCGGCAGGGACGGCGCGTACGGAGTGGATGGCCGCGCCGATCAGGGCATGGTCGCTGCCCTTGAGGAGGGAGGCGCGTTCGGCCCAGGCGTCCGCGGTGGTGTCGGAGAAGCGCAGCTGGTGCTGGTCGGGCTCCTGGTACTGGGTGGGGCGCCGGCCGAATCCGGCGGAGAGATAGGCGGTGTCCAGCAGCGTGATCCGGATACCGGCCTCGCCCGCCGCCGCGATCAGCGCCTCGCCCATGGCGTTCGGGTTGCTGTACGGGGTGCCGCCCGGCGCGTGGTGCAGATAGTGGAATTCGCCGACCGCGGTGATACCGGCCAGAGCCATTTCGGCATACACGGCACGGGCGAGGTCGTAGTACGAATCGGGGGTGAGCCGGGAGGCGATCTGGTACATGGTCTCGCGCCACGTCCAGAAGGTGCCGGAACCGACCTGGACGGTGGAGCGCAGGGCGCGGTGGAAGGCGTGCGAGTGGGTGTTGGCGAGCCCGGGAAGGGTGAGCCCGCGCAGCACTGTGGCGCCCGGCGGCGGGGTGACGACGCCGGTGCGGACGCCCGCGACGATCCCGCCGGACACATCCAGGGCGACACCCGGCTCGACATGGGTGCCGAGCCAGGCGTGGGACAACCAGTACGTCTCGGTGACGGGCGTGCCCGTCGGTTCCGTTGTCAGCTGCACGCGAGACCTTCCAGTACGTCGGCGAGAGCGATCACCCCGGCCACGCAGTCGTCCTCGGCGGCGTGCTCGGCCGGCGAGTGCGAGATCCCGGTGGGGTTCCGTACGAACAGCATGGCGGTAGGGACTGAAGCGGACAAAATACCCGCGTCGTGTCCGGCGCCGGTGCCGAGGACGGGTACGGCGCGATCCGCGTCGCCCCGGCCCGTCAGGATCTTGCCGAGCTCGTCACGCAGGGCGTGCTCGAACTCCACCACGGGCGTGAAGGACTCCCGTACGACATCGAGGTCGATCCCCGCCCGCTCGGCGTGTTCCCGGGCGGCCCGCTCGATGCCGCCGACCACGGCGTCGAGGCGGTCCTGGTCTGCGGCGCGGGAGTCGAGCCAGCCGCGGACGAGGGAGGGGATGGCGTTGACACCGTTCGGCTCGACGCTGATCTTGCCGAAGGTGGCGACGGCTCCGGCGAGCTCCGCCTCGCGGCGGGCGGCCAGCACGGTCTCGGCGTACGTGAGCATCGGGTCGCGCCGGTCGACCAGCCGGGTGGTGCCCGCGTGGTTGGCCTCGCCCCGGAAGTCGAACCTCCAGCGCCCGTGCGGCCAGATCGCGGAAGCGATGCCGACCGGGTCACCGGTGAGGTCGAGGGCGCGCCCCTGCTCGACATGGAGCTCGACGAACGCACCGATCCGGGCGAGCCGTTCGGGGTCGGGGCCGATGGCGTCGGGGTCGTATCCGGCCGCCTCCATGGCCTGCGGCAGGGTGATGCCGTCACCGTCGCGGAGCCGGTGTGCCGCCTCGACGGTCAGCTGTCCGGCGGCGAGGCGGGAGCCCACACAGGCGAGCCCGAAGCGGGCCCCCTCCTCGTCACCGAAGTTGCTGATGGCCAGCGGCCGGGTGAACTCCGCGCCCCTGCGGCGAAGTTCGTCGAGCGCGGCGAAGGAAGAGACCACACCGAGCGGCCCGTCGAAGGCACCGCCGTCCGGTACGGAGTCGAGATGCGATCCGGTGACCACGGCGTCCCCCGCGAGGGGGTCACCGAGCCAGGCCCACTGATTGCCGTTCCGGTCGACCTCGTAGGTGAGCCCGCGCGCCTCGGCCTGCGCCCGGAACCAGGCACGGCAGTCGGCATCGGCCCCGGTCCAGGCGTAGCGGCGGTAGCCCCCGCTGTCCTGATGCCGGCCGACCGGCAGGAGTTCGCGCCACATCGCCTGGAACGACGGTGCGCCGCCCCCGGCCCCGGCCCGTTCCCGGGTCACTGCCCCGCCGCCGTCCGCCCGGGTCACTGCCCCTCCGTCATCGGTACGCGTACGCCCTTGTCCGCGGCAACCGACTCCGCGATGTCGTACCCGGCGTCGACGTGCCGGATGACGCCCATGCCCGGGTCGTTGGTGAGCACCCGGCGGATCTTCTCGCCCGCCAGTTTCGTACCGTCGGCGACGGTCACCTGCCCGGCGTGGATGGAGCGCCCCATCCCGACGCCGCCGCCGTGGTGGATGGAGACCCAGGAGGCCCCCGACGCCACATTGACCATGGCGTTCAGCAGCGGCCAGTCGGCGATCGCGTCGGACCCGTCGAGCATGGCCTCGGTCTCCCGGTACGGGGAGGCCACGGAGCCGCAGTCCAGGTGGTCGCGCCCGATGGCCAGCGGAGCGGCCAGCTCACCGGAGGCCACCATGTCGTTGAACCGTTCGCCGGCCCGGTCGCGCTCGCCGTAACCGAGCCAGCAGATCCGGGCGGGAAGTCCCTGGAAGTGGACGCGCTCACCGGCCATCTTGATCCAGCGGTGCAGGGACTCGTTCTCCGGGAAGAGTTCGAGCATCGCCTTGTCGGTCTTGTGGATGTCGGACGCCTCACCGGAGAGCGCCGCCCAGCGGAACGGGCCCTTGCCCTCGCAGAAGAGCGGCCGGATGTAGGCGGGAACGAAGCCCGGGAAGTCGAAGGCCCGCGCATATCCGGCGAGTTGGGCCTCGCCACGGATCGAGTTTCCGTAGTCGAAGACCTCGGCCCCCGCGTCCATGAAGCCGACCATCGCCTCGACGTGCTTGGCCATCGACTCCCGCGCGCGCTGTGTGAAGTCGGCGGGCTTCTCGGCGGCGTACGAGGCCATGTCGTCGAAGTCGACACCGAGCGGGAGGTACGAGAGCGGGTCGTGCGCGCTGGTCTGGTCGGTGACGATGTCGATCGGGGCGCCCTCGGCGAGCATCCGCGGCAGCAGCTCCGCCGCATTGCCCAGCAGGCCGATGGAGAGCGGCTTGCGGGCGTCCCGGGCCTCGGTGGCCAGCTGGAGCGCGTGCTCCAGGGAGTCGGCGCGCACGTCCAGGTAGCGGTGCTCGATGCGGCGCTCGATGGCGCGCGGGTCGCAGTCGATACAGATCGCGACACCGTCGTTCATGGTCACGGCGAGCGGCTGGGCGCCGCCCATGCCGCCGAGTCCGGCGGTCAGGGTGATCGTGCCGGCCAGCGTCCCGTTGAACTTCTTCGCCGCGACGGCGGCGAACGTCTCGTACGTGCCCTGCAGGATGCCCTGCGTACCGATGTAGATCCACGATCCGGCGGTCATCTGGCCGTACATGGTGAGCCCGAGCGCCTCCAGGCGACGGAACTCCTCCCAGTTCGCCCAGTCGCCCACCAGGTTGGAGTTGGCGATCAGTACACGCGGCGCCCACTCGTGTGTCTGCATGACGCCGACCGGACGCCCGGACTGGACGAGCATCGTCTCGTCCTGCTTGAGCGTCCGCAGTGTGCGCACCATCGCGTCGAACGAGCGCCAGTCGCGGGCCGCCTTGCCGGTGCCGCCGTAGACGACGAGCTTGTCGGGGTGCTCGGCGACCTCGGGGTCGAGGTTGTTCTGCAGCATGCGCAGGGCGGCCTCCTGCTGCCATCCCAGGGCGCTCAGTTCCGTACCGCGCGGTGCCCGTACGGGGCGGGGTCCTGACATGGCAATGCCTCCTCGCAACTTGTAAATCTTCTATTCACATCCTGAAGGTCTGAATACTCGTAGTCAACAGCTCCGCGCCGACGGCTGGACGAACAGCACCCGGCCGCCCCGCCCGCAGGGCGCCCCGGCGCACCTCCAGCACGCACTTCGAAGATCCCTTACGCATGTACCTATGGAAAATGCCAGAACCTCCACCTGGGGCGAGCACGTTGCGTAGCCTCTGGGTCACAGCCGTACGCCACGTCGGGAGGGGAGTGCGCGTGCCCGGAATCGACGAGTGCCTGCTCGAAGTCATGAGGCTGCCCGGTGCCCGTGGCGCCGCGGTGGTCGACTGGACGAGCGGCCTCGCCCTCGGCACCATCGGCGAATCGCCCAACGGCGATCACGAGGCCACCGCCGCGGAGACTGCCGAGGTCGCGAGGATGGCCGCCGAGCAGCCGGTCTTCGCGCTGGGGGCCACCGGACCGTCGACCGCGTTACCGGAAAAGGCCGCTGCGGGAGCGTCGCCGCCGGTGGAGGACGTCATCGTCACCACCCGCGCCGGGTACCACATCCTCCGTTTCGTCGAGACGGCCTTCGACAGCAGCGTCTTCCTCCATCTGTGGCTCGACCGCGCGGAGGGCAATCTGGCGCTCGCCCGGATACGGCTGGGCGAGACGGCCGAGCGGCTGGTCCTTGCATGAGAACCGCCCCACCCCGGTCGCGCCCCTCTCCCCCATGCTGCAGCGCCTCGCCGACGAACGCGCCACCGGCGCCCTGATGCGCGACCGCGGCACCCTCTATCTCGCCGAGGGCCAGGTGGTGCACGCCGAGAGCCCGGCGACGCCCGGTATAGACATCCTGCTCACCACGGGCGGCGCCCTGCACCGCGACGGCTGGTGGGAGGCGGTCGCCAGGGCGGGTGCCGGGCAGCGGGTCGGCCGCTATCTGGTGGACAGCGGGCGGGTGCCGGGCGGGGCGCTGGAGCTGTGCCACCTCGGCGCGCTGTACGACGCGGCGTTCTTCGCGCTCTCCCCCACCCGGACCCCGGCCCGTTTCCGCTACGGGGTCTCCCATTGGATCGGCCCCGTCCGCCCCGTCCCTGTCGATGCCGTGCAGCGCGAGACGCTCCGGCGCCGGGAGCTGCTGGAGCGGATCTGGCCCGACGCGGCGGGCGACAGCGCACCGCTCGTACGCACGGCCCGTCCCGTCGACGCACCCGTTCCGCCGAGCCGGCGCCGTGTGCTCGATCTCGTGGACGGAGTGCGTACCGCATCGGACATCGCCCAGGAGCTGGGCAGACCGGCGTTCCACGTACTGGTCGGTCTGCGGCGCCTGGCCGCGGCCGGACTGGTCGAAGCGGTACGGGAGCTGCCGGCCGCGACCGCCCCCGGCCGGGTCGCACTTCCCGAGGTCACGGCCGACCCCGACGTCGCCCTGCTGCGCCGGCTCCGAGACGCATTGGAGGCCCTGTGATACGCGCGCTCAGACAGCGTGCCGGGAGGAGACAGCTGATGGTGCCCGAGGCCGAAGTGCAGGATGTCCTGGCCGAGCTCCAGCGGTTACGGGCCCGGGTCCCGCTCCTCTCCGGCGCCCTGGCGGCCAGCACCGACGGCCTCGTCCTGGCCCATGACACCCCGGGCGTGGAGGCGGAGGGCGTCGCCGCACTGACCGCGGCCGCGCTCGGCGTCGCGATCCGGATGGCGGACGCGACCGGCCGGGGCGGCTTCCGTGAACTTCTCGTACGGGGCGAGACCGGCTACATCGCGACGTACGCCGCAGGCTCCTCGGCCGTCCTCACCCTGCTGGCCGAGGACCGGATCAACGTCGGCAGGCTCCATCTGGAGGGCCGCCGGGCGGGCACCCGTATCGGCGAACTGGTCGACACCGCACTGGAACGCGCCGCACAGCCGGCGCCCCCGGCCCGCGCCCCCGAGCAGCGCCCCGCACAGCCCGGACCGCTGCCTCACCGCACGTAACACCACCTACCCCGGGAAACAACCCACGGATCCGGTCGTCCCGGCCGGCCAGGAAAGGAAACGAGCACTCATGGCGAACACCGAAGCGTCACTGAAGGAAGCGATGACGTCCATCGAGGGCACCCTCGGTGTCGCCCTCGTCGACTACACCAGCGGAATGGCGCTGGGCACCCTCGGCGGCGGCAAGGACTTCAATCTGGAGGTCGCGGCCGCGGGCAACACCGATGTCGTACGTGCCAAGCTCCGCACGATGGAGCACCTCGGTCTCCAGGACGAGATCGAGGACGTCCTGATCACGCTCGGCGGCCAGTACCACCTGATCCGGCTGCTCAAGGCCCGCGGCAACAACGGCCTCTTCCTGTACCTGGTGCTGGACAAGGGCCGCGCCAACCTGGCCATGGCCCGCCACCAGCTGAAGCGGATCGAGGCCGAGCTGGAGGTCTGACCCGGCGGCCTCAGCGCCGGCGCCGCGCCCCGCCGGGCGCGGCGTCGCCCGCCATCGGCCCGGTCGTCCGATACCCCTTCACCTGCTTGCCCGCGGGCCGCCCGCGCTCCACCCAGTCGGTCCGCACCCAGTACAGGGTGTCGTCCCGGCGCTCGCGCTGCCCGATCCTGACGGCCTTGATCCAGAGCCCGGCCCCCGCGCCCGCGAGCACCATCCCGCCGGCCCCGGGCAGCAGGAACGCGCTCGCCACCGCTATGAGGAACGCCCCGAGCAGCCACCACCGGTGCCCGCGTCGCCATGCGCGTACGGTCACGGCCCGGTCCTGGAGAAAGTCGGACCGCCCGGCGCGGGTGGCGCCCCCGGCCAGTTCCGCGTACCGCCGGCCGCGTGCGAGCGCCACCACGGCCGCGGTGACCAGGAACAGCGCCGCTCCGGCCAGCAGCCCGATCCGGCGTCCGGTGAGCCCCGGCACCAGTGCGCCGATCGCCGCAGCGAGCAGCCCCGGCCACCACAGCGGTGCGGCTCCGGCCCGTACGATCACGGCCACCCTCGCCAACGACTGCGCTCCGCGCCCCACGTCCGTACCCCTCTCCACAGCTCCTTCTGATCCTTCTGGGCCCGGAGATTAATAGCCGTAGATGAGCGATGCCTGAGAATCGTCGAGATCGGTGGGGCCGCCCTCAGTACGTGATCCCCGTCAGGCCGTCGCCACCACCCGTCACTCGACGAACAGCCCCCGCGCCGCCGCTCGCGCGTCGAACTCCTCCAACCGCGCCTGCGCATCGGGCAGGTCGTCGCACATCGCCTCCAGCAGCACCCGGCCCAGCAGCATGGGCGCACACGCCGTGTCGAAGGCGAGCCCGGTGCCGACGGCTGCCGGGATCAGCAGGTCGCTGTGCCTGGCCACCGGAGCGAACGCCGAATCGGCGACCGACACCACGGTCAGCCCCTGTTCCTGCGCATACGCGAGGGCGTCCACGACCTCCTTCGGATGCCGGGGCAGCGCGAAACAGATCAGCGCCGTGGCACCCGCCCGCCGCGCCGCGTCGATCCGGTCGTGCAGCATGCTGCCGCCCTCGTCGAGCACCCGGACATCGGGGTGGACCTTGGCCGCGAAGTACCCGAATCCGCGCGCCTGGGAGGAGGCGGCCCGCAGCCCGAGCACGGGGAGCGGCCGGGAGGCGGCGAGCAGCCGCCCCGCCCGCTCGACGGGGCCGGGGTCGGCGAGCAGCTCGGCAAGGTGCTGCAGATTCTCGATCTCGCCGAGGACAGCCTGCTGGTACTCGTTGTACGTACGTTCACCCGCCCCCTCACCCGGCTCGGCGGGCCCCGGCGCGACATCCCGCAGATACCTCCGCAGTGCCGGATAGCCGTCGAATCCGAGGGCGACGGCGAACCGGGTGACGGACGGCTGACTGACCCCGGCCAGCTCGGCCAGCTCGACGCTCGACAGGAACGGCACCTCGGCGGCCCTGCGCACCATGGAGTGCGCGATGCGCCGTTGCGTCGGTGTCAACCGGTGCCCCTCGAAGAGCTGCTGCAGTCGTGCGGCAGGGCTGCTCTCGCTCATACCGTCCCCCTCCAAAGTTCTGTGTACTGGTCGAGCAGCTCCCCGGCCGCGACCTTTACATCATCGGTGAGCGGCCGGTCCGCGAGATCGTCGTTGAGCAGAGAATCGGCGAGCACGAAGGCACGGCCCACCGGAAGATCCGGATCGGGGCGCAGGTCCCGCTGGCGCAACGCCCTTACGGCGGCGACCAGTTCGCAGCCCACGACGTGCCGGTACGCGCCGCAGGCCCGCAATGTCTGACGGGCGGCGAGCGAGGCGAAACTGGCCTGCTCCTCGACACCGCGGGACAGGACGGCGTGGCCGAGCGATGCGGGAGCGGAGTAGGTGCGCAGATCACCGAGGGCGGCCCCGGCCGCGTACTCCAGGATCATCACGCCGGACGAGGCGGGTTCGCCGTCCGCGAGGAAGGGCCGCAGGCGGGTGAGGGCCGGCTCGTTGAGTGCCGAGAGCCGGGAGGTGGAGAGCCGGGCGACCTGGGTCACGGCGAGCCTGAAGTGATCGAGTGCCAGGGCCGGCTGGGCCAGGTAGAAGCCCCCGTGGTGGTAGGCGGCCGGGCTGTCGTTGGCGCCGGCGTCCGGACAGATGAGCGGGTTCTCGGCGGCGGCGTTGATCTCGACGGCGAGAACCCGTTCGAGGGCGTCGGCGGCGTCCTGCGCGGGCCCGTGGATCTGCGGCAGGCAGCGGAATCCGTACGGGTCCTGGATCCGGCCGAGCGGTGGTCCGGGACGCTCCGGGACACCGAGCAGCTCCCGCATCCGGGCGGCGACACCGTAGGAACCCGGGTGGGGGCGGGCCGCGTGGACCGGCTCCGCGTAGGCCTCGTACGAGCCGTCGACCGCGAGCAGGGAGAGCGCGGCGACGACCTGGGGGGCGGCGACCAGGCGGCGCAGCTCGTCGAGGGCGAGCGTGGCCTGTCCGAGCGTGAGGGCGTTGCTGCTGATCAGCGCGAGGGCGTCGTTGTTGTCGAGCGGCTGGGGCTCGGGGGCGGCGCCGGGGCCCCTGCCAGGGGTGCTCCCCGGCGAGGGCGAGGCCGACCTGGGCGAGGGCCGCGATGTCGCCGGTGCCGACCGAGCCGAATTCATTGACGACCGGGTGCGCCCCGGCCTCCAGTGCCTCGCAGAGCGCGGTGACGACGGTCGGCCGCAGCCCGGCGCCGCCCGCGAGCAACTGGTTGGCGCGTACGGCGAGCATGGCCCGGACCTCGCGGGCGGGCAGCGCTTGGCCGATCGCTCCGGCGTGGCTGCGCAGCAGCCGCAGTCCGTGATCGGCTGCCGCCTCGGTGGGAACGTCCTCGTTGCGGTTGGCGCCGACGCCGGTGGAGCGCCCGTAGACCCGCCCGGTGGCGGCAAGCTCCCGGGCGGCGTTCCAGGAGCGGTCGACGCGCTTCATCGCTTCGTCGGCGGGGACGGGGCGGGCGGTGCCGTGGGCGAGCCGGACGACATCGGAGACCGGGAGCGTCTGGCCGTCGAGCACGACGACGCCGACGGAACCGGGAGCTCCAAAAGAACCGACGGTCCCGGACGCGGAGCCCTCGGAGTCCACCAGGTGGGACGACATCATGCGCAAACTCCTCCTATCCGGACACCTTGTCTCGCTTTTCGGATCTCTGTACCCAGTGTTTTACCCCGAAGCATTGACAACCTATTCAGTAACGAAGAACTCTGCATGACTATATGCAGCCGGGGCAAGGGACGACTGATGATCAAATTCGACGCAGTGAACAAGCGTTTCCCGAACGGCACGACGGCAGTTCGCGACCTCAGCCTCACCGTGCCGGAAGGCGGTATCGCCGTCCTCGTCGGTTCTTCCGGCTGCGGTAGGACCACCACGCCGAGAATGATCAACCGGATGGTCGAGCCGGCCTCCGGCACCATCCGGCTCGGCGACAAGAACAAGAAGGACCCCGAGGACGTCGCACACGACTGGGCGAAGCAGCACGGCCTCGTCAAGAAGGGAAGCTGACCGATGGCAGGCCTGCTCGAACAGCGTTCCATCGATGTCGTGCCGGACAACGAACGTCACGGCACCGCATTCAGCCAGTTCACGCTCTGGCTCGGCGCCAACCTCCAGATCACCGCCGTCGTCACCGGCGCACTCGCGGTCGTCTTCGGCGGCGGCCCGTTCTGGTCGGTCATCGGCCTGGCGCTGGGCAATCTGCTCGGCGGAGCCGTGATGGCCCTGCACTCCGCGCAGGGCCCGCGCCTGGGACTGCCGCAGATGATCCAGTCCCGCGCGCAGTTCGGGGTCAAGGGCGCAGTGGTCCCGCTGGCCCTGGTGATCGTGATGTACGTCGGCTTCTTCGCCAGCGGCAGCGTGCTGGCCGGTCAGGCGGTCGGGGAGCTCACCCACCTCGGCGAGACGCCCGGCATCGTCATCTTCGCGCTGGTCACCGCCCTGATGGCAGCGATCGGCTATCGCGTCATCCATATGCTCGGCCGGGTCGCCGGCGTGATCTGCGCGGTCGCCTTCGTCTATCTCGGCATCCGGCTGCTCGACCGCATCGATCTCGGAGCCGTCCTCGCCGACCGCGCCTTCGATCTGCCGATGTTCCTGCTCGCGGTCTCGCTCGCCGCGTCCTGGCAGCTGGCGTTCGGCCCGTACGTGGCCGACTACTCCCGCTATCTGCCACGTACGACCAGCGCCCGCGCCACCTTCTGGTGGACGCTCTCCGGCTCGGCGCTCGGCTCCCAGTGGTCCATGGTCTTCGGTGTGCTGGTCGCGGCCACCGCCGGAGACGCCTTCCTGGCGGGCCAGGTCGGCTATGTCGTGGCCCTGGGCGGAACCGGCCTCATCGCCTCGTTCCTGTACTTCGTGATCGCGCTCGGCAAGCTGACCATCAATGTCCTCAACACCTACGGCGGCTTCATGTCGTTGGTGACCAGCATCAGCGGTTTCCGCGGTCAGAGAAGCCTCTCCCCGCGCGGCCGGGCTCTCTACATCACGGGCATCATGCTTGTCGGCACGGTAGTCGCCCTGCTCGGCAAGGACAGCTTCCTCGCCTCCTTCAAGGACTTCCTGCTCTTCCTGCTGACCTTCTTCACCCCGTGGTCGGCGATCAACCTGGTCGACTACTACCTGATCTCACGGGAGCGGTACGACATCCCTGCCCTTGCCGATCCGCGCGGCCGGTACGGCGCATGGCGCTGGGACGCGCTGGCGGTGTACGGGATCGGGCTGGTCGCCCAGCTGCCGTTCCTGGTGACGCACTTCTACACCGGACCGCTGGTCGGGCCGCTGGGCGGCGCCGACATCTCGTGGGTGGTCGGCCTGGTCGTACCGGCACTGCTGTACTGGCTGCTCGCCCGTCGCGACACCACGCACATCCCGGAACATACGATCCTCCCCGCCCAGGTACCAGCAGGCGAGAACAACGGGGCCGGCACCACCGGCACGGCGACCGCCCGCACGTAGCCGCAACGGCTCGGCTCCACCGCGTCCGGCGAAAGAGGGGGGTTAGCCCCACTGCCCCCGGCACCCCCGATTCGTACCGTAAAAGACATGGAAACCCGTGACCCTGAGCTCAAGAGCGAGCTCGATGCCACCCTGCATGCCCGTAGTGAGCTGGGTTCGGATTACGAGTCCGCGCTCGTCGAGTCGTTCCTGGAGAAGGTCGAGCAACGTCTCGACACCACGCTCGACCGCCGTGTCCGGCGCCATCTCGCCGAGCAGCAGGTCAGTGTCGCCAGGGGGGCGCGGCCGCCGCAGCCCATGGGGAACTTCGGCGAGCGCTACGGCTTCGGGATCATCTCGCTGATCCTGGCCATCCCGCTGTCGGCGATCGGCGCCGCGGCCGCCCATACCGGGGGGCTGGTCGTCGCCTGGCTCGGCATCGTCGCCGTCAATGCCGTGCATGCCGCCCGCAGCTGGCCCTGGTTCCGGCACCGTTCCGAGCGCACGGAGTCCGACTGGGAGGGCTGAGGGCCGCGGGCCGGGCCCGCGGACACGGGGCGCTACGCCTGGCGGGTGGGCAGCACGACCAGCTGGCGCAGGTTGATGTGGCGCGCGCGACTGGTGGCGTAGGCCACGAGGTCGGCGATCTCCTCGCTCGACAGTGCCCCGACCGCGTCGAACATGCCGTCGAGCTGCCCGCTCAGCTCGGCGTTGTCGATGTGGCCGCCCAGTTCCGTGTCGGTGAGACCCGGCTCGATGTTCGTGACGCGGACGTCGCGAGGTCCGAACTCCGTGCGCAGCGACGACGACAGGTGGGTGAGCGCGGCCTTCGTCGCCCCGTACACCGCGTAGTGGGGAAACGTGACGTGCGCGCCGATGGACGAGATGTTCACCAGGTCCGCGGTGCGGCCGTCGGCGGCCGCCGCCACCAGGTCGGATGTGAAGGCCCGGATGATCCGCAGGGCGCCCGTCACATTGGTGTCGATCATCCGCTGCCACTCGTCCGTCCGGCCCTCGTCCACCGGGTTCGGCAGCATCACACCGGCCGCGTTGACCACCAGGTCCACCTGCCCGAACGTGCTGTGCACCCGCTCGGCCGCGGCGTCCACGGACGCCTGGTCGGTGACATCGGCGGTGACGGCGAGCGCCGCACCACCCTCCGCCTCGATCGTGGCGGCCAGCTTATCCAGCCGCTCCGCGCGCCGGGCCAGCAGTGCGACCCCGACGCCCTGGGCGGCGAGCAGCCGGGCGGTCGCGGCGCCCATGCCGCTGGCGGCTCCGGTGATGACGGCGGTGCGGCCTGCGAGGGTCTCGTACGACATGTCCGTACTCCTTGCGCTCTCAGGACCGGGGCGTTTCCCCGGGCCTGGCCCCACTCTGCGCGGCTGCCGCCCGGCCACCCAGGGATGCGTTGTTCCTGGGTCTGCCAGTACCAGGTTCGGCGCCCGCGCTTCTTCTACGATCGGTGTCATGGACGGCGACCTCGGTGATTTCCTCCGCTCACGGCGAGCCCGCATCCAGCCCGCGGACGTGGGGCTGAACGTGTACGGCGGCCGACGGCGGGTTCCCGGACTCCGGCGCGAGGAGGTCGCGCAGCTCGCGGGGGTGAGCGTCGACTACTACATACGGCTGGAACAGGGGCGCGGCCCGAGCGTCTCGGACGCCGTGCTCGACGCGATCGCCCGGGTGCTCCAGCTGGACGAGACGGAGCACACGTATCTGCGTACGGTGGCACGCCCGGGGCCGCGCGCCTCGGCCCCGGCCGCCACCCAGCGGGTCCGCCCCGGTCTGCGCCTGCTGCTGGACACGCTCGGCGGGGCCCCGGCGTTCATCCTGGGCCGCCGGATGGACGTACTGGCGTGGAACGCGCTGGGCGACGCGGTCGTCGGCTACTCGCGGATGCGCCCGGCGGAACTGAACATCCCGCGCCAGGTCTTCCTCGACCCGGCGACGCGCGAGCTCTATCCGGAGTGGGCCGCGGTGGCGGCGGAGACGGTCGCCCATCTGCGACTGGATGCCGGGCTGCACCCCGATGACAAGCAACTGGCCACACTGGTGGGTGAGTTGTCCATGAAGAGCGAGGACTTCCGCCGGCTGTGGGCGGATCACCAGGTGAAGGCGAAGACCTACGGCGTCAAGCGCATCAACCACCCCGTCGCGGGTGAGCTGACCCTCCCGTACGAGACGCTCGGCGTGCCCGGCGACCCCGGCCAGTCCCTGGTGGTCTACACCCCGGAGCCCGGCAGCGAGACCGCGGAACGCATCGCGCTGCTGGCGAGCTGGGCGGCCGCACCGGCCGGGTGAGGCGCCGCCGGGGGCGCGAACGGCGCCTCGCCCGGCCGGCCGGGCACTCGCCCGTCGCACGGTCCGCGCACCTGACCGTCGCAGACGTCCGTCGCACATGGATGTATCGCGGGGACCGCCGCACCCCCGGTTTCCCAGGGGGCGGGACGACGGCGGTCCCCGCGAGGGACACGGTCCGGGTCAGGGCCGGTCACCGCGTCCTGGCGACGGTGGAGGTCCGGGAGCCGCTCCGTAGTCCGTGTCGCCGTATCGGGTGTCGGCGGGTTCCCCTGCCGACACCCATCAATGTGCCGGACTCGTGTTAAGCCGGTGCTGCGCGTACGTGTCACGCTCGTACCGTTTTCGCGAAGCCCGGCCTTTGAGCCGGCTACGGCTTGCCGGCCGACGCGTCCTTGGCGAGGAACGCCAGCAGGTCCTGCCTGCTGACCACACCCTTCGGCTTGCCCTCCACCAGCACGATCGCCGCGTCCGCCGCGTTCGTGCCGCCGAGCACCGCCATCAGGTCCGCGACCGGTTCGCCGGAGCCGACCTGCGGCAGCGGCGGGGACATGTGCTTCTCCAGCGGGTCGGAGAGCGAGGCGCGCTGGGCGAACAGAGCGTTCAGCAGCTCCCGCTCCACCACCGAACCGATGACCTCGGCGGCCATCACGTCCGGGTGGCCCGCGCCCGGCTTCACGATCGGCATCTGCGAGACGCCGTACTCGCGCAGGACGTCGATCGCCTCGCCGACGGTCTCCTCGGGGTGCATGTGGACGAGCGTCGGGATCGGGCCGTCCTTGTGGTCGAGCACGTCCCCGACGCGCGCGGACGGGCCGGCGTCCTCCAGGAAGCCGTAATCGGCCATCCACTCGTCGTTGAAGATCTTGCTCAGGTAGCCGCGGCCGCTGTCGGGCAGCAGGACGACGACCACGTCGTCCGGGCCCAGTCGCTTCGCGACCTCCAGGGCGGCGACGACCGCCATGCCGCAGGAGCCGCCGACCAGCAGGCCCTCCTCCTTGGCGAGGCGGCGGGTCATCTGGAAGGAATCCTTGTCGGACACGGCGACGATCTCGTCCGTGACCGTACGGTCGTAGGCGCTCGGCCAGAAGTCCTCGCCGACGCCCTCGACGAGGTACGGGCGTCCGGAGCCGCCGGAGTAGACCGATCCCTCCGGGTCCGCACCGACGACCTCGACCGAGCCGCCGCTGACCTCCTTCAGATAGCGGCCGGTGCCGCTGATCGTGCCGCCGGTGCCGACACCCGCGACGAAATGGGTGATCTTCCCGTCCGTCTGCTCCCACAGCTCCGGACCGGTGGTCTCGTAGTGCGAGCGCGGGTTGTTCGGGTTGGAGTACTGGTCGGGCTTCCAGGCTCCCGGCGTCTCACGGACCAGCCGGTCCGAGACGTTGTAGTACGAGTCGGGGTGCTCGGGGTCAACGGCCGTCGGGCAGACGACGACCTCGGCACCGTAGGCGCGCAGCACATTGATCTTGTCCGTGGACACCTTGTCCGGGCAGACGAAGATGCACTTGTATCCCTTCTGCTGCGCGACGATCGCCAGGCCGACGCCCGTGTTGCCGCTGGTCGGCTCGACGATCGTGCCGCCGGGCTGCAGCTCGCCGCTCTGTTCGGCGGCCTCGATCATGCGCAGGGCGATGCGGTCCTTGACCGAACCGCCGGGATTGAAGTACTCGACCTTGGCCAGGACCGTCGCCTGGATGCCGGCCGTCACACTGCGCAGCCTCACCAGCGGGGTATTGCCTACGAGACTGATCATCGAATCGTGGAATTGCACCGTGTACTCCGGGGTCTCCGAGATGGTGCGGCAAGCGTATGCGTACGGGCACGGGATTGGGCGAAGCGATTGAGCGACGGTCGCTGCGGGGCAGTTAGCTGTATGTACGGCGGTACGGCAACGAGGAGGTGGACCGGACTGTGTCGAGGGCAAGGGTGGCACGGCGGATCGCAGCGGGCGCGGCCTACGGCGGCGGCAGCATCGGGCTGCTCGGCGCGGCGGCGGTAGGCGTACTGCTGGCGGAGGTCCAGCTGGCGAAACGGCAGGTGGGCGGCGGTATCGCACCGGTTCCACCGAGCGCGGACGGGCGGTACGGGGTGGCGTTCACCGGCCCTGCGGAACCGCTGCGGCTGGGGTTGCTCGGTGATTCGACGGCGGCCGGGCAGGGGGTGCGGCGGGCCGGGCAGACACCGGGGGCGCTGCTCGCATCGGGGCTCGCGGCGGTGTCCGAGCGGCCGGTGGATCTGCGCAATGTGGCGCAGCCGGGCGCCCGGTCGGACGATCTGGAGCGGCAGGTCTCGCTGCTGCTCGCCGACCCGTCCCGTACGCCCGACGTGTGCGTGATCATGATCGGGGCGAACGATGTGACGCATCGGATGCCCGCCACCCAGTCGGTGCGCTGTCTGACCACCGCCGTGCGCAGGCTGCGTACGGCAGGTGCGGAGGTGGTGGTCGGCACGTGCCCGGATCTCGGCACGATCGAGCCGGTCTACCAGCCGCTGCGCTGGCTGGCCCGGCGGGTGAGCCGGCAGCTGGCGGCGGCCCAGACGATCGGTTCGGTGGAGCAGGGCGGGCGGACGGTGTCGCTGGGCGACCTGCTGGGGCCGGAGTTCGAGGCGAATCCGCGGGAGCTGTTCGGTCCGGACAACTACCACCCGTCGGCGGAGGGGTACGCCACGGCGGCGATGGCGGTCCTGCCCACGCTCTGTGCGGTCCTGGGGATGTGGCCGGAGTCCGACCGTCTGGACGGGGCCCGGCGCGAGGACATGCTGCCGGTGGCCGAGGCGGCCTCCCAGGCGGCCAGGGAGGCCGGTACGGAGGTCACGGGGGCACGGGCGCCCTGGGCTCTCCTCAAGCACCGCAGGCGGCGGCGTCTGCCCGCGGCCACGGAGCCCAGTCCGCAGCCGGACACACTTGGAGAAGCACCCCTGGAGACGCTCGGGGAACCACAGGGGGAATCGCACGAGGAGGCATACGAGGACACGCACAAGGAGCCGTATGGGGAGTCGCACGGGGAGTCGCACAACCTGCCCGCCAATTGATCGACTGAGCGGTCGCTTAGAAAAGAGGTCGGCGTCACATGCGCTGCCCGGTGACCCAGCATCTACGTACAGGTAACTTCCAAGTCAGCACCTGCCAGAACCCGCCTTCCAGCCCTCATGGAGCCGCGTGATGCCCGAAGCCGTGATCGTCTCTGCTGCCCGTTCCCCCATCGGCCGGGCCTTCAAGGGTTCGCTGAAGGACCTGCGCGCGGACGACCTGACCGCCACGATCATCCGGACCGCGCTGGCCAAGGTGCCCGAGCTGGACCCGAAGGACATCGACGACCTGATGCTCGGCTGCGGCCTCCCCGGCGGCGAGCAGGGCAACAACCTGGGCCGCATCATCGCCGTGCAGATGGGGATGGACCACCTTCCCGGCTGTACGGTCACCCGCTACTGCTCGTCCTCCCTCCAGACCAGCCGGATGGCGCTGCACGCCATCAAGGCCGGCGAGGGCGACGTCTTCATCTCGGCCGGTGTCGAGATGGTGTCCCGCTTCGTGAAGGGCAACTCCGACAGCCTGCCGGACACGCACAACCCGCTGTTCGCCGACGCCGAGGCCCGCACCGCGGCCCGCGCCGAGCGGGGCGGCGACGACTGGCACGACCCGCGCGAGGACGGCCTGGTCCCGGACGCGTACATCGCGATGGGGCAGACCGCGGAGAACCTGGCCCGGCTCAAGGGCGTCTCCCGCCAGGACATGGACGAGTTCGGCGTCCGCTCACAGAACCTCGCCGAGGAAGCCATCAAGAACGGCTTCTGGGAGCGCGAGATCACCCCGGTCACCACCCCGGACGGCACGGTCGTCTCGAAGGACGACGGCCCGCGCGCGGGCGTCACCCTGGAGGGCGTGCAGGGCCTGAAGCCGGTCTTCCGCCCCGACGGCCTGGTCACCGCGGGCAACTGCTGCCCGCTCAACGACGGCGCCGCCGCACTCGTGATCATGTCCGACACCAAGGCGCGCGAGCTGGGCCTGACCCCGCTGGCCCGGATCGTCTCGACCGGTGTCTCCGGTCTCTCCCCCGAGATCATGGGATACGGGCCGGTGGAGGCCAGCAAGCAGGCGCTGAAGCGCGCCGGGCTGACCATCGACGACATCGACCTGGCCGAGATCAACGAGGCGTTCGCCGCCCAGGTGATCCCCTCCTACCGGGACCTCGGCCTGCCGCTGGAGAAGGTCAACGTCAACGGCGGCGCCATCGCCGTCGGCCACCCCTTCGGCATGACCGGCGCCCGGATCACCGGCACGCTGATCAACAGCCTGCAGTTCCACGACAAGCAGTTCGGCCTGGAGACCATGTGCGTGGGCGGCGGCCAGGGCATGGCGATGGTCA
>NZ_FMDF01000195.1 GCF_900091955.1 Streptomyces sp. Ncost-T10-10d
GCGCCGCTCTGGGCTCGGCCCTGGTCGACGCGGGCCGGGGCGGCGACGCCGTCAGGGTGCTGATCCCCGGCGGCGAACGGATCACCCCGCAGCCCGGCTGGACGCTCGGCGCCTCCTCCCCCGCACCCATCACGGCACTCGACCTCGCCGACGGCCAGGCGTCCCGCGCCCTGGGCCGCGCCGTGGCCACCCGCACCCCGCTGGCCCACCACCACACCGGCACCGGAGCCGGCCTGGCCGCCCTGATCCCTCCCGACCAGGCGGAGGCCCACGCCCGCGCCCTCCTCGCCCCGCTCACCGAGCCCCTGACCGAGACCCTGCGCTGCTGGCTGAGCCTGCACGGCAGTTGGGACCGCACGGCAACAGCCCTCCAGGTCCACCGCAACACGGTCCGCCAACGCATCGCCCGCTGCGCGACGCTGCTGGACGCGGACCTGGACGACATGGACGTACGGACGGAGCTGTGGTTCGCGCTGCGGCAGGGGTGAACAGCATCCATCGGTGACTGCAAACGCCTGATGCGGCGTCCGGTCGGCCATGTGGCGACACCCGACGCCACGTCACGCACTGGCCATAGTTGGCCGGTTGCCGATTTGCTGATTGCACCAGCGATGCCCGGTTGATAGAGATAGCCAGGCGAACGGTTGTTCCACTGTCGGAAATCCGAGCGTGAGGCACCGGCACCGGTCGAGTGGTGACGACGAGACGGATCAGCGCGCGTACAGGGGGGCTTTCGCATGGTGGCGTGGGACATCAGACCGCAGGGGGTGCAGGGCCAGTTGAAGGTCACCGGTACGCATGCCGGGGACCTGGAGAAGGCCCTGACCGCACTGATGGCAACTATGTCGGAGGCTGCGCAGGCGGCGGGTACGGCCGTGCCGGGTTCGCAGGCCGCCACGCCTCTGCAGGGCCCGGTGGCACCGGGGAAGACGCCGTTGTCGCAAAAGGCGATGGGGCCGGTGGCCGCGGCACTGGGCGAGTACCTCGGAGAGCGCCAGAAGGATTTCAAGGCGATGGCCGAACGCATCGAGGCGGCCGTCCTGGGAGCGGTCGAAGCAACGAACGCGTACTGCGAGGGCGACCTGGAAGCCGCCGAGCACGCGCAGAACGCGGCGAAGGCCGTACGCCTGGATCTCCTCAAGGACACCGGGGGACACAAG
>NZ_FMDF01000180.1 GCF_900091955.1 Streptomyces sp. Ncost-T10-10d
TTAAACGCCAAGCTGAGGTGAGCGGCTCCGCGGCATCCGGTCACGGAGCCTCCGCAAGAACCCGTTTGGCGAACCACTGTGACCACTGCTACTTTTCCGGAAGCCGTGCGAGAGAACGAGGAGGTGGTACCCGTGAACGCAGTATCGACGTGGGTGCTCTCCTCCGGGGTCACGGTCGGACGATAGACAGGTCGTCCGGGAGCGCCATTCCTGTGCACTCCCGAAAGGCACGACCATGCATTTCACTTCTGAACAACGCCTCGACGACGGCGTCATCGAGCGCGGATTCACCCTCGGCGAGATCCCCGGCGTCCTGTGGATGCCCGCGTCTGCATCCGCATCCGCACCGGCGCCGCTGATCCTGCTCGGCCACCCCCCGCTCGGGCTGGGCAAGATGTACCCCCGGCTGGTGGCCCGGGCCCGGCGCGCCGCGGCGGACGGTTTCGCCGCAGCCACCATCGAGCTCCCCGGGAGCGGTGACCGGCCCCGATGGGCCGCCGCCGAGCAGGCCCGCGCCGACCTGCGCCGGGCGATGGAGGCCGGCGAGCCGGTCGGCGACGAGATCGTCGACGCCCTCATCCTCCCGCTCGTTGAGAAGTCGGTCCCGGAATGGCAGGCCGCCCTGGACGCTCTCCTTTCGCTGCCCGAGATCGGCGGCAAGGTCGGATACTCGGGGGGCGTGATCTCCATCGGTATCCGGCTGGCGGTGGTCGAGCCGCGCATCGCGGCCGCCGGTCTGTTCGCCGGGAGTTTCGTGCCTCGCGCCATGTTCGAGGAGGCCCGCCAGGTCACCATTCCGCTGCACGTCCTGCTGCAGTGGGACGACGAGGGCAACGACCGGCAGGCGGCCCTGGACCTGTTCGACGCCTTCGGCTCCAAGGAGAAGTCCCTGCACGCCAATATGGGCGGGCACACCGGCGTCCCGCAGTTCGCGGGGGACGCCGCGGCCCAGTTCTTCACCCGGCACCTGAGCCAGCCGCCGACCACCCCTGCCGTCAGGCCAGCATGAGATGGTAGACGGCGCCGACCAGGACGCCGCTCATCGAGGACAGGTCCCGGCCCTCCTCGACGGCGGTGGCCAGCGGATGTACAACCGCCCCGATCGCGGCGCTACAGGCCATCGGCGGTACCGGCCGGTCGGGGCGGTGCGAGGGTGCGTGCCCGCCGGGCGGGCACGCACCGCTCCCCCTCAGGCCGGCCGGGTCAATCGGCCGCCGAGAAGTAGGCTGCCGGATCAAGGGAGTTGAGAGCGATCCAGCGCTGCGCCGTCGCTTCGGCGGGCGCCCGGCCGCCGCCCGCCGAAGCGCGGAAGAAGCCCTGCACGTCAAGAGCGATGCGGGGACCGTCGTCGATGCGCCGCGCCATGTCGTAGCAGACGGACAGCTCATGGACGCACCGCGGGGTGGCGGTCGGGCAGGAGCAGTCGACGCTGTCGAGGGCCGGCGCGGGCGGATGGCCCGCGTCGGCGATCGCGCGGTACAGGTCGTCGGTGAGCAGGGGCTGGATGCCGCTCAGCCGGCGGGAGATCTCGGCCGTCGCCTCCGGGACATCAGCGCGACCTCGATCGTGACCAACGAGGTGCCGCGACGTCGGTGCACGACGGCACGCACGGTCCGGTCGTCGAACGTGATCTGGACCTTCCCGTCGCGTGCCGTGCGGCGTGCGCTCGGCAGCTGGGGATCAGGACGGGTCTGGCGACCGAGCCGCGCACCGTCACCCCGGGGCGCCGGCCTGTGATGGAGATTGCCGGGGTGCCGCACGAGCTGATCCGCTGGACCTCCCGGCAGCGACCAGATCGCTGCCTGCCTGGCAGAGCTGGAGCACGAGTACGTCACCGCCGTCGACGACGACGGCGAGCCGAAGTTCCTGCCCGTGGTCTCCGAGCGGGCCCGCGCCAAGCTGAACGGGATCGCCGCGCGCAAGACGCGCCCGCCGAAGCAGACGGCCCGGCCGCTCGCGCAGCTGCGCGAGCGGTGGAAGGCGAGCGCGATCCTCACCTCCGGGGTGGCCGTCGACGTCATCACCTCCCTCCTCGAGTACGCCCGTGCCGCGGCTGCGGCGGTCCGGGCCCGGATCGCCGCCGTGGTCGACGTCGCTCTGGCGACCGTCGACGTCACCGCGACGGTGTTCGTGATGAACGACGGCGGCCGGTTCCACCGCCGGCACCTGCTCGCCGAAGCCCGCCGCCACCTCGCACTCGTCCTGCGCGGCCGCCGCCGCGACCCCGGCCTGGACGACCAGATCGTGGCCGCCGCCATCTCCAGCCACTGCCTGGACATCAGCGACCCGAAGACCGCGCGCAGCCTGGAGCCCGGCTACCGCCTCTACACCGCCCGGTGGGCACTGTCCGATCTCCCCGCCCGCCGCCGCCCAACAACCGCCGTCCCCGACCCGAACCGGCACTCCCCGGCCGACCCTGGCCCGTCGGCTGCGTCCCGGCCCCCAGATCAGGACGCGGGGGAGTGGGAGATACCCCGCGTCCCGCTGAGCTACGGCCGGGCCGTCCTCGCCGGTGTGGCGGTGCGGGAGAAGCTGCGCACCACCACCACCGCCGCCACCGCCACGGCCGTACGGGGCGGGGCGTACGACGTCGCCGCGCGCCAGCAAGCGGCGATGCCCGAGCTCCTTCTCGCGCACCAGGACACCGACCCCGACCGCCCGGAGCCGGAGGACGAGCCCAGGTCAGCGATCGACCTGACGGCGCTGCGGGCCCTGAAGAAGTCGCGCACCGACGTGGAAGCCCTGGAGTTCACCGACGAGCAGCTGCGCCGCCTCCAGGACGTCTATACGCAGGCGGGCGACCAGTCCCGCAAGAGGACGGTCCGGTACGCCGACCGGGAGGACACCGACGGACCGCCCCCGGCGCGCGGGGACGACCAGCGGGCGCACCGCCCTCAGCAGCCGGACTCGCACCAAGGGCGAGAAGCCGGTCGCTGAGCTTGTCCTACCTTCCAAGCGTGGGTCTGAGCTGGTCATTCGTAAGATCAGCGGGCCCGGGGGTTCTGGGTATGGCTGTGAGCTTGTCGCCGTTGGACGGCTCAAAGAACTTGGCCGCCTGGAGCCCCGCGACGACTCGACCGCTGATTGGGATACGCGACTCGATCGCTGTGTAGGACAACGTCGGCGAGGTCGTCCGCGGGATCGATATGTGACGACGAACTGGCGGAGGTGACCGTGCCCCAGATCTGGGCCGGAGTGGACATCGGTAAGGAACACCACCACTGCGTGGTGGTCGACGAGAGGGGCGAACGCCTCCTTTCGCGTCGAGTCTGCAATGACGAGTCGACCCTGCTGGAGCTGATTGCGGACGTTCTCGCGCTCTCCGAGGACACGTTGTGGGCTGTGGACATCAACCACGGCGGAGCCGCCCTGCTCATCGGCCTCCTGCTCAGCCACGAACAGCCGATGGTCTACATCACCGGCCTCGCCGTGCACCAGGCTTCGGCCGCCTACCGAGGTCAGGGCAAGACGGACGAGAAGGACGCGTTCGTCATCGCCGATCAGGCACGCATGCGCAAGGACCTCGGTCTCTTGCGACCCGGCGACGAGATAGCCGTCGACCTGCGGACCCTGACCGCCCGCCGCCTCGACCTGGTCAACGACCGGACCCGTCAGACCAATCGAATGCGGGCTCAACTGCTTGAGTTCTTCCCTGCGTTGGAGCGTGCGCTGAACCTGAGCAAGAAGGGCCCGGTCGTCCTCCTGACCGGCTACCAGGTGCCGGCCGCCATCCGTTGCAGCGGGGCCACGCGGATCGGGACCTGGCTGAGGAACCGCAAGGTGAAGAACGCGGCCACGCTCGCCGAGACAGCCGTTGAGGCGGCCAGGGCCCAGCACACCGCCTTGCCTGGAGAGACCCTCGCGGCCGCCATGGTCGCCCGCATCGCCAAGGGCGTGCTGGCCCTTGGCGAGGAGATCGCCGAACTCGACGCGCTCATAGAGGCCCGCTTCAACGAGCACCGACACGCAACGGTGATCCGCAGTCTGCCCGGCATGGGCACTCTCCTCGGCGCCGAGTTCATCGCCGCAACCGGCGGCGACCTGGAAGCGTTCGGTACGGCCGACCGTCTGGCCTCCTTCGCCGGCCTCTCACCCGTGCCACGCGACTCAGGTCGCGTCAGCGGGAACATGCGCCGCCCGCGTCGCTACCACCGCGGCCTGCTCCGTGCCTTCTACCTCTCCGCCATGGCCAGCCTCAGAACCTGCACCGCCTCCCAGTCCTACTACGGCCGCAAGCGCAACGAGGGGAAGGGCCACAAGCAGGCCGTGCTCGCTCTGGCCCGGCGACGAGCCAACGTCTTGTGGGCCATGCTCCGCGACGGAGAGTATTACGATGCCTCACCAACCGTCACGGCAGCGGCTTGACATCGTCATTGGGAAGTTCTTTAACCTTTGGCGGAGCCTCAGTGACATCGGTAGGTTCTCCACGATGACCTTGATGGAGACGCAGGGCGTCGCGTCGATGACGGACGGGGCGCAATTACGTTGGATGGCACTGGGGGACACGACTCGGCAGCCGCCCGTGGTCATGCTCCATGGTGGTCCGGGTCTGCCGGATTACCTGGGCGATGTCGCGCCCGTGATCGCGGACCTCGCGCCCGTGTACCGGTACGACCAGCGTGGCACCGGCCAATCCCCGTGGCGGGGCCGCCATTCCCGCGCCCGGCATGTCGACGACCTCGCCGAGCTGCTCGACGCATGGGACGTGCCCAAGGCCGTGCTGATTGGGCACTCCTACGGCACCGACCTGGCGAGCCGGTTCTGTCTGGCGCACTCTGACCGGGTTGCCGCGATGCTGCTGATGTGCGGGCCGTTCGTCGGTGATTGGCGCACCGGGGACCGGGCGGAGCGCGAACGTCGCATGTCCGCAGCGCAGCAGGAGCGGCTCCGCGAATTGGAGGAGGCACCGCGCCGCACCGAGGAGCAGGAAGTCGAGCTGCTCACGCTGGCCTGGTTCACTGACCATGCCGATCCCGAACGCGGGTGGCACTGGGCCGCGCAGGGTGCCCGGCAGCGGCGCCCCGTCAACTGGGCTATGAACAGCGAACTCGGCAAGGAAGGACGCGCGGACCCGCTTGATGAGCACCTTGTCGACCTGCGCGCGCACCTACCCGCGCGAGCGGAACTCCTCGGTGGGGTCGACGATCCCCGCCCTCTGTCGGCCCTCGAATCACTCGCGTTCCGGCTCGATCTTCCGCTGACGCGCATCGAGGACGCTGGGCATGAGCCCTGGTTGGAGCAGCCCGACGCCGTGCGTGCGCATCTTCGGAGATTCGTGCAAGGCGCGGTGGGCACATAGGGCTTCGCCCGGTTCGCCGGTCGGCATCATCCCGGATGCCGACAGCGCGGGAGGTCCGTGTCGAAATGGGCCTCGAACCAGGCCGCTCACCTGGGCGTTCGCCGGACGCTGGAGCGGCCTTCGTCTGATCACGTGTTGCGACCAAGGTGCACCGATCAAGACGAAGGCCGTGAAGGTGAGTCTGCTGCCTGGTGCCGGTCCCGGGGAAGCGTTCGCGCAAGCGTCACGCTTCAGAAACAGGCACTCATGCCGGAGCGGGCACCCGGTTGTCGATCGTCACGTGAACGAAGCCAGCCGCGTCCCGGCCCGCCTTGGCTCAGCCCAGAGCGTCCATCAGTGCGGTGACATAGGCATCCAGCCGCTCCTCCACAGCTCGCGTCGTCAGCTCCGTCCTCCCTGCCTCTCGCCATGACTGCGCCACCAACTGCA
This sequence comes from Streptomyces sp. Ncost-T10-10d, assembly GCF_900091955.1. GTDB lineage: Bacteria > Actinomycetota > Actinomycetes > Streptomycetales > Streptomycetaceae > Streptomyces. The sequence continues at coordinate 5,729 of NZ_FMDF01000180.1, forward strand.
CTTCCTCTGAGGATGCCAGCCCGTCCCGGACCAGCCAGTACAACCGCGCGCTCGCGTCCGCAGCCAGCACCCCGCCGGCCTCCTCATACGCCTCGGGGAACCGTAGACCCCACGCCGGGCCGTGCAGCAGCGCGAGATTGACCGAGCAGTGCGCCACATCGAGATCCGCCGGGCCCCAGGAGGTCGCCGCCCAGTCGACGACCCCCGTGATCCGGGCATCTGCCGGCCTTGAAGGCGGCACGTCGAACAGCACGTTGCCCGGCTGGAAGTCCCGGTGCAGGAAACGCCCTTCATAGGGCGGCGGGGGCTTACGGATGACGTCGATCGCGGCGGCCCAAGCCGCCGCGTCGGCGCCCTTCGGAACCACGACAGTGTCGGCGGTCGTCAACGTCACATACCCCCGGGGCCGCTCGGCGGGTCGCAACGCGTGGATCGCCACGAGCTGACGGGCCAGCAGGGGGACGCGTCTCTCCAATCCCTCGTCGTCGAGGACCGTCCGGCCCGCCAGATGTGTCATCAGGAGCGACGGATACTCGCAATGCGCGGCGGTCGGATCAACCGCGACCAGTCCAGGAGCAGGCACGCCGGTCCCCGGGAGCAGGGACAGGGCGCCAGCCTCCCGGTCCAACCAGTCCTCGGCGTGTTCCACGTTGACGAAGGCCCGCAGCACCAGGTAACGGGTGCCTCCGCTTCGCGTGCCGATGGTCAGCTTCCGCACCTCGGCGGTGATGCCGCCGTGCAGCGCCTCGGTTCTGACAATTCGTTCACCAGCCTCTAGGTGTCGGCTCACCCAAGCCAGGGTCAACGGTCGGACAGTCGCCGCCTCATCGTGGTTGGTCACCGTGCCACCTCATCATCCGGCCGGCGACCCGCACGAACTCTTTACTGGGAAGCAATGGCCGTACCACTCAGTCCGGCAAGACCAGGTTCAGGCACGGGCCACTCTGCGGCGTCGGGTGTCCAGTGCCGCAGAAGGTTGCATGGGGCGGTGGCCGTGGTCAGCGGGATGAAGGTTTTGTCTGCGCGGTCGGCGCAGGAGTTGTGCAGATCAACCTTGCGTTTTCGGAGGGTGAGGACGCCGGGTTCTCTACACGAATCCCGGTTCTGGCGTACTACTACTTCGCCGCCTGGCGGGACGACGGAACCGGCCAGGTCATCCATGAACTCCTGCGTTGCCAGGTCCGCGAACGCGCCCGCCGATTAGAGGACCCGACCCTGGTAGTGCTGAACACCCAGAGTGTCTACGTGGCTGCCGGGGTCCCCGCCGCCACGACCGGCCATGATCCAGCCAAGCGGGTGCCCGGCCGCAAGCGCGGCCTGGCCGTGGACGTCCTCGGCCTGGTCATCGCAGTCGTCGTCCTCGCCGTGAACACCCACGACAACACCGCGGGCAGCATCCTGCTGGACCAGGTCGCCGAGCACGCTGGCGGAACCGTCCGCAAAGCCCTGGTCGACCAGGGCTTCAAGAACCAGGTCGTCGCACACGGCGCCGGCCTGGGCGTCGAGGACAAGAACCCAAGTCAGCGCGACATTACTGCGATGCTCAAAGGCCAGACCAGTGCCTGCAAGGAAGCACGCGACGCCGTCGCCGCCAGCGGCGAGGTAGTGCTCTACGACGGACAGCCGCCACAGTGGATGGTCCTCGGCATCGCTGCGACAAGGCTGAGGCGGTCCTTGAAGATCGGCCTGACGACCCTCGGCCTTGATGAGACCGTTGAGATCCTCCGCGCTCGGCACCGCGACGAGCAACTGCGTACCGGCAACATCGTCGCAGCAGACCGATCTTGGTTCGACAGGGCTTCGACGTGTTGGGGGCGGCTACCGATCCGCTCTCACTCGGAAGACCTGGTCATCCTTGATCGAGCCAGGAATGGGGAATTCCTGCATCAGCGGGCTCGGATCCGTGGCGGGAACGAAAACTTCAGCCCACAAGACATGCCCCGCAACGACGTAATCGTACGGATGGTCTTCGGAGACTCGGAAGAGTGCGCTCTCTCCCCAGCTACACCCGGTCCTCCGCTCTTCGGTGCGCAAGGCTTCCGGGCCCGCGTCCGACAGGCTGAGGCCTGCGTACCGATCAGCCAGCGAGATTCGGGAGACGTCCTGGAACAAGACGTCGAGGACCCGAGGGACATTCCCCTCCTCACCCCCCGACAATCCGCGAAGCAGGATCTTGCTGTGGCCTACTCCAATAGCCCACGGCTTGAACGTGCCGTGCAGAGTCAACGGGAGATTCCCCTCCACCAATTGGTACGTTACTTGAACTTGGCCGTTGCTCATGTTTCGGTACGTCGACTGAACCGGTGAATGTCCGCAGGGCGCCGGCCACGACCGCGATCGTGCGTCTCGGTGCACAAGGGCCACGTCTCGTCCGCCGGCCACAGCAACGGCCCGGCCACGGAACTGGCCGCCACATCCGGGCTGCCCGGCCGGGGGTGGAGTCCGGTGGTCGTACCGCGGTAGGCGGCCAGCTCCGGGAAGAGCGCCTCGACATCGAGCGGGCGGGGCGGCGTGGTCCTCGTCATGGACGCGACTCTAAACACCAGCCCGCCCCGGTAACCGAGCCACCCCCTTGCCGCCTTCCTCAGAAGCTTGGAGCCGTGACCGTCGCAGGTGTACCGGAGAGAGCCGCTCCGTACCGGCGCTGTCCTCACTGTCAACGGACAGCAGGCCGTCCGGGTGAGCGGACATCTCGGATCTGGCTTTGTTCACGGTTAGCGACAGCAGTTGTTCACGGGTTTGGGAGGCAGCTTGATCCACGGTCGGGTGGTGTTCACGAGTCTTGACAGCACCGCGGTTCTTGCCCGGACAGCACTCCCGTGTTCCGCCGCAGTCCGGTAAGGGGCTCGGGATTTTCGGTTCTCCTCCGGGGAGGGGGCGGTTAACGTCCCGGTCATGACGGACCTGGTTCATGAGGGCGGTACCCGCGGCGAGCCGGCGGCGACACGGGCGGCGGGCCCGGGGACGGGATGGCGGGTGGAATGGGCCACCGGCAGCCTGATCGCCGGGTCCGTCAAGGCGGCGACCGGCCACGCCGATTGGGTGCGGTCGGCGGCGACAGCGGTGGTCGACGGGCGCGCGGTCGCCGTCACCGGAGCCGACGACGAAGCCGTGCTGGTGTGGGACCTGGCGACAGGTGAGCGGATCGGTGCCCCCCTGCCCGCCCGTGGCTCGGTGTGGGCCGCGGCGACAGAGATGGTGGACGGTCGCCCCGTTGCCGTCATCGCTGACCCGTCTGCGCTGGTGCAGTCGTGGGACCTGGCCGACGGCCGCCCCCTGGCTAGTCTCGCCGGCGGGGCGTGGGCGGCGGCGACGGGCGTGGTGAACGGTCGGCTCGTGGTCCTCATCGGCAGGCAAAGCGTTCCCCGGCTGCTGATCTGGGACCCGGCCACGGGCGAGGCTGTTGGCGACCTCGTGAGCGACCCATCGGCGGGGCGCATCGGCGCCGTGGTGGCGGTGGCGACGGCCGTGGTGGACGGCCACCCCAAGGCCGTCACTCTGCACGACGACAGCACCGTCGGCGCATGGGGTCTGACTGAGCGTCAGTATCAGGGTCAGGTCGCACCCCCGGCCGGGGGCAACCAGCAGCGGGTGTCGCTGACCACCGCTGTCGTGGGCGGCCGCCTGGTCGCCGTCACCGGCAGCTGGGACGGACAGGTTCAGGTGCGGGACGTGGCTGCGCGTACGGAAGTGACGGGGCGTGCGCCACTGACCGGCCACACCGGTCCGGTGTGGGCCCTCGCCACGGCCGTGGTCGACGGCCGTCCCCTCGTCGTCACCGGCGGTGATGACCGGACGGTACGGGTGTGGGACATGGCCGCCCACCGTCAGGTGGGCTCGGATCTGGTGTTCCCCTCGGAGGTGACCGCCGTGACCATGGCGTCCGACGGGCGGCTGGTGGTGGGGTTCGGCGGCGACATAGCGGTCCTGGCACCGCACCTACGTGCCTGAGTAGGTGCTTCAAACTCCCAAGGGCGGCGAACCTGTGCTGAACATCTTTGGCCTGCCGGGTGACGAACACGGCTACTCGGCAGGACCGCAAGTCAAGATCACTGACGTGAAACGCCGTCAAAACTCGTGAACATTCACCGGCCGCCGTGATCGCTAACTGCTGCTCGAACTCGTCGACAAACGCTGTCATTGAAGATGAACGAAGCCACTTCGGCGGGGCTCCGATGACGATCGTCTACGACCGGACCAAGACAGTGGCCCGCCGCCACGTCGCACCCGGCGAGGCAGTCCCGCCGCATCCGGAAGCGGTCGGCTTCGCCGGCCATTACGACTTCGACATCGACGTCCTGGCCGCCTACCGGCCGCAGGGCAAGGGGCGGGTCGAGCGGCAGGTCCTGATCGTCCGCGACCACGTCCTGTCCGGCCGCTCCTTCTCGTCCATCGAGGAGATGGACGCCGCCTTCCTGGCATGGGTGCCTCGGCGGCGGGCCCAGATCCACAAGACCCACCGTGAGGTCATCGCGGAACGGGCGGCCAGGGATCACGCGGCTCTCAAGCCGTTGCCGCCGACTCCGTATCTGGTGGCCGAGCGGCAGCTTCGGCACGTGGGCAAGGACTGCCTGGTCGCCTTTGACGGCAACCTCTACTCGGTGCCGGCCCGCAGGGTCCGCCCCCGCCAACTGGTCGAGATCCGGGCGACGAAGTCCCAGGTCATGCTGCATTCGACTCTCACCCTCGCAGGCGGCAGCACGCTGCTTGCGGTCCATCCCCGAGCCGTCGGCCGCGGGGCCCGCGTCGTCGACGAGACGCACTGGGACGGTCTGCCCACCGGGAAGGGACGCCGGGCCACGACCGGAGACGTCCCTCTCCAGCCTCGTCACGAGCGGTCTGCGGGTCAGGAAGCCAGCCCGCTGCAGGCCCTGCTGAACCGGGCCGCTGCCACTCAGGTCGAGGTCGGCCGCCGTCCACTGTCGGTCTATGACGAGCTGACCGGCACCCGCCCCTTCACCACCCACCGAGCGACGAAGGAAACGTCTTGAGTGAGCTGACCGGCAACCGCATCCGCACCACGGCCGGCAAGCTCGGCCTGCCCCACCTTGCGGAGACCCTCAACGAGTTCGCCCACCGGGCCGATGAAGCGAAGATGGGCTACCTCGACTTCCTCGACCTGGTCCTCTCCGAAGAGTTGGCCGTCCGCGACGACCGCCGCTTCCGCCAGGGCCTGCGACTCTCAAGGCTGCCGCACCACAAAACGCTCGATGAGTACGACTTCTCCTTCCAGCCCGAGCTCGACCCCCGCAAGGTCAAGGACCTCGCGACGCTCTCGTTCGTCGAGGCCAAAGCGAACGCCGCTCTCCTGGGACCGCCGGGGGTGGGCAAGACGCATATCGCCGTCGCTCTCGCGGTCGCGGCCTGCCGGGCCGGCTACTCCGTCTACTTCACCAGCCTCGACGACATGGTCCGCAACCTCAAGGCCGCCGAAGCAGCCGGGCGTCTGGCCAACAAGCTCGGCACCTACCTGCGGCCGGGCGTCCTCGTGGTCGACGAGGTGGGCTACGAGATCCTCGAACGCGGAGAAGCGAACCTGGTGTTCCAGGTGATCTCAAAGCGGTATGAAAAGGGCTCGATCATCCTGGCCTCGAACAAGACCTTCAGCGAATGGAGACAGGTGTTCGGCGACGAGGTCCTGGCGACCGCCATCCTCAACCGGCTCCTCCACCACTGCGACGTGATCTCCATCAACGGCCCCAGCTACCGCCTCAAGAACCGCCTCAAGGCCATCGAGCGGGACACGGACGTGGCCTGACAGGGCACGTCCAGTCGGCTGCCGGGGGCCTGATCAGTCGTCTTCGAGTCGCTGGAAGACCGTGGAGAACTCGTCGGTCTCGATCAGTCCGGCGATCACCTGAGTCACGCTGTCGACACCGGGATCCCGGACGATCAGGCCGTCTGAGACCCAGAAGTAGCGGCCGCCGAGAGCCTCGCCGCTTTCTGCCCAGACGTCCATCAGGCGTTCGACTTCTGCGAGCGTGAAGACAGTCGCGGTCCACCGGGAGCCATCCTGGAGGTTCACGAAGACATCGACGTTGCAGATCGAGCCCAAGTCCTCATCCGGGCTGGGCAGGAACGATGCCTCGAATGCCTCCGTGCGGACCCGGTACCAGGGCTCATCCCAGCCTTGTTCCACTGCCCCGGTGGATGACGTGCTCTCTCTCATCGTGCGAGTGTCCCTGTCCCTGGGGCAGGGTGTCGATCTCAACCCGAATCTGCCAAGCCGGACCCGCGAACGTAACTGGGGACGTTCATCCGTACGCAATTGGGGAGCTCAGGTCGTACGCCGACACCATGCGGACCAGTCGCCGCAGCGAGGTGTCGGCAGGCAGGCTGGTCAGCCAGTACTCGGTGGGCGTCTTCTGGCCGGTGGGCCACTCGCTGAGCAGGTTCACGGTGGGCAGAACGCCGTCCCAGGTGGCGGATCCTCCCGCCTGGGCCATCGCGTGGGTGCGGGCTACGACACCGGCCGGACGCACCGTTCGGACCCGGAATCTCGGGCCCTTGGAGCCCTTGCGCCACGTCGCCTGCCGGTATGCCTTGCGTCCGGTTCCGCTCCAGGCGGGGGCGGTGGGGACGGCGTCGTCCGGGTGGGCGAAGCGGAGCCCGTCCGGGAGTCCTTCGCGCGTCGACAGGGCGGGCCGCTGTTCTGTAGCCGGCCCCGTGTGCGAGCCGTGGACCGCTCTTTGAAGGACGGCCCTGGTCGGTGTGCTCGTGCAGTGGGCACCGGCGAGACCCTGCGAGAAGGCAAGAGCCGGCAGCGGTTTGACGACCGTCCAGGCTTCCCTCTGGAGTCCGCAGCCGTGACCGGCCTGCTGGAACGCGAACTCGACCCGAGCCGGACGGCGGGCGCCGCAGCCGACACCTCTGCCGGGCAGGTGTCCGTTTCCCGGCGATAGCCCTCGTCGAGGGGTTGGCGTTGCGGGCTCGGGTGCCTAACGTATGAGCGGAACATGAGCCCAACTCACATTTAAGGATTCATGTGATGATCACGGTTCAACCTCTGCGCCACAGAATCAGATCCCTCACGGTAGTGTTACTGCTCCTCACCGTGATGGCCCTGGTGCTCGGTCCGATGCCCAGCTCCGCGGCGGAGCCCGGCTGGTGGAATCCGGCCGCGCGGCCCGCGCCCGACTCGCAGATCAACGTCACGGGCGAGCCCTTCAAGGGCACCGACGCCCAGGGGCGTGTCAGGGGCTTCGTCGACGCCCACGACCACATCATGTCCAACGAGGGCTTCGGCGGCCGGCTGATCTGCGGCAAGCCGTTCTCGGAGCAGGGCGTCGCTGACGCGCTCAAGGACTGCCCCGAGCACTACCCCGACGGCTCGCTCGCCATTTTCGACTTCATCACCAAGGGCGGCGACGGCAAGCACGACCCCAACGGGTGGCCCACCTTCAAGGACTGGCCCGCCCACGACTCGCTGACCCACCAGCAGAACTACTACGCCTGGATCGAGCGGGCATGGCGCGGCGGCCAGCGGGTGCTGGTCAACGACCTGGTCACCAACGGCGTGATCTGCTCGGTCTACTTCTTCAAGGACCGCAGCTGCGACGAGATGACCGCCATCCGTCTCGAGGCGCACAAGTCGTACGACATGCAGGCCTTCATCGACAAGATGTACGGCGGCCCGGGCAAGGGCTGGTTCCGGATCGTCACCAACAGCACGCAGGCCCGCGAGGTCATCGAGCAGGGCAAGCTGGCCGTCGTCCTGGGGGTCGAGACCTCCGAGCCGTTCGGCTGCAAGCAGATCCTGGACGTCGCGCAGTGCAGCAAGGAGGACATCGACCGCGGCCTGGACGAGCTGCACGAACTGGGCGTGAGCAGCATGTTCCTGTGCCACAAGTTCGACAACGCCCTGTGCGGGGTTCGCTACGACTCCGGCGCTCTCGGTACGGCGATCAACGTGGGCCAGTTCCTGTCCACCGGCACCTTCTGGAAGACGGAGACCTGCCGCGGCCCGCAGCACGACAACCCCATCGGCAACGCGGTGGCGGCGGAGGCGGAGAAGCAACTGCCGAAGGGGGTGTCCGTCCCCACGTACGCCTCGGACGCGCAGTGCAACACCCGCGGGCTGACCAGCCTGGGTGAGTACGCGGTCCGCGGCATGATGAAGCGCCACATGATGCTGGAGGTCGACCACATGAGCGTCAAGGCAGCGGATCAGGCCTTCGACGTCCTCGAGTCCGAGTCGTACCCGGGTGTCATCTCCTCGCACAGCTGGATGGACCTGGGGTGGACCGAGCGGCTCTACAAGCTCGGCGGGTTCGCCACCCAGTACATGAGCGGCTCCGAGGCGTTCAGCGCGGAGGCCAGGCGCACGGACGCACTGCGCGAGAAGTACCAGGTCGGCTACGGCTACGGCACCGACATGAACGGCGTCGGCGGCTGGCCGGGCCCGCGGGGCGGGGACACCCCCAACCCGGTGAAGTATCCCTTCCGCAGCACGGACGGCGGCTCGGTGATCGACAAGCAGACCACCGGCGAGCGCACGTGGGACTTCAACACCACTGGTGCCGCGCACTACGGCATGGTCCCGGACTGGATCGAGGACATCCGGATCGTCGGCGGCCAGGAGGTCGTGGACGACCTCTTCACGGGTGCCGAGTCCTATCTACGCACCTGGGGGAACTCCGAGAAGCACAAGTCCGGGGTGAATCTGGCCTCGGGCGCGGCAGCCTCGGCGTCCACTTCGGAGTGGTGGAACCCGTTCGTCAGCTTCGCGCCCGGCAAGGCCGTGGACGGCGACACGGGCACCCGCTGGGCCAGCGAGTGGAACAACGACCAGTGGCTGCAGATCGATCTCGGATCCACGAACCCGGTCAAGCGCGTCACCCTCGACTGGGAGGCGGCATACGCGAAGTCGTACCGCATCGAGCTGTCGGAAGACGGCACGAACTGGAAGACGGCATGGTCCACGGCCGCCGGTGACGGCGGCCTGGACACAGCGCGGTTCGCCGGAACTCGCGCGCGCTATGTACGGATCCAAGGCCTGGAGCGCGGCACCGGGTGGGGCTACTCGCTCCGAGAGGTCGGCGTCTACAGCGACTGACGGCACCAGTGCGGCGGTGTCCAGGGCCGGGCCGGCCGGATCAACTCTCCTGATCCGGCCGGCCTCGGCCGGCTTCCCGGCGCGTTCGCCGCCCGCGCCGCGCAGAACGCAGGGAATCACGCGCCGCGAACTCGGTCACCGTCCATCCCCGAGAGACCCTCACGCCCGACAGCCGGAATCGGCGTCCCTCCTCCCGGACGTGCGAGGGCCCCGCTGGAACGATCTTCGATAGCCCCCGTCAGGGGGTTGGCGTTGCGGGCTCGCTTGCCTAACGTATGCAGAACATGAGCCAAGCTCACATTTAAGGATTTGTGTGATCACTCACCACTCCGAAGCCCGCCTCTGGCTCCTGAGTACTCCCAGCACCTCCTACGCCTTCCAACTGGACGCCGACGACGTCCCCCGGCACGTGCACTGGGGCCGGCCGCTGACCCTGGAGCAGGCCGTCGTGATCGCGGCCGACCTGCCCGCCGAGGACCCCGGTAGCGACGACCCCGGCGGTGAGGAGTACGCGGTCGAGGGCGGCCTGCGCTTCGGGGCACCGTCGCTGACCGTCCGGTTCGACGACGCCGTCCGCGGCTTCGAGTGGCGGTTCGTCTCGCACACGGTCGAGGACGACCGGCTCACACTCTCCTTCACCGACCGTGTCCGCTCCCTCGGTCTCGACCTGCACTACCGGATTCGGGACGGCCATGACCAGATCGAGCGCTGGGCCGTCCTCACCGCCAAGGAGCCGGTGGACGTCCTGCGGTTCGACTCCGCCGCCTGGACGCTGCCCGCCCGCGACGACTACCGGGTCAGCCATGTGGTGGGGGAATGGGGCCGGGAGTTCCAGCTCCAGCGCGACCGGGTGCCCGTCGGGGAGACCGTGTTCACCAGCCGCCTCGGCATCACGGGACAGCACGCCGGACCCTGGCTGATGGTCGACGCGTATGACGCCGCCGAGGAGCACGGCGAGGTCTGGAGCGCGGCCCTGGCCTGGAGCGGCAGCCGCCGGATCACACTGCGCCGCGATCCCTGCGGCCGCGCCTCCTGGACAGGCGGGTTCGGCCACGAGGGTCTGGTCTGGAAGCTGCTCCCCGGCGAGCGTCTGGAGACCCCCGTCTTCACCGGGCTGTATGCCCCCGACGGCTTCGGTGGCACCAGCCGCCGCTGGCACTCCTACGTCGAAGACCAGGTGCTGCCCGCCCGGCCGGCCGAACGCCCACTGATCTTCAACTCGTGGGAGGCGACCGAATTCGACATCACCGAGCAGCAGCAGACCGAGCTGGCCGCGCTGGCCGCGGGTCTCGGCGTCGAGGTCTTCGTCGTGGACGACGCCTGGTTCGGCGCCCGCACCAGCGACATGGCCGGGCTCGGCGACTGGTGGCCCAATCCCGACCGCTTCCCGGACGGCCTGGGCCCGCTCGCCGACCATGTCCGCGCGCTGGGTATGGGTTTCGGCCTGTGGGTCGAGCCCGAGGCGGTCAACCCCGACAGCGACCTCTTCCGTGCGCACCCTGACTGGATCCTCTGCCAGGACGGCCGTACCCGCACGCAGCGTCGCAACCAGCACGTGCTCAACTTCGCCCGCCGCGACGTCCGCGAATGGGCGGTCGAATGGCTGGTCAGGACCGTCACCGAGCTGGACGTCGTCTTCCTCAAATGGGACATGAACCGGCCCTTCAGTGAGGCAGGGCAGCCTGGGGCCGCCGATCCCGACCGGGTCTGGATCGGGCACACGCGAGGCGTCTACGAGGTGATGGACCAGCTGCGCGCCGCGTGTCCCGGCCTGTACCTGGAGTCGTGCGCGGGCGGCGGCGGCCGGGCCGACCTGGGCGTGCTGGCCTACGCGGACCAGGTCTGGACGTCCGACAACACCGACGCCGCCGACCGGGTCGCGATCCAGCACGGACACTGCCAGCTGCTGCCCGCCCGGACCATGGGTGCCTGGGTCACCGACAGCCCGAACAGCTTCAGCGCCCGCCCGACCTCGGTCCGGTACCGCTTCCACGTCTCGATGGCGGGGGCGATGGGCATCGGCGGCGACCTGCGGAACTGGAGCGAGGAGGATCTGGTGTGGTCCCGGATGCTGGTCGAGCAGTACAAGCGGATCCGGCCCGTGGTGCACGGCGGCGTGCAGTACCGCTTGGAGCACCACGCCGTGCAGTACCTCACCGAGGACGAGGTCGTCGTCTTCCAGTTCCAGCCGTCCGCGCTGACCCGCACGGCCGCCCGTACCCGCCTGAAGGGCCTTGACCCCGACGCCCGCTACCGGGACGAGGCCACCGGCGCCGTGCACGAGGGCGCAGTCCTGCTCAGCCACGGTCTCCCGCCGCTGCTGTCCTTCGACTGGACGAGCGAGCTCATCCACCTCAAGAGAGTGCCCCGATGACCCTCGCCCCCGAACGGCCCGAGGCCCTCGCCGAGCCGACCCGCAAGGTCGGCTCCGGCTGGATCGCCCTGTACGTCCTGGCCAACATCGGGATGTTCGTCCCGATGCAGGCGCCGACCACGTTCCTGATGCCCGCGCAGATCGCCCAGATCGACCCGGCGGGGAAGGTCGGCAGTTACGCCTGGGTCAGCATGATGGGCGCGATCTCGGGAATCGTCATCGCGCCGCTGGCCGGCGCGCTCAGCGACCGCACCACCAGCCGGTTAGGCCGCCGCCGACCGTGGCTGATCGCGGGCTCGCTGGTCTGCATGGCGGCGCTGGCCTGCATCGGCGTCCAGACGACGGTCGCCGGAGTCGCGCTCGGCTCTCTCGTGCTGTCCGCCTCCTTCATGGTCATCGGTGCCGGGCTCTCCCCGGTGGTGCCCGACCGGGTCCCGGCCGGACAGCGCGGTGTGGTGCTGGGCTGGGCCATGGTCCCGCAGGCCGGCAGCATGATCGCGGGCGGGCTACTGCTCGGGCTGGTCACGGGCTTCCCCGCGCAGTACCTGCTGATGGCCTCGTTGCCGCTACTGATACTGCTGTTCGCGACCGCCATGAAGGACCCGCCGCTTCCCCGCCGGCACCGCGAGCCGTTCTCGCTGCGTACCTTCCTGGACGGCTACCGGATCAGCCCGCGCGAGCACCCTGGCTTCGTCTGGGCGATGAGTTCCCGGTTCATCATGGGGCTGGGCTACGGCCTGGGCACGCTCTACATGCCGTACTTCCTGGACGACGTCCTGCACTACGAGCAGTTGTTCCCCGGCCAGTCCACCGAGGACGGCTTGCTCATCGTGATCGGCGTCAACTGCCTGGCCACGATCTCGACTGTCGTCCTCAGCGGCTGGCTGTCCGACAAGCTGGGCAAGCGCCGCATGCTGGTCTTCCTCGGCGGCGTCACGATGGCCGTCGCCGCGATCCCACTCGCGCTGTCGCCCACGTGGACCATGACGCTGGTCGCAGCCGTCATCCTGGGCCTGGGCTACGGCGTGTACCTGGCCGTCGACACCGCCCTGGTCACCGAAGTGCTCCCTGCCTCGGCGGACCGCGGCAAGGACATGGCGCTGGCCAACCTGATGACCTCCCTGCCATACGTTCTGGTTCCCCCGATCGCCTCGATCGTGCTCGGCAGTCTGGGGGGTTACCGCTCGCTCTTCCTCTGCTCCGCGGCCATGTCCGTGCTGGGCGCGGTATTGGTCTGGAAGGTCAAGAGCGTCCGTTAGCGCTCAGGAGGGCGGCGGCGTCCTCCGGCAGCACGTCGGTGATGCGCTCGACGTGACCACGACAGCACCCGAGCGGCCCCAGCCGTTCGCGCTTTCGGCCGCGAAACACGCCTTGACCACCAACTCGTAACTAGTTGCCAGGGGGCCGGATTCGATCGTTCAGATAGCTGTCAAGGACTCGTTTGCACTCGGCGATCAGCTGGGAGTCGCCCTGCGGATCGGTACGGAAGGCCAGTTTCAGCACGCTGTCCGCGCACTCCAGGGCCACCCGCACAGCGATCTCAAGTTCGGCGTTGCCCTGGACCCCGGTCACGGTGGCGGTCAGTGCGCGCAGCCGTTCGGCGACCGCGGTGTTGTTGTCCAGAGCCGGCTCCAAGATGTGGTCCTGTCCCGCCGCGCCGAAGTCGACCACGCCGAAACCGGTGATTGTCCGGCGCATGGTGACGAACTCGTCGACGGTCACATCCACGATGCCCGAGATGTCTTCGGGCTTCTCGTGCTCCAGCCGGGCCGCGACCCGCTCCAAGAAGGTCTCCAGATTGCGGGCGGCGAGCGCGCCGATCAGCCCCTCCCTGTCGGAGAAGAACTGGTAAAGGGTGCCGATGGGCACCTCGGCTCTGCGGGCCACCTCCTTGGTGGTCAGCGCGGAATAGCCGACCTCGTCCAGGAGTTCGGCGCAGGCTTCCAGCAGCCGTTCGAAGCGTTCGGCGCTGCGCTTCTGGACCGGCAGCCGGCGCAGTGTCCCTGCGGTGCGATCTTGATTCACGCTTCCATCATCCCATCGGACGGGCTAACATGAGCCCTACTCATGTTTTAGGAGGTTGGGTGTGACACTGGACCATCTGTCCGCGGACTTCATCTGGGGCGCCTCGACGGCGTCGTATCAGATCGAGGGCGCCACCAAGGAGGACGGCCGCGGACCGTCGGTATGGGATACCTTCACCGCCCGCCCCGGTACAGTCCGTGACGGGCACACCGGTGACGTGGCCTGCGACCACTACCACCGGTACGACGAGGACCTCGCGCTGATGGCCGAGGCGGGCCTCACCGGCTACCGCTTCTCCATCGCCTGGCCCCGAATCCAGCCGACCGGTAAAGGTGAGGTCAACCCCCAAGGCCTGGACTTCTATGACCGGCTGGTCGACGGCCTGCTCGCACGCGGCATCGAACCTGTCCCGACCCTGTTCCACTGGGACCTCCCACAGGGCCTCGAGGACGGCGGCGGCTGGCTGAACCGCGACACCGCGCACCGCTTCGCCGAGTACGCCGCCATCATGGCCGACAAGCTGGGCAACCGCGTCCAGAAGTGGATCACACTCAACGAGCCGTTCATCCACATGGTCTGGGGCTACGGCCTCGGCACCCACGCGCCGGGCCGCACCCTGTTCCTGGACTGCCTGCCGGTCGCCCACCATCAGCTGCTCGGCCACGGCCTGGCGCTGAGAGAGCTGCGGGCACGCGGCCTCCAGGTGATGATCGCCAACAACTGCACCCCGGTCTGGCCCGCCTCGGACGCTCCCGCCGACCGCGCCGCCGCGCAGGCCTATGACAACCTGCACAACCGCCTGTTCAACGACCCGATCCTCACGGGCACCTACCCCGACCTGTCGGCCTTCGGCGGGGACACCACCCTCGGCGGCTCCGTCCGGGACGGCGATCTCGAACTGATCTCAGCCCCCCTGGACGCGCTCGGCATCAACTACTACAACCCGACCCGGATCCAGGCACCGGCGTCCGAGGGGCTGCCGTTCGAAGAGGCCCCCATCGAGGGCTACCGCCGCACCGCCTTCGACTGGCCCGTCGTCCCCGACGGTCTCCGGGAACTGCTCGTCGGCCTCAAGGAGCGCTACCCGGCACTCCCGCCGGTTTACATCACCGAGAACGGCTGCTCGGTCGAGGACGTCATCACCGCGGACGGCACCGTTCCCGACCTCGACCGCATCGACTACTTGGACACCCACCTCCAGGCCGTCGATGCCGCCGTGGCCCAGGGCGTGGACGTGCGCGGCTACTTCACCTGGACCCTGATGGACAACTTCGAATGGGCCGAGGGCTTCCACCAGCGCTTCGGTCTCGTCTACGTCGACCACGACACCCAGGTCCGCACCCCGAAGGCGTCCTTCGCGTGGTACCGCGACCTCATCCGCGCTCAGCGCGGTTGAGCCGCCCGCCGAACCCGCACGGATTCCACCACAGCCACGAGTCTGCCTGCTGATCACGCTGTCCCGCCGGGGAGCACCAAGATCCCCGACAGAGTCAAGCTGAGTGCTGGTCTACCAGGTCGTCTTGCGGGCAGGGGTCAGGGAGCGGGCGCCAGTGTCGGTGACGAGGATCTGGTCCTCCATCACGCCGCAGCCGAGGCCCTGGATGAGGATCACCGGTTCGAGGGCGAACACGTGCCCGGGCTGCAGGACGGTCTCGCTCTTCCAGTGCAGGCTGGGCAGTTCAGCGACGTTGGTGCCGATGCCCTGCCCGAAGCCGGTGGGCCAGTAGTAGGCGCCGTAGTCGGCTTCCTCGGCGAGGCCCTGGGCGAGGTCCTGCAGGTCGGCGACCGGCACGCCCGGGCGGGTCTCGGCGAGGACGGCTTCAAACATGTCCAGTCCGCACTGCAGGACCTCTCGCTGGCGCCGGCCGACGGTGCCGGCGCACAGGGTGCGGGCGGTGTCGGTGAAGTAGCCCTGGTAGTGGACGCCCATGTCCATGAAGACCAGGTCGCCGTCCTCGATCCCGCGGGGTCGGGTAGAGGTGTTTGAGTCCAGAGCGCGGGCCGCCCGCGATCATGCAGTGGCCTATCCAGCCCGCGCCGGCGGCCATTGCCTCGTGCGCGGCTGCGGACAGCTCCAGCTCCGTCACGCCCGGGCGGGCCAGTTCCATGGCCGCTTCCAAGCCCGCTGCGGTGGCCCGGCCCGCGTGCTCGATGAGCTCGATCTCGCGCGGGCTCCTGATCTGCTTGGCCTGCCAGAACAGCAGCTGGGCGTCGGCGAGTTCAGCGTCCGGCAGGGCGGCGCGGATCTCGTCCACGCGTTGCCCCGCCGTGATCACCAGTGACATCGGCTTCTGGGCCTGCTCGACCGCCAGGTGGAGCTTGGTGGTCAGCCCGCCCCGGGACCGTCCGAGCCCGTGGTCGTCGGACTCGGTGGAGTACTAGTACTGCAACGACACTCCGTGATGTCCTCGGAGTTTGTAGAGGCTGATGCGGGCTCGGGCTTGGCTTCTTCCTCGCCGCAAGAACTCGTAACACGATTATGGTCGTGTTACGAGTTCGAAGGGGGAGGAGAAGAGAGAGGGAACATGGGCTGACGGCGCACTGTTCATTCGTGCTGCCCCAGCCCTACATGGTTCGGTACGCCCGGAGAAAGGTCCGCACTCCCTCGACGACGAGTGGCCGGACGCGGGTGTCCTGCGCGGCATTCGCGGAACCGAGCCTGTCCAGCGCGACGCCGAAGGTCAGCGCGATGAACTGGTCGGCCGCGAGCCGGGGGTCGGGGACGTCGAGCAGCCCGGCCGCGGCCAAGGCGGCGAACCGTTCGGCAAGCGCCTCGTCGGGGGTGTCGGCCATGGAGTTGTATCCCCGGTGCGGCAGGTGGCCGGATTCCGCCCGGACCAGTCGCTGCAGCGTTGCGTACTCCGCCGAGCCGAGCATGTCGGTCGAGATGCGCATCGAGAACGTGACCAGGGCGTCCTCAAGGTCGGGTGTCTCGGTGAGGTCGGTGAGGGTGTCGTCGAGGGTGCGCCGGATCGTGGTGATCAGTGACTGGCTGACGGCGTCGACGACTGCTCGCAGCAGCGTCTGTTTGTCGCCGAAGTAGTCGTAGACCGTCCGTTTGGACACCTCGGCCCGGGCGGCGACCGCGTCGACGCTGGACCGGTCGAAACCGTCGGCGAGGAACAGTTCCCGGGCCGCCGAGAGGATGGCGGCCCGCTTCCGTGCGGACCCTTCGCGCAGTGTCTTCGTGGTCGGCATGGGTACATCTTAACCTTTCTACACTGCACAGTGTAGTGTAATAATGGCTCGGTGGGTGCCGCACTCGTACACCCGCTCCGCCCGGCGGAGCCATGCATGCGCCATCGCGGGAACCGCTTCCCCCGGGTCACCCCGTCGGACGACCTCAGACCTGTCCACAAAGCACCATGCACACTGCGCCCCGCGTGAATGGCCGCCGTGTCCGCGCCGGGCCCGGCAAAGCGGCAGCACTACGCGTACGGCCGACCCCTTCCTCGCCCGGCAATGACGGAAAGGACGTCCATGACCGCAACTCTGGCTCCCCCGGTTCGCATCGGGAAGGCCGCTGTCGGGGCCCTTGGCATGCTGGCAGTCGCCACCGGCGCCTTGGAGTCGGTGGTGACGCCGACGCTCCCGCTCCTGCAACGCGAACTGGATATGAGTCCCGCCGAAGGGGCGTTACTCAGCATCGTGCTCCTCATCACCGGCGCGCTCGTCACACCGGTCGCAGGCAGATTAGGCGACCGCTACGGCGGAAAACGGGTCCTGATCCGGCTGATGGCGGTGGTCAGTGCCGGTGGTCTGGTGTCCGCCCTGGCGCCGAACCTGCCGGTGCTGCTGCTCGGTCAGGTACTGCAGGGAGCAATGGTGGGCGCGCTGCCCCTGTCGTTCATTCTGGTGCGCGAACACCTTCCCGCAGGAGAGTCGAAGGTGGCGATCGGGGTGGTCAGCGGGTTGTTCGTCGGGGGCGGGATGGCGGGAACGCTGTCGGCCGGGCCGGTGGCGGAAGGGCTGTCCCGGCACTGGATGTTCGCGCTGCCGACGATCGCGGTCATCGGGGCCACCATGCTTGTGAACAGGCTGATGCCGCATGATCCGCCGGGCCAGTCAGACGACGCCGGGGTCGACTGGCCCGGCCTGGTTCTCCTGAGCGGGACGCTGGTCACGCTCATGCTCGTGCTCGCCCTGGCGCCCGACATCGGCTCGCAGCCACTCGTGCTCGGCGCCCTCATCGTGGTTCTGGCCGCCTTCGTGACCGGATGGACAGCCGTCGAGCGTCGTGCGGCCTCGCCGATGGTCGACCTGCGCATGCTGGCACGGCCTGCGGTGTGGAAGTCGTGTGTGCTGACGTTCGTGATCTGCGCCGGTACCTCGGTGGCGGTCTATCTCGTCCCGCAGCTGTTCGCGGTGCCCGCCGACGAGTACGGATTCGGGGCCGGCGCCACCGAGATCGGCTTCTTTCTGCTGCCCGGCGCCGTGGCCGCGTCGCTGGCAGGGCCGATCAGCGGGATCGGGGCGCGGCGTTTCGGCTCGCGTGCCGTGGTCACCGCCGGGATCGTCATCATGGTCGCCGCCCTGATCGCCCTGGCGGCCTTTCACACCGAGGTCTGGCACCTCATCACCGGCAAGATGATGATCGCGCTCGCTAACGGCCTGTGCGTCACCGCGATGGTGACCAGCACCGCCACATCCGTCGATCGAAGTGACACCGGCATCGCCACCAGCCTGGTCCTGGTGACGCGCGTGCTCGGCTACGCCGTGGGTGCGCAGGTCAGTGGTGCGATCCTCACCGCCGGGACCCCTGCCGGGTCGGATGTCCCGGCCGAATCGGCCTTCGTCACAGGCTTCGTCATAGCCGGCGCCGTCACGGCGCTGTCCCTGCTTGTCACCCGGACCATGAGCAATGGAGTCAAGGAATGACCCACACCGATGTGTTGGGGGATATCCGTACCACGCCGAGGCGCAAGGTCCTGATATCCGGGGCCGGCATCGCGGGGCCCGCCCTCGCGTTCTGGCTGAACCGCTACGGATTCGCGGTCACGGTGGTCGAGAAGGCGCGCACACTGCGTGACGGTGGCTATCCCATCGACGTGCGCGGCACCGCACTGGAGGTCGTCCGGAGGATGGGAATCCTGCCGCGACTGCGGGACGTGCACATCGACCTGCGCCGGCTGACCTTCCTCGAAGGGGACGGCAGCCAGGTGGCTTCGGTCAACCCGCACACCGTCACCGGCGGTGTCGCGGGACGGGACCTGGAGGTGCGGCGCGGGGATCTGACCGACGCTCTCCACACGGCGGTCCGTGACGACGTGGAGTTCTTGTACAACGACTCCATCGACACCCTCGACCAGTCCGGCCACGGGGTCGACGTTACCTTCCACGGGGGCAGCAGGCGTACGTTCGACATGGTGTTCGGCGCGGACGGTCTGCACTCACGTACCCGCGAGCTCCTGTTCGGCCCCGAAGCGCAGTTCCACCGGTACCTCGGCTACTGCTTCGCCGGGTTCACCATGCGCAACACCTTCGGACTCTTCCGCGAGACCACGTTGTGGAACACCCCGGGCAGGGCCGCGGCACTCTACGCCGTGGGGGACGACGACGAAGTGCACGCCTTCCTGAACTTCGCCCACCTGGAACCGCCGTTCCACGCGTTCCGGAACCCGGAAGCCCAACGGGACCTGGTCGCCGCGGTCTTCGCCGACGCGGGATGGGAGGTCCCGGGCATGGTTGCCGCCATGCGCGACGCGGATGACCTGTTCTTCGACGTGGTCAGCCAGATCCGCATGCCCTGCTGGTCCAGCGGCAGGGTCGCGCTGGTGGGCGACGCCGCGTACTCGCCCTCGTTCCTTACCGGACAGGGCTCCAGCCTCGCGCTCGTCGGCGCGTACATGCTCGCCGGTTCCCTGGCAGACCGGGACCACGCCGCGGGCTTCGCTGCCTACGAACACAACACCCGTGAGTTCGTGACCCTGAACCAGGAGCAGGTCGGCGAGGGCGATGCCGCACTCTTCCCGACCACCGCTCAGGCCCTGGAGCGGCGCAACGACATGCTGCGCAATCTCAGCGCCATGCCCTCCGCGGAGGGACGACCGGCCCATTCGGCCCTCACTCTGCCCGAATTCATGCCCATGACGTGAGCCCGGCCCCGGCGCTGGTGACGGTGGGTGCGCTGATCGCGGAGCCCTACTGCTCCGGGCCGACCAACTGGGCACTGCGGCCTCCATGGAGGAGAGCATGACGTAGCGGCGGACCCCGCCGCCCCCACGCGCCGCACGGCCGTTGTCGATCCTGAGTCACCGCTCGAGGAACTGGACAGCCCCTGGGCCGTGGTCGCCCCCGGACTTCCCACGATGGCCCGCGGTCGTCGCAGGAAGTCTGGGGGCGACAGGTGAATCCGCGGACCATGCCGAGCTTCTCCAGCTGCGCGACGCGGTCCTCGTCCATGTCTCCGCGGGCGTAGAAGCGGCGAGCGTCGGCGGTCCACTGCCCCAGCGGGAAATTGGCGAGCGAGGCCGGCCATCCGGTCCCTGTCCACCGAGCAGACCGCCACCATCGGCGCACGGTGCCCGACCTGCCGCCAGGCCTGGGCACTCTGCACGATCAGGTCGAGCGTGGGCACCATCACCAGAACCCGGCCCTCCGGGAAGCACTCCAGCGTGCTCGCGGCGGCCGTGATCGTCTTCCCGGACCCGGTCGCCGACACACCCGTTGCACGTGCCCCCTCCGGCGGCACAAAGGATCTTT
>NZ_FMDF01000182.1 GCF_900091955.1 Streptomyces sp. Ncost-T10-10d
GAACACCCTCAACACGATGGTGGACCAGCTCTCGAACTTTGCCGAGCAGGTGACGCGGGTCGCCCGTGAAGTGGGTACGGAAGGCATCCTCGGCGGCCAGGCCGAGGTGCAGGGGGTGTCCGGCACGTGGAAGGACCTCACTCAGTCCGTCAACGGCATGGCCAACAACCTGACCCTGCAGGTCCGTAACATCGCCGAGGTCACCACAGCGGTTGCCAAGGGCGATCTCTCCAAGAAGATCACGGTCGACGCCAAGGGCGAGATCCTCGAACTGGTCACGACCGTCAACACCATGGTCGACCAGCTGCTCAACTTCGCCGACGAGGTGACGCGGGTCGCCCGCGAGGTAGGTACCGAGGGCATCCTGGGCGGTCAGGCCAGGGTCCGCGGCGCGACGGGCATCTGGAAGGACCTGAGCGACAACGTCAACCTGATGGCCAACAACCTGACCAGTCAGGTGCGTAACATCTCCAGGGTCTCGTCCGCGGTCGCCAACGGCGATCTGACGAAGAAGGTCACCGTCGAGGCGCGCGGCGAGGTCGCCGAGCTCGCCGACACCGTCAACACGATGGTGACGACGCTGTCCTCGTTCGCCGACGAGGTGACGCGAGTCGCCCGCGAGGTGGGCACGGAAGGTGAGCTGGGCGGCCAGGCACGCGTTCCGGGGGTCTCCGGCACGTGGAAGGACCTCACCGAGTCCGTGAACTCGATGGCGTCCAATCTGACCGGGCAGGTGCGCCAGATCGCCACGGTCACCACGGCCATCGCCAAGGGCGACCTCACCAAGAAGATCGACATCGACGCCCGCGGTGAGATCCAGGAGCTGAAGAACACCATCAACACGATGGTCGACCAGCTGTCCTCGTTCGCCGAGCAGGTGACCCGGGTCGCCCGCGAGGTGGGCACGGAGGGGCAGCTGGGCGGCCAGGCCCGGGTCCGGGACGTCGACGGCACCTGGCGCGACCTCACCGAGTCCGTGAACGAGATGGCCGGGAACCTCACCCGTCAGGTGCGGGCCATCGCAGCCGTCGCCACCGCGGTGACCCGTGGCGATCTCAACCTCAAGATCGATGTGGACGCGGCCGGCGAGATCCAGGCCCTGCAGGACAACATCAATACGATGATCGCCAACCTGCGTGACACCACGGCTACCAACAAGGAGCAGGACTGGCTGAAGGGCAATCTCGCCCGGATCTCCGGTCTGATGCAGGGGCGGCGCGATCTCGACGACGTGGCCTCGCTGATCATGAGCGAGCTGACCCCGGTCGTCTCCGCGCAGCACGGTGCGTTCTTCCTGGCCATGCCGACCGGTGACACCGACGCGGTGGGATCGGACAGCGACAAGGACAGCTCGTACGAACTCTGTATGAGGGGCAGCTACGGATACTCGGCGGGATCGATGCCGACATCCTTCCGGCCCGGTGAGACACTCATCGGCACGGCGGCGGAGGAGAAGCGGACCATCCAGGTGGACAATGTTCCGCCGGGTTATCTGAAGATTTCCTCCGGGCTCGGTGAGGCACCGCCCGCGCATGTGATCGTGCTGCCGGTGCTCTTCGAGGGGAAGGTTCTCGGTGTGATCGAGCTGGCCTCCTTCCAGCCGTTCACCCATATCCAGCGGGACTTCCTCAATCAGCTCGCCGAGATGATCGCGACGAGCGTCAACACCATCAGCGTCAATACGAAGACCGAGAAGCTCCTTGAGCAGTCGCAGGAACTGGCAGAGCAATTGCGGGACCGTTCACAGGAGCTGGAGAACCGGCAGAAGGCACTTCAGGCCTCCAACGCCGAACTGGAGGAGAAGGCCGAGCTGCTGGCCCAGCAGAACCGGGACATCGAGGTCAAGAACACCGAGATCGAGGATGCCCGGCAGGTCCTGGAGGAGCGCGCCGAGCAGCTCGCGGTCTCGATGCGTTACAAATCGGAGTTCCTGGCGAACATGTCGCACGAGTTGCGTACCCCGCTCAACTCGCTGCTCATTCTGGCCAAGTTGCTCGCGGACAACGCCGAGGGAAATCTCTCGCCGAAGCAGGTGGAGTTCGCCGAGACGATCCATGGAGCCGGTTCCGATCTGCTTCAGCTGATCAATGACATCCTCGATCTGACGAAGGTCGAGGCGGGCAAGATGGACGTCAGTCCGACGCGGATCGCACTTGTCCAGCTGGTCGACTATGTGGAGGCGACATTCCGGCCGCTCACCGCGGAGAAGGGGCTCGATTTCTCCGTACGGGTCTCGCCGGAGCTGCCCGCCACACTGCACACGGACGAGCAGCGGCTGCTCCAGGTGCTGCGCAACCTCCTTTCCAACGCGGTGAAGTTCACCGACAGCGGGGCGGTGGAGCTGGTGATCCGGCACGCCAACGAGGATGTTCCGAACGCCATCCGTGAGCAGCTTCTGGAGGCCGGCTCGCTGCGTGATGCCGATGCCGATCTGATCGCCTTCTCGGTCACCGACACCGGTATCGGGATCGCGTCCAGCAAGATGCTGGTGATCTTCGAGGCGTTCAAGCAGGCGGACGGTACGACCAGTCGCAAGTACGGCGGTACGGGGCTCGGCCTGTCCATCAGCCGGGAGATCGCCCGGCTGCTGGGCGGCGAGATCCACGCGGCGAGCGAGCCCGGCCGCGGCTCGACGTTCACGCTCTATCTGCCGCTGCACCCGAGCGAGTTGCCGCCGCAGGGCTATCCGCAGATCGGTCCTGGGCCCATCGAGGCACACGGTGCCGCAGTCGGGGAAGGTCTGCTTCCGGAGCCCGGTCCGGGCGCCGACTCGACAGCCACCGCGCACGATTCGGCGGGTGCCGTCGGGCTGATGCGGCGTCGCCGCGTCACCCTGGGCAGCGCGGAGCGGCGGCCCGCGCTGCCGTCCCGCGTCGCCGCCCCGGCTGCTCCGCAGGAGCCGTGGACGCTTGCCGGGCAGGAGGAACCGGAGGCCCGCAGGACGTTCCGGTTCCACGGCGAGAAGGTGCTGATCGTCGACGACGACATCCGTAACGTCTTCGCGCTCACCAGCGTGCTGGAGCAGCACGGTCTTTCGGTCCTGTACGCGGAGAACGGCCGTGTGGGCATCGAAGTCCTGGAACAGCACGACGATGTGACGGTCGTACTGATGGACATCATGATGCCGGAGATGGACGGCTATGCCACGACGGCGGCGATCCGCAGGATGCCACAGTTCGCCGGGCTGCCGATCGTCGCGCTGACCGCGAAGGCCATGAAGGGGGACCGGGAGAAGGCGATCGAATCCGGCGCTTCCGACTATGTCACCAAGCCTGTCGATCCCGATCATCTTCTTTCTGTTATGGAGCAGTGGATGCGCGGAGAGTGATCATTAACTGAGAGAATTGCGATGAGTTGATGAGCGGCTGTGCTCGCAGGGGTGTGAGAAGGCGCTGTACGGGGAACCTTCTGGTCCCCCACCGCGTTTCTGTTGTGTGCACAGTGACATCGCGGTGACAGGGTGTGGTGACGGGCGGGGTGCGGCTACCATGACCGGCACAAGGACGGACGGCGTAAGGGAGTCGTCCCCTGGGGCGGCGCCCGGTGCAATTCCGGGGCGAGGAGGGCGGGCCGTGGTGCAGAAGGCCAAGATCCTCCTGGTCGATGACCGGCCGGAGAATCTGCTGGCGCTGGAGGCCATCCTCTCTGCGCTCGATCAGACACTGGTACGGGCATCGTCAGGGGAGGAAGCGCTCAAAGCGCTGCTCACGGACGACTTTGCGGTCATTCTGCTGGACGTCCAGATGCCGGGCATGGACGGTTTCGAAACCGCCGCGCACATCAAGCGGCGGGAACGGACCCGTGACATCCCGATCATCTTCCTCACCGCGATCAATCACGGTCCGCATCACACCTTCAGGGGTTACGCGGCGGGCGCGGTGGACTACATCTCGAAGCCGTTCGATCCATGGGTGCTTCGGGCCAAGGTTTCGGTCTTCGTCGAGCTCTACATGAAGAACTGCAAACTGCGCGAGCAGGCGGCGCTGCTTCGGCTCCAACTGGAGGGCGATGCCAACGGCAGCGCCGGCCACGAGAAGGAGCCCGCAGGGCTGCTGGCCGAGCTCTCGGCGCGGCTCGCGGCCGTCGAGGAGCAGGCCGAGGCGCTTTCCAAGCAACTCGACGACGAGTCGGCGGACGCCGCGGCGGTGGCCACCGCCGCCCATCTGGAACGCAAGCTGACCGGCTTGCGCCGAGCGCTCGACGCGCTGGAGCCCGGCACCGGCAGCGGCGCGGCAGTCCTTCCCTCGTAGCCCCGTACTGCCCCGCCACTCCATCGCGGGGAGCGGTCCGGCGGTTCGACCTCAGGTCGAGGGACGGACGGTTGCCGGGACGCCCGGCCCAACTGCCGTGCCGACTCGGCCGTTCGACGGTTCGGCAGCAGGGGCATCCAGCGGCGCGGCGGCGTGAGGACACGTCAGTTTCCTGCCTCTGTACAGCGACACGGTCGGGTGAAGCGGCAGGCACACGTGTTCACGGCCGTCGACACCGGTAACCTCGGCACCATGGCCTCACGTACGTCCGGCAAGGGTTCCCAGGGCACGGCGGGCACCGCGAAGCGCGTCGGCCGTACCGCGGGGCCGGCCAAGAAAGCCGCACCCGCGAAGAAGACCGCCGCGAAGAAGACCGCGCCCGCGAAGAAGGCCCCCGCCAAGAAGGCGGTGGCCAAAAAGGCGGCCGCGCCCAAACCGGCACCGTCGCCCACCGGCGGTGTGTACCGCCTGGCGCGCGCCGTCTGGCTCGGTGCGGCCCACGCCGTCGGTGCGATGTTCCGTGGCATAGGGCGCGGCGCCAAGGGCCTCGATCCCGCGCACCGCAAGGACGGCATCGCGCTGTTGCTGCTCGGTCTCGCGCTGGTCGTCGCTGCGGGCACCTGGTCGAATCTGCGCGGGCCCGTCGGCGACCTCGTCGAGATGCTCGTCACCGGAGCCTTCGGCCGGCTCGATCTGCTTGTACCGATACTGCTCGGCGCCATCGCCGTACGGCTGATCCTCTACCCGGAGAAGCCCGAGGCCAACGGCCGCATCGTCATCGGGCTCTCCGCCCTGGTCATCGGGGTGCTCGGACAGGTCCACATCGCGTGCGGATCGCCCGGCCGGGGAGACGGCACCACGGCGATGCAGAACGCGGGCGGACTCATCGGCTGGGCGGCATCCAAACCGCTGGTCTACACGATGGGCGAGGTCCTCGCCGTACCGCTGCTGCTCCTGCTCACCGTCTTCGGACTGTTGGTCGTCACCGCCACCCCGGTGAACGCCATTCCGCAACGGCTCCGGCTGCTCGGCACCAAGCTGGGCATCCTCGACCCGGTGTACGACCCCGACGCGGACGAGGAGAGCGACGACGAGCGCTACGACGAGCAGTGGCGCGAGGCGCTGCCCGCCCGCTCCCGCCGCTCCTCCGCACGCCGCTCGGAAGCGCCCGCGGAGTACGACCCCGACCAGGCGGAGGCCGACGCGCTCTCCAAGCGCAGCCGGCCGCGCAGGCCCTCCGTGCAGCCCAGGATGAACCGCACCATGGACGCGGTGGATGTCGCGGCCGCCGCGGCCGCCGCGCTCGACGGGGCCGTGCTCAACGGCATGCCTCCCTCGCCGATCGTCGCCGACCTCACCCAGGGTGTCTCCGTCGAACGCGAACGCCCGGGCACGCCGGTGCCGGGTGCCAGGGAGGGCGAACCCGCCGGCGGGGGAGGGAAGCCGGAGAGGGGGGTGGTGCCCTCCGGCGGCGTACCTGATCTGACGAAGCCCGCGCCCGACCGGTCGCAGTCCCAGCCGTTGCCCGCCCGCGCCGAACAGCTGCAGCTGTCCGGCGACATCACGTACTCACTGCCCTCGCTCGACCTGCTGGAACGCGGCGGGCCCGGCAAGACCCGCAGCGCCGCCAACGACGCGATCGTCGCGTCCCTGACGAACGTCTTCACCGAGTTCAAGGTCGACGCCGCCGTCACGGGCTTCACCCGCGGACCCACGGTCACGCGGTACGAGGTGGAGCTCGGCCCCGCGGTGAAGGTCGAGCGGATCACCGCGCTCGCCAAGAACATCGCATACGCAGTCGCCAGTCCCGACGTCCGGATCATCTCCCCGATCCCGGGCAAGTCGGCGGTCGGCATCGAGATCCCCAACACCGACCGGGAGATGGTCAACCTCGGCGATGTGCTGCGCCTCGCGGACGCCGCCGAGGACGACCATCCGATGCTGGTCGCGCTCGGCAAGGACGTCGAGGGCGGATATGTGATGGCCAACCTGGCGAAGATGCCGCACGTGCTGGTGGCCGGTGCGACCGGTTCCGGCAAGTCGTCCTGCATCAACTGTCTGATCACCTCGGTCATGGTGCGGGCGACGCCGGACGACGTACGGATGGTGCTGGTCGACCCCAAGCGGGTCGAGCTGACCGCGTACGAGGGCATCCCGCACCTGATCACGCCGATCATCACCAATCCCAAGCGCGCCGCCGAGGCCCTCCAGTGGGTCGTGCGGGAGATGGACCTCAGGTACGACGACCTCGCCGCGTTCGGGTACCGGCACATCGACGACTTCAACCAGGCCGTACGCAACGGCAAGGTCAAGCCGCCGGAGGGCAGTGAGCGCGAGCTCTCGCCGTACCCGTATCTGCTGGTGATCGTCGATGAGCTGGCCGACCTGATGATGGTCGCTCCCCGCGATGTGGAGGACGCCATCGTCCGTATCACCCAACTGGCCCGCGCTGCCGGTATCCACCTGGTGCTCGCGACCCAGCGGCCCTCGGTCGACGTCGTCACCGGTCTGATCAAGGCGAATGTGCCCTCCCGGCTCGCCTTCGCGACGTCTTCGCTGGCCGACAGCCGCGTCATCCTCGACCAGCCCGGCGCCGAGAAGCTCATCGGAAAGGGTGACGGTCTGTTCCTGCCGATGGGGGCCAACAAGCCCACCCGTATGCAGGGTGCCTTCGTCACCGAGGACGAGGTCGCGGCCATCGTCCAGCACTGCAAGGATCAGATGGCGCCGGTCTTCCGCGAGGACGTGGTGGTCGGTACCGCCAAGAAGAAGGAGATCGACGAGGACATCGGCGACGACCTGGATCTGCTCTGCCAGGCCGCCGAACTCGTCGTCTCCACCCAGTTCGGGTCCACCTCGATGCTTCAGCGCAAGCTGCGGGTCGGCTTCGCCAAGGCCGGCCGGCTGATGGACCTGATGGAGTCGAGGAACATCGTCGGGCCGAGCGAGGGATCCAAGGCGCGCGACGTCATGGTGAAACCGGACGAGCTGGACGGGGTGTTGGCATTGATCCGCGGGGAAACCGCTTCGTAGGAGAAGTACGGGCAACCGTTTCGTCGGGTCGTACGTCAAGTTGAAGGGAGGGGCGGCAAGATTGTCCTTCTCGGGGTGGCCCAGAGAATCGGACGGCGTTCGAGTCTGATGGCGTACAAAGTCCTTCCTCCCGGTTGCCCCACCCTTTCGTACCCCCCCTAGACTGAACACCCAGCAGGTGGCTCACGCTCGAAAGGCGCCCCCGTGTCCATCGGCAACTCCCCCGAAGACGACCGGCCTTCGATCGGTCGAGTGCTCCAGCAGGCTCGTATCGCCGCAGGTCTCACGGTCGAAGAGATCAGTTCGTCCACCCGGGTGCGCATCCCCATCGTGCACGCGATCGAAGAGGACGACTTCTCCCGCTGTGGCGGCGACGTGTATGCGCGCGGCCATATCCGTACCTTGGCGCGTGCCGTCGGGACCGATCCGGAACGGCTGGTTTCGCAGTACGACGCCGAGCACGGCGGCCGTCCCGCGCCCACACCCGCGGCGCCGCTGTTCGAGGCCGAGAGAATCCGTTCCGAACCCCGTCGGCCCAACTGGACGGCGGCCATGGTCGCCGCGATCGTCGCTGTCGTCGGTTTCGTCGGCTTCACCTTCTTCAAGGGCGGCGACGACAGCTCCCCGACCACACAGGTCGCGGAGGGCTCGACGCCCAACACGAAGAGCCCCAAGCCGAAGACCGACAAGCCCGTCGACCCCAAGCCGCAGCCCTCCGACAGTGCCATCGCCGCGGCACCCAGGGACAAGGTGACGGTGAAGCTCAGCGCCAGCCAGGGCAAGAGCTGGATCTCCGCCAAGGACCACAACGGGCGGCTGCTCTTCGACGGGCTGCTGCTGCAGGGCCAGTCCAAGACCTTCCAGGACCAGGAGCGGGTCGACCTCGTCCTCGGCGACGCCGGGTCCATCGAGCTCTTCGTGAACGGCAAGAAGGTCGAGGACAAGTTCCAGCCGGGCCAGGTCGAGCGGCTCTCGTACACGAAGGGCGACCCGGCGGTCGGCTGACCCGTACACGCACGTCACTCAAGCGGCATCAGCACACGGCGAGCGCCCGGCAATCCTGCCGGGCGCTCGCCGCTTTGTCACTCGGTGTGACGGCGGAACCCTGCACGGCAGGGCGAGTGCCGGGACAAAGTAGTCTTGAGCCCATGCCCGAACGCCGTACCGTCGCCCTTGTCACTCTTGGCTGCGCCCGTAACGAGGTGGACTCGGAGGAGCTCGCAGGCCGCTTGGCAGCGGACGGCTGGGAGCTCGTCGAGGATGCCTCCGACGCGGACGTCGCAGTCGTCAACACCTGTGGATTCGTCGAGGCCGCCAAGAAGGACTCCGTCGATGCCCTGCTCGAAGCCAATGATCTGAAGGACCACGGCAGGACCCAGGCCGTGGTCGCCGTCGGCTGCATGGCCGAGCGCTACGGCAAGGACCTCGCCGAGGCCCTGCCCGAGGCGGATGGCGTCCTCGGATTCGACGACTACGCCGAC
The DNA here is from genome assembly GCF_900091955.1 of Streptomyces sp. Ncost-T10-10d. GTDB lineage: Bacteria > Actinomycetota > Actinomycetes > Streptomycetales > Streptomycetaceae > Streptomyces. The sequence continues at coordinate 8,765 of NZ_FMDF01000182.1, forward strand.
ATCTCCGACCGCCTTCAGACCATCCTCAACGGTGGCATCCACGCCTCGCACACCCCGCGCGACCGTCGCAAGCTCCTGCCGATCAGCCCGGCCGAGCGGCAGGACGCCGCCGTGGCCCTGCCGGGGCACGCGCAGGAGGCCGCACCGGCCCCCGCTCCCGAGGACCTCCCGGACGGAGTCGCTCCGGTCTCCGGGCCGCGGGCGCCCCTGCGCCGCCGGCTGGGCACCAGCCCCGTCGCCTCGGTGAAGCTCGCCTCCGGCTGCGACCGCCGCTGCTCCTTCTGCGCCATCCCCTCCTTCCGCGGCTCCTTCATCTCGCGGCGCCCGTCGGACGTGCTGGGAGAGACCCGCTGGCTGGCCGAGCAGGGCGTGAAGGAGGTCATGCTGGTCTCCGAGAACAACACCTCGTACGGCAAGGACCTCGGCGACATCCGGCTGCTCGAGACGCTGCTGCCGGAGCTCGCCGACGTCGAGGGGATCGAGCGGATCCGGGTCAGCTATCTGCAGCCGGCGGAGATGCGGCCGGGCCTCATCGACGTACTGACCTCGACCCCGAAGGTCGCCCCGTACTTCGACCTGTCCTTCCAGCACTCGGCCCCCGGCGTGCTGCGGGCGATGCGCCGCTTCGGTGACACCGATCGCTTCCTGGAGCTCCTGGACACCATCCGTGGCAAGGCGCCGCAGGCCGGTGCCCGCTCCAACTTCATCGTGGGCTTCCCCGGGGAGACCGAGGCCGACCTGGCGGAGCTGGAGCGCTTCCTCACCGGCGCCAGGCTCGATGCCATCGGCGTCTTCGGCTACTCCGACGAGGAGGGCACCGAGGCGGTCGGTTACGAGAACAAGCTGGACGCCGACGTCATCGCGGAGCGGCTCGCGCATATCTCGCAGCTGGCCGAGGAACTGACCTCGCAGCGCGCCGAGGAGCGCCTGGGCGAGTCCCTGCAGGTGCTGGTCGAGTCCGTGGACGAAGAGGACGGTGCGGTGGGGCGCGCGGCGCACCAGGCCCCCGAAACGGACGGCCAGGTGCTCTTCACCGCACGCGAGGGCCTCGTGCCCGGCCGTATGGTCGAGGCAAAGGTTGTGGGCACCGAAGGAGTGGACCTGGTGGCCGAGTGTTCCGAAGTCGTGGAGGCGGCCAGATGACGGGAGTCCCGGCATCCGCGGCAGGCGGCTCCGGCGCGAAGCCGGTCCGCGGCGGCAAGCTGGGTACTGCGGCCGTCAACCAGGCCAGCCTGTGGAACATCGCCAATCTGCTCACCATGCTGCGGCTGGTGCTGGTGCCCGGCTTCGTGATGCTGCTCCTGCACAACGGCGGCTACGACCCGGCCTGGCGGTCGTTCGCCTGGGCGGCGTTCGCCATCGCCATGATCACCGACCTGTTCGACGGTCATCTCGCGCGCACATACAACCTGGTCACCGACTTCGGGAAGATCGCCGACCCGATCGCGGACAAGGCGATCATGGGTGCGGCGCTGATCTGTCTGTCGTATCTCGGTGATCTGCCCTGGTGGGTCACGGGTGTGATCCTCTTCCGCGAGATCGGCATCACACTGATGCGGTTCTGGGTGATACGGCACGCGGTAATTCCGGCCAGTCGCGGCGGGAAGATGAAGACTCTGGCGCAGGGGACGGCTGTCGGGATGTACGTCCTGGCGCTGACCGGTCCACTTGCCACCCTGCGCTTCTGGGTGATGGCGGTGGCCGTCGTGCTGACGGTCGTCACGGGGCTCGACTATGTGCGCCAGGCCGTCGTGCTGCGACGCCAGGGGCTCGCGGCCGAGCGGACTGCCGCGGAGGAGGCTGCTGGGGGGCCGGAGCCGCTGGGGCGTCCGCGGTACCTGCGGGGCCTTCCGCGGTATCAGCGGGGCCTGGGGTGTCCGGGGCCGCTGAGGGTGCGGAGCCGGTCTCCGGGGCCTCGGGTGCCCGTGGTTCGGCGGAGGCCGAGCGGTGACTGCCGCGGCCCGGGTGCTGGAGCTGCTCGTGGCGCGCGGTGAGACTCTTGCCGTCGCCGAGTCGCTGACCGGCGGTCTGGTCGCGGCGGAGCTGACCTCCGTACCGGGTGCCTCGAACTCCTTCCGCGGGTCCGTGACGGCGTACGCAACGCCCCTGAAGCGGGATCTGCTGGGTGTCGACGGCGTCCTCCTGGCGGAGCGTGGTGCGGTCGACCCGGAGGTGGCGCGGCAGATGGCGGCAGGTGTGCGCCGCGTTCTCGGGGCAGACTGGGGTATGGCCACCACCGGCGTTGCGGGCCCCGAGCCGCAGGACGGCAAACCCGTCGGCACGGTCTATGTTGCGGTGGCCGGGCCGGACGGCGCGGAGAATGTGAGCGCGCTGCGGTTGAACGGCGGGCGTGCGGACATCCGTAGAGAGAGTGTACGGAGCGTGCTGGCCTTGCTCTCCGCCGAACTCGGCAAGAATGCAAGCGCACAGGATACGGAACAGAACGGGGGGAATTGATGTTTGCAGCCCTGAGTGAACACGACATCGCTCCCCGCACGGCCGCGGCGCAAGGCGGTACGGTGGGGCGTGAAGGATGCGGCTACGCGGTCCGAGGAGGGAGCCACCGATGATTCTGCTCCGTCGCCTGCTTGGTGACGTGCTGCGTCGGCAGCGCCAGCGCCAAGGCCGTACTCTGCGCGAAGTCTCCTCGTCCGCCCGAGTCTCGCTCGGCTATCTCTCCGAGGTGGAGCGGGGGCAGAAGGAGGCATCCTCCGAGCTGCTCTCCGCTATTTGCGACGCGCTTGACGTACGGATGTCCGAGCTCATGCGTGAAGTGAGCGATGAGCTGTCGCTGGCCGAACTGGCCGAGTCGGCAGCAGCCAGCGATCCGGTGCCTGTGCCGGTACGTCCCATGCTCAATTCCGTCTCCGTGACGTCGGTGGCAGGTGTGCCGACGGGACGGGTGACCATCAAGGCGCCCGCGGAAGCGGTGGATGTCGTCGCCGCCTGACCCGCGAGGTCCGGTGTGAACCGGAGCCCCGGTCGGCCCCTCAAGGGGCGGCCGGGGCTTCTGCGTGGTCCGGGGTGGGTGGGCGTGGTCCGTTCTGGATGCGGCTGCGGAGTGTCTGGGTGAGACTGCGAGTAAGAAGCATTGATCAGGAGGATCACGGGCGGCCCGACATGGTCTGACGTGGCCTGACGTGCTTCGATGCGGCCTGCGCCGGGGTGCCTGAGTGCCTCTGGCCCGGGTGGAGCCGCGATCCGGAGCAAGCCCGGATGTTCCGGGCGGAGAGCGCACAACGGTCTGCGGCAGCGCACTGCGCGCCGGTGGTGCATCGGTGCGCCCTCCCGCCGGGCGAGCGGGCCGGACTAGGTTCGGCCGGAGGAGGCAGCCATGGTACGGCGATGGGTGCCGGCGCTCGTTCTCGGCGGGGTGTGGTGGTGGGCCGTGCTGCGGCTCGTGCTGGAACCGGCCCATGCGGGGCTTGTCGAGGGTGCGGTGGCGGCGGGCGGATGGGGGCTGAGCCTCCTGCCCGTGCATGTGGCCGCGACTGCTGGGCCGACGGGGGCGGGGCGGTGGTCCGCACTCGGGATGCGGTGTGCGGGTTGGTGGTCCGACACCGGGACGCGGTGCCTGGGGCGGTGGTCCGCACTTGGGATGCGGTCCGTGAATCGATGGTTTGCTGTTGGGATGCGGTGCGGTGGCCGGGCCTGGCGGACTACCAGGGCATGGCTACGCCGCCGTTCGGGCGGAGAATCTGACCGGTCATGAAGGCCGACGCATCGGATGCCAGATAGACCAGGGTGTGGGCGACGTCCTCGGGTTCACCTACCCGGCCGAGCGGGGAAATCCGCGCCATCGTGGCCTCCGCCCGTTGTTGTTGTTCCGCGTCGTGGCGGGCGGTCATGGGCGTACGGATCCAGCCCGGGGCGACGGCGTTGACGCGGATGGAATGAGGCCCCAGCTCGGTTGCGAGGGTCTTCGTCAGCTGGACGACTGCCGCCTTGGCCGCGCTGTAGCAGAGCAGCCCGGGGCTCGCGGCGTCGACCGCTCCCGAGGCCATGGTGATCAGTGAGCCGGGTGTGCCGCGCGCGATCATGCTGCGTGCAACTTCCTGACAGGCGTACAGAACGCCCTTGAAATTGACCGAGAGGACGCGATCGAGGTCGTCGTCCGCGGTCTCCAGGACGCTGCTCGTATGCATGATTCCGGCTACGGCGGCCAGGATGTCGAGGTTGCCCGCGGCGGCCACCGCGGCCTTGATCCGGCTGTGGTCGGTGACATCGAGGGTGTGGATGCGGGATGTGCCACCCGCTTCGGCGATCAGGTCCCGGGTCTCCAGCAGGCCCTTCTCGTCGCGGTCCGCGCAATGCACGGTGGCTCCCGCCGCTGCGAGCAGGATGGCGCCCGCGCGGCCGATGCCACCCGCCGCGCCGGTGACGAACGCGGAGCGGCCCGTGAGGTCGTACGCGGTAAGGGGCATGACCGGACGGTACGACCGTGTCTGACGGATCGTCAACTAGTGTGTGGGGCCCGATTGGCAGCGCGGGCACCAGTAGGTGGGACGGGCGTCCTGATCGGCTGTGCGGATGGGTGTGCCGCAGCGCAGGCAGGGGCGGTTCGTCCTGCCGTAGACCCAGAGCCGTTCGTTCGCGCCGTACCCGCGGGGCGCTGCGCTGGTGGTCGTGCGCATGGGGCGGTCTCGGTTGGCTTCGAGAAGCTGTTTGGCCGTGGTGACAAGACGGGCAGCGGTGGGGGCGGCCAGGTCGCCGATGGGGAGCCAAGGGGTCGCACGGGCCAGGAAGCAGAGCTCGGCCTTGTAGATGTTGCCGATTCCGGCCAGGTTGCGCTGGTCCAGGAGGGCCTCACCCAGGGGGCGGGCGGGATCGGTGAGCAGATTGCGCAGAGCGGTCTCGGCGTTCCAGTCGGGGCCCAGCAGATCGGGACCGAGATGACCGACCGCCTTCTCCTCGTCCCGGGTGCGGAGGAGTTCGAGGACGGGGAGCCGGTAGCCGACGGCGGTGTGTTCCGCGTTGGCGAGCACGGCGCGGATCTGGTGGGCAGGGCCGCCGCGCCAGCGCTCGCCCGGAGCATAGATGCGCCAGGCGCCGTCCATCCGCAGATGGCTGTGGAGGGTCAGGCCGCCCTCGATACGGGTGAGGAGATGCTTGCCGCGCGAGGTGACGTCCAGAACCGTCCGGCCGGTGAGGTCGGCGGTGGCCAACCGGGGGACGCGCAGGTCGGAGTGGGTGAGGACCCGGCCGGCGAGTGCGGTGTCCAGACGATTGGCGGTCTGCAGGACGGTGTCTCCTTCGGGCATGCCTCCATGATGCGGGGTCGGATGGGGAGTGTGGCGTGCTGTGCGGCGCGGGGTGGTGTTGGGGGCCGTCGGAGCGGCGTACGAGGCGTGAGGTGTACGGGTTGTTCAGGCGCGCAGGCGCAGTCCCCTCGGGGTGGCCAGGAATCCGGCCGCCTCCAGTGTGCGGCCGAGCGGGGAGGTCAAGGACGAGGCGCCGTTGGTGCGCTCCACCGTGACTGTGCCGAGCGCCCCCGTACGGGCGGCTGCCGCCAGTGCTCCGGCTGCCGCAAGAAGTGCCGGGTCCTCCGGGTCGGTGGGCCAGGCCAGCAGCGTCTTGCCGCCACGCTCCATGTACATCGCCAGTTCGCCGTCGACCAGTACCACCAGGGCACCTGCCTTGCGGCCGGGCTTGTGCCCGGCGCCGTCCGGAGGCTCGGGCCAGGGCAGCGCCGCGCCATAAGCATTGGCGGGGTCCGCCGCGGCGAGGACCAGGGCGTGGGGTGCGGCGCCCGGCTCCGTACGGTCGCGGGCGGTGGACGTGGCACGCAGCCGGTCGACCGCGCCGTCCATCGCGAACTGGGCCGCTCCCAGGCCCTCGACGACATAGCCGCGCCGGGCCTGCCCGTTGTCCTCGAAGGCGGAGAGGACGCGGTACGTGGCGGAGAAGCCGCCCTCGACGCCTTCGGCCTGGACCGCGCCGCGGGTCACCACCCCATGGCGGTCGAGGAGCGTGCGGGCCAGGGCGTGCGCACGGTGCGTGGGGTCGGGTTCGGTGGCGGGCAGCAGGGACCAGCGGCCCGAGACAGTAGGCGGTCCGGTGCGGGACACGGGCCGGGCGGCGGCGGTGAGTGAGCCGTAACGCCCGCGCGGGACACTCCGTTTGGCGCGGTGGGCGGTCGACCCTGCCGTGCGGCCGGAGCCGAGGAGCGAACGCAGCGGGGCGAGCGTGTCATTGGTGAGCCGTCCCGACCAGGCCAGGTCCCAGACTGCATCGGCCAGTTGCGGATCGGTGCAGTCCGGGTGGGTGGTGGCGCGGACGTGGTCGGCGATCTGCCGGAAGAACAGTCCGTATCCGCCGGTCAGAGCCGTCAGGACGGATTCGTGCAATGCGCTCAGTTCGAGCGGGTGCGGGGGCGGGAGGAGCAGAGGCGCGCTGTCGGCGAGGTAGAGGGACAGCCAGCCGTCCTTGCCGGGAAGGGCACCCGCACCGGCCCAGACGACCTCGCCGGTGGTGGTCAGCTCGTCCAGCAGCGCGGGGGAGTAGCCGGTGACCCGGCCCGGCAGGATCAGTTTCTCCAAAGCCGACGCCGGGACGGGCGCACCCTGCAACTGCTCGATGGCGCGGGCCAGTCCGTCGATGCCGCGCAGGCTGTTGTGGCCCACGTGCTGCCACTGCGGAAGGAAGCCGGCGAGGGCGGCCGGCGGGACCGGCTCCAGCTCATGACGGAGCGCGGCGAGCGAACGGCGGCGCAGCCGGCGCAGCACGGTGGCGTCGCACCACTCCTGGCCGATGCCGGCGGGGTGGAACTCGCCCTGGACGATCCGGCCGGTCGCGGCGAGCCGCTGCAGCGCGCCGTCCGTGACAGCGGTGCCGAGGCCGAAACGGGTGGCGGCCTCGGTGGAGGTGAACGGGCCGTGCGTACGCGCGTATCGGGCGAGGAGATCGCCGAGCGGGTCCTTCACCGGTTCGGTGAAAGCCTCGGGGACACCCACCGGGAGAGCGGTGCCCAGTGCGTCGCGCAGCCGTCCCGCGTCCTCGACCGCGGCCCAGTGGTCCGCTCCCCCGATCCGGACCTGGATGGCGCGGCGGGCGGCGGCCAGCTCCGGAGCCCAGGGCCTCTGGGCGCCGCGCTCGGCCAACTCCGCGTCGGTGAGCGGACCGAGGACCCGAAGGAGATCGGCGACCCCTTCGATGTCCTTGATCCGGCGGTCCTCGGTCATCCACTGGAGTTCCTGCGTCAGCTCGGTCAGGACATCGGCGTCGAGCAGTTCGCGCAGTTCTGCCTGGCCGAGGAGCTCGGCCAGGAGGTGGGAGTCGAGGGAGAGGGCGGCGGCCCGCCGCTCGGCGAGGGGCGAGTCGCCCTCGTACAGGAACTGGGCGACATAGCCGAACAGGAGCGAGCGGGCGAAGGGCGAGGGCTCCGGGGTGGTCACCTCGACCAGCCGGACACGGCGTGCTTCGAGGTCGCCCATGAGCTCCCTCAGCCCGGGGACGTCGAAGACATCCTGGAGGCATTCGCGGACCGCTTCCAGAACGATGGGGAAGGAGCCGAACTCGGAGGCGACCTGGAGGAGTTGTGCGGCGCGTTGGCGCTGCTGCCACAGCGGGGTGCGCTTGCCGGGGCTGCGTCGCGGCAGCAGCAGGGCGCGCGCCGCGCATTCGCGGAACCGCGAGGCGAACAGGGCTGATCCGCCTACCTGGTCGGTGACGATCTGGTTGATCTCGCCCTGGTCGAAGGTCACGTCCGCAGCGCCGACCGGCGGTTGTCCGCTGTCGTACGAGAGGCCCGGCAACGGTGCCGGAGCCTGGGCCGGGTCCTGCGCCGGATCGAAGTCCAGGAGGTCCAGGCCCATCAGGTCTGCGTCGGGCAGCCGCAGCACTATGCCGTCGTCGGCATGCATCACCTGGGCGTCCATGCCGTACCGCTCGGCGAGGCGGGCATTCAGCGCCAGCGCCCACGGGGCATGTACTTGCGCGCCGAACGGGGAGTGGACGACTACCCGCCAGTCACCCAGCTCGTCACGGAAACGCTCGACGAGGATGGTCCGGTCGTCCGGTACGTGACCGCAGGCGCGGCGCTGTTCGTCGATGTACGACAGGGTGTTGTCGGCGGCCCAGATGTCGAGACCGGCGGCGAGCAGACGCTGCCGGGCAGCTTCCTGGGACAGTCCGCCGATCTCGCGGAGGAACGCGCCGAGCGCACGCCCCAGCTCCAGCGGACGGCCCAGTTGATCGCCCTTCCAGAACGGCAGTCGGCCGGGAACGCCGGGGGCGGGCGACACCAGGACCCGGTCGCGGGTGATGTCTTCGATTCGCCAGGACGTGGTGCCCAGCGTGAAGACGTCGCCCACCCGGGACTCGTACACCATCTCCTCGTCCAGCTCGCCCACCCGGCCGCCGCCCTTCTTGGGGTCGGCGCCGGCGAGAAAGACCCCGAAGAGCCCGCGGTCGGGGATGGTCCCGCCGGAGGTGACGGCGAGTCGCTGGGCGCCGGGGCGGCCCGTGACCGTACCGGCCACCCGGTCCCAGACCACACGCGGGCGCAGCTCGGCAAAAGCATCGGACGGATAACGTCCGGCGAGCATGTCCAGAACGGCCGTGAATGCCGACTCCGGGAGCGAGGCGAAGGGGGCCGCGCGACGCGTCACAGCCAGTAGATCATCCACCTGCCACGTGTCCAGGGCGACCATGGCGACGAGCTGCTGGGCCAGCACATCCAAGGGGTTGGACGGGATCCGGAGCGCCTCGATGGACCCCTCGCGCATCCGCTCGGTGACCACGGCAGCCTGCACCAGATCGCCCCGGTACTTCGGGAAGACCACTCCGGTGGAGACCGCACCGACCTGGTGCCCGGCCCGGCCGACCCGTTGCAGTCCGGAGGCGACCGACGGCGGCGACTCCACCTGGACGACCAGATCGACCGCCCCCATGTCGATGCCCAGCTCCAGACTGGAGGTGGCGACCACGGCCGGCAGCCGGCCCGCCTTGAGGTCCTCCTCGACCTGGGCGCGCTGTTCCTTGGAAACCGAACCGTGGTGTGCACGGGCGAGGAGCGCGGGAGCGCCCTTCGCCGCGCCGGACTGGGCCATGATCTCGGCCGGGGAGTGTGCTTCCGGCAGCCTCGTGGCGGAGCCGTGTTCGTCGAGCACAGTGCCGGTGGCCCGCTCGTACGCGATCTCGTTGAGCCGGTTGCAGAGCCGCTCCGCGAGGCGGCGGGAATTGGCGAAGACGATGGTGGAGCGATGCTCCTGGACGAGATCGACGATGCGTTCCTCGACATGGGGCCAGATCGACGGCTTGTCCGCCTGGCCCGCCTGGTCCGTGTCCGTGGCGGGGGAGCCGCCGAGTTCGCCCAGATCCTCGACCGGCACGACCACCGACAGGTCGAACCGCTTGGTGGACGGCGGCTGGACGATCTCCACCTTCCGCTGCGGTGAGAGGAAGCGCGCCACCTCGTCGACCGGACGGACCGTCGCAGACAGGCCGATCCGCCGTGCGGGCCGCGGCAGCAGCTCGTCGAGACGTTCCAGCGATACGGCGAGATGGGCGCCCCGCTTCGTACCCGCCACGGCATGCACTTCGTCGAGAATCACCGTCTCGATGCCGGACAGCGCCTCCCGGGCGGATGAGGTCAGCATCAGGAACAGTGATTCGGGCGTGGTGATCAGGATGTCCGGTGGCCGGGTCGCCATCGAGCGGCGCTCGGCGGGCGGGGTGTCGCCGGAGCGGATTCCCACCCGGACCTCGGGCTCGGGCAGCCCGAGACGCACCGACTCCTGGCGGATGCCGGTCAGCGGTGAGCGGAGATTGCGCTCGACATCGACCGCGAGGGCCTTGAGGGGCGACACGTACAGCACGCGGCAGCGCTTCTTCGCCTCGGCGGGCGGCGGGACGGACGCAAGACCGTCCAGCGCGGCGAGGAACGCGGCCAGCGTCTTGCCGGAGCCGGTCGGCGCGACGACCAGCACGTCCGAGCCCTCGCCGATCGCGCGCCAGGCGCCTTCCTGCGCGGCGGTGGGCGCGCTGAAGGCACCCGCGAACCAGCTGCGGGTCGCAGGGGAGAACGAGTCGAGCGCAGAGCCGGCCATGTCCCCCATCGTGCACCCCGGCACTGACAACGGCTGTGACGGCCATCGGCGACCTCGCCGGGGAGCTGCGAGAATTCGTCCATGGCGGCAATACCGGAGTCGGGGCCGGGGGAGTGGGCGAGGCACTGGCAGTACGCGGAGTTGCCCGACCTCGATCTGCTGCGTGCCCGGTACGTGCGCCACACCTTCCCGCGCCACAGCCACGAGGGCTATGTCTTCGGCACCATCACCCGAGGGGTGGAAGACGTCGGGCTGCCCGGCGGCGCCGTCGTGCACGCGGGCCCCGGCGTCGTAGTCATGATCAATCCGGAGGTGCCGCACACCGCCCGCGCGGGTGTTCCGGAGGGCTGGGTGTACGCCACGCTGTACCCGTCCGCGCAGGTGATCAACGACATCGCGGCCGATACGACGAGTCTGCGCGGCACGGTCGGCTTCACCGAGACCAGCGTCATGGACCCGTACGCGGCCCGGCTGATCGGCGAGGTCCACCGTGCTGCCGAGGAGGGCAACGCCCTTGCCGCGGACACCGTGCTGCGGGTGATGGTCGCGCGGCTGCTGAGCCTGCACGGCAGCGCACTGCCCGCGCGCGTGCCCCGCTCGGCGGGTGCACGCGACGCGGCGCGGGCCCGCGCCGTGCTGGAGTGCAGGATGGCGGAGCCGCCCACCTTGGAGGCGCTGGCGGCGGAGCTCGGCACCAGCCCGTTCGCGCTGCTGAGGGCCTTCAAGAAGCAGTACGGGATGCCGCCGCACACCTGGCTCACCGATGCCCGGGTGCGGGCCGCGCGCCGGATGCTCGACGCCGGGAGTGCACCTGCGCAGGTGGCCGCCGAGGTCGGCTTCACCGATCAGCCGCATCTCAACCGTCACTTCACCCGGATCGTGGGAGTGCCACCCGGCGCGTACCGGCGCGAACGCGCAAGAACGTACAAGACCGGTCGCGATCTGCCCACGTAGCGTTCCGGTCGTGGCAGAACAGACGACACTCCCAGAAGACTTCGGCGAGGCAGCCGGCGCACCCCACGACAGCGCGACCGTCCCCGGGGCGCAGCCGGACGCCGTCGGGGCGAAGTCGGACTCGGCCGTCGTACGCGACGCGCTCGGTGTCGGCATAGCCGTCGGACTTTCCGGCTTCGCCTTCGGCGTGACCTCGGCCGGTTCCGGACTGAGCCTGTTGCAGACCTGTGCGCTCAGCCTCGCCGTCTTCACCGGGGCCTCGCAGTTCGCCCTCGTGGGTGCTCTCGCGGCGGGCGGCAACCCCTACACCGCGGCTGCCGGGGCCTTCTTCCTCGGCGTACGCAACTCGTTCTACGGCCTGCGGCTGTCGCAGCTGCTCGCTCTTCCACGCGCGCTCCGTCCCTTCGCCGCCCAGTGGGTCATCGACGAGACGACCGCCGTGACACTGCCGCAGCCCACCCGGCGAGCCGCACGGATCGGTTTCGCCGTGACCGGCCTCACCCTCTATGTGCTGTGGAACCTGACCACGCTGTTGGGGGCCCTCGGCGCCGAGGCGCTCGGCGACACCGACGCCTGGGGGCTGGACGCGGCATCGCCCGCCGTCTTCCTCGCCCTGCTCGCGCCGATGCTCAAAAGCACGACGGAACGCATCACCGCCGCACTCGCGGTTCTGCTCGCGCTCGGACTGCTGCCCGTACTGCCCGCAGGCGTCCCCGTCCTGCTGTCCGCGCTTGCCGCACCTGCCGTCCTCTTCCTGAGCGGACGCCGGAAAGGACAGAGCCGGGGCACGGCCACGGCGGAGGAGAACCGATGAACATCTGGATCGCCATCGCGCTGACCGCCGTCGGCTGCTACCTCGCCAAACTGCTCGGACTGCTGGTGCCTGCCGGTGTGCTGGAACGTCCGCTCGCGCAGCGTCTCGCCGCGCTGCTGCCCGTCGCGCTCCTGGCCGCCCTCACCGCGCAGCAGACGTTCGGCGACGGGCAGCACCTGACGCTGGACGCCAGAGGCGCGGGGCTCGCCGCGGCGGCGCTCGCACTGGTTCTGCGCGCGCCCTTCCTCGTGGTCGTAGGGGCCGCCGTGGTCGTCACTGCAGGGGTACGTGCCCTCGGACAGGCACCTTGGTGAGACACACGTGTAAGGGGCTCGATTCACGGGACCGAACCCCTTACCGCGTACTTGTCGCCCGTTCAGTGCACTGCGAGGCCCATCGGCGCGGCCTCCGCCACATCCGGCCGTGCCGCGTCCTTCTCCGGCCGGAGGAAGCGGACGGCGAGCTCGCCGGCCACCGCGACCAGCCCCGCCATCAGCAGATACGCCGAGAGGCAACCCGTGGGCACAAAGGCCGCCGCATCCACCATCCGGCCCGTGACGAGCGACGACAGAATCCCGGCGAGTGCATAGACGAAGGGCGGCGCGCCCAGCGCCACTCCGCGCGGCCCGGCCGGTGCGATCCGGGCGACGGCCGTCTGCGAGACGGTGAGGATCACATTCGTCAGCACCATCAGCGCGATCTTCACGCCCACCGGATCCACCCCGGCGAACACCGCGATCGACAATCCGGCCACGCACATCAGGAGACCGCCCCCGAGCCGACGGGCAGCCTGGCAGAACTCCGTTGCCGGGGCCGACGGCGTGTCCGCAGCCGGCTGACCGATACGGACGGCACATGCACGGCGACACGACTCGGGTGCGCGGAGGCACGGAGCACTGCACACAGAGCACGGGGCCGGGCCATGAGCCCGCTGCGCCGTCTTGACCACCGTTCTCAGTCGAGGCTGCGCCCATGGGCCCGCAGTGTCAGGAGCGCCTTGAGCGTCACGATGGGCCGCCCCTCCAGAGCCGTCCCAGGCGCCCACTGCCGCCAGTTCACCGGCCAGCCGCCGTCCGTCTGCTGCTGGGCCGCAAGATGGTCGAGCGAGCGGGCCAGCTCCTCCTCGGTGAACCAGCGGCGGGCGAGCGAATCGGGTGTACGGGCGTAGTCGTACGGGAAGTGCTGCTCGCCCGGTGCGTATCCGGCCGCCACCGGGTACTCCGCGCTCCTCTCCGGATCCAGCACGGCGAGCCGCTGTTCGCGCACCAGCCGCCCGAGCCGGTCGGCCGCCGCCTCCGCACGGGCCCGGTCCGGAGCGCCGTCGAGGAAGGCGAGCGCCGCCTCGATCTCGTACGGATGCGACTGCTCCAGAGCGTCGACCGCCGCCCAGCAGAAATCGGTGGCCCGGAACAGCCAGGCATGCCACACCGCATTGCGGTGCAGGAGCCCGACGACGGGTCCGGTGGTCAACAGTGCCGCGAGCGGGTCGTCGACGACCGGGATGAACGGCGCCGCCGGATAGCCGCGCTGCGATGGCAGGAGAGCGGGCAACGCCCCCTCCTTGGTGGACACCTCGGTCAGGAAGCGGCAGATCCGCTCCACTCGCAGCCCGCTGCAGCGGCCGATGGAGTCGAGGACGTTGAGTGCGTGCGCGGTGTGCAGCGGCTGACTGACAGGGCCACGCAGATCGGGTTCGAGTGCGTTCCCGTATCCGCCGTCCTCATTCAGATAGGCGGCGAGTGCGGTCTCCACGGCCTCCGTACTTCCTTTCAGGAAGTGATGGGCGAACCGCCGCTGTTCTAGGACACGGGCCGTGAGCCAGATGAACTGCTCGGCACGGTTGAGGGGACTTGTTCCGGTTCCAGCCATGGACCGACCGTAGGGCGGTAAGCGCTCTCGGCAAGACGTAGCGGCATGGCTGCACTCTCAGGAGCGGGATACTGAGGTCATGCGGTTGACGATTTTCTGGGAACGGATGGCGGACCACTTCGGCGCGGGATACGCCGATTCCTTCGCGCGCGATCATGTGATGGCCGAGCTCGACGGGCAGACGGTGCACCAGGCGCTGGCCGCGGGCTGGGAGGCCAAGGATGTCTGGCGCGGTGTCTGTACCGCGGTCGGCATCCCCGCCGACAAGCGCTGATCGGCGGCTCGTCAATGGCCGGACCTGTGATGTTGTCCGGGGCGGGGGGCTGTTTGTCACAGCCGTAGGCGAGACTGGAGCCGTGTCACCGACAGACGAGACAGCCCAGACCCAGACGCCTCTCACCCAGCCCGCCCCGCCGGTCCCGCCGTCCGGCTACCGGCCGAACCGTATGCCCGCGTGGCTGCCGCGTGCCATGGTGCTCGCCCTGGCGCTCTACGCCTGTTTCCAGCTCGGCAGCTGGGCGTTCGACCAGCTCATCGGGCTGCTGATCAATGTGCTGATCGCGTTCTTCCTGGCGCTCGCCATAGAGCCCGCGGTGAGCCGGATGTCGTCGCGCGGCATGCGTCGCGGCCTCGCCACTTTCCTGGTCTTCCTCGCCGTGCTGATAGCGGCAGCCGGTTTCGTCGTGCTGCTCGGCTCGATGCTCGCGGGCCAGATCGTCGACATGGTCGAGGAGTTCCCGAAGTATCTGGACTCGGTGATCAACTGGGTCAACCAGAGCTTCCACACCGAGCTCTCCCGGGTCGAGGTTCAGGACAGTGTGCTGCACTCCGACTGGCTGCAGAAGTACGTCCAGAACAGCGCGACCGGAGTGCTCGACATCTCCACCACCGTGCTCGGCGGGCTGTTCCGTCTTCTGACGATCTTCCTGTTCTCGTTCTACTTCGCCGCCGACGGTCCCAGACTGCGGCGCGCCCTGTGCTCCGTACTGCCACCCGCCAAGCAGGCCGAGGTCCTGCGGGCCTGGGAGATCGCGGTCGACAAGACCGGCGGCTACCTCTACTCGCGCGGTCTGATGGCACTCGTCTCCGGGATCGCGCACTACATCCTGCTGGTGATCCTCGGTGTTCCGTACGCGCCCGCGCTTGCCATCTGGGTCGGACTGGTCTCCCAGTTCATCCCCACGATCGGTACGTATCTGGCAGGCGCCCTGCCCATGCTGATCGCGTTCACCGTCGACCCCTGGTACGCGCTGTGGGTGCTCGGATTCGTCGTGGTCTACCAGCAGTTCGAGAACTATGCGCTGCAGCCCAAGCTCACCTCCAGGACCGTCGACATCCATCCGGCGGTCGCGTTCGGATCGGTCATCGTGGGCACGGCCTTGATGGGGGCCGTGGGTGCGTTGATCGCGATCCCGGCCGTCGCCACGCTCCAGGCGTTCCTCGGCGCCTACGTGAAGCGGTACGACGTGACGGACGACCCGCGGGTGCACGGCCGTCACCAGCAACGAGGTGAGCCGGTACTCATGCGACTGCGCCGGTCCTGGCGGACTGCCGGGAGCAATGAGGGCCGGGGCGGACAGGACGGCGCCGGGGAGCATCCGGAACGTGCCTGACCGGCTCGGTGGCGGGGGCTGGTCTCAGCGATAGCCCGTTACGTCGTCCGGCCGGGGGCCTGGACCTCGGTGGCATATCTCCAGGCATCGGGCCGGGAGAGTGCGCGATCACGTCACGCCAGTTCGCCTCAGTGACACCGTGGGCCTCCAGCACGGCTTCGGACCGCAGCCGGCCGGGCGTGAGGGGCATGAAACGGTCGCACCATGGGACGCCACGAGTGCGCCGACCTCCTCGGGCATCGGATGGTCCACCCCAACCGGGATTCCGTGGCCGCCGGCCTCGTCCACGAGCAGCCGTCTCCTTGATGCTCTCGGGGCGGTTCATCTCCGAGCGCTGCGACCCGCTCGCCCGCCCCGTGACGTGGACGGTCGCTCCGGTCGCACCCAGTGGAACAGCGATGCCGCGTAGGCCCGCACCCCGCGTCGCCCCCGCCACCAGAGCCACCTTTCCTGCCGCTTATGTCCCTATGTGGCAGGAATTCGGCATGGTGTCGATCGGTGATCTTGACTCCGCCGAGGGTGGGGTGCTAGGGCGCTACGCTGGGGGCAGTTCGGTCCGCCGCGGTGTGCTTGACACCAAAATCGAACATCCATTCTCATGGGATTCCGGCCGGGTTTTCCCGGGCCCGACCGTGGAGTTGTCCACAGGCCGGGAGGACGTCGAGGCCCATTGTCAGTGGCAGGGGTTAGCGTCTTTGACGTGAAGCGATCGACTCAAGCAAATCGGGTGGAACCCATGGCAGGAACCGACCGCGAGAAGGCGCTGGACGCCGCACTCGCACAGATTGAACGGCAATTCGGCAAGGGCGCGGTGATGCGCCTCGGTGAGCGGCCGAACGAGCCCATCGAGGTGATCCCCACCGGGTCGACTGCCCTCGACGTGGCCCTCGGCGTCGGCGGTCTGCCGCGCGGCCGTGTGGTGGAGGTGTACGGACCGGAGTCCTCCGGTAAGACGACGCTGACGCTGCACGCGGTGGCGAATGCGCAGAAGCTCGGCGGCTCGGTGGCCTTCATCGACGCGGAGCACGCCCTCGACCCCGAGTACGCGAAGAAGCTCGGCGTCGACATCGACAGCCTCATCCTGTCCCAGCCGGACAACGGTGAGCAGGCCCTCGAAATCGTGGACATGCTGGTCCGCTCCGGCGCCCTCGACCTGATCGTCATCGACTCCGTCGCGGCGCTCGTGCCGCGTGCGGAGATCGAGGGCGAGATGGGCGACTCGCACGTGGGTCTGCAGGCCCGCCTGATGAGCCAGGCACTCCGCAAGATCACCAGCGCGCTCAACCAGTCCAAGACCACCGCGATCTTCATCAACCAGCTCCGCGAGAAGATCGGTGTGATGTTCGGCTCGCCGGAGACCACGACCGGTGGCCGGGCCCTCAAGTTCTACGCCTCGGTGCGCCTCGACATCCGCCGGATCGAGACGCTGAAGGACGGTACCGACGCCGTCGGTAACCGCACCCGGGTCAAGGTTGTGAAGAACAAGGTCGCGCCGCCCTTCAAGCAGGCCGAGTTCGACATCCTCTACGGCCAGGGCATCAGCCGCGAGGGCGGTCTGATCGACATGGGCGTGGAGCACGGCTTCGTCCGAAAGGCGGGCGCCTGGTACACGTACGAGGGCGACCAGCTCGGCCAGGGCAAGGAGAACGCCCGTAACTTCCTCAAGGACAACCCCGATCTCGCCAATGAGATCGAGAAGAAGATCCTTGAGAAGCTGGGCGTCGGCGTCAGGCCCGATGCCAACGCCGCCGAGCCCGGTGCGGATACGGCGGGCGGCGCCGCCGCTTCGGCCGACAGCGCGAAGTCGGTGCCCGCTCCGGCCGGCAAGGCCAAGCCGGCCAAGACCGCGGCGGCCAAGAGCTAGACCGTGACGCGTCGTACGGAGTGGCCGGTCAGCGCCACCGACCATGGCGCCGGTCCCGGCCCCGAATTCGCCGCAGGACACACGACCGAGTCCGAGGGCGCGTACGAGCCGGAGGCCGGCCACGGCACCGGCTCGGGCGCCGGATTCGGTGAGGGGGCGGGTCGCCGTGCCCGCTCCCGCTCCAGGAGCAGCGGCTCCCCTTCCTCGTCGAGGGCCGAGAAGGGGGAGCCGCGAGACCCGGTCGAGCAGGCGCGCAACATCTGTCTGCGGCTGCTCACCGGGACCCCGCGCACCCGGAAGCAGCTTGCGGATGCCCTGCGCAAGCGGGAGATCCCGGATGAGGCGGCCGAAGAAGTGCTGTCGCGCTTCGAGGATGTCGGGCTGATCGACGATGCCGCGTTCGCGGACGCCTGGGTGGAGTCCCGGCACCACGGCAGAGGACTGGCCCGCCGCGCACTTGTCCGTGAGCTGCGCACCAAGGGGGTGGATTCCGCCGTGATCGACGAGGCTGTCGGGCAGCTCGACTCGGAGCAGGAGGAGGCGACAGCCCGAGAGCTGGTCGCGCGCAAGCTGCGCTCCACTCGCGGCCTGGACCGCGACAAGCGGCTGCGCCGCCTTGCGGGCATGCTCGCCCGCAAGGGGTACGGGGAAGGCATGGCCCTGCGCGTGGTGCGGCAGGCGCTGGAAGAAGAGGGCGAGGACACGGAAGGCCTGGACGAGCCCTTCTGACCGGGCCCGTACCGGGCGGGGGCGGTTGTGGTGATTACTGCCCGGCGCGAGCGGCGCGGCTGATGGTGGCGTCGATCAGGGCGAGCGCATCTGCGGCGGTGCGGCCAGGGTGCCGGTTCCAGGGGCCGATCAGCCCGGCCCAGCCCTGGGAGCGGAGTTCGGCGACGAGCCAGGCGCCGGCCCGGTCCACGGTGTCGCGGGAGCCGTAGCCCAGGCGGTGCGCGGTGAGGAGGGCACCGCAGACGCACCGCGCGCCGCGGACGTTGCGCAACCTGTACGGGGTGTTCTGCCAGCCCCACTCGGTCAGGATCTGCCGTGCGTAGGCGAGATGGGTGGAGGGACGTACCTCGGGCTGCCCGATGCGCCGCCAGGAGTGGATCCGGTCGGGGAGGATCGCACCCAGGCGCCCGGGGAGGGGCCGTTCGCGCGGCGCGGTCGCCGGCAGGGCACGGGCGGAGTCGGCAATGAGCTGGTCGACCGGTACGGACAACAGGTCGCGCCAGTCGGCCGGGTGGCTGACCGGCAGTTGTTCCGCGGTGCCGGGGGTGGAGGGGAGCAAGGGTTCGGGGGTGGTGAGGTCCCAGCCGGAGACGATCTGTTGCCACGCCTCGGTGTCATGGAGGCGAGCGGCCTGAACGTCGAGTTGGTCGGGGGTGAGGGTGGGGGTCGACATGGATGCGAGGCCTCCGTCACATCGGTCCTTGGCGTTGAGGCGAATGTCTGTCGGGTACGGGGATTGCTCCACCGGAGCGTGGCGTTCGGGTGTGCCGGGGTGGATTCGGGGGACCGGCGAACGGCACGCGGGGGGTAGCCCCAGCACGAAGACGCAGGCGCGCTCCAATGCACGGACATCTGTACACAGAGCACTGTGTGACGCATGGCAGAGAAGCCACCGATAGCAGCCGCGCACGACACACACGCCGCGCACGACACACACGCCGCGCACGCCACCAGCCACCACCCGCGTGCACTGGTTCTACGCGCCGACCTCGCCCTCTTCGAGCAGCTCCGGCGTGGAAACGACCCGGACCCGAACGGGATCCTGGGCCCGGCCGTGACCCAGGCGGACAACAACAGAAAAGAGACGGACGCACCATGATGCTGCGCTATGCCCTGCAGACGATCCGGGACCGTAGGGGCGGATTCCTCGGTGCCTTCCTGGCCCTCATGTGTGCCGCCGCCCTCATCACCGCCTGCGGCACGCTGTTGGAGACCGGCCTGGGCGGAAGGATCGCCACCGAACGCTATGCCGCCGCGCCGCTCTTGGTCTCCGCCGACCAGAACGTCCACCGCACCACCGTCAAGCACAAGGGCAACGGAAAAACCAAGGTCAAACACAAGGCGAAGCCGGTCGCCGAGCGCGCCTGGCTGCCCGCGGCCATCGCTGACCGGATCAGCAACCTGGAAGGCGTACGGAAGGTCGTTCCCGAGCTGACCTTTCTGGCCCAGCCCGTGACTCGGTCCGCGCCCCAGTCCCAGCTCGCCGCCCACCCCTCGTACGGCCACTCCTGGGCCTCCGCCCCACTCACCCCCTTCGCTCTCGTCCGAGGCCGCGCCCCCGCCTCCGAGGACGATGTGGTGATCGACCGCGGCCTCGCCGAACAGAAGGGCCTGAAGCCCGGGGACCGGCTCGTCGTCCAGTCCACCAGCACCCCCCGCCCGTACCGCATCAGTGGCATTGCGGCCCCGGCCGGCCGGAGCGACCTCCGGCAGCAGTCCTCACTGTTCTTCTCCACTGCCGAGGCCGAGCGCCTTGCCGCCCGCCCCGGCCGGATCAGCGCCCTCGGCGTGATGCCCGCGCCCGGCACCGACCTCAACCGGCTGAAGCAGCAGGTCGAACAGGCGCTCAGGGGTACCACCGCGCAGGTCGCCACCGGTGACGACCGCGGGCCCGTCGAGTTCCTGGACGCCGCGGGAGCCCGTATCAAGCTGGTCTCCATGGGCGGCGCCATGGGCGGTACGTCCCTCCTGGTCGCGATCCTGGTCGTGGTCGGCACCTTCGCGCTCTCCATCCAGCAGCGGCACCGCGAACTGGCCCTGCTTCGCGCCATCGCTGCCACCCCGCGTCAGGTCCGCCGCCTCCTCGGCCGTGAGGCCCTGGCCGTCGGAGCCGTTTCCGGTGTCCTGGGCGCGCTTGCCGGACTGCCCCTCGCCGAATGGCTGCACAGTCGATTCATCGACATGGGTGTGATCCCGGCGACCCTGGAACGCACCGCAGGCATCTTCCCGGCCTGCGCAGCCCTGGCCGTCACTCTCCTCGGCGCCTGGGCGGCGGCGAGGATCTCCGGCCGGCGCATCGCCCGTATCCGTCCCGCCGAGGCCATGGCCGAGTCCACGGTCGAGCGCGGCCCGGCCCGCGGCCGGATCGTCGCGGGTCTCGTGCTGCTCGCGGGCGGCGCCGCGCTCATCGCCGTACTGAGCGTCCTGCGTACCGAGGCCGCCGCGACGCCCGTCACATTCCTGGCCGTCGTCGTGTCGGCCACGGCCGTATCACTGCTGGGCCCGTTCCTCGTGCGACTGGCTTCTGTACTGCTCGCGGGACCACTTCGACTTGCGGGTTCCGGGGGACCGCTCGCGACCGCGAACATCCGCGGGAACTCCACCCGGATGGCCTCCGTCGTCACCCCGCTCACCCTGCTCATCGGGATGACCTGCACGGTTCTCTTCGTTCAGCCGACGCTCGGCGACGCCGCCCGCGCCCAGGCCCACGACGGCGTCCGCGCCACCTGGGTACTGGCCGCGCAGGGGCCGGGTGTCCCGTCCGCGGCCGCCGAGACCATCCGTAGGACGCCGGGTGTCACGGCCGCCACCGAGGTCGTACGGACCACCGTGCGCGTCGGCCTCGACAAGTACCAGGCCCAAGGCGTCACCCAGGCCGGACTCGCCCGCACCTGGGACCCTGACGTGACGAGCGGATCGCTCACCGAGTTCACCGGCCCCGGCACCGCCGCGATCAGTGAACTCGCTGCCGACCGGCTCGGCCTCCACCCCGGCAGCAAGTTGAAACTCCACCTCGGCGACGGCACCCCCGCCACCCTCACCGTTGCCGCCGTCTACAGCCGGGGCCTGGGCTTCGGCGACCTGACCCTGCCCCATGATCTGCTCGCCCGTCACATGGACAACTCTCTTGCCGCCACGGTCCTGGTCGCCGGGGACAGCGGCCGTGACGAACTCGCCGCCGCACTCGAGCAGTTCCCCGGCGTCTCCGTACTCGCCCCGGCGACCGCCGACCGGCTCCAGGCGGACCGACAGCAGGAGAATGCGGCGGTCAACCATCTCGCCCTGGGCCTGGTCCTGGCGTTCACCGCCATCGCGGTCGTCAACACCCTTGCCATGTCCGTGTCCGAGCGCATCAGGGAGTTCGCCATGCTCAGGCTGGCCGGCGCGACCCGGCGTCAGGTCCTGCGGATGCTCCGCATCGAGGCCCTGTCGGTCCTGCTGATCGGCGCTGCCCTCGGCAGCGGTATCGCACTGGCTGTACTGACCGCCTTCAGCATCGGCATGACCGGCAGCGCGGCGCCCGCGGTTCTGCCGCTGGTGTACGCGACAGTGGTGGGCGCCGCCGCACTGCTGGCACTGACCGCCACGGCGCTGCCCGGCCGACTGGCACTCAGGGTCCGCCCGGTGGAGGTAGCCACATCCAGGCAGTGAGCCTCCGACGGGGTCCGGCGTCGGCGTCCTGCGGCTGGGACGCCCCGCCCGACTCCGCCCGCCCCCGTCGCCGTCCTCCCGCTGGACACTCCCGTCCCAGCGCCGTCCGTCAGGTCTCGACCGGAAGCCCCGCCGCACGCCACGCCTGGAACCCGCCGATGAGATCGGTCGCCCGGTGCAGCCCCAGCTGCCGCAGGGACGCGACGGCGAGACTCGACGCATAGCCCTCGTTGCAGACCACCACGATGTGGAGATCGTGGCTCACCGCCTCCGGAGCCCGATGGCTTCCCTGTGGGTCGAGCCGCCACTCCAGCTCGTTGCGCTCGACGACCAGCGCCCCCGGAATCAGCCCGTCCCGTTCCCGCAGCTCCGCGTAACGGATGTCCACGAGCAGCGCTCCGTCCACAGCGGCGGCGACCGCCTCCTGCGGGCCGACCCGGACGAACCCGGCCCGGACCCGCTCCAGCAGTTCGTCGATCCCGACCGGCTCCGTACCACCCCGACGGCCGTCGCTCACTGCCAGTCCTCCGGCCGTTCGACCTGCTCAAGACGGAGCACCGCACCGGTACGGCTGTAGCGCCGGATCTGCGGCAGCGGCGGGTAGTACGCATGGACGGAGACGGCGTGCTCCATGCCGGACTCGTTCAGCACCTCGTGGACGTGGTGGCGGCCGAATGCCCTGCCCTGGCCGGTGGCCAACTGCCGGGAACGGTCGATGCCCTCGGCGAGTTCGAGGGTCTTCCAGCCGTCGGTGGGCAGCCGGGCGGCGAGCGACAGCTCCTTGAGGGTGCCGACTGCGGTGGTGAAGGCGCCGATCGAGTCGGCGTGGTCGTGCCAGCCGGTGCCGGTACCCGGCGGCCAGCCGATCAGCCACGCCTCACTGCCACCCGGTCCTTCCAGCTGGACCCAGGTGCGGCCCTCGGGATCGAGGGGGAGCGAGGCGACGATCTCGGCGTCGGCGGCGACCGCGCGGACGAAATCGAGCAGCTCTGCGGCCGTCGGACCGGTAGCACCGTGGGCGGCGGGGGAGGGCATGCGTACAGGGGGTGGCGTAGGAGCAGACACAGAGACCGTCCTGAGGGTTCGCGCGGAGGCACGCCCGCACGACAGAGCGCACGGCGCGGCAGGAGGAGGCGATTCAGCAGGACGGGCGACACACACAGCCCGCATAGCGGACGAGGTCCATATGGACCCTCCGCCACAGGCGCACATCGGTGTCGGTCACGTTTCGGAGTACACCATGTGCGCCTGCGATGGTCAATTGATGTCCGCTGTCCGGTCGGAGCGTACTGAGGTGGGTGCCGCGCCGCCGCGCATTGCGTCCGCCGCCGCGAAGAGCTCACGGGGCCGTACCCCGCCGAACGACGCCACCAGGTGACCGTCCGGCCTGATCAGCAGCACGGTGTGCGCCGACGCCCCCGGATAGTTCTCGGTCACCAGCAGTTCGCCCTTCATCGGCAGCGCGTCGACAGCCGCGACGAGGCGGGGCATGACGCCCGCGGACATCCAGTGCCGCCGGTCCCACACCCCGGTTCCGGGCGCCACCAGGACCACCAGCAGATGGCCCTGCCCCAGCCGCTCGCGCAGCCGCACGGTCGTGCCGTCGGGTGCCGTCACCCGTACATCGGTGACCGGCGCACCGGGGGGCGTACCGACAGATGTGTGCGCTTCGGCGTGTGCGGGCGCAAGGGGCGAGTGCGAGTACGAAGGGGGCGCACCGAGGGGGCCGCACCCCAGATGTCCGTCGGTGAGCAGTGAATCGTGCCCCCGTGCGCTCCCCGGTACCAGGGTCCGCAGACCTCCGCCGCCGCGCAGTATCGGCAGCGACTGGTCTGCGGCGCGCAGCCGTGCGGCGACCGCGGCCCGGCGCTCCGCCTGGTAGCTGTCGAGCAGTACGTCGGAGGCGCCGTGGTGCCAGGCCTGGGCCAGCTTCCAGGCCAGGTTCTCGGCGTCCCGCAGCCCCTCGTCGAGCCCCTGGGTGCCCAGTGCGCCCAGCAGATGGGCGGCATCCCCGGCCAGGAAGGCCCGGTCGACCCGCCAGCGCAGGGCGAGCCGGTGGTGCAGCGTGTACACGCCCGTGTCCAGCAGTTCGTACGGCGGTGTCTCGCCGCACCAGCCCGCCAGGGTGTCCCGGACCCGGGTGATCAGGGCGTCCGGGGTGACGAGCTCGCCACGCGGCGGAAGCAGCCAGTCCAGCCGCCAGGCGCCGTCCGGCAGCGGCCGCGCGGTCACCTCGGCGCCGCCGGTGCGCCACGGCGGCAGTCGGTGCAGCACGGCCTGTCCGGGCCAGGGGAGTTCGGCGCGCAGCGCCGCGACGGCATGCCGCTCCACCGCCGTCCGACCGGGGAAGCGGATGTCGAGGAGCTTGCGCACGGTGGACCTGGCGCCGTCGCAGCCCACCAGATAACTCCCGTGCCACCAGGTCGCGTTGGGCTCCCTGGTGTGCACCGTGACCCCGGCCGGGTCCTGCTCGAGTGTGTCGATCCGGCTGTACGGAGCCACCTGCACCAGCTCCTGTGCGGCCACCGCGTCCCGCAGCCCGCGGGTCAGGATGTGCTGCGGCAGATGGATGGGGGCCGGTGACGGATCGCCCTCGGGGGAGTCCTCTCCGAGCGGCAGCTCACGCACCAGCTGCCTTCGCCGCATGGACCGCCAGCCGGACCACCGCATGCCCTCGTGCCGGAGCGCCTTGCAGCCGAGCCGTTCCACCAGGGCCGCGGTGTCCTCGCGCAGCACCACCGTCCGGGCGGGGCGGGTCTCGTCCTTGCCTGGGTCCTCGTCGAGCAGGACGGAGGGAACGCCTTGCGCCGCGAGGGCGAGCGACAGCGCCAGACCGACGGGCCCGGCGCCGACGACGATCACCGGGTCCACGACGAGGCTCCTCGAATCCGTGCAGGCAATGCAGGCGAAAGGAGTGAAACGGGCGTAGGGGGCGGGGGTGGTGTGGCGGCGGCGGGGGCTCGGTGCGCGATCACAGAACGTATGCAACCTACTGCCGGTGCTTGCGTCAAGCGACACCGGAACGCGGCGAGGGGCGGTGGCAGATGCGCCACCGCCCCTCGGGGACGTATTTCGACGAGCCGTCAGACGGCGCGTCCGTCGTCGACGACGAGCGACGGCGTACCGATGGTCTCGGGTGCGCCCCCGGGTGCGGTGCCCTTGTTCTTCTTGTTGCGCCGGAGCCACCGCTCCAGCCAGCTCGCGAACGAGGTGAGCGCGAAGTTCACCAGGAGGTAGATCAGGGCGACGATGGTGAAGCACGCGATGGTGTTCGCACCGTAGTTCGCAGCCATCGGCCGGACCGAGGCCAGCAGCTCGGGGAAGGTCATCACGGCACCACCGAGCGCGGTGTCCTTCACGATGACGACGAGCTGGCTGACGATCGCCGGCAGCATCGCCGTCACCGCCTGCGGCAGCAGCACGAACACCATGGTCTGGCCCTTGCGCATGCCGAGCGCCTTGGCAGCCTCTCCCTGGCCCTTCGGAAGGGTGTGGATACCGGCTCGCACGATCTCGGCGAGCACGGAGGCGTTGTACAGCACCAGACCGGTCACCACGGCATACAGCGGACGGTCGTCGGTGCTGATGTTCGTGTACTCCGAGTACACCGCGTTAGCGATGATCATCAGGATCAGCACGGGGATGGCGCGGAAGAACTCCACGACCACACCGGCCGGCACCCGTACCCACCGGTGGTCGGAGAGCCGACCGATGCCGAAGAGCGCTCCGAGCGGCAGCGCGATGATCAGGGCGAAGAAGGCCGCCTTGAGCGTGTTCTGGAGACCCGGCCAGATGTACGTCACCCAGGGCTGGGAGCTGGTGAAGAAGGGCTCCCACTTGATCCAGTCGAGCTGGTGCTTCTCGGTCAGGCCCTTGTACACCCACCACACCACGGCTGCGGCACACAACACGAACAGCACCGTGTACAGGATGTTGCGCCGTTTGGCGCGCGGTCCTTGGGCGTCGTAGAGGACGGAACTCATCGCTTCACCGCCACCTTCTTGCTCACCCAGCCGAGGATCAGGCCGGTCGGGAGGGTCAGAACGATGAAGCCGAACGCGAAGACCGCAGAGATCAGGATCAGCTGGGCCTCGGCCTCGATCATGCCCTTCATCAGGTACGAGGCTTCGGCGACCCCGATCGCGGAGGCGACCGTGGTGTTCTTCGTCAGCGCGATCAGCACGTTCGACAGCGGGTTGACGACCGCGCGGAACGCCTGCGGGAGGATGATCAGGCACAGCACCTGGGTGAAGCTCAGCCCGAGGGCACGTGCCGCCTCCGCCTGGCCGACCGGGACGGTGTTGATGCCGGAGCGCAGCGCCTCGCACACGAAGGCGGCGGTGTAGGCGGCCAGGGCGAGCACCGCGAGCCGGAAGTTGATGTCCGTGAAATCGCTGGCGCCGAGCTTGATATCCAGCGTCTGGAAGAGGCCCAGCGACGAGAACACCATGATCACGGTCAGCGGAATGTTCCGGACCACGTTCACGTACGCGGTGGCGAAGCCGCGCATCAGGGGGACCGGGCTGACCTTCATGCCGGCCAGCAGCGTTCCCCATATCAGGGAGCCGAGGGCGGAGTAGACGGTGAGCTGCACCGTTACCCAGAAGGCCCCCAACAGGTCGTAACCTTCAAGAAAGTCGAACACGATCTCCCGCGCTTCCGCGTGTAGGAGGGCACGGCGCGCCGCCGTTCACGGACGGCGCGCCCGGTCAGCCCTGCTTCACTTGACGATGTTGCCGATCTTCGGGGCGAGCTCGTTCTTGTAGTTCGCCGGGCCGAAGTTGGCCTTCACGGCCTTGTCCCAGGAACCGTCCGAGACCATCTTGGTGAGCGCGTCGTTGATCTTCTTCTTGAGGTCGGCGTCGCCCTTCTTCAGGCCGATGCCGTAGTTCTCGTTGGTCATCTTGAAGCCGGCCAGCTTGAACTTGCCCTGGAAGTTCTGCTGCGAGGCGTAGCCCGCCAGGATGCTGTCGTCCGTGGTCAGTGCGTCGATGACCTTGTTCTCCAGGCCGGTCAGGCACTCCGAGTAGCCGCCGTACTCCTGGAGCTGCGCCTTCGGGGCCAGCTTGTCCTTGACGTTCTTCGCCGAGGTGGAGCCGGTGACCGAACACAGCTTCTTGCTGTTCAGGTCGGCCGCGGACTTGATCGAGTCGTCGTCGGCGCGGACGAGGATGTCCTGGTGCGCCAGCAGGTACGGACCCGCGAAGTCGACCTTCTGCTGCCGCTCGTCGTTGATCGAGTAGGAGGCGGCGATGAACTTCACGTCACCGCGCTCGATCGCCGTCTCGCGGTCGGCGCTCTTGGTCTCCTTGAAGACGATGTCCTTGGCGTCGTAGCCGAGTTCCTTGGCGACGTACGTGGCGACATCGACGTCGAAGCCGGTGTACTTGCCGTCGGGGGTCTTCAGGCCGATGCCCGGCTGGTCGATCTTGATGCCGATCGTGATCTTCTTGCCGCCGCCCGCACTGTCCGAGCCGCCGTCCTTCTTGTCGGAACCACAGGCGGTGGCGGTCAGGGCGAGGGCGAGCACGGCGGCCGAGGCGGCGGTGACCTTACGAAGCTGCATGGTGAGATTCCCTAGAGTTGACGCGATGTGAGTGATCGGCCGGTCCGGGTACCGGCGGTGCAGGATCAATCAGTGGTGAAGGATCTTCGACAGGAAGTCCTTGGCCCGGTCGCTGCGCGGGTTGCTGAAGAACTGGTCGGGCGTGGCCTCTTCGACGATCTTTCCGTCGGCCATGAAGACGACGCGGTTCGCGGCCGAGCGCGCGAAGCCCATCTCATGGGTGACGACGACCATCGTCATGCCGTCCCGGGCGAGCTGCTGCATGACCTCCAGCACCTCGTTGATCATCTCCGGGTCGAGCGCCGATGTCGGCTCGTCGAAGAGGATCACCTTCGGGTCCATCGCCAACGCCCTTGCGATGGCCACGCGTTGCTGCTGACCGCCGGAGAGCTGGGCGGGGTACTTGTCGGCCTGCGTCGCCACGCCCACCCGGTCCAGCAGCGAACGGGCCTTGTCCTCGGCCGCCTTCTTGTCCGTCCTGCGGACCTTGAGCTGGCCCAGCATCACGTTTTCGAGCACCGTCTTGTGCGCGAAGAGATTGAACGACTGGAAGACCATGCCGACGTCGGCGCGCAGCCTGGCCAGCCCCCTGCCCTCCTCGGGCAGCGGCTTGCCGTCGATCGATATGGCGCCCGAGTCGATCGTCTCCAAGCGGTTGATCGTGCGGCACAGCGTGGACTTCCCGGACCCGGAGGGCCCGATGACGACCACGACCTCGCCACGGGCGATGGTCAGGTCGATGTCCTGGAGCACATGCAGCGCGCCGAAATGCTTGTTGACGTTGCTCAGTACGACAAGGTCGTTCGCCGCAGGTGCGGCGTCCTCGGCGCCCTTGGTCACTGAAACTCCGCTCATCGGCTTCTTGCTCCGTCCTCCTCGGTTGGGAAGGACCCTAGTGACGCAGTGCGACCAGCGTCATTACATCTGAGCGGAAATTGAGCATAACGATCCGGCGGCAACCGGACACTCCGTGTGAAGGGGACGGCCGGCGAGCCTCCGGGGCGTACCGGGTGGATAACAGATGGCTCGATGCAGTGGGCGGGCCCTTGACTGACGTACCGGTCATCGGAGTGGATGCCCTGGTACGCCATGACGTGAAACACCTTGGTACGGGGAAGTGACGAGAGGCGTACGAGAAACCGCACTGACACGTACCGGCGCCGCACCGACCGAAGAACGCCGCGCCGCACCTTTGGAAAGGGGGGCCCATGAGACTGCTGCTCGTCGAGGACGACAACCATGTCGCGGCCGCCCTCTCCGCGATCCTCGCCCGGCACGGCTTCCAGGTCGTGCACGCGCGCAGCGGCGAGGAGGCGCTGCAGGCGCTGCTGCCCGCGGACACGGAGCCCTTCGGTGTCGTGCTCCTCGACCTCGGCCTGCCCGACCAGGACGGCTACGAGGTGTGCGGGAAGATCCGCAAGCGCACCGCCACCCCGGTGATCATGGTGACCGCGCGCGCCGATGTCCGGTCGCGGATCCACGGCCTCAACCTCGGGGCCGACGACTACGTGGTCAAGCCGTACGACACCGGCGAGCTCCTCGCCCGTATCCACGCCGTCAGCAGGCGCAAATCGGCCGGCGAGGACACCGTTCCCACACCCGTCGCCGCTCTGCGCCTCGGGCATGTCCACATCGAGCTGCCGACCCGCCGGGTCAGCGTCGACGGATCGGAAGTCCAGCTCACCCGCAAGGAGTTCGACCTGCTCGCGCTGCTCGCCCAGCGCCCCGGTGTGGTCTTCCGGCGGGAGCAGATCATCAGTGAGGTGTGGCGCACGAGCTGGGAGGGAACGGGGCGCACGCTCGAAGTGCACGTCGCGTCCCTGCGTTCCAAACTGCGGCTGCCCGCACTGATCGAGACGGTGCGCGGGGTCGGCTACCGCCTCGTCGCCCCGTCCGCGTAGAGGCGTACGTCCCAGGTGCGCACCCGGCTGCTTCCCCTGCTCATCATTCTCATGGCGAGCGTGCTGCTCGCCCTCGGCTTCCCGCTGGCCGTCAGCGTGGCCGGCGCCCAGCAGCAACGCGTCGTCATCGACCGCATCGACGACACGGCACGCTTCGCCGCGCTCGCCCAGTTCATCGCCGAGCGAACCCCCGGTTACGACGAGAGGCGCCGCACCCTGCGGAGCGAACTCGACACCTACGCATCGGTGTACGGCATCCGGGCCGGCGTCTTCTACCGCGACGACAATGCCATGGCGAAGGCCCCGACCACCTGGCAGCTCCCGATCGAGGGGGAGGGGAGAGAGGCCTTCAAAGAGGCGCTCCTGGGGCGTCGCAGCCACGATCCGCCGCAGGTCTGGCCCTGGCAGCGGGGCAGGGTCGTCGTCGCCTCACCCGTCGTACGGGACGGCGATGTCGTCGCCGTCGTGGTCATCGACTCGCCCACCTCCGAAATGCGCGCACGCACGCTGCGTGGCTGGTTGCTCATCGCGGCCGGCGAAGTCGTCGCGATGCTGGTGGCGGTCGGCGCCGCGATCCGACTCACCGGCTGGGTACTGCTGCCCGTACGGACTCTGGACGCGGCCACCCACGACATCGCCAGCGGCCGGATGAGATCCCGGGTCGCGGCCTCCGGGGGGCCGCCGGAACTGAGGCGCCTGGCCCGCTCGTTCAACGAGATGGCCGACAACGTCGAGGATGTGCTGGAGCAGCAGCGTGCCTTCGTCGCCGACGCCTCGCACCAGTTGCGCAACCCCCTTGCCGCGCTGCTGCTGCGGATCGAACTCCTCGCGCTCGAACTCCCCGAGGGCAACGAGGAGATCGCCTCCGTGCGCACGGAGGGCAAGCGCCTCGGGCAGGTTCTCGACGACCTGCTCGACCTGGCGCTGGCCGAACACGCCGATGCCGATCTGCAGCTCACGGACATAGGCGCACTCACCGCGGAACGCGTCGCTTCCTGGCGGCCGGTCGCAGAGGAGAAGGGAGTACGGCTCAGGACGGACGGCTCAACCGCCGTGACGGCCTGGGCGGACCCCATCGCCCTGTCGAGCGCCCTCGACGCCATCATCGACAACGCCCTGAAATTCACCCCTGCCGACGAAGAGGTCCTCGTCACGGTCGCCTCCGGCCGCGACGACGTCACGGTCGTCGTCGCCGACCACGGACCGGGCCTCACCGCGCAGGAGATGGAGCGCATCGGCGACCGCTTCTGGCGCAGCGCCCAGCATCAGAACGTGAAGGGTTCCGGCCTGGGGCTCTCCATCTCCCAGGCCCTCCTGGTGGCGGGCGGCGGCTCCATCGGCTACGCCGCCCATGAGCCGCACGGGCTGCGGGTGACGGTGTCGGTGCCACGCCAGGGCCCGCAGGGCTGAGCGCGGACGGGAGAGGGCCCGGCTCGGGGACCGGGCCGGCCGAGCGGTGCCGGGAATCAGGGCTTGACCGAGCGGTAGTAGCGCTTGGCCCCTTCGTGCAGCAGCAGCGGATCGGTGTAGATCGCCGTACGCAGATCCACCAGCTGGGCCGCGTGCACCTCGCGCCCGATCCGGTCCCGGCTGTCGATTACGGTCCGGGTGAAAGCCTCGGTCATCGCCGGATCCGTACGGTCCGTGGTCACCAGCACATTGGCGACCGCCACCGTCGGCACCGCCTGCCCCTGCTGCGCATTGCGATAGGCGTCGGCGGGCATCACGGCCGACCGGTAGTAGCGGGCGGACCCCCCCACGGCCTGAAGCTCCTTGATCAGCGGGGCCTCCAGCGGCACCAGCCGGATCGCGAACCGGTCCGACAGCTCCTGCACGGCGGAGGTGGGCAGTCCGCCGGACCAGAAGAAGGCATCGAGCAGGCCGTTCTCCAACTGCTTCGGCATGGTGTCGATACCGTCGGGAACCGGTGTCACATCGTTCGCGGGATCGAGACCGGCGGCCGTCATCAGCCGGTCGGCGACCAGCCGTACGCCCGAACCCGGCTGCCCCACCCCGACGCGCTTGCCGATCAGGTCCGAGACCTTCCGCACCTTCGAGTCCCGGGGCACGACCAGCTGGATGTAATCGTCGTACAGCCGCACACAGCCCCGCAGCCGGTCGGCGCCGGGCTTGCCGCTGCGCAGATAGGTGGCGAGGGCATCGGTGGTGGCGATGGTGAAGTCGGCCTTCCCGGTCGCCACCCGCGTGATGTTCTGCTGCGATCCCTCACTGGTCTGCAGCCGTATCGACACCTGGGGCAGATCCGTGGCCAGGTCCCCCTTGAGCCGCTCGCCGTAGCGCTGGTAGACCCCGCTGCGTACGCCGGTACTGAAGGTCAGCGTGCCGCTCGGCGCCGGTTCCCCGAGCGGGAGCAGCCACCACAGCAGCAGCCCGAGCACGACGGCGAGGGCGGCGCACGCCTGAAGGGTGCGGCGCCAGCCGATACGGGACAGTGCCTGGAGCATGGCGGCGATCCTGCCAGCCCGCCCGGGCGATGACCAGGGCCGGGCCCCGGTGGTCCGGAGCCTTGGTCCCCGCAGCCGGACGCAGGGGCCGTGAGCCCGGCCGGAGAGGTATGCATCATTGCGGCCCGATCGGAGCCCTTACCCTGGACGGGTGAGCGGCAACGACGTGGCTGGTGGAGTAGTGGACGGTTTGAAGACGTACGAGGTGCGCACCTACGGGTGCCAGATGAACGTCCATGACTCCGAGCGGCTGTCGGGGCTGCTGGAGGACGCGGGTTACGTACGTGCCGCCGAGGGCTCCGACGGCGACGCCGACGTCGTCGTCTTCAACACCTGCGCGGTGCGGGAGAACGCCGACAACAAGCTCTACGGCAATCTCGGCCGGCTCGCCCCGATGAAGACCAAGCGGCCCGGTATGCAGATCGCCGTCGGCGGCTGCCTGGCGCAGAAGGACCGCGACACCATCGTCGAGCGGGCTCCCTGGGTGGATGTCGTCTTCGGTACGCACAACATCGGCAAGCTGCCGGTGCTGCTGGAGCGCGCCCGTATCCAGGAAGAGGCGCAGATCGAGATCGCCGAATCCCTGGAGGCATTCCCCTCCACGCTCCCCACCCGCCGCGAGTCCGCCTACGCGGCGTGGGTCTCCATCTCCGTCGGCTGCAACAACACCTGCACCTTCTGCATCGTCCCCGCGCTGCGCGGCAAGGAGAAGGACCGCCGCACCGGCGACATCCTCGCCGAGATCGAGGCACTGGTCGCCGAGGGCGTCTCGGAGATCACCCTGCTCGGCCAGAACGTGAACGCGTACGGTTCCGACATCGGCGACCGCGAGGCCTTCTCCAAGCTGCTGCGCGCCTGCGGGAAGATCGAGGGCCTGGAGCGGGTCCGTTTCACCTCGCCCCATCCCCGCGACTTCACGGACGACGTGATCGCGGCGATGGCCGAGACGCCCAATGTGATGCCTCAGCTGCACATGCCGATGCAGTCGGGCTCGGACACGATCCTCAAGGCGATGCGGCGCTCGTACCGTCAGGAGCGCTTCCTCGGCATCATCGAGAAGGTGCGCGCCGCGATGCCGGACGCCGCCATCTCCACCGACATCATCGTGGGCTTCCCCGGCGAGACCGAGGAGGACTTCGAGCAGACCATGCACGCGGTCCGCGAGGCGCGCTTCGCCAACGCCTTCACCTTCCAGTACTCCAAGCGCCCCGGAACCCCGGCTGCCGAGATGGAGGGGCAGATCCCCAAAGAGGTTGTCCAGGAGCGGTACATGCGCCTGTCCGCCCTCCAGGAGGAGATCTCCTGGGAGGAGAACAAGAAGCAGGTCGGCCGAACGCTGGAGATCATGGTTGCGGAGGGCGAGGGCCGCAAGGACGGCGCCACCCACCGCCTCTCCGGACGCGCCCCCGACAACCGGCTGGTCCACTTCACCAAGCCGGACGAGGAAGTGCGTCCGGGCGATGTGGTGACCGTCGAGATCACCTACGCGGCCCCGCACCACCTCCTCGCCGAGGGCGTTCCGGTGGGCGTACGGCGAACCCGGGCCGGGGACGCCTGGGAGAAGCGCACCACCACAGAGGCCGCCAAGCCCGCCGGAGTGATGCTCGGGTTGCCGGGTATCGGCGCCCCGGCGCCGCTGCCGGCCGCCGCGGCCCCCGGCTGCGGCTGCGACTGACACCAGCAGGAAGCAGACGGCGGCGGTGGCCGACGGGCGCATCGCACCCAAGCAGTACGCTGCCCACCATGCTTGTCGCCGCCGCAGTCTGCCCCTGCCCGCCCCTGCTGGTACCCGAGGTCGCCGCCGGTGCCGCGCCCGAGCTCGACACCCTGCGGGACGCCTGCGCCGATGCCCTCGGCGTGCTCACCGCCGCCCGGCCCGATCTCCTGATCGTGATCGGGCCCGCGGACCACGCGGGGCGTGGCCCGCATCCCGAGGGGGCCACCGGTACCTTCAAGGGCTTCGGCGTCGACCTCGGTGTACGGCTGGGGCGCGAAAAGGCGGTGGCCCACCGCCGGCTTCCGCCGTCCCTCGCCGTCGGTGCCTGGCTGCTCGCCCGCGCGCAATGGGCCGAGGCACCGGTCGAAGGGCTCGGCGTGGGGGAGCCGCTCGAAACCGGTCGCTGCACCAGCACCGGACGGGACCTGGCCGCCAGGGCGGACCGGGTGGCCCTGCTGGTGATGGGCGACGGCAGCGCCTGCCGCACGCTCAAGGCCCCCGGCTATCTGGACGACCGAGCCGAGGCATTCGATGCGGCGGCCGCCCATGCGCTGGGCACGGCGGACCCCGACGCGCTGATCGCGCTGGACGAGTCGCTGGCGTACGAGCTGAAAGCGGCGGGCCGTGCGCCCTGGCAGGTGCTCGCGGGCGCGGCCGAGGGGGCGGGCCTGGGCGGACAGCTGCTGTACGAGGACGCCCCGTACGGCGTGGGCTACCTGGTCGCCACCTGGTCCTGAGCCCCGCCCATATCCTTGCCCGAGCAGATACGGCCGACGGCCGTGCAGCGTCGTCGCTCCACGGCCGTCCGTCGGGCTTGATCAGTTGATGTTCAGGAAGCGGGCGGCGTAGTCGGCGGCGTTCCGCCCGGCGTACCCGGCGGCGTTCCGCCTTCGTCGTGCTTGGTACCACCCTCGTCGTGCTTGTGGGACAGGCGCTCGACCGCATCCTTGGCCTTTTTCGTGCCGGACTCGATCTTGTCGCTGTACTTGCCCTTGGTCTTTTGGTCGACCGTCCGTGCGGCCTTGTCGAGCCCTTGGTCGATCTTGTGCCCGTGCTGATGCGCGAGATCGCCGACCTTGTCCTTGGCGGGGCTCAGCTTGGCCTTCAAATTGTCCAGGAAGCCCATCGGGCACCTTCCCTGCTGGGGGACTAGGGTCGGGCGTCCTCTCCGACCTTGCTGCCGACGGCCTCATCAGGCGGCCCTGCGAGGGAACGGCAAACCGTGAAAAAACGCCCGTATTCACTAACGAATTCTACTGGTACGGGCGAAGATCCGCGCTGCTCGAAGCGTCGCACCCGGCTACTCGCCCTGCCCCGGGGCCGGCGCCGGAGGCTTGTGACCGGAACGGCAGACGACCCCCGTTCGGAGCCGGTCACCCGACTCGTTCCGGAAGAGGGCCGGAGGTTTGCGAGACTGGGGCGGTGAGAAGTTCAGCTCCCGCACCGCGGGTCATCACCGTCGTCGGTCCCACTGCAGCCGGAAAGTCCGATCTGGGGGTATTCCTTGCCCAGCAGCTCGACGGCGAAGTGGTCAATGCCGACTCCATGCAGCTCTACCGGGGGATGGATATCGGCACTGCGAAGCTGACGCTCTCCGAACGCGGAAACGTTCCGCACCACCTGCTGGACATCTGGGACGTCACCGAGACCGCCAGCGTCGCCGAGTACCAGCGGCTGGCCCGCGCCGAGATCGACCGACTGCTCGCCGCAGGCCGTACCCCCGTCCTGGTCGGCGGCTCGGGGCTCTATGTGAAGGGCACCATCGACGCCCTGGAGTTCCCCGGCACGGATCCCGGCGTACGGGCCAGGCTGGAGGAGGAACTGATCGAGCGCGGCTCCGGGGCACTGCACGCCCGGCTCGCGGCCGCCGATCCCGAAGCGGGCCGGGCCATCCTGCCGAGCAACGGCCGCCGAATCGTCAGGGCCCTCGAAGTCATCGAGATCACCGGCAAGCCCTTCACCGCCAATCTCCCCGGTAACGATGCGGTGTACGACACCGTCCAGATCGGCGTCGACGTGGCCCGCCCCGAGCTCGACGAACGCATCGCGCTGCGGGTCGACCGGATGTGGACGGCCGGACTCGTGGACGAGGTGCGCGCCCTGGAGGCGCACGGTCTGCGCGAGGGACGGACCGCGTCCAGGGCGCTCGGCTACCAGCAGGTGCTTGCCGCGCTGGCCCAGGAGTGCACCGAGGACGAGGCGCGCGCCGAGACCGTACGCGCCACCAAACGATTCGCGCGCCGTCAGGACTCATGGTTCCGCCGCGACCCGCGCGTCCACTGGCTGAATGGCGCCGCCGAGCACCGCGGGGAACTCCCGCACCAGGCGCTGGCGTTGGTCGAACGAGCGGTTACAGCCTGATCACGTGATGGCATCGGGAAGCCCTGCCCGTCATTTCGGTGACCGGGAGCGTGCCATCATCGAGCATCGATCGACCAGTGGAGTCCGAGTTGGGAGGGCGCGTGGCGATGGAGGCCGGCCCTCGCGACACAGAACAAGACGCACCGGACGCGCTGCACGAGGCAGGACGCTTGAGCCCCGACGGGCCCGATGAGCTCGAGGTGACCCCCGAGGTCGAGGTCGAGCTGCGGCCCGCGCGGCGTCTGCGCATCTGGCAGCTCGCACCGATCGTCATGCTCGCCGCCGTGGGATCGCTGATGTTCGCGTTCCCGCTGGCCTTCGAGTTCGGCGACGGCGGCGCGGTCGTCGCCATGCTGGGCCTGCTGATCAGCTGTTGCGCCGCGGGCTGGGGCATGATGGCCGCCCGCCGCGTGGGTTACACCTGGCCCGGGCTGCCGCAGCGGGGCTCGGGCGAGCGATCCGACTGGCGTGTGATCGCGCTGTACGTCGCCGTGTGCGCCGCACTGGTCGCACTGGCCGTCTGGCGCGTGGCACGGCTCCGCTGACGGACGCGGCGGCTCTCCAGGCGTGACGTCCGGCTTCCTGTGCTGCCCGTCCCCTGGCCGGTGCGCCCGGTCCGGTTTCGTCGGCTGTCGGTGCCACCTCGTACAGTTGCCCTGTGAGCACCTCGCAGATCGCCTTCCTCAAGGGCCACGGCACCGAGAACGACTTCGTGATCGTTCCCGACCCGGACAACGCCCTCGACCTGCCCTCCTCCGCCGTCGCCCGGCTGTGCGACCGCCGGGCCGGCATCGGTGGTGACGGGCTGCTGCACGTCGTACGGTCCGCCGCGCACCCGGAGGCGCGGGCCATGTCGGGCGAGGCCGAGTGGTTCATGGACTACCGCAACGCCGACGGCTCGATCGCCGAGATGTGCGGCAACGGCGTACGGGTCTTCGCCGGCTATCTGCAGCGCGCCGGGCATGTCGAGGAGGGCGACCTCGCCGTCGCGACACGGGGCGGGGTGAAGAAGGTGCACATCGCCAAGGGTGGCGACATCACGGTCTCCATGGGACGCGCGCTCCTCCCCGAGGAAGGCGTCACGGTCAGCCTGGACGGCCGCAGCTGGGACGCACGCAATGTGAACATGGGCAATCCGCACGCGGTCGCCTTCGTCGACGACCTGGCGCACGCCGGCGATCTGCTCTCCGCGCCGCCGTTCAGTCCCGCGGCCGTCTACCCGGACGGCGTCAACATCGAATTCGTCGTGGACCGCGGACCGCGCCATGTCGCGATGCGGGTCCATGAGCGCGGTTCGGGCGAAACCCGCTCCTGCGGCACGGGCGCCTGCGCCGTGGCCGTCGCCGCGGCCCGCAGGGACGGCACCGACCCCGCGGAGACCGGCACCCCGGTCACGTACACGGTGGATCTGCCCGGCGGCACCCTCGTGATCACCGAGCGGCCGGACGGCGAGATCGAGATGACCGGAGCTGCCGTGATCGTCGCCGAGGGCTTGATCGACTCCGCCTGGCTCGAAACGGCTATCGGCTAGAGCTTCGCTCGAATGGGTGATCCGTTTCACGCTGAGCGAGAGCCGGACTCCGCCACGTGGTGGGCTCGGTAGCATCAAGCACCGGCCCGGAGGCGCGTCCGCACCTCCCCACCGCCGGTCGACGTCGCCGGAGGTGCCCCATGAGTGCAGAGGCCACCAACCCAGGTGCTCCCATCCGCAGACGGGGCCGTCCCCGGATCGATCTCCGCAGGCTCGGCCGCGTCGCGCTCGGCCCCGTCTCCCGCGACCGGCTGCCCGACGCGATCGGCCACGTCGCCGAGGCCCACCGCGCGCACCACCCGGATGCCGACCTCTCCATCCTGCACAGGGCCTACGTACTCGCGGAGTCCTCGCACCGTGGACAGATGCGCAAGAGCGGCGAGCCGTACATCACGCACCCGCTCGCCGTCACGCTGATCCTCGCCGAGCTCGGCGCCGAGACCACGACACTCACGGCCTCACTGCTCCACGACACCGTCGAGGACAC
This sequence comes from Streptomyces sp. Ncost-T10-10d, assembly GCF_900091955.1. Lineage (GTDB taxonomy): Bacteria > Actinomycetota > Actinomycetes > Streptomycetales > Streptomycetaceae > Streptomyces. Next base: position 46,336 of record NZ_FMDF01000182.1, read on the forward strand.
CGAAGTGACCCTCGATCAGGTGCGGGAGCAATTCGGGAAAGAGGTCTGCTACCTCGTCGACGGCGTCACCAAACTCGAAAAGGTCGACTACGGAGCGGCGGCCGAACCCGAGACCTTCCGCAAGATGCTGGTCGCCACCGGGGACGACGTCCGGGTGATGTCGATCAAGCTCGCCGACCGGCTGCACAACATGCGAACCCTGGGCGTGATGCGTCCCGAGAAACAGGTCAGGATCGCCAAGGTCACCCGCGACGTGCTGATCCCGCTGGCCGAGCGGCTCGGCGTACAGGCCCTCAAGACCGAGCTGGAGGACCTCGTCTTCGCGATCCTCCGCCCCGAGGAGTACGAACAAACCCGCGCACTGATCGCCGCCGCGTCGGCGCAACCGGACGCCTCCGGCGCCGCGGCCACCCAGGACCCGCTCGCCGCCGTCGCCGAGAACGTCGCAGCGGTGCTGCGGGAGGCCGGCATCCTCGCAGAAGTCCTCATCAGGCCGCGCCACTACCTCTCCGTACACCGTGTCAGGATCAAACGCGGCGAACTGCGCGGCACCGACTTCGGCCGACTGCTGGTTCTCGTCGGCGAGGACGCCGACTGCTATGCCGTACTCGGTGAACTGCACACCTGTTTCACCCCGGTGATCTCCGAGTTCAAGGACTTCATCGCCGCACCCAAATTCAACCTCTACCAGTCACTGCACACCGCAGTCGTGGGCCCCGATGGGGCAGTCGCCGAAGTCCTCATCCGTACGCACCGGATGCACAAGGTCGCCGAGGCGGGCGTCATCGCCCTCGGCAATCCGTACGCCGCGGACAGCGGCTCCGCGCCGCAGTCCGCCGAACCCGCGGACGGAGAGCGCGCCGACCCGACCCGGCCCGGCTGGCTCTCCAGGCTCCTGGAATGGCAGCAGTCCGCCCCGGACCCCGACACCTTCTGGACCACACTCCGCGCCGACCTCGCCCAGGACCGGGAGATCACGGTCTTCCGCACCGACGGCGGCACGCTCGGACTGCCCGCCGGAGCCAGCTGCGTCGACGCCGCCTACGCGCAGTACGGGGACGAGGCGCACCGCTGCATCGGTGCCCGGGTCAACGGCCGGCTGGCCACCCTCGGCACCGTACTGAGCGACGGCGACACCGTGCAGCTGCTGCTCGCGGAGGACGCTGCCTCAGGCCCCTCGCCCGACTGGCTCGACCACGCCCGGACCCCAGCCGCCCGGATCGCCATCACCGGCTGGCTGGACGCCCACCCCGAGGATGCCCAGGGCCCGTACAACAGCAGGCCCGCGGAGCCCAGGCCCGAACCACAGCCCCAGGAAAACACCGACCCGGGGCACGCCAGGTCCGCGAGCCGCACCGCGAGCGCCGTGGCGGACCGACCGGATGCCACCGTACGACTCGCGGGCTGCTGCACCCCCGTACCACCCGATGCCGTCACCGGATTCGTCGTGCGCGGCGGCGCCGTCACCGTGCACCGGCCGGAGTGCCCCGAGGTGGCCCGGATGCAGTCCGTCGGCCGGGCGTCGGTCTCGGTGAGCTGGAGCGACGTGGCCGGGTGCCGGGTCACCCTGGTCGCCGAGTCCTTCGGACGGCCCCGGCTGCTCGCCGATCTCACCGAGGCGATCGCGACGGCGGACGCTGCGATCATCTCCGCCACCGTCGAACCACCCAGCGAACAGCGCGTTCGGCACACCTACACATTGCAGCTCCCCGATGCCGCCGGACTGCCCGCTCTGATGCGTGCGATGCGTGACGTACCCGGGGTGTACGACGTGAGCCGCGTCCAGCACCCCGCCGTCACCGTCTGACCCCGCCGCGCAGCGCCATCTGCCACAGCGATCTCGTTCGAGTGGCGTGGCGCGCGCCGCACCTGCCCAGGTGGGAGTCGCTGGTAGCGGTAGTTCATGCCGATCATCTCCCGCCGTCTGCGGGCCGCTCTGCTGGCCACCGCATCGGCCGCCCTCGTCGCCGCCGCCCTCCCCTCACCCGTACCGCTCGGAATCGGTGATCCACTCTTCCCGCGCCTCGGTAATCCCGGGTACGACGTCCTCTCGTACGACATCGGACTGACCTACCACGGCAGCAACAGCGAGCCGCTGGACGCCGTCACCACCATTGATGCGCGGACCACCGAGCCGCTGGACCGGATCAACCTCGACTTCGCCCAGGGCACTGTCCGCACGGTCGAAATCAATGGTCTGCGCGCCGACTTCGCCGCGGCGGACGAGGACCTGGTCATCCAGCCCCCCAGCCGACTCCCGGCCGGAGCGCCGCTGCACATCACCGTCCGGCACACCAGCGACCCGAACGGCGGCCAGGAAAGCGGCGGTTGGCTGCGCACCGCCGATGGTCTGGCCATGGCCAATCAGGCCGACGCCGCGCACCGGGTCTTCCCGAGCAACGACCACCCCGCCGACAAGGCGTACTTCACTTTCCGGATCACCGCGCCCAAGGACCTCACAGTGGTCGCCAACGGCCTGCCCGCAGGCACGGCCCGCAACGGTGCCGAGACCACCTGGACCTACCGGACCGAACACCCCATGGCCACCGAACTGGCCCAGGTCACCATCGGCCGTTCCACCGTCCTGAAACGGACCGGGCCGCACGGACTGCCGGTACGCGACGTGGTGCCGAGCGCCGACCAGAAGCGGTTGGAACCCTGGCTCAGCAAGACACCCGGTCAGCTGGAATGGATGGAACAGCAGGTCGGCCCCTACCCCTTCGAGACATACGGACTGCTGGTCGCCGCCACCGACACCGGCTTCGAGCTGGAGACCCAGACACTCTCGCTCTTCGAGCGGTCCGTGTTCACCCAGACCGCCTACCCCAAGTGGTATGTCGAATCGATCATGGTGCACGAGCTCGCCCACCAATGGTTCGGCGACAGCGTCTCCCCACAGGCGTGGTCCGATCTGTGGCTCAACGAGGGACATGCCAGCTGGTACGAGGCCCGCTACGCCGAGGAGCACGCCGACAAGCCACTGGAGAGCCGGATGCATGACGCCTACATCAGGTCCGACGGCTGGCGCGCCGCGGGCGGCCCCCGGCCCGCCCCGACGTCCCGGCACCCGGGCAGAAGCTCGGTCTGTTCCGGCCGGTCGTGTACGACGGCAGCGCACTGATCCTCTACGCGCTGCGCCAGGAGATCGGCGAGAGCGCATTCGACCGGCTGGAGCGGAGCTGGGTGAAGAAGCACCAGGACTCCAACGCCGCCACCGCGGACTTCGTCCGGCTGGCATCGCAGACCGCGGGCCGCGACCTGACCTCGTTCTTCGACGGCTGGCTGTACGGCGAGAAGACCCCGCCGATGCCGGGGCACCCGGACTGGCACAGTGCCAAGCCCGACGGACAGCGATAAACCCGGGTGACGGGCCCGGCGGACCATGCCACTATCGACGGGTCGCCGCGGGCGGCCGGACCGGATTCCCGACAGCGGGAATCATCGGGAGAGGTCACGCGTTGTGACTGATGTAACGGATTTCTATCGACGTAAGGATCCAATGACCTCCTCTTCTTCCCTTCCCCAGGACGCGCAGAGCGCTACGGAGAATGTGACCGAGAGCCTCACCGAGAGCCTTCGGGCCGACGCCCTGATGGAAGAGGACGTCGCCTGGAGCCACGAGATCGACGGAGAGCGGGACGGCGAGCAGTTCGACCGCTCCGAACGCGCCGCACTGCGGCGTGTGGCAGGACTCTCGACCGAGCTCGAGGACGTCACCGAGGTCGAGTACCGACAGCTGCGCCTGGAGCGTGTGGTGCTGGTCGGTGTCTGGACCTCGGGGACCGTGCAGGACGCGGAGAATTCCCTCGCGGAGCTGGCCGCACTCGCGGAGACGGCAGGCGCCATGGTGCTCGACGCCGTCTTCCAGCGCCGCGACAAGCCCGACCCGGCCACCTACATCGGCTCGGGCAAGGCGCTGGAGCTGCGCGACATCGTCCTCGAATCAGGGGCCGACACCGTCGTCTGCGACGGTGAACTCAGCCCCGGCCAGCTGATCCATCTGGAAGATGTCGTCAAGGTCAAGGTGGTCGACCGGACCGCTCTGATCCTCGACATCTTCGCCCAGCACGCCAAGTCCCGAGAGGGCAAGGCGCAGGTCTCGCTGGCACAGATGCAGTACATGCTGCCGCGGCTTCGCGGCTGGGGTCAGTCGCTCTCCCGTCAGATGGGCGGCGGCGGTTCCAGCGGCGGTGGCGGCATGGCAACCCGTGGTCCGGGTGAGACCAAGATCGAGACGGACCGACGTCGGATTCGCGAGAAGATGGCGAAGATGCGCCGGGAAATCGCGGAGATGAAGACCGGCCGCGAGATCAAGCGCCAGGAGCGCAAGCGCAACAAGGTGCCCTCGGTCGCCATCGCCGGCTACACCAATGCGGGCAAGTCCTCGTTGCTCAACCGGCTGACCGGTGCCGGCGTCCTGGTGGAGAACGCACTGTTCGCCACCCTGGACCCGACCGTGCGCCGGGCCGAGACGCCGAGCGGCCGGATCTACACCCTGGCCGACACGGTCGGGTTCGTACGGCATCTGCCGCACCACCTCGTCGAGGCTTTCCGCTCCACCATGGAGGAGGTCGGTGAATCCGATCTGATCCTGCATGTGGTGGACGGCTCCCACCCGGTGCCGGAGGAACAGCTCGCCGCGGTGCGCGAGGTGATCCGCGAAGTGGGTGCGGTGGACGTGCCCGAGGTCGTGGTGATCAACAAGGCGGATGCGGCCGATCCGCTGGTACTCCAGCGGCTGCTGCGCATCGAGAAGCATGCGATCGCCGTGTCGGCGCGTTCCGGCGCCGGTATCGACGAGCTGCTCGCACTCATCGACACCGAACTGCCTCGGCCCTCGGTCGAGATCGAGGCGCTCGTCCCGTACACCCAGGGCGGGCTCGTCTCCAGGGTGCACGCCGAGGGCGAGGTGATCTCCGAGGAGCACACATCGGAGGGCACCCTGGTCAAGGCGCGGGTGCATGAGGAACTGGCAGCTGTCCTGTCCTCGTTCGTCCCTGTGGCGCACTGACCGCGGCGCGGTACGGCTCAGAACGGACCGAAGGCCCGCTCCCTCGTCGGGAGCGGGCCTTCGGGCGTACGTGCGGCTGCTACTGGCTGCCGGACCTCTTGCTCATCGCGGTGAAGACGTCCTGAGCGCCCTTGCCCAGGTGGGGGCCGGCGAGCCAGCCCGAAGTCACCGGGCCGATGGAGGTGTTGGAGACCAGCGCGAGCTTGCCGTCACTGCCTTCGCTGAACCACCCACCGCCGGAGGAGCCACCGGTCATGGTGCAGCCGATGCGGTACATCGTCGGAGTGCTCGGGCTGACGGAGAGTCGGCCCGGGCGGTCGACGCATTTGTGCATGATCAGGCCGTTGTACGGCGGGGCGGCGGGGTAACCCCAGGCGCCCATCGCGCTGATCTTCGAGACCTCGGGGGCATCGAAGTCGACCGGCAGCGCGTTGCCCACGGTCTCCTCCAGGGACTTGCTGCCCTTCTCCGGCTTCACATGCAGTACCGCGTAGTCATAGGGGGCGCCTTCGCCCCCGGTGGGACCGCCATCGGCGAGCCATTCACCGGACGTCGTGGCCCAGTCGGCCCAGTAGGCACCGTACGGGGCGATCTCCTGCGGCTGCGCGTTCTCCAGTGCGGCGGCGGACTTGCCCCTGTCGTTGTACGCGGGCACGAAGACGATGTTGCGGTACCAGCCGCCCTTCGAACCGGCGTGCACACAGTGTCCAGCGGTCCACACCAGATTGGACCTGCCCGGGTTCTCCGGGTCCTTGACGACCGTGCCGGAACAGACCATGGCGCCCTCGGGGGAGTCGAAGAACACCTTGCCGACCGGGGCCGCGTAGTCGTGGTACGGAGTCTTCTCGCGCTCGGCCTCGACCGGGGCGGGCTCGGGGTCGGTGACGCCCTGGTCGCCGGAGAGGTCGCCGGCCGCCATGGTCTTTGCCGGGTCCTTGGCCGACTTCATCCGGTCGGGCTTCCACAACCCCTCGATGACCGGGTTGACGAAGTCCTTGGCCTCACGCAGCCACTTGTCCTTGTCCCAGTTCTTCCACTCGCCGTTCTTCCACTTCTCCGGGTCGACGCCATGCTTCTTCAGCGTGTCGGCCAGACCGTCGGACAGGGAGCCGGAGTCCTTGCCACCCGCGGAGTCGGCGGCGGCGGGTTTGTCGGCTGCGTTGTCCTCGCTCGGACCACAGGCCGTGGCCGTCAGCGCGAGCGCCGCGACGAGGCCGGTCGCGGCGAGCAGCGGACGTATGGATCGCATGGAAAGGATTCCCCCTGAAATCTCCGAGATTGCCATGAACTTGTCATGCGAAACGGTGGCCGGACCAACGGCCACCGACGATGCAGGCCCACCCTATGACGGTGTGGACCACGCCCCTGCCGCAGAGACGCAACCCGCGTGGAGTGCGGGCCACTCGGGGGCGTAGCGCGACGGCAAAGGCCCCGGCGGGCAGCAGCCGCGCCGGGGTCCCTGATGTACCGTCACCGTCACCCGGGCCCGGCCGGGTGACGGTCCGTCGTCACTGCCCTGCGTACTTCTTGCTGACCGACTCGTAGACGCCCTTGGCTTCCTTGCCGAAGCGCGGCCCGGCCAGCCAGCCGGCCGTCACCGGGCCGATGGAGGTGTTCGAGACGAGGGCGGGCTTGCCGTCCTGGCCCGCCGCGACCCAGCCACCACCGGAGGCACCGCCCGTCATGCTGCAGCCGATGCGGTACATCGTGGGGTCCTGCGCGGTCAGCGAGAGCCGACCCGGCTTGTCCGCGCACTGGAAGGCCTTCTGGCCGTCGTAGGGCGGAGCGGCCGGGAAGCCGGTGGCGGTCATGCTGTCGATGTTCGGTACGGCCGGGGCATTGAACTCGACAGGCAGCGCGGAACCGACCGTTTCCTCCAGGGACTTACCCGTCGAGCCCTTCTCCGGCGTGACGTGCAGCACTGCGAAGTCGTACGGGGCGCCCTGCCCGCCGATCGAGGAACCCTGGGAGATCCACTGGTCGGACGTCTGTGCCCACTGGCCCCACCACACGCCGTAGGGCGCGATCTCCTGCTTGGCCGCCTTCTGCAGTTCGGCCGTCGACAGACCGCTGTTGTTGTACGACGGCACGAAGGCGATGTTGCGGTACCAGCCGCCCTTCTTGCCCGCGTGCACACAGTGCCCCGCGGTCCACACCAGGTTGGACTTCCCGGGGTGCGCCGGGTCCTTCACCACGGTCGCGGAGCAGACCATGGAGCCCTCGGGGCTGTCGAAGAGCAGCTTCCCGGACTCCGCGGCATTGGCGTGGTACGGCGTTCGGACACCAGCGGCCCGGACCGGCACGGGCGTCGGGTCCGTCACACCGACGTCACCCGAGATGTCATTGGCGACCGGCTTCTCCGGCGACTTGTCGGCATCCCGCATTCGGTCCGGGTCCCAGAGGCCCTCGATGATCGGGTTGACGAAGTCCTTGGCCTCGCGCAGCCACTTGTCCTTGTCCCAGTTCTTCCACTCGCCGTTCTTCCACTGGTCGAGGTCGATCCCGTGTTCCTTGAGCCGGTCCTTCAGATCGTCCGGAATGGTGATCTTGCCGTCCGAGGACTGGCCGGCGGAACTGCTCGGCTTGTCACTGGCGTTGTCCTCGCCCGGACCGCATGCGGTGGCGGTGAGCGCAAGGACCGCTGTGACCGCGGCCACGGCGAGCACCGAGGAACGCGTGCGACGTGCGCTCCCCTGACGTGCGGTGAGAGCCGGTCGAATGAGTCGCATGTGGTGATCCCCCTGGGACTTCGTAACTCAACACTTCTGTACTGCACTTCGGTACTGCTCCGAGCCACCGGCTCCGAACGACCGGCGGACTCCCGGAAATCTGCCCGAGCCCTCCGTGCGGCCCCCACTATGCCGGTGCCGATGGGGACGGTACGCAGCAGGGCCACGGTTCCGCCCCGCAAGGATCTTCGGATTTACCCGTGATCCCCTGCGTTCTGCGTCGTTGGTACGGGCGAGGGACTCGAGGACAGCGTTCATCCCCGCAGTCCGTCCGTGCGCCTACGTACTGACGTGCAACGCAACTGTTACAGCGGGAGGACCAACAGCCGTGGCCGTGACCGAACCAGCCCCGGTGGCAGCACCGGCGGTGCACGAGGGGATCCTGCGCCGTCAGTCGCTGCGCGAATCCGCCGCCCGTACCTATGCGCGTTCACTGCCGATCGTGCCGGTGCGCGCCCGCGGGATGACCATCGAAGGCGCGGACGGGCGGCGATACCTCGACTGTCTCTCCGGAGCCGGCACCCTGGCGCTCGGGCACAACCACCCGGTGGTTCTGGAAGCGATCAGGAAGGTGATCGACTCGGGCGCACCACTGCATGTGCTCGACCTCGCCACCCCCGTAAAGGACGCCTTCACCACGGAGCTGTTCGCCACCCTGCCGCGGCAGTTCGCCGACAACGCCCGGATCCAGTTCTGCGGACCAGCCGGTACGGACGCCGTCGAGGCGGCGTTCAAACTGGTCCGTGCCGCGACCGGCCGCAGCGGACTCCTCGCCTTCACCGGTGCCTACCACGGGATGACGGCAGGAGCGCTTGCCGCCTCGGGCGGTGCCGAGGACGTACGGGTGACGCGTCTGCCGTTCCCGCAGAACTACCGTTGCCCCTTCGGCGTCGGGGGCGAGCGCGGCGCGGAGATCGCCGCCCGGTGGACCGAGAACCTCCTTGACGATCCCAAGGGAGGCGCGCCCGCGCCGGCCGGGATGATCCTCGAACCGGTGCAGGGGGAGGGCGGTGTGAACCCCGCCCCCGACAGCTGGATGCGCCGGATGCGCGAGATCACCGAGACCCGGTCCGTCCCCCTGATCGCCGACGAGGTCCAGACGGGCGTCGGCCGCACCGGTGCCTTCTGGGCGGTCGAGCACAGCGGGATCGTGCCCGACGTGATGGTGCTCTCCAAGGCCATCGGCGGATCCCTCCCGCTCGCCGTGATCGTCTACCGCTCCGAACTCGACACCTGGCAGCCGGGCGCCCACGCCGGCACCTTCCGGGGCAACCAGCTGGCGATGGCGGCTGGTACGGCCACGCTCGCCTTCGTGCGGGAGAACCATCTCGCCGAGCGGGCCGCGACGCTCGGCGCGCGGATCGTCGCCCGCCTCCAGGCGCTGGCCACGGACCACCCGACCATCGGGGACGTCCGCGGACGGGGTCTGATGATCGGCGTGGAACTCGTCGACCCCGAGGCCACCGCGCCGGGCGACAGCCCCGAGCCGCCCCCCGCCCCGGCCCTCGCCCAGGCCGTCCAGCAGGAGTGTCTGCGCCGCGGGCTCATCGTCGAACTCGGCGGACGCCACTCCACCGTCGTACGCCTCCTCCCACCCCTCACTCTCACCGACGAACAGGCAACAGCGGTCGTGGACCGCCTCGCCGACGCCCTGGCAGCCGCCGAGCGCCTGCCGCACCGCCGGACCACGACCGGGCCGCTCCGCTGACCCCGGACACCATCACAGGAAAGACCGCCGTGAACCCCACCCCCGCACCCCAGGCCGATGGCCCTCCCCCCACCCAGCAGCGAGGACAGGCCGGACTGACCGGCAACCTCGTCGCCGAGCAGACCACCGTGCCCCGTCAGATGGCGGCACCGCACGACGAGCGGTACGCCCCGAAAGCCACGATCATCTGCGCGGCACCGGCCGACCTCCTCGACCATCCGGACCCGCTGAGGGCCGCCGACACGGCGGGTGTCGAGAATCTGCTCCGCTGCTGGGTCCGGGAGTGCGACCTGCCCCGGCCGGCCGGGGAAACGCTTCGAATCCCGCTCCCCGCCAGCGGAACCGCTCTGCTCGTCCCCGTCCTCTACTGGTCCGCCACGGGCTGGCACCGCTTCGGCATGCCTGCCCTGGAGGGGGCACCCGAAGGAGCACCGCCCACCGACGCCGTCACGGTCGCCGCTCTCCTGGGCCGTGAGGCCGACCGCCATGAAGGCGCCGACATGGTGGCCCGGGTCGCCGACTCCGTACAGCGGACGGCCGGCTTCATCGCCGAGCGGCGCCGCACTCCCGGCGCCCCGGCCGAAGCGGACCTCTTCCTCACCGCCGAGCAGTCACTTCTCCTCGGACATCCGCTCCACCCCACCCCCAAGAGCCGTGAAGGCCTCTCTGACTCCGAATCCCGCCTCTACTCGCCCGAGTTGCACGGCTCCTTCCCGCTGCACTGGATGGCTGTCGACCGGTCCGTGCTGGCCACCGACTCCGCCTGGACCGACGGAGGCCGTCCCGTATCGGCCACGGAACTGATCACCTCCCATGCCGAAGGACTGCGACTCCCCGACAACACCACACCGATTCCGCTCCACCCGTGGCAGGCCCGCGAACTCGGACACCGGTCCGCGGCCGCCGCCCTGCTCGACGCCGGACTCCTGCACGACCTCGGACCGCACGGGAAGCACTGGTACCCCACCTCATCCGTCCGTACCGTGCATCGGCCCGGTGCGGAGCTCATGCTCAAGCTCTCCCTCGGCGTTCGCATCACCAACTCCCGTCGAGAGAATCTCCGCAAGGAACTCCACCGCGGAGTGGAGGTCCACCGGCTGCTCCGCAGCGGACTCGCCGCGCAGTGGCACGCCGTCCACCCGGGTTTCGACATCGTCCGCGACCCCGCCTGGCTCGCCGTCGACGGCCCGGACGGCGAGCCTGTCGCAGGCCTCGACGTGATGCTGCGGCACAACCCGTTCGGTCCGTACGACGACGCGGTCTGCATCGCCGCGCTCACCGCCCCGCGCCCCTGGCCGGGCCGGACGGGTATGCACTCACGCCTGGCCGAGATCGTGATCTCCCTGGCCGCTGCCACCGGAAGAGCCGTAGGTGCCGTCGCCACCGAGTGGTTCCTGCGCTACCTCGACCGCGTCGTACGCCCCGTGCTCTGGCTCGATGCCCACGCAGGCGTGGCCCTCGAAGCCCACCAGCAGAACACCCTGGTGCTGCTCGATCCCCACGGCTGGCCCGTCGGCGGCCGATACCGCGACAACCAGGGCTACTACTTCCGCGACTCCCACCGTGCGGCACTGGAGCACCGGCTCCCAGGCATCGGATCGGTCAGCGACACCTTCGTCTCCGACACGGTCACCGACGAGCGCTTTGCCTACTACCTCGGCATCAACAATGTGTTCGGCCTCATCGGAGCCTTCGGTGCCCAGCACCTCGCCGGCGAACACGTGCTCATCGCCGCGTTCCGTCGATTCCTCGGCTCGGCCGCCGCACTGGGCTCCCCGCTGCCCGCACATCTGCTGGAAAGCTCCCACCTGCGGTGCAAGGCCAATCTGCTGACCCGACTGCACGGCCTCGACGAACTCGTCGGTCCTGTCGACACCCAGTCCGTCTACGTCACCATTGCCAACCCCCTGTGTGCCTGAGGGACTATGACCACCGCCTGAACCGCCGAGAGGAGAGCGACACCGTGGCTCCCGCCGATGCGCACACCGACGCCGGTACCGGTCCTGCCCCACGGGCCGACACAGGCGCCGAGGACACCCTGGACCTGCCGCTCTCCGAAGAACTCCTGGCCCTCTTCGGCGAGGGCGCACCCGCCACCGAGACACGCACCCAGCCGCCGAACGCGTCCGTGTCATCCGAACCGGACGACACGGACCCGGTCAGAGGCACGCAGGTGGCCACGAGCAGGCCGGCTGTCCCGGATCTGCTCGACCACCCTGCCGACTGGGGACCGGTCACCACCCCGGCCGGAGTGTTCCAACTCGTCCCCGTGCGACTGGAACGCGATCTCGCAGTGATCAGCCGCTGGATGAACGACCCCGCAGTCGCCGCATTCTGGGAACTCGCCGGATCCGAATCCGTCACAGCCGACCATCTGCGCCCTCAACTCGACGGTGACGGACGCAGCGTCCCGTGCCTCGGCGTGCTGGCAGGCGTTCCCATGAGCTACTGGGAGATCTACCGCGCGGATCTCGATCCGCTGGCGCGTCACTACCCCGCTCGACCGCACGACACCGGAATCCACCTCCTCATCGGCGGTGTGAACAACCGCGGACGCGGGGTCGGTACCACCCTGCTCCGGGCCGTCTCCGACCTCGTACTCGACAACCGTCCCCTGTGCGCACGTGTTGTGGCGGAGCCCGACCTGCGTAATACCCCTTCCGTTTCCGCTTTCCTCAGCGCAGGCTTCCGCTTCTCCGCAGAAGTCGAACTCCCCGACAAAAGAGCCGCCCTGATGGTCCGCGACCGAACCCACCGTGCCCAGCTGTGAACGATCTGCTGCTTTGCATACACCGCTCGAACCCCATCGGTTTCATCCCGAGGAGTCCCCGTGCCGAAATATCCTGCGAGCCATGATTCAGCGGAGTCTGCCGACCTGCTCAGCACGCCAGAACTGAGCCGGACGGTCTGGGACGGAGCCGCTGCCCGACTGCTCGCGAAGATGCTCGGTCAATTCGCCTACGAGGAAATCATCGAGCCGGTCCGGCAGGCCGACGGAGGCGATACGTACACCCTCGGGCTCGATGACGGTGGAACCCTGAGCTTCAGCGCCCGGCGGGGCGCGTACGGCAGTTGGCACATCGCCCCCGATTCGGTTCTGGAGACGTGCGGGAGTGCCCGGGAGTCGCCGGCGGACCCGATGCGGGACAACGGCCGGGGCGCGCCTGCCGAGCCACTGCGGGACCGGAACACCGACACCGTCCCCTTCCGCGACCCGCTGCAGTTCCTTGCCCGCGCCCGCCACAGCCTCGGGATCGACGGCGCCACCCTCGGCCACCTCATCCGCGAGATCACCACCACCCTCGCCGCCGACGCCCGGCTCGACCACACCGCGCTCTCCGTCGACCGGCTGGCCGATCTCGACTACGCCGAGCTGGAAGGGCACCAGACAGGACACCCCTGGCTCGTTGCCAACAAGGGACGCCTCGGCTTCTCCGCCACCGACGCCTCCCGTTACACACCGGAGGCCCGCACGCCGGTCAGGCTGCCATGGATCGCCGTCTCCACCAGGATCGCGGCCTACCGCGGAGTGGCCGGCCTGGCCACACCCGAGCAGCTGTACGTGCAGGAACTGGACCCGTCGGTCCGTGACTCCTTCGCCGCCGTGCTCCGCGCCCGCGGCCTCGATCCCGGCAGCTATCTGTGTCTTCCCGTGCACCCCTGGCAGTGGGACGAATGGATCGTTCCGGTCTTTGCCCCGGCCATCTCCGCGGGCGACATCGTGCCGCTCCACACCGATGCCGATCTCCGACTGCCTCAGCAGTCCATCCGCACGTTCACCAACATGGCCCGCCCCGACCGGCACACCGTCAAACTGCCCCTGTCGATCCTCAACACGCTGGTCTGGCGAGGACTGCCGACCGAACGCACCCTCGCGGCCCCCGCCGTCACCACCTGGGTCCAGGGCCTGCGTGACCGGGACGCCTTTCTGCGCGACACCTGCCAGGTCATCCTGCTGGGCGAGGTGGCCTCCGTGACCGTCGAGCATCCGCTCTACGACCACCTCCCGGAGACGCCGTACCAGTTCAAGGAGATCCTCGGCGCGATCTGGCGAGAACCCCTCCAGCCCCGGCTCGCTCCGGGCGAACGGGCCCGGACCCTCGCCTCGCTGCTCCACACCGATCCACACGGCCGCGCCTTCACGGCCGAGCTCGTCGCCCGCTCAGGGCTCAAGCCCACCGCCTGGCTGACCCGGCTCTTCGCCGCGCTGCTCCCGCCGCTGCTGCACTTCCTCTACCGCTACGGCACCGTGTTCTCCCCGCACGGCGAGAACACGATCGTCGTCTTCGACAACCAGGACGTACCGGTGCGTCTGGCGATCAAGGACTTCGTGGACGATGTGAACATCAGTGCCCAGCCGCTGCCGGAGCATGAGTTCATGCCACAGGATGTACGCCGCATCCTGCTCACCGAGGAGCCCTCCTTCCTCATCCAGTTCATCCACTCCGGACTGTTCATCGGTGTCTTTCGCTTTCTGTCCCCGCTGTGCGAGGAACAGCTCGGAGTTCCGGAGGACGATTTCTGGTCACTCGTGCGGGCCGAGATCCTGCGGCACCACGCCCGCTTCCCCGAGCTCAAGGAGCGATTCGAGATGTTCGACATGCTGACGCCCCGCATCGAACGTCTCTGTCTGAACCGCAACCGCCTGCACGTGGACGGTTACCGGGACCGCCCCCGTCGCCCGCACGCCGCCATTCACGGGACCGTTCCCAACCCGCTCCACCCCTCCGTCCGAGTCCGGGAGTGATCGCCGTTGTCAGTGGTGCCCCGTAGGCTGGTCGAGCTATGACAAAGCCATCCCTCCCCGAGCTCCTCCACGCCGCCGTGACCGCCGTCGGCGGTACGGAACGGCCCGGCCAGGCCGCCATGGCCGAAGCCGTCGCCGAGGCTGTCGACGACAATGCCCATCTGCTCGTCCAGGCCGGCACCGGCACGGGCAAATCCCTCGGCTACCTGGTGCCCGCGCTGGCGCACGGGGAGCGCGTCGTGGTGGCGACGGCGACCTTGGCACTGCAGCGTCAGCTCGTGGAGCGCGACCTTCCGCGCACGGTCGACGCCCTGCATCCGTTGCTGCGGCGCCGCCCCCAGTTCGCCATGCTCAAGGGCCGCTCGAACTACCTCTGCCTGCACCGGCTCCATGAAGGAGTGCCCCAGGACGAGGAGGAGGGGCTCTTCGATCAGTTCGAGGCAGCGGCCCCGTCGAGCAAGCTCGGTCAGGATCTGCTGAGACTGCGGGACTGGTCGGACGAGACCGAGACCGGCGATCGCGACGACCTCACCCCGGGCGTATCCGATCGCGCCTGGGCGCAGGTCTCCATCTCCTCCCGCGAATGCCTGGGCGCCGGCAAGTGTGCGTACGGCGCGGAGTGCTTCGCGGAGCAGGCCCGTGAGCGTGCCAAGCTCGCCGATGTCGTCGTCACCAATCACGCCCTCCTCGCCATCGATGCCATCGAGGGTGCCCCCGTGCTTCCGCAGCATGAGGTACTGATCGTCGACGAGGCCCATGAGCTGGTCTCCAGGGTCACCGGAGTGGCCACCGGCGAGCTCACCCCCGGCCAGGTCAACCGCGCAGTGCGCCGAGCGGCGAAGCTGGTCAACGAGAAGGCCGCTGACGCCCTGCAGACCGCGGCGGAGGGCTTCGAGCGAGTGATGGAGTTGGCGCTCCCCGGTCGCCTGGAAGAGGTCCCCGAGGACCTCGGCTACGCGCTGCTGGCGCTTCGTGACGCCGCGCGTACGGTGATCTCGGCCCTCGGCGCCACCCGGGACAAGTCCGTCCAGGACGAGGACGCCGTCCGTAAGCAGGCACTCGCATCGGTGGAGACGATTCACGGCGTCGCCGAGCGCATCACCCAGGGCTCGGAGTACGACGTCGTCTGGTACGAGCGGCATGACCGCTTCGGCGCCTCCGTGCGGGTCGCCCCGCTCTCCGTGTCCGGACTTCTGCGCGAGAAGCTCTTCGCCGAGCGGTCCGTCGTCCTCACCTCGGCCACGCTCAAGCTCGGCGGGGATTTCAACGGGGTGGGGGCGTCGCTCGGACTCGCTCCCGAAGGCACTGCGGGTGACGACATTCCGCAGTGGAAGGGGCTCGACGTCGGGTCGCCGTTCGACTACCCGAAGCAGGGAATCCTGTACGTCGCCAGGCATCTGGCCACGCCCGGTCGGGAGGGTTCTCGCACCGACATGCTGGATGAACTCGCCGAACTGGTGGAGGCGGCGGGCGGGCGCACCCTGGGGCTGTTCTCGTCCATGCGGGCGGCCCAGGCCGCCGCCGAGGAACTGCGCGGCCGGCTCGACAAGCCGATCCTGCTGCAGGGCGAGGAGACCCTTGGAGAGCTCATCAAGAACTTCGCAGCCGATCCCGAGACCTGCCTCTTCGGCACGCTGTCGCTCTGGCAGGGCGTGGATGTGCCCGGGGCCAGCTGCCAGCTGGTGGTCATGGACAGGATTCCGTTCCCGCGTCCCGACGACCCCCTGATGAGCGCACGCCAGAAGGCGGTCGAGGAGGCCGGAGGCAATGGGTTCATGGCCGTCGCGGCGACGCATGCCGCGCTGCTGATGGCTCAGGGCGCCGGCCGGCTCGTACGGGCCACGGGCGACAAGGGTGTGGTCGCGGTGCTCGATCCGCGGCTGGCCAACGCCCGGTACGGCAGCTATCTGCGCGCCTCGCTGCCCGATTTCTGGTACACCACCGACCGCAATCAGGCGCGCCGCTCACTCGCGGCTATCGATGCGGCAGCCAAGGCCAACGACCAGTAGCCCGCCCCGGGTGCCCGGCGGCACAGGCAGGGCCCCGGGATCGGCGCAGTGGATCCCGGGGCCCGGTCGGAACCGGCGAGTCTTCACACCCGCCGCAGCACTGCCACCACCTTGCCGAGAATGGTCGCCTCGTCGCCCGGGATCGGCTGGTACGCGGAGTTGTGCGGAAGCAGCCACACATGGCCGTCCTCCCGCTTGAAGCGCTTGACCGTGGCCTCGCCGTCCAGCATGGCTGCCACGATGTCGCCGTTCTCCGCGACGGGCTGGCGGCGCACGGTGACCCAGTCGCCGTCACAGATCGCCGCCTCGATCATCGAGTCACCGACGACCTTGAGGACGAACAGCTCTCCGTCACCGACCAGCTGGCGGGGGAGCGGGAAGACGTCCTCGACCGATTCCTCGGCGAGGATCGGGCCACCGGCTGCGATCCGGCCGACCAGCGGTACATACGACGCCGCGGGCTTTCCCGTTGTATCGGTGGGCTGCGAGCTGGGCTGGTCCGAACCGCGGACCTCGTACGCCCGCGGGCGATGTGGGTCGCGACGCAGGAAACCCTTGCGCTCCAGGGCCATCAGCTGATGCGCGACGGAGGACGTGCTGGACAGGCCCACCGCCTGACCGATCTCCCGCATCGAGGGCGGGTAGCCACGCCGCTGCACGGAGTCCCGGATCACCTCGATCACTCGCCGCTGCCGGTCCGTGAGCCCCGAGCTGTCCGCCCGGATACCTGGAGGGCGGCCGGGCAATGAGCGCGCCGGGCGCACGGGCTCTGGCCCCTCCGTGTTCGTGACTGAGTCATTCATGGCATGCACCGGCTCGAGTCGGCTCTGGGAGCGGTCCTGGGCAGTGATGGTGGCACTGTCTGCGGTGGTGGTCACGTCGGCCCCTCTCGAATGGTCTCCCTAGCTGGACAACGGTAGTGGCTTTCGAAAGGTTGCGCCAAACACACGTTCGAGTGAAAAACGAATAAAAGTCTGTCGTGTGTTCACTGCTGGGTGTATGCGCAATGGCTGGAGTGACCGGGACCCTGCTTGGGGCGACCTCTTGGGCCGACCGGCAATTCGGACTATTACGGTAGCGTCCGCCGTCTCGGCGTCGCCATGCGGGTGGCCTCCGTCCCGTTGTCCGAGTCTGACAGCGGGAGCCCCGCAATCCTGGCAGCCGCGCGGTTCCCGTAACCTCGTGCTCGGCCGTACGCTGCCTGCGGTTCGCCCGCGATGCGCGACACGCGCTAGGGCTGAATGAGCGGCCAAACCCAAGATCTAGTGGTTGGATTGCTCCAATCGCCCAGAAGTTGTGGTCCCCGGTCCGCCGGGGGTGCGGCCATCGCCTATGCTTGTGACAGCTTCGAGGGGCCCTGGCGGGCCTTGAAGAGGCTATTCAGTCGTGCTGTGAAGGAGGGTTGGGAGCCATGCACTGCCCCTTCTGCAGGCACCCCGACAGCCGGGTCGTCGACAGTCGCACCACCGATGACGGCACGTCGATCCGCCGTCGCCGTCAGTGCCCCGACTGCTCCCGCCGTTTCACGACGGTGGAGACCTGCTCGCTGATGGTGGTGAAGCGCAGTGGTGTGACCGAACCCTTCAGCCGTACCAAGGTCATCTCCGGCGTGCGCAAGGCATGCCAGGGGCGGCCGGTCACCGAGGATGCCCTCGCCAAGCTCGGTCAGCGGGTCGAGGAGGCGGTGCGTGCCACTGGCAGCGCCGAGCTGACCACCCATGACGTGGGTCTGGCCATCCTCGGCCCCCTGCAGGAACTCGACCTCGTCGCGTACCTGCGTTTCGCGTCCGTGTACCGGGCGTTCGACACACTTGAGGACTTCGAGGCCGCCATCGCGGAACTTCGCGAGCGGCGGCCTCCCGTGGAGGAGCGCGGGAGGGGCGAGACCCTTGAGGTCCCCGTCCCCGCCGTCGCCGCCGACTGAGCGACACCGGCCGATCGGCACAGGTCCGTGGATCGGCGACAGGGCGGCTGCATATAGACCCGCTTCGGGTGCTGTGCGTGGCACCCGAAGCATCAGAGACAGACTGTGCCCCGGGAAGTTCTGGGCACTTCAGGGCGTTTTTGCCCACATATGGGAGGCGGCATGACAGAGACGGCGAGCGGCCCGGCACGAGGTTCCCGAGCCAAGGGATCCAAGTCGAGCAAGGGTCTGCGTATCGAGCGCATCCACACCACCCCCGGCGTACATCCGTACGACGAGGTGGCGTGGGAGCGCCGTGACGTCGTCATGACCAACTGGCGCGACGGCTCGATCAACTTCGAGCAGCGTGGCGTCGAGTTCCCCGACTTCTGGTCGGTGAACGCGGTCAACATCGTCACCAGCAAGTACTTCCGCGGGGCCGTCGGCACCCCGCAGCGCGAGACCGGTCTGCGACAGCTCATCGACCGGATCGTGAAGACGTATCGCAAGGCCGGTGAGGACCACGGCTACTTCGCCTCTCCCGCGGACGCCGAGATCTTCGAGCACGAGCTGGCATACGCCCTCCTGCACCAGATCTTCAGCTTCAACTCGCCGGTCTGGTTCAACGTCGGAACGCCCCAGCCGCAGCAGGTATCCGCCTGCTTCATCCTGGCCGTCGACGACTCCATGGAGTCGATCCTCGACTGGTACAAGGAAGAGGGCATGATCTTCAAGGGCGGCTCCGGCGCCGGCCTGAACCTCTCCCGTATCCGCTCCTCCAAGGAGCTGCTGTCCTCCGGTGGCAACGCCTCCGGTCCTGTCTCCTTCATGCGCGGTGCCGACGCGTCCGCCGGAACGATCAAGTCCGGTGGCGCCACCCGTCGTGCGGCCAAGATGGTCATTCTCGACGTCGACCACCCCGACATCGAGAACTTCATCGAGACCAAGGTGAAGGAAGAGGAGAAGATCCGCGCCCTGCGTGACGCGGGCTTCGACATGGACCTGGGCGGCGACGACATCACGTCCGTCCAGTACCAGAACGCCAACAACTCGGTCCGGGTGAACGACGAGTTCATGAAGGCCGTGGAGTCCGGCGGCAAGTTCGGGCTGCGCGCCCGGATGACCGGCGACGTCATCGAAGAGGTCGAGGCCAGGTCCCTCTTCCGCAAGATGGCCGAGGCGGCCTGGGCCTGTGCCGACCCGGGCATCCAGTACGACGACACGATCAACCAGTGGCACACCTGCCCGGAGTCCGGCCGGATCAA
The DNA here is from genome assembly GCF_900091955.1 of Streptomyces sp. Ncost-T10-10d. Classification (GTDB taxonomy): domain Bacteria; phylum Actinomycetota; class Actinomycetes; order Streptomycetales; family Streptomycetaceae; genus Streptomyces. The sequence goes on from NZ_FMDF01000182.1 coordinate 65,708, forward strand.
CGGCTCGAACCCCTGCAGCGAGTACATGCACCTGGACAACACCTCGTGCAACCTGGCCTCGCTGAACCTGATGAAGTTCCTCAAGGACGACGGCAAGGGCAACCAGTCCTTCGAGTCCGAGCGCTTCGCCCAGGTCGTCGAGCTCGTCATCACCGCGATGGACATCTCCATCTGCTTCGCCGACTTCCCGACCCAGAAGATCGGCGAGAACACCCGCGCCTTCCGTCAGCTCGGTATCGGTTACGCCAACCTCGGCGCCCTGCTGATGGCGACCGGCCACGCGTACGACAGTGACGGCGGCCGCGCCCTCGCCGGTGCCATCACCTCGCTGATGACCGGAACCTCGTACAAGCGCTCCGCCGAGCTCGCCGCGGTCGTCGGTCCCTACGACGGCTACGCCCGCAACGCCGAGCCGCACCAGCGCGTCATGAAGCAGCACGCCGATGCCAACGCCGCGGCCGTCCACATGGATGACCTGGACAACCCGATCTGGGCCGCCGCCACGGAGGCGTGGCAGGATGTGATCCGTCTCGGCGCGAAGAACGGTTTCCGCAACGCGCAGGCCTCGGTCATCGCCCCCACCGGCACCATCGGTCTCGCGATGTCCTGCGACACCACCGGCCTCGAGCCCGACCTCGCCCTGGTCAAGTTCAAGAAGCTGGTCGGCGGCGGCTCGATGCAGATCGTCAACGGCACCGTCCCGCAGGCCCTGCGCCGCCTGGGCTACCAGGAGGAGCAGATCGAGGCGATCGTCGCCCACATCGCCGAGCACGGCAATGTGATCGACGCCCCCGGTCTGAAGACCGAGCACTACGAGGTCTTCGACTGTGCGATGGGCGAGCGTTCCATCTCCGCGATGGGCCACGTGCGCATGATGGCCGCGATCCAGCCGTGGATCTCCGGAGCGCTCTCCAAGACGGTGAACCTGCCGGAGACGGCCACCGTCGAGGACGTCGAAGAGGTCTACTTCGAGGCGTGGAAGATGGGCGTCAAGGCGCTCGCGATCTACCGCGACAACTGCAAGGTCGGCCAGCCCCTCTCCGCGAAGACCAAGGAGAAGGAGAAGGCAGAGGTCACGGCCAAGGCCGAGGAGACCATCCGCACCGCGGTCGAGAAGGTCGTCGAGTACCGCCCGGTCCGTAAGCGCCTCCCCAAGGGCCGTCCCGGTATCACCACCTCGTTCACGGTGGGCGGCGCCGAGGGCTACATGACCGCCAATTCCTACCCGGACGACGGTCTCGGCGAGGTCTTCCTGAAGATGTCCAAGCAGGGCTCCACCCTCGCGGGCATGATGGATGCCTTCTCCATCGCCGTCTCGGTCGGTCTGCAGTACGGCGTTCCGCTGGAGACGTACGTCTCGAAGTTCACCAACATGCGCTTCGAGCCGGCCGGTATGACGGACGACCCGGATGTGCGAATGGCGCAGTCGATCGTCGATTACATCTTCCGCCGCCTCGCGCTGGACTTCCTGCCCTTCGAGACCCGCTCGGCGCTCGGCATCCACTCGGCCGAGGAGCGTCAGCGTCACCTCGACACCGGTTCGTACGAGCCCTCCCTGGAGGACGAGGAGCTGGACGTCGAGAGCCTGGCCCAGTCCGCCCCGGTGCGGACGGAGCCTCTGAAGGCGGTGGCCGCCGTGCCGGAGGCCGAGAAGCCGACCCCGAGGACGGCGCACACCTCGGCGGAGCTCGTCGAGATGCAGCTGGGCATCAGCGCGGACGCGCCGCTCTGCTTCTCCTGCGGTACGAAGATGCAGCGCGCCGGATCCTGCTACATCTGCGAGGGCTGCGGCTCGACCAGCGGTTGCAGCTGACACCGGGCGCCATCGCGTGGGGCACAACGTACGACGTGACCTGCGCGCCTAGCTGATCAGCAGCTCGCACGAAGGGGACCGACCGACGGTCGGTCCCCTTCGTCGTGCCGCGCTCCAGGGCAGGGACGGGACGTGTGCTGTGTGGACCACGCCTTGTGACATGTCACGTTCCGGGCGTACGGCTTCCCATCATTCCGGCGAACGAATCGGGGTCCCCGTCGAAGCCCCGGACCGATCCGTGGAACTCCCAGCCGCCGGAGGCGCCGCGGATGAACTCGGCGACGATTGCCGCGGTGGCGGTGCCGACCGTGGAGAAGTCGTCCTCCGCGAGATTCGTGTAGCCCTCCCGAATCTGAACGCCGGTGTTCGCTATTTCGGCGAATGTCCTGCGGCCGTCGCGCTGCTGAATGGCGACTCCGACGACGACCCGGGTGTACGTGGTCGACAACCGGTCCAGTTCCAGAGTCATGACCTCGTCGAAACCGAGGCCCTGGCCGGTCCTGCTGTCGCGGTTGAGGGTGATGGTGCCGTCCGGGGAGCGGCTGTCGAAGTGCACAAGATATACAGGGCTGCCGTACGGCGCCTCCGCGAGGTAGGTCGCCGCGATGATGTCGAGGTCATGGGCCGGGGCGCCCGGAGGGCTGGGATCCCATTTGAGCCTGACTTCGACCTTCTCTATGTCCTTGTTGGGCGTGCTCATCGGACTTGCCTCCCTGGCTTGCCGCTGGGCCGTCGTCGGGCTGTTCATACCACCCGATCATGTCTGTAACCGACTGTGGATCCAACCGGCTTGGCCATCGGCGACGGAATCGGGCCACTGCCGGTTCGGCGGTTCAGTGCGGAATCCGGCGCGGTGGTCTCTGGTGGACCTCTTCCCGGAAGATCTCGATGGCGCTGCTGACCTGGCGGATGAGGTGGGTGTGCTCGATGCGGTCGAGATAGAGGCAGTTGCGCGCCACTCCGTCCAGCTCGAAGGCGAAACAGAGCGTCATCAGAGGGTTGATGAAGAGTTCGCTCCCCCGGGTGCGCGAGGTGAACTGGGCGTCTCCGAAGGCTCCCTGGACTGCTGCGGCAATCGACCCGTTGACGATGCTGGGGTGGTCAGGAGTGTGGTGCTGAGCGTGCGCCACCGCATCGACGAAGAGGGCGCCTTCGCGTGTCGTACGGGATATGGAGAATGCGCCGAGGAAGGAACCGTCGCGTTCGAGCGTGGCGATGTTCTCCAGTACGAGGCCGTGGCTCACCCCGTGATAGGCGTCGATACCGAAGCCGATGGACACAACCAGGCGTTCCGGTACGTCGATTGCGGCGAGTGCCGCGACGCTGGTCAGGTCCTCCTCCGGTGTGCCGAGGCCGGATTCGTCGCCGCGCATCAGGATGTCCGTACCGCCGTCGACCAGGACGACCGCATCGATGTCGTATGTCTCGATCAACGCCCGGTATGCGGCGCGCAGCGGTTGCACGCCCACCCGGGAGAGGGCGTGCACACTGCTCGGGTAGCCGTGCAGGGCGAGCCACCGGGCGAGGGTCCGTTCCGGGAAGTAGGTCTGGTGGAGGGCCGTTTCGGGGGTGACGACGGCGACGTCCGGCGCGAGCCAGGCGTCGATGGGCAACCCTTCGAGAGCACTGAACGACAGATTGGCGAGCTGGACATGCTTGCCCTGGTGGAGCAGGGAGAGCGCGATGGGGAGCCCGGCATAGATGTCGAAGCCGCCGCCGGCCCCTGCGACGAGGATGCGTTCTGCGGATTCGAGTCGGGAGAACAGGGGGTTGGTGTGCAACGAGGCCATGGAGATCATTCTGCGATTCACGGCCATTGGTTCGGGCGTACTCCAGCAGAGCGTGACCCGTGCCACGCCCGGCACCGTACGATGGCGCGGTGCTGGTCAAGTGGATTCGTTGCACCGTGGTGGACCGTCGAGGTTTTGAACGGGGACAGCGAAAGTGGGCAGGGCTGCTGGGTGAGCCGGGGTTCAGGGGACAGGGCGGCGGGTGGAGTCGAGGGCGTCCGGAAGTGGCCCACGTCTTTACTTTCTGGGAGAACCGCGTCTTCTACGACTCGTTCATGGCGCGTGCGCACGACCGACTGGCTGCCGAGCAGTCCGGCACGTACAGCAGCATCCAGGTCAAACTGTTCGAGTACCGCTTCGATGTGAAGACCGGCTTTGAGCCCCGCTTCACCGATGCGGATGTTGTCAGGGTGGCGCACAGCAAGGTGCACGAGGACCGGGTCGAGCATTTCGCGTTGATGCAGGAGCGGGTGTGGAATCCGGCGATGGCCGGATCGCCGGGCATGCTCCGAGGGGTGTTCGGGGAGGCGCCGGGGCACGAGTTCCTCGTGTTGTCCATGTGGCAGTCGAGCGCCGAGCGTGGCAAGTACCGGGCGGGGAGCATTGAGCGGCTGACTCAGCGGGCGCGGACCGAGGACGATGTGGCGGCGGTTGCGGGAGACGTCGTGCAGCTTGAGCCGTCCTGGACGGTGTGATCGGCCGGCACGGATCGGTGTGGCGGGGACGGTGGGCCGGGGGTGATTCGGCTGCTGATCAGGCAGGTGCGGCCGAGATGGGCGGCATCGGGATGGGCGGAGGGACCTGCTGCTCGACGAGCCCGCGAATCATCTGGCACTCGGACTCGTGCAGGAGCTGGAAGAAGCTCTGACCCTCTGGCAGGGCGCGCTGGTGGTGTCTCCCACGACCGGCTGCTGCGCCGCCGCTTCACCGGTGACATCCGTCGGATGGAGCCCGGACAACTGCTCGAATGAGCCACAGCCGATCTAGGGTCGGTACATGGCACGACCGCAACGTATTGTCCTCGTCCGGCACGGGGAGTCAGAGGGCAACGTCGATGACACGGTGTACGAACGTGAGCCGGACCACGCGCTGAGGCTCACCGCCACAGGGCTGCGGCAGGCCAGGGAGACGGGCGTGCGGCTGCGCGAGCTGTTCGACGGCGAGCGGGTCAGCGTGTATGTCTCGCCCTATCGCCGCACGCACGAGACATTCAGGTCCTTCGGGCTGAACCTCGAGCGGGTGCGTGTGAGGGAGGAGCCGCGGCTGCGGGAGCAGGACTGGGGGAACTGGCAGGACCGGGACGACGTGAGGCTGCAGAAGGCATACCGGGATGCGTACGGTCACTTCTTCTACCGCTTTGCGCAGGGAGAGTCCGGGGCCGATGTGTACGACAGGGTCGGGGCCTTTCTGGAGAGTCTGCACCGCAGCTTCGAAGCCCCCGACCACCCGCCGAATGTTCTGCTGGTCACGCACGGACTGACCATGCGTTTGTTCTGCATGCGCTGGTTCCACTGGTCGGTGGCAGAGTTCGAGTCACTGTCCAATCCGGGCAACGCGGAGACCCGGACGCTCATACTCGGAGAGGACGGGCGCTACACCCTTGACAGGCCATTCGAGCGCTGGCGTACCCCTGAGCCCTACGGCATCACCGGATAGAGTGGAAGGGCGATGACAACCGCTGACTCTGCTTCCGACCAACGCTTCGAACGCGCCCTGGCCAGCCTGCGAGGGCTGTCCGTGGGGGACGCACTGGGTTCCCAGTTCTTTGTGCCCGCCAACTATCCGCTGCTGAAGCAGCGCGAACTTCCCCCGGCCCCTGGCAGTGGACGGACGACACCGAGATGGCCTCGTCGGTGCTCGCCGTGCTGGTGGGGCACGAGCGAATCGACCAGGACGCGCTCGCTCGTTCCTTTGCCGAGCATCATGACTTCGACCGGGGATACGGTCCCGCCGTGAACCGGCTGCTCAGGCTGGTACGGGAAGGCGGCGACTGGCGGGAGCTGGCGTCGGCGCTGTTCAACGGCCAGGGCTCCTGGGGCAACGGCTCGGCGATGCGCATTGCGCCGCTCGGCGCCTGGTACGCGGACGACCCGGAGCAGGCCACACACCAGGCCGAGATCTCCTCGTATCCCACGCACCAGCATCGCGAGGCGGTCGTGGGCGCGATGGCAGTTGCGGCCGCGGCCTCTCTGGCGGCGGCAACCGCGGGACCGCCCACCCCGACAGAGCTACTCGACGGCGTGATCGCACTCGTGCCGCGCAGCGCGGTCGGTGCCGGACTGCGCCGGGCACGCGACATGCTCGACTACGGCGATGCCGGGACGGTCGCCGCGGTCCTCGGCAACGGCCGACGCACCAGTGCACATGACACCGTCCCGTTCGCTCTCTGGTCGGCGGCGCGATGCCTTGGAGATTTCGAGCGGGCTTTCTGGCTGACGGCCCAAGCGGGCGGCGACGTCGACACGACCTGTGCGATCGTCGGAGGCATCGTTGCCGCGGGCAAGGCGGGCGCTCCGCCGGCCGACTGGTCGGCACAGACGGAAGAGCTGCCGGACTGGCTTCCGCGATAGTTCGAGGGCGACGGCGCCGCCCACGACGCGGCCGCGTCGGCCGGGCCACCCGACTGTCACGGTACTGCCACAGCCCTTCCTCACGCGGTCGGAGACAGTAGGGGAAAGCTACTCTTTCGGCCACGCCGCCCTCGGTGATCATCCTGAAGGGTGTGCACCGAAATGAGACGCCGGGGTGCCCCCGCGCTGCCCAGCGGCGGTGCGTGCCGACCCCGGTGGGGGAGGGGTCCCATGTCCGATCACACGTCAGAAACGCCCTGGCAGGAAGATGCCCCCGAGCGGTCCGAGCCGTCGGGTCGGGCCGGGACGTCCGAGCCGACCGCATTGTCGAAGGCCCCGCTGCCGGAGCCTCGCGGAGCCGCTCCCGAGCCGCCGAAAGTGCCGGCACACGCGCAACCGGGCGGGCAACAGCGTTCGCCCAACCCCTGGCAGCCAGGCAAACCCCAGGCCTCGGCGCTCTCGCCGCTGCGCCCGGCCAGGCCCGCCACCATTCAGAGCGCGACGCTCTACTCCGTCCTCGCCACCGCGATACTGAGCGCCCTGCTGCTGGGTGACGGCCTCGGCCTGAATCTGCTGATCGTCGCAATCCCCGCAGCGCTCGCGGCCTTCTTCGCCGCGCGGGTGGCCGGCCGTCGCCTCCGTCCATGGACAGCTGTCTGGGCGGTCGGTGGCTTGGCGCTCCTCGCCGTCCCGGCCCTTCGGGACGCCGGATGGCCCACTTTCCTCGCCGTTGTGTCGGCCGTCGCACTGGGCTCACTCGCTCTGCACGGCAGTCGCAGCTGGCTCGGGGTGTTTCTCGGCTCACTGGGCCTGTTCAGCTCCATCGCCGACGGTCTGGCCTGGGGCGGGCGAGGCGTGCGTGAGCGGATGGCGGGCTCCCGAGGCCGGTTGGGCGTGGTCTTCCGCACCACTGCGGTGGCGGTCGTCCTGCTCATCGTGTTCGGGGCACTGTTCGCAAGCGCCGATGCCGCCTTCGCCGATGTGCTCGGCAACCTGATCCCCGATGTGTCGGTGGGCGGCAGCCCCTGGCGGTTGTTCCTCTTCGGCGTCGGCCTGATCGGTGCGCTCGCCGCCGCGTACACCGCAGCTGCCCCGGTGCGCTGGGACGGCATCGCCGTGCGTCCGGGGAAGGCCCGTGGGCGGCTGGAATGGGCCCTGCCGCTCATCGTGCTGAATCTGCTGTTCGCCGTCTTCATCGCCATCCAGCTCACTGTGCTGCTCGGCGGATACGACAAGGTGATGGCAGAGACCGATCTCAGCTACTCCCAGTACGCCCGGCAGGGTTTCTGGCAGCTTCTCTGGGCCACACTCCTCACGCTGCTGGTGATCGCGCTCGCCCTGCGCTGGTCCCCTCGCGGACGGGGGAGCGATCGCACTCTCGTCCGGAGCGTGCTCGGCGTGCTCTGCCTGCTCACCCTCATCGTCGTGGCGTCCGCGCTGAGGCGCATGGACCTGTACGTCGACGCGTACGGTCTGACGCGGCTGCGAATATCCGTGGCTGCGGTGGAATTCTGGCTGGGCGTCGTGCTCGTCCTGATCATGGCGGCCGGAGTATTCGGCGCCCGCATGCTGCCGCGCGCCGTGGCTGCGAGCGCAGCCGTCGCCGTGCTCGCGTTCGGACTGATCTCGCCCGACGGACTGATCGCGGAGCAGAACGTTCAGCGGTACCGCAATGTCCACTCGATCGACATCGACTACCTCCGAGGCCTGTCGGCCGATGCCGTACCCGCCCTGGACACACTGCCCGAGCCGCTCCGCTCCTGTGCCCTCATGGACATTGAGCGGTCGCTGCGAGACTCCGGTGATCCTTGGTATGCCACCAGTTGGGGCGAGGCGCGGGCCCGGGACATTCTGAGAAAGCGGAGTTCGAACGGTCTGGCGCAGGCGTGCGACGCTTCGCGTACGAGCGGCGGAGGCAGTGATCGCGGCGGTGACGGGGACGACCTCTACGACCCCTACGACCCGTACTGACGTGGGCTGACCCGCACAGGTGCAGGCCGAGCGACCGTGGTGCGGCCTGCACCTGCTGTGCGTGCGGGTGCGGCGGCGTGCCCATGCTCTGTGCGACAGTCAGAAGGTCCGTCGCCCCGGCTCGGTGCCGCGTTCCGTGCTTCACGAATGTAATGGAGTCACCGCTGAGCACCTCAGCTGGTGATCCTCGGTCGCGGCCGCTCTGCGGCTCGGTGTGCGGCCGGTGCGGCCGTCGGGCGCCCCGGGGTGTTGTCGGCGTCCCCATCGGCGTACGCTGACAGGCGCCATGCCGTACGAACCACCCACGCACACCGTCGAGCGCTCACTGCGCGCTACCACTGGTGCCAAGACCGTCGCCGGTGTCGACGAGGTCGGACGCGGAGCGTGGGCGGGACCGGTCACTGTGTGTGCGGCCGTCACCGGCCTTCGCAGACCTCCCGCCGGGCTCACCGACTCCAAGCTGATCAGCCCCAAGCGCCGCGCGGAGCTGGCCCCGTTGCTGGAGCGCTGGGTCACCGCGTTCGGTCTGGGTGATGCCTCTCCGCAGGAGATCGACGACCTGGGGATGACGGCTGCACTGCGCCTCGCTGCTGTGCGCGCCCTCGAAGCCCTGCCGGTGCGGCCCGACGCGGTGATACTCGATGGCAAACACGACTACCTGGGACGGCCCTGGCAGGTCAGGACAGTGATCAAGGGCGACCAGTCCTGTATCGCGGTCGCGGCTGCTTCGGTGATCGCGAAGGTCCGACGGGACACGATGATGGCCGAACTGGGCGCGGATTCCGGCGAGTACGCCGCCTTCGCGTTCGGGGCCAACGCAGGTTACCCGTCGCCCGTGCACAGGGCCGCGCTGGAGGAGTGGGGACCCACACCCCACCACCGCCTCTCGTGGTCCTACCTCGACGCGCTGCCCAGGTGGCAGCACCTCAAGAAGGTCCGCTTCTCCGCCGAGGCGGCTGCACTGGAAAGCGGGGGCCAACTCGGCTTCGACTTCTGATCGCGCACATGTACCCACCCGCTGATGCCTTGCGTGTCGGCGTTTGATAGACAACCACCCATGCCTCTCATCCCCGAGGAGCCTCAGATTCACGAGAGCGTCCAGGGTCCCCGCGTCACTCCGGCTGCAGGCCGCACCGCGTCGACCCCCCGTCCTGTACCTGGTCCGCGTCCAGCGGCCATGCCGCGTCCTGGTCGCCCGGGACCCGGCCCCGCGAGGCCCGCGCCCCCGGCGCAGCGTCCGCATTCCACCTCCGGCCAGCCGCAGGCGGCCCGGCCGGAGAATCGTTCCGCACCGCAGATCCAGCTGATTCCCGCTTCGGCTGCCGGCGCACTCGACGCTGCCGACGAAGCGGTGGACCTGCTGCTCGACTCCGGACGCGCACCGGGCGACATCCTGGTGCTCACCACTGGTGAGCACCACCCGTGGGCAGCGCACGAACTCTCCTTCGGCGAGGCCGCCTACTGGGCGCAGCATGAAGCCGGCGATGACGTGTTCTTCGCCGGTGCCGCAGCCACGGAGCGGGTGAAGCCACGCCCCGTGGTGATCGTCGCCGTCAACGGTGAAGGCGGTGACGGCGTTGCCGGTGCACTGTCCGGTGCGCGGGAACGTGCCGGTGCCCTGCTGATCGTCTGCGGGGACCCGCAGCGGATCAACACGGTGCTCGGCGCCGGCGTCTGATCCGCAGGGGACAGGGCCATGCGACCCGGCTGCCCGACAGGGCGGCCGGGTCCGCAACCACAGGTCAGCGTGCCGCCGTGCGTCGCAGCGCCTGAGCCGCACCGCCGCCGGTGCGCAGCGGGACCGGATCACGGTCGAGCAATGTGTCGGCAAGGGCGGACGGCTGCGATGTCGAGCTGGGCCGACGCCCGCCCCGGCCCTCGCCCAGCACCTGCCAGCCGCTGCGGGTCAGCGTGATGTACGCGCCGCACCGAAGGCCGTGCAATGTGCAGGCATCCCGCAGGCCCCACATCCACGCTCCGTCTTCCTCCGTCCAACGCTCGTCGCCCTCGCGGCAGTAGAGCAGTACTGCGGTACGGACAGGCGTGCGGCGGCGCAGGTCGTGCGGGATGACCCGCCGCAGGTGCCCCAGCAGCGCGTTACGGAACTCCCAGCCGTCCGCGGCTATGGAGCGGCGGGCGAACGAGGCGCTGGCCGTAAGGCGTTCCTCATGGTCGAGCACGGCGACGACAGCGGTCGCCGGGGTCGGCCGGTGCCGGGCGTGCAGGCCGCTGACAACCTCGCGGGGACTGCGCAGCAACGGTATGCCCGCTTCGGCCCACTCGGCCGGTTCGAGCATCCTGGCAAGCCGGTTGGCGGAATCGGCAGATGCCGAGGACGCCGACATCGAAGTGGCTGCGGACGGAGCGAATCCGAAGGTCACGATCCTCCCTTCGCATACGCGCCCACGGTGCGGGCAGGGTCGGGTGAGGGCGCACCGCGGCACAGCCCTTCCGGGCCGGGAAAGGGCCGTGCGGGGAGCGATTCCAATTCTTGCTGGCGTATCGGCAGGCGGCAACGAGCAATTGGCGCAGCTGACGGGAATCAGCCGGAATGACTCTGATATCCCTGCCCACGCCGTGAGTGGATGACGCCTCCTGTCACGCCTGAACGGCAAGGACCAGCGGAAATACTCCCTGCGCCCCGGCGCGGCGCAGCAGCCGCGCGGCCACGGCCAGTGTCCAGCCGGTGTCCGAGAGATCGTCCACAAGCAGCACGGGACCGCTCGCCGCGGCCAGGGCGTCGGCCAGTTCGGGCTCCACGACCAGTGCTTCGTGCAGAGCCCGGACCCGCTGTGCGCTGTTGGTCTGCGAGATCCGCACCTCGGCGGCCGCCGGTGCATAGGCGACGCTGCCGAGCAGGGGCATCCGGCCGACCTCGGCGATGCGGCTGCCGAGTGACTCGATGAGCTGTGGTTTGCTGCGCGAGGCGATGGTGACCACCCCGACCGGTCGGGGCATGGCGTCCTCCGCCCCCGATGCCCAGCCTCCGGGCCCCTTGGCCCAGTCGGCCAGCACGCTCACCACTGCGTTGGTCACGTCGTCCGGCACGGGGGCATCCGGTGTCTGCGCGGCCAGCATCGGGCGCAGCCGGTTGCCCCAGCCGATGTCGGAGAGTCGGCCCAGTGCGCGGCCGGTGAACGACAGTTCTCCGGCAGGAATACGGCCCTTGAGATCGACGCCGACGGCGGCGAGACCGGTCGGCCACATCTTGCGGGACTCCACCTCCACGCCGGGCCTGCCGAGTTCGCCCCGCGCACCGTCCAGGGCGGCATCGGACACGTGATCGTCGAAGCGGGCTCCCGCGCAGTTGTCGCAGCGCCCGCATGCGGTTGCCTGCTCGTCGTCCAACTGGCGGCGCAGGAACTCCATCCGGCAGCCGGTTGTCGTCGCGTAATCGCGCATCGCCTGCTGCTCGGAGGCCCGTTGGCGGGCCACCCAGGCGTAGCGCTCGGAGTCGTACGCCCAAGACTCACCCGTGGCGATCCAGCCGCCTTTGACCCGCCTGACCGCGCCATCGACATCGAGCACCTTGAGCATGGTCTCCAGCCGGGTGCGTCTCAGATCGACCAACGGCTCCAGAGCGGGCAGTGAGAGCGGACGGCCGGCCTGGGCGAGAGCATCGATCGTCCGCCGGACCTGCTCCTCGGGAGGGAAGGCAACCGATGTGAAGTACTGCCAGATCGCCTCGTCCTCCTTGCCCGGGAGCAGCAGCACCTCCGCATGCTCGACACCGCGGCCCGCGCGTCCCACCTGCTGGTAGTAGGCGATGGGGGAGGAAGGCGAACCGAGATGAATGACGAAACCCAGGTCGGGCTTGTCGAATCCCATGCCCAGCGCGGACGTTGCCACCAGGGCCTTGACACGGTTGGCAAGGAGGTCGTCCTCGGCCTGCTGGCGGTCGGCATTCTCGGTGCGGCCGGTGTAGGACGCCACCGTGTGCCCGCACTGGCGCAGATATGTGGTGATCTCCTCGGCGGCCGCGACCGTCAGTGTGTAGATGATCCCCGAGCCGGGGAGTTCCTTGAGATGATCGCCCAGCCAGGCCAGCCGGTGCGCGGCATTGGGCAGTTGAAGGACACTGAGGCGGAGGCTCTCCCGGTCCAGCGGGCCACGCAGTACGAGCGCATCCGTACCCGCGCCGGTACCCAGTTGCTCAGCGACATCCGCGGTCACCCGTGCGTTCGCGGTGGCTGTGGTCGCCAGCACGGGTACGCCGGCAGGCAAGTCGGCCAACATGGTCCGCAGACGTCGGTAGTCGGGCCGGAAGTCATGGCCCCAGTCGGAAATGCAGTGCGCCTCGTCGACCACGAGCAGCCCGGTCGCGGCGGCAAGCCGGGGCAGAACCTGATCCCGGAAATCGGGATTGTTGAGCCGCTCGGGGCTGACCAGCAGCACATCCACCTCCCCGGCCGCCACTTCGGCCTGGACGGTGTCCCACTCCTCGGTATTGGACGAATTGATCGTGCGGGCGCTGATTCCGGCCCGGGCTGCTGCCGCGACCTGGTTACGCATCAACGCCAGCAGCGGCGACACGATCACGGTCGGTCCACCGCCCTGCGCACGGAGCAGCGACGTCGCGACGAAGTACACAGCGGACTTGCCCCAGCCGGTTCGCTGGACGACCAGGGCTCTGCGCTTGTCGGCGACGAGAGCCTCGATGGCCCGCCACTGGTCCTCCCGCAGCCGTGCAGCGCCTGAGGTGTCCCCGACGAGTCGGGCAAGTACGGAATCGGCTGAAGCCCTGAGCTCTGCCCGGTCTGCGTTGGTCATGCCCCCATGCAACCCGATGGCTACGACAAACCGCGAACGGCCCCGCGACCCCTGTGGATAAAGTTATCCACAGGGGTCGCGGATTTTGGCCGCCCACGGGACGGTCATGCCATGAACCAGCACCACGAATCCACCGGTCCGGCCGACGAGCAGCAGATCACTCTGCGGGGGCCTGCCGAACTCGCCGATGCCCTCCCTTATCTCATGGGGTTCCACCCGAACGACAGCGTGGTCATGGTCGCCCTGCACGGCGGCCGGGGCCGTTTCGGCGGACGGCTCAGGCTCGGCATCCCGCAGTCACCTCAAGAATGGCCAGCCGTCGCCGAGCAGCTGGCCGAGTGCCTGATCAAGGGGAGCGAGCGGCGTGGGGAGCGCCCTGACGCGATCGTCATCTTTCTCTGCCAGGATCCTGCCGAAGGCGAGAGCGGCAGCCAGATCATGGAGCGGCTGAAGCCCTTTGCCCAGCGTCTGCGTACGGCCTGCGGTGCGCTCGACGTACCCGTACTCGAAGCGCTCTGCATCTCTGCCGGCCGGTACTGGTCGTACTGCTGCCCGGACGAGCGTTGCTGCCCGGCCGAAGGGAACCAGCTGGCTCTGCCCGGCACCTCGGTGATGGCGGCTGCCGCTGCATACGCGGGCATTCAAGTGCGTGGAACGCTTCGGGAGATGGAGGCCAGGCTTGCACCCCTGAACACGACGGTGGCTGCAGAACAGCAACGGGCACTCGACTCGGCCGGGGCCGAGCTGGTGCCGAAGATCCTCGACGAGGTGGGACGTAAGGACGTGGCCCGAGAGACCTTGGGGCTTGCCCGAAGGCTCATGAAACGCCTCAGGGAGGCGCCGGTTACGGTGCCCTCCGCGTCGGACATCAATGACGACCGGCTGATCAGTCATGACGAGGCCGCTGCGGTGATTCTCGGTCTGCAGGACCGGGAAACCCGTGACAAGGCCGCCGAATGGATGGAAGGGCCCGAAGCCGATTCCGCGTTACGACTCTGGCGGGCGCTGTCCCGTCGCTGCGTCGCACCGTACGAGGAGCATGCCGCGGCGCCGCTGACCCTGGCCGGGTGGGTCTCCTGGTCGACGGGTGATGAACCGGGCGCACGGGTAGCGCTGGGTCTCGCCCTGCGGGTGGATCCCGGGTACACGTTTGCTCAACTTCTCCATGAGGCGTGCAACCAAGGCCTTGATCCGGAGACGCTGCGCCGCTGCCTACGGGGGGAGCGCAGTGCTCGGACGGGCCGTCGCGGCCACCGTACGGACCGGAGCACGCGGTCCCGCGCGGCACGCCCGACCGCCACACGACGAAGGAAGACCCCATCCGGCTCCGCCCGCCCCGAAACGGCCACCACCCGACGCCGTCCAGGGCAAGCCTCCCCCAGCCGTCGCGGGTCCAGGAGCGGCCGATGACCCTCGTGCCTCGTCGCTCCGACCCAGCGGCTCTCCCCGCCTGACAGGGGCCGGCATTGCCCAGGCCGTCGTCGGCGACGGCCCTCGCCGGAGGCTGTGAGGGCGGCGTGGGTGTTGCAGCGGTGTGGGTGGCGGGCGCTCCGTACGGCACCGGTTTGAGGGGGGTACACGGCCCACTGCGGCGAAGCCGGTGCCGACTCAAAGGCCGCCTGCGGCTCGACCCCCACGCTGCGGGGACGGCCTGCAGGAGTCGCCATGGTGCGCGGACTCGGTGATCTCCAGGGCGTCCATGGCTGGTGCCCTGGAGATTCCCGGCCGGTGAGCGGGCCGGAGTCACAGCGAGGAATCTGGCGTCTTGACGGACGAAGAGCACAGCGAAGGGAGTGTTTATCGTCAGGCAGACGACTATGATCACCGCATGCCGCCCTACGACCCGTCGACCTTCCCGCCCTTCGCTGTCACCGTCGACCTGGTCGTGCTCACGGTGCGCCGTCATGCGCTCTGCGCGCTGGTGGTACGGCGTGGTGAGCCGCCGTTCCAGGGGCGATGGGCGCTGCCCGGCGGGTTCGTCAAAGCCGATGAGGATCTCGGAGCCGCAGCAGCGCGCGAGCTCGTCGAGGAGACGGGCCTGTGCGCCCAGGATCCCGCAGCCCCGGCGGTCGGCAACGGCGCACATCTCGAACAGCTCGCCACCTACGGTGACCCCGGGCGTGACCCCCGGATGAGGGTTGTCAGCGTCGCTCATCTCGCTCTGGCCCCTGACCTTCCGGCCCCCCGGGCGGGTGGCGATGCAAACAGTGCACGCTGGGCGCCTGTCGAGGATCTGCTCGGACCGGGGGGTGGCTTCGGCCATGAGGGCGAAAACCAGGCCCCACTCGCCTTCGACCATGCGCAGATCCTTGCAGACGGCGTCGAACGGGCGCGTTCCAAGATCGAGTACTCCTCTCTGGCCACCGCTTTCTGTCCGCCGGCTTTCACGGTCGGTGAACTTCGAAGGGTGTACGAGGCGGTGTGGGGCGTGGTTCTCGACCCACGGAACTTTCACCGCAAGGTGACGGGCACGCCCGGCTTCCTGGTGCCTGCCGGCGGGACGACCACTCGGCAGGGCGGCCGCCCTGCTCAGCTCTTCCGGGCCGGTGCGGCCACGGTGCTCAACCCGCCGATGCTGAGGCCAGAAGTCTGACTTGCGGAACGCCCGCAAGGCCGGTGTTGCGCAAAAAGTCGGATATGTCGCGTTATCTTGCTGCGGTACCCACCCTGCCGCCGAGCGGTCTCACCTTCCGCGAGAGAAGCGATGCTCCAGGCCATCGGACTCACCAGCGCCCGCCGCCGCGGCCTTCCGGCCGCTGTGGACGATCTCACCTTCGAAGCCCGGCCCGGCCGCGTCACCGCACTTCTGGGCGCCCCTGGCTCGGGCAAGACCACAGCTCTCCGCCTGATGCTCGAAATCGACTCGGGGCGGGGGGTCACCTACTTCCAGGGCAGACCGCTGCACCGCATTCCGCACCCCGCGCGTGAGGTGGGCGTACTCCTCGGGAGCGTAGCGGGGCACCCCGCCCGTACCGCCCGCGGCCAGCTCCGCATGCTCTGCGCAGCCGCAGGCGTACCGGCGTCCCGGGCCGACGAACTGCTCGAGGCCGTCGGTCTTGCCGGAGTCAGGGATCAGTGCATCGGCGCACTCCCGCTCGGCATGGACCGCATGCTGGCCCTCGCTTCGGCGCTGCTCGGCGACCCCCACACGCTCATCCTCGACGACCCCGCCGAGGGTCTCTCTCCTCGCGAGGAGTGCTTTTTGCACGGGCTGCTGCAGGCCCATGCCGCCCAGGGCGGGACCGTTCTGTACACCACGACCGATCCCAAGGAGGCCGCGCGGGCAGCCGACCATGTAGTCACCATCGACGGCGGACATCTCGTCGCCGACCAGAGCGTCAGAGACTTCTCCCGGACCCGCCTCCGCCCCCGGGTCGCAGTCCGTACCCCACACGCAGCCCGCCTTGCCGCCGTCGTCAGCCGCGAGGCCCGAGCGGCCAGGCGCTCGGTCGAGGTGGTCACCGAAGCGAGCAGTCTCCTGTCCGTGTACGGCTCCACCTGCGCGGAGATCGGAGACGCGGCCTTCCGGCACGGACTTCCGGTGCACCAGCTCGCCGACGAGGTCGGCGACACCGGTCCCGCAGAACCTGTAGATGCCGCAGACCCTGCAGTCGGCGAAGGCGAGGGGCAAGCCGAACCGCGACCGGCCGCGCGGGCAGCCGACTCGGAACTGTCGCCGCCGATCCGACGCCGCCCGCCTCGTGGCCCGATCCACCCGCTGCGATACGAACTGCGCCGCCTCCTCGGCGTCAGGACAACAGCGTTGATCGTGGGTGCTGTTCTGGTCGCCTCGGTCGGGCTTTCCGTCCTTCTCGCTCGCTCCGGCCCTGCTCAGCTGCCGAGGGCGTTGGCTGCCTGGCCGGCCTTGCTGCCACTGCCGCCCGCAGCGATCGGGGCCGGACTGCTCGGTGCCCTCTCGTTCGGCGACGAGTTCCGCTACCCCGTGCTGGCGGCGGCCCGAGGCGCCGTTCCCCGCCGCCCGGGGTTGCTTCTCGCCAAACTCGTGGTGTCAGCGGGCGTCGCCCTGGTGCTCGCGCTGGCTGTCGTACTGGCCTCCGCCGAAGCCCTTCACCTTGTGTACGGTAACGAGATCAAGGTTCCTTCGAATTCGGCGTATCTGAGTGCGAGTTGGGCGGGGCTGGCCGTGGGTTGCGCCTGGGCGGGCCTCCTGGCTGCCGGGGTCTTCAGGGTGACGACGGCCGGTATTGCTGCAGTACTTGCCGTTCCTGTGCTCGTCGTGCCGATTCTCCAGGGCTTGCCGACGGGTCCGGCCTCTCGTTCGGTCATCGGGCTTCCGGCCGGACTCCGTGAGCTGGCGTGGCCGCGCTGGCCGCAGGAGGCGGACCGATGGGTGGCCGCTGTCGTGCGCGTGGTGGCACACCCGGTGGGGGCTGCGTTGTCGTTGTCGTTGTCGGTCCTGATCTGTGCGTATCTGTTCACCAGCCTTCGCGGCAGGCTCCGTTGGTGATCGGACGGCGGTGGCGGATCGCTCTGAGCCTCACAACTTCCTTGAAGGTGCCCGATTTCAACCGATAAGGCGTCAATTGGGGGGTGGGTGCCGATCACCCTTTCGTGTGCTTTTCACCAAAGACCTCAAGGGGTGGCTGAGCCGCGCCGACAAAGGATGCGTGAGTACCCTTGCGCACACCATGATGACCGCCGCCCGCTCCGCCGATTCCGGCCTCGCCGGCCCGGGTGAACTCGACCGCTACCCGTACGTGGAGGCGCCGGCCGGCGAGCGTGCCGCTCTTCGCTCCTGGGACGGTCCCGATGCCGAGCTCGGTCGGGCGAGCCGACGAGGCTCGGCCAGCCGTGGCCGTGGCCTCCACGGCCAACTCGTTCAGCAACTGGGCCAGATGATCGTCTCCGGTGATCTGGGTGCCGACCGGCCCCTCGTGCCCGAAGAGATCGGCCAGCGTTTCGAGGTCTCCCGCACCGTCGTACGTGAATCGCTGCGCGTTCTTGAGGCCAAAGGCCTGGTCAGCGCCCGGCCCAATGTGGGCACCCGGGTCCGCCCCGTCAGTGACTGGAATCTGTTGGACCCTGACATCATCGAATGGCGTGCCTTCGGTCCTCAGCGCGAGGACCAGCGCCGTGAGCTGGGGGAGCTCCGGTGGACGATCGAGCCGCTCGCTGCCCGTCTTGCTGCGGGTCACGGCCGTGAGGACATTCAGCAGCGCCTCGGTGACATGGTCGAGATCATGGGGCACGCGCTCGGGCAGGGTGACGGGATCACCTGCTCCAGGGCCGACGTGGAGTTCCATTCCCTGCTCATTCAGGCGGCGGGCAATCGCATGCTTGAGCACCTCTCCGGCATCGTCTCGGCGGCACTGCAGGTCTCGGGCGGTCCCGTCACGGGCTGCGACCGCCCCAGCGAGACATCCCTCGGCCATCACGCCCGGATCGTCGACGCCCTCGCATCCGGCGACTCGGCGGGCGCCGAAGCCGCCATGCGCCAACTGCTCGTCGTCCACCCCGAGGTGGAGCGGGTGGTGCCCGCGCCCCGCGAGCACTGAGCGCAACACGGCCAGGGTGTACGAACCACGTGTCGCCGGGCCCCAAGGGTCCGGCGGCACAATTGTGGGGGGATGGTACCTCTGGTCACGTTCGTCGCAAATGAGGTGTGACTCGGGCCACGCGGATTGGGCGTAACACTCCTCGAAACAGTGCGATGACTTAAGAGGTGACCGCCGCGGAAGGAATACAGCAGCCATTCAGTGCGCTGTGCAGTTCTGAGGCCAAACCCGCGCCGTCGGTACATTCCCAGCCCGACGGTCGTCGGCTCCAGCCCTCTCCAGGGCCGGGCCGGAAGCCGTTTCCATCGTTCCGAGAGGTTGTTCGTGTCGGCCAGCACATCCCGTACGCTCCCGCCGGAGATCGCCGAGTCCGAGTCTGTGATGGCGCTCATCGAGCGGGGAAAGGCTGATGGGCAGATCGCCGGCGATGACGTGCGTCGGGCCTTCGAGGCTGACCAGATTCCGCCAACCCAGTGGAAGAATGTTCTGCGCAGCCTCAACCAGATCCTCGAGGAAGAGGGTGTGACGCTGATGGTCAGTGCCGCGGAGCCGTCAAAGCGTGCCCGCAAGAGCGTCGCAGCAAAGAGCCCGGTCAAGCGCACCGCCACCAAGACTGTCGCGGCCAAGACGACCGTGACCAGGACCGTAGCGGCCACTGCCGCCCCGTCGGCAGAGACCGTGGACGTGGTGGCTGACGACGCTGCCGCGGTCGGCCCTGCGAAGAAGGCGGCAGCCAAGAAGACGGCTGCCAAGAAGACCGCCGTGAAGAAGACGGCGGCCAAGAAGACAGCAACGAAGAAGTCCGGAAAGCAGGACGACGAGCTCCTCGATGGCGACGAGGCGGCCGAAGAAGTAAAGGCCGGCAAGGGCGAGGAAGAGGAGGGTGAGGGCGAGAACAAGGGCTTCGTCCTCTCCGACGACGACGAGGACGACGCACCTGCGCAGCAGGTCGCCGTCGCCGGCGCCACCGCCGACCCGGTCAAGGACTACCTGAAGCAGATCGGAAAGGTTCCCCTCCTCAACGCCGAGCAGGAGGTCGAGCTCGCCAAGCGCATCGAAGCCGGCCTGTTCGCCGAGGACAAGCTGGCGAACTCCGACAAACTCGCGCCGAAGCTCAAGCGTGAACTGGAGATCATCGCCGAAGACGGCCGCCGCGCCAAGAACCACCTGCTGGAGGCCAACCTCCGTCTCGTGGTTTCGCTGGCCAAGCGCTACACCGGCCGCGGCATGCTCTTCCTGGACCTCATCCAGGAGGGCAACCTCGGCCTGATCCGCGCGGTCGAGAAGTTCGACTACACCAAGGGCTACAAGTTCTCCACGTACGCCACCTGGTGGATCCGTCAGGCGATCACCCGCGCCATGGCCGACCAGGCCCGCACCATCCGCATCCCGGTGCACATGGTCGAGGTCATCAACAAGCTCGCCCGTGTGCAGCGTCAGATGCTCCAGGACCTGGGCCGCGAGCCCACGCCGGAGGAGCTGGCCAAGGAACTCGACATGACCCCCGAGAAGGTCATCGAGGTCCAGAAGTACGGTCGTGAGCCGATCTCCCTCCACACCCCGCTGGGTGAGGACGGGGACAGCGAGTTCGGTGACCTGATCGAGGACTCCGAGGCGGTCGTCCCGGCCGACGCGGTCAGCTTCACGCTCCTCCAGGAGCAGCTGCACTCGGTGCTCGACACACTCTCCGAGCGTGAGGCGGGCGTGGTCTCGATGCGTTTCGGTCTCACCGACGGGCAGCCGAAGACGCTGGACGAGATCGGCAAGGTCTACGGAGTGACGCGCGAGCGCATCCGCCAGATCGAGTCGAAGACCATGTCGAAGCTGCGCCATCCGTCGCGTTCGCAGGTGCTGCGCGACTACCTCGACTAGGTCGCAGAATTACACAGACCGAGGGCCCGGATCCCGTGGGGAGCCGGGCCTTCGGCCTATCTGCGGGTGCGGTCGGCGGCGAGCCGGATGACTCTGGGTATGAATGGTTCACCACAGAGTCAGGAGTGTGCATGTCCCGTACAGTTTTTCGTGCCATGGCCGAGGTGTTCGCCCTTGTTGCCGCCATGGCCGCGATACCGCTCGGATCCCCCGCTGCGGCTGTTTCGGACAGCATCGTCATCGGTGGCCAGCCCGCGCACGTCAAGGACAGCCCCTGGGTTGTGGCACTGTCCAGCCGCGACCGGTTCGGAGAGACACGCGCCGGGCAGTTCTGCGGGGGTGTCTTGGTGGCGCCGAAGAAGGTACTGACTGCTGCGCACTGCCTGAGCCGGGAGGCGCTCGGCGTCGATGTCGGCCAGGTGCGCGATCTGCGGGTCATCTCCGGCCGGGACGCCCTGGGCGGGACCGGAGGGCAGGAGACACCGGTACAGGCGGCGTGGAGCAATCCGGGGTTCGACACCACCACGAACGCGGGGGACCTGGCGGTGCTCACCCTGGCCGACGCACTGCCCGCCAAGAGCGTGATCCCGATGGCTGGATCCGGTGACGCGGCGTACGAGCCGGGTACCGGCGCCGTCGTCTACGGGTGGGGTGACACGACCGGCAACAGCGACTATGCGTCGTCACTCCGCTCCGCCGAGGTGAGCGTCCTGCCGGACAGTCTGTGCCGGCAGGCCTACCCGGGCGGCGGAGACGGTACGTACGACGCCTCAGCGATGCTCTGCGCGGGCGAACTGCTGGGTGGGCATGACGCATGCCAGGGCGACAGCGGCGGGCCGCTGGTGGCCCGTGGGCGGCTCATCGGGCTGGTGTCCTGGGGGAACGGCTGCGGCCGGATCGGGAGCCCCGGCGTGTACACACGGATCTCCGCTGCGATCGGCTGGATGCCGGGTGGTAGCTGAACGACATCACTGCGGGTGCGAGAACGGGCGGCTTCCCAATCGGGAAGCCGCCCGCCGTCAGATCCGGGACCTGACCCTGGCTCGTCGTGGATGCGAGGTGTCAGTGTTGTTCCTCTTCGGCGGCTTGGGCCTGCACGGCCGTCAGCCGGTCCGTCTCATCCTGTATTTCCGCGGCGATCTTCTTGAGTTCCGGCTCGAACTTGCGACCGTGGTGGGCGCAGAAGAGCAGTTCACCGCCGCTGATCAGGACGACGCGCAGATATGCCTGGGCGCCGCAACGGTCGCAGCGGTCTGCTGCGGTCAGCGGGCTCGCGGGGGTCAGAACAGTAGTCACGTCGCCTCTTCTCTAGCTCGACGAGCTGTCGTACCAGCGTCAACATCCAACCAGGCCGAAAACGTTCCCGCTCGTGGCTTTTCTTCGAAACTTCTTCTCAAAATGGCTGTCTGTTGCCGGTTGGCGGCGAATGTGCCGTATTGCGTAGCGCTACGGTTTCGCGTTGCTTGTCTTGGTGGATCCTCCCGGCTGGCTTGCCGGTTTGTTCATGAGGACGTGCCCGGAGCCTAAATGGTTCATGCCTGGAAGGGAACGTGATGTTCACGTCACTCCTGCGAGGGATCGAACGTGTATGCGAGGCTGGACTAGTGTGAGGGTTCTCGGAGGGTGGCGTTACAACCGCTCCACCAGGCCTCGGTACCCTCTCAGCGGCGACCGAAGCCGAGCCCGCTACCGACTGGGCCCCAAATGAAATTCAGCGAGGAGCGAACCGCGTGACCGCCGATACGTCCGTGCCGTCCACTGCGCTGCTGACCGGAGCAGACCGAGACGGTTCCAACTACACCGCGCGGCACCTGCTCGTACTCGAGGGGCTCGAAGCGGTTCGCAAGCGTCCCGGGATGTACATCGGGTCCACCGACAGCCGCGGCCTCATGCACTGCCTCTGGGAGATCATCGACAACTCGGTCGACGAGGCTCTGGGCGGCTACTGCGATCACATCGAGGTCATCCTCCACGACGACAATTCCGTGGAGGTCCGGGACAACGGGCGCGGCATCCCCGTCGACGTCGAACCCAAGACGGGCCTGTCAGGCGTCGAAGTCGTGATGACCAAGCTGCACGCCGGTGGAAAGTTCGGCGGCGGCTCGTACGCCGCGTCGGGCGGTCTGCACGGCGTCGGCGCCTCCGTTGTCAACGCGCTTTCCGCCCGGTTGGACGTCGAGGTCGACCGCAACAGTGCGACTCACTCGATCAGCTTCCGGCGCGGAGTCCCGGGGATCTTCACCGAGCACGGGCCTGACAGCCCGTTCGACCCGGCCAACGGCCTGCTCAAGGGCAAGCGGGTGCCGAAGGCGCGCACCGGCACCAGGGTTCGTTACTGGGCGGACCGGCAGATCTTCCTCAAGGACGCCAAGCTCAACCTGGAGACGCTCCACCAGCGGGCGCGGCAGACGGCGTTCCTCGTCCCCGGCCTCACGATCGTCGTCCGTGACGAGCGCGCTCTCGACGGCGAGGGCAAGACCGAGGAGACCTTCCGCTTCGACGGCGGAATCAGTGAATTCTGCGAGTACCTCGCCCAGGACAAGGCGGTCTGCGACGTCCTGCGCCTGACCGGTCACGGCACTTTCAAGGAGACCGTGCCCGTCCTGGACGAGCGCGGACACATGACGGCGACCGAGGTCACCCGCGAACTCGCCGTCGACATCGCCCTGCGCTGGGGCACCGGATACGACACCAACCTCAAGTCCTTCGTCAACATCATCGCCACCCCCAAGGGCGGCACTCATGTGACCGGATTTGAACGCTCCGTGACCAAGACTGTCAACGAGGCGCTGCGCTCCGCCAAGCTGCTCCGCGTCGCCGAGGACGACATCGTCAAGGACGACGCACTGGAGGGTCTCACCGCGGTCGTCACCGTGCGACTGGCGGAGCCGCAGTTCGAGGGCCAGACCAAGGAGGTGCTCGGCACCTCGGCGGCCAACCGGATCGTCGCCAACGTCGTGGCCAAGGAACTCAAGGCGTTCCTGACCTCGACAAAGCGCGATGCAAAGGCTCAGGCCAGGGCGGTCCTGGACAAGGCCGTGGCGGCCGCGCGCACCCGCATCGCGGCCCGCCAGCACAAGGACGCACAGCGCCGCAAAACAGCGCTGGAGTCCTCCTCGCTGCCGGCGAAGCTCGCCGACTGCCGCAGCGACGACGTGGACCGCAGCGAGCTCTTCATCGTCGAGGGCGACTCCGCGCTCGGTACGGCCAAGCTCGCCCGGAACAGCGAGTTCCAGGCACTGCTGCCGATCCGGGGCAAGATCCTCAATGTCCAGAAGGCATCCGTCTCGGACATGCTGAAGAACGCCGAGTGCGGTGCGATCATCCAGGTCATAGGAGCCGGGTCGGGGCGGACCTTCGACATCGACGCCGCTCGCTACGGGAAGATCGTCCTGCTGGTGGATGCCGATGTCGACGGCGCGCACATCCGCATTCTGCTGCTGACGCTGTTCCAGCGCTACATGCGACCCATGGTCGAGGCAGGTCGGGTTTTCGCCGCCGTACCCCCGTTGCACCGGATCGAGCTTGTCCAGCCCAAGAAGGGCCAGGACAAGTACATCTACACGTACTCCGACGGCGAGCTGCGTCAGCGGCTGCTGGAACTGCAGCGAAAGAACATCCGGTACAAGGACTCGATCCAGCGCTACAAGGGTCTGGGCGAGATGGACGCTGACCAGTTGGCGGAGACCACGATGGACCCCCGGTTCCGCACGCTGCGGCGGATCAACATCGGCGACCTGGAATCGTCCGAGCAGGTCTTCGATCTGCTGATGGGCAATGAGGTGGCGCCACGCAAGGAGTTCATCACCAGCTCGGCCGCCACCCTGGACCGTTCACGCATCGACGCCTGAGCGTCGCCGTCTCCACCCAGGGGTGGAGACGGCGACTCCACCCGGGATCAACCCCTGAGCCGATCCCCCTGATCTGGTCGTTTCCGTAGCGTCGAAGGCGTTCAACCTTCCTGCATCTCGGAGGCAGCCATGTCCGGGCCTGTCGATGTCCTGGTGATCGTCGCCGTCATCGCTGTTGTCGTGGTCCGCCAGTGCTCGGCACGGCGGATCTCCGACGACAAGCGCTGGTGGATCCTGCCGGGCATTCTCCTCGTCATGTCGCTGCGCGAGCCCGGGCTGGTGGATCCGCGTCACGAGGCGCTGTCCGTGGCGGTCCTGAGTGCAGAGCTGGCGGTGGGGCTGGTGACCGGCGCCGGCTGGGGCTGGACCTCTCGGCTGTGGCGCGAGACGGACGGCTCGCTGTGGAGCAAGGGCACCAAGGCCACTGTCTTCGTCTGGGCAGGGGGACTGGTGCTGCGGGCGGCCCTCTACGGGGCTGCCGCGCTGATGGGTATACATCAGGGCAGCGCCGCACTGTTGTCGGCTCTCGCGGTCACGTTGGCGGTGCGCAGTGGTGTGCTGATGTGGCGGGCCGGGCAGATGCGTCCGACGTACGGTGGCTCTGCCGACGGGATGTCGTCGCAGCCGGCGTGGAAGGACCGCGTGTGACTCGCACGATCTGGACGAGCTGGCCGTCCAGGGAAGCCCTCTCACAGGTGAACCGCGCCCGCCCACGGGCGGCGATCGCCTGGTCCATCCGGCTGGGTCTGCTCACCGCCATGCTCTGGGGCACATTCACCGGCGAACGGTTCGGGCCCTGGGAACTTGCGCTCGGGCTGGTGGGCGTTCTGGGTTGTGTGGTTGCCGCGTGGGCGTTCTTCCGGACCAGCCTGGAACACCGGTTGTGGTCGTCGCTGGGACTTCTGGTGTTGCTGATGGTGGCGGCACTCGGTGCGCAACAGGCCGGCGTCGGTGTGCCCGCGGTGATCCTGTGGTGTGGTTGCGCGGTCGCCGCGCTGGAGAGGCTGCCGCTCGCGGCGGGCCTCCCCACCACGGCCGTCGCGCTCGGCGCGTACGCCGCCGTCAACACCGACGGTTGGCTGACCACGGCCATGACCACAGCGGGCCTCTCCCTGGCGGGCTACGTGATCAGACTGGATGCCGAGGCCCGCGGCAGCGCCCAGAGACTTCTCACGCAGGAGCGGGCGGCCCGCGCGGCGGAGGCCGAGACGGCGGCCCTGGACGAGCGTGCCAGGATCGCCCGGGAGATCCACGATGTGCTCGCCCACAGCCTCTCGGCGCAGCTGGTACATCTGGAGGCGGCGCGACTGCTGATCGAGCGGGAGCCCCCGGGGGAGTTCCGGGACCGGGTGCTCGAGCGGGTGGTGGCGGCACGCTCCATGGCGCGTGAGGGGCTTGCGGAGACCCGTCAGGCTCTGTCGGCGCTCCGGGGGGAGGTGTCCCCGGTGGAGGATTTCCTGCGGCAGCTGGTGGCCGCGGAGGCTGCCGAGGTCAGCGTGTCGGGGGAACAGCGGACGCTGACCGCTGAGGCGTCGCAGACGGTACGGCGGGTGGCGCAGGAGGCCCTGACCAATGTGCGCAAGCACGCACCGGGGGCCAGGGTCCTCGTGCGGCTGGAGTATCTGCCGGACGAAATCGCCCTGGAGGTCCGGGATTCAGGTGGGCACGGACGCGAGGAGGAGCTCGCCGTCAGTGGCTCCGGATACGGTCTGCTGGGGATGCGGGAGCGGGCCGAGCTGATAGGCGGGACGCTGGAGGCCGGTCTCGGCGAGGAGGGTTTCGTGGTGAGTCTGCGGGTGCCCGCGTGAACGCGCGGGTCGTGGTCGCCGATGACCAGTCGGTGGTGCGCGAAGGAATCGTGATGCTGTTGGGGCTGCTGCCCGGAATCGAGGTGGTCGGGTCGGCGAAAGACGGTGAAGAGGCCGTCGCGCTCGTGGCCGAGCTGGCCCCCGACGTGGTTCTGATGGATCTGCGGATGCCCCGTTGCGACGGGGCGGAGGCAACACGGCGGATCCGCAGGGAGTATCCGGGAACCCAGGTGGTGGTGCTCACGACATTCGCGGATGACGACTCGCTCTTCCCCGCGCTGCAGGCGGGAGCTCGGGGCTATCTCACCAAGGATGCCGGGGGCGATGAGATCGTGCGGGCCATCCAGGCCGTGCTGTCGGGCGAGGCCGGGCTCTCGCCTTCCGTGCAGCGCCGTCTGCTGGAGCGCGTCACCACGCAGACCCCGCCGCCCGGTTCGGCCCCCGAGCCCCAGCTGCCCGACGGTCTGACACCACGCGAGCTGGAAGTGCTGGTTCTGATCGCGGAAGGGCTGTCCAACCTGGAGATCGCCCGCAGGCTGCACATTTCGCAGGCCACCGTGAAAAGCCACATCAACAACCTCTTCGCCAAGGCCGGAGTACGCGACCGGGCACAGGCCGTTCGCTATGCGTACGTTCGGGGCCTCGCACAGCCGTCCGGGTCGACCTTCACCTGAAGTGGTGAAGACCGGCAAATCAATGCCCGAGATCTTCCCGATCTGCCCATTCTTGGGTACACGGCCGAAGTGGTCCGTGGACAAGGGGAGTTGTTAGGTGGAGAAGGAAGCAGGGCACGAGGCCGCAGCGATGCGACTCGACGACCCGTGGGACGACGTGCTGGCCTCCGGATGGGGCGAGTCGGATGGTGCGGGGAGCTTCCCTCCCGCCGGACCACCCGGGCACGCCGACCCGCAGCGCGGCCACAGTGCGGCCGATATCTACCTGGAGGTGCAGCGCAGCGAGGCCTTCCAGGAAGTGCGCCGTCGGTACCGGCGCTTCGTCGTCCCCGCGACCCTCGCCTTCCTCGTCTGGTATCTCGCCTACGTCGCCGCCGCGATCACCGCACCCGGGCTGATGGCCCGTCCGGTGGCCGGAGCGGTCAATGTCGCGATGGTTGCAGGGCTCGGCCAGTTCCTCACGACGTTCCTTCTCACCGGGGCCTACGCACGTCACGCACGACTGCGCAGGGACCGGGCCGCACTCGATCTGCGCTGGGAGACACAGGAGATGACGCGGGGGATCGGGCGTTGAGCGGGAACCACCAGACCCTGGCGCTCCTGCTGTTCAGCGCCTTCATCGCAGTGACGCTTGCCATCACCACCTGGGTGAGCCGTAACCGGCACGGCTCGGCGGAGGAGTTCTATGCGGGCGGTCGGCTGTTCTCCCCCATGGAGAACGGTTTCGCCATCGCCGGCGACTACATGTCGGCCGCGTCCTTCCTCGGTATCTCCGGCCTGATCGCCCTCTTCGGCTACGACGGCATGCTCTACTCGGTAGGGTTCCTCGTCGCCTGGCTCGTCGTCCTGCTCCTGGTCGCCGAACTGGTCCGCAACTGCGGCCGGTTCACACTCGCCGATGTGGTGGCGGCGCGGATGGCGGAGCGCCCGGTCAGGATCGCCGCCGGCACCTCGTCCGTCACCGTCTCCGTGCTCTATCTCGTCGCACAGATGGTGGGTGCGGGCAGCCTGGTCGCGCTGCTTCTCGGCGGTACGAGCAGCGCCGCCCGTTCCTGGACTGTCATCGGTGTCGGGGCGCTCATGGTGATCTACGTATCGCTCGGCGGGATGCGCGCCACCACCTGGATCCAGATCGTCAAGGCCGTTCTGCTGATGGCGGGAGCGGTCGCGCTCACCGTGCTCGTCCTGGCCCACTTCCACGGCAACTTCAATGCCCTGCTCAACTCCGCCGCCGAACGGAGCGGGCACGGAAGCCGGTTCCTCTCGCCCGGCCTCCGGTACGGCGGATCCTGGACGGCACGGATCGACTTCATCAGCCTGGGCCTGGCCCTGGTGCTCGGTACGGCGGGGCTGCCGCACATCCTGTCGAGGTTCTACACCGTGCCCACCGCCCGTGCGGCCCGCCGTTCGGTCGTCTGGTCCATCGGGCTCATCGGCAGCTTCTACCTGATGACGATCGTGCTCGGATTCGGGGCGGCGGCCCTGGTCGGCTCGGCGGAGGTACGAGCGTCGAATTCCGCGGGGAACACAGCGGTTCCGCTGCTGGCCCGGGTGCTCGGTGGTGGCGAAGGATCCACCGGGGGAACGATTCTGTTCGCGGTGGTCGCCGCTGTCGCCTTCGCGACCATCCTTGCCGTCGTCGCGGGGATCACCCTCGCCTCGTCCGCCTCTGTGGCCCATGACCTCTACGCCTCGCTGAGGCGTCCTGGCTCCAAGCAGTGCAGCGAGGTCACCGTGGCCCGGGTCGCCGCAGCGGGGATCGGGGTGGCCGCCATCGGGCTCGGTCTGGTCGCCCAGGACCTGAATGTGGCGTTCCTGGTGGGGCTCGCCTTCGCCGTCGCCGCTTCGGCCAACCTCCCCGTGCTGCTGTACTCCCTGTTCTGGCGGAACTTCACCACCCGCGGAGCGGTCTGGTCGGTCTACGGCGGGCTGATCCCCGCCGTACTGCTCGTGCTGCTCTCCCCGATCGTCTCCGGCAGCCCCACCTCGCTCTTCCCCGGCGTCGACTTCCAGCTCTTCCCCCTGGAGAACCCCGGCCTGGTCTCCATCCCGCTGGGCTTCCTGGCCGGCTGGATCGGAACGGTCACGTCCACCGAGCCGCCCGACGCCGCCAAACATGCGGAGACCGAGGTCCGTGCGCTGACCGGGGCAGGAGCGGTGTAGTCCCGCGTGCGTACCGTACGGGCCGGACCCCTCAGGCCTGCCCGCCGGTGGACCAGGTGTAGCGGTGTTCCGGACGGCCCGTCTCGCCGTACCGCAGCGTCAGCCGCACCCTGCCGGTCCTTTCCAGCAGCTTCAGATAGCGCTGGGCGGTCTGCCGGCTCATCCCGGCGCTCTCCGCGATCTCCTGCGCGGAGAGCGGTCCTTCGGCGCTCCGGAGTGCTTGTTTGACCAACTCCGCCGTGGTCGGTGAATGCCCCTTGGGCAGGTCGGGTTCGCCCGCCGCCCACAGGGCGCCGAACAGCCGGTCCACCTCACCCTGCTCCGCCTCGCCGCCTCCTTCGAGGGTGTGGCGCAGTGTCGCGTACGCCTCCAGCTTGGTGCGCAGCCCCGCGTAGGTGAACGGCTTCACCAGGTACTGCAGCGCACCGTGTCGCATGGCCTCCTGGACGGTGGCGACGTCGCGCGCCGCCGTCACCATGATCACGTCTGTGTGGTGACCGCGCCTGCGCAGCTCACGCACCATCGTCAGACCGTTGTGGTCGGGCATGTAGTGGTCCAGCAGGACCAGGTCCACACGCTGTTCCTCGATCGTGGCGAGGGCTTCGGCGGCAGAGTGCGCCTGGGCGGCCACCCGGAATCCCGGCACCCTGGAGACGTAGGCCGCATTGACCTTCGCGACCCGGATGTCGTCATCCACGACCAGGACCTCGATCACTGAGCCTCTCCCGCGATGTCGGTTTTCGGTTCGGTCATTTCCCGTTCGGTCATGCCAGGGTCGGTCATGTCCGGGTCCGTCATGCTCTGGACGACCAAGGCTTCCGGCAGCACGACGGTGAACTCGGCGCCGCCGTCCGCGGCCCCGTCGACAGTGACGCGGCCACCCTGCCGTTCCGCCAGCCGCCGCACCAGTGCAAGGCCCAGCCCGCGCTTGCCGTGCGCCGGGAGTTCCTTCGTCGACCAGCCCTCCGTGAAGATCGATTCATGTTGCCCGGGCGGAACCCCAGGGCCGTTGTCGCGGACCCGCAGCACCACGGTACGGCCCTCGGCGCGCAGGCCCACCTCGATCAGGGCGCCGTCCGCCCCGGCCGCCGCGTCCAGTGCGTTGTCCACGAGATTGCCGACGACGGTGACCAGCCCACGAGGGTCCACCAGCCGGTCCGGTAGCAGGGTCCCGGGGGCCATGCGGAGCGCGACACCGCGCTCCGCCGCGACCGTGGCCTTGCCGACCAGGAGCGCGGCCAGCAGTGGGTCGTGCACCTTCTCGGTGACCTGCTCGGCCGTTGCCCGGTGGACGCCGACGACCTCGGTGACGTACTCCATCGCGTCCTCGTGCATGTCCAGCTCCAGCAGCCCCAGGAGGGTGTGCATCCGGTTGGCGTGCTCGTGGTCCTGGGCCCGCAGCGCGTCGATCAGGCCACGGGTGGAGTCGAGCTCGCGGCCGAGATGTTCGAGTTCAGTGCGGTCGCGGAGGGTGGCGACGGCGCCGCCGTCTTCGGTCGGCATCCGGTTGGCGAGCAGGACCCGGGTTCCCTGCACCGTCAGCAGATCGTCGCCGACCACCCGGCCGGTCAGTACATCGACGGTCCGCCCCTCGCCGAGCACGGCGTCGAGCGTGCGGCCCGCGGCATCGGGGCCGAGCCCCAGCAGCCGCTGCGCCTCGTCGTTCAGGAGCCGGATGCGGCCGGTCCGGTCGAGTGCCACGACCCCTTCCCGGATGCCGTGCAGCATTGCTTCGCGCTCCGTCAGCAGCGCGGAGATATCCGAGAAGGCGAGGTCGTGCGTCTGTCGCTGGAGGCGCCGGGAGATCAGATGGGCGGCCAGCGCCCCGACAGCGAGCGCCCCGCCCGCGTAGGCGAACAGCCCGGGAATCGCCGCGAGGAGCCGGGCGCGGACACTGTCGTACGCGATCCCGACGGAGACCGCGCCCACGATGTGGTCCGTCCCGTCGCGCAGAGGTACCTTTCCGCGGGCCGAGCGGCCGAGTGTGCCGCTGTCGATCTCCATGACGTTACGGCCGGCGAGCGCGTCGCTCGGATCGGTTGAGACGACCTTGCCGATCTGGTCGGTATCGGTGTGCGACCAGCGCACCCCGCGCCGGTCCATGACGACGATGTACTCGGCGCCGGTGGCGCGTCTGATCCGCTCGGCTGCGGTCTGTACGGGCCCGGTGGGGGCTGGGGCCGTGGAGAGCAGCGACTCCGTGATCTGCGGCTGGGCCGCCGTGCTCTGCGCGATGGCGAGTGCACGGCGCATCGCCTGATCGTCGAGCTGTGCGCTGAGGGGTGCCAGAAAGAGGCCGGTGGCGAGTACGGTGACACCGGTGGCGATGGCCAACTGCATCAGCAGGACCTGGGAGAAGACCCGCTGCGGCCAGCCGAGTCGGCGTGCTCTCCTGGCGGTAGGCGGTGGAGCGCTCATCGTATGAACGGTAGAGGACATTCCGGCACTTTCCGAAATTCCCTTCCGCTTTCCGGGATTCTCCTCGTTCCCATATTTACGTAAACCAGGCTGTCGCCGTGCGCCTGCTCGACCAGGGCGTCACGGGCATCATCTGCGCCAGTGACCCGCTCGCGTTCGGAGCTGTGCGCGCCGCGCGCCGTCGCGGTCTTTCGGTTCCCGCCGATGTGTCGGTCGTCGGTTACGACGACTCGGCCTTCATGAACTGCACCGAGCCTCCGCTGACCACCGTCCGACAGCCGATCGAGGCCATGGGACGCGCCGCCGTCGAGCTGCTCTGTGTACAGATCGGGGGGCGTACCGTGCCGTCCGACGAACTGCTCTTCGAGCCGGAACTGGTGGTGCGCGGCTCCACCGCCCAGCCGCCGCACACTGCCTCTCGTTGACCGTCGCGAATTTGCGTTGCACGAACTGCCTATTGCAGCAGCCCATCTGCGGGGGTGGGTAGCGGCTGAGGGGGGCGAGGGCCTCCGTACTGGCCGCTGGGGCGTATACGCAGCGGCCGTTCCCCGTACTCCTCCAGCGCATGCGCGATCCAGCCCGCCGTGCGCGACACCGCGAACACCGTCTCGCCCGCCTCCGCGGCCATGTCCGAGGAGACCGAGAGCACGGCGAGCGCCAGGTCGACATTGGCGTGCAGGGGCGTGTGGCGGGCGGTCGTGGTGACCACGTCGCGCGCTGCGGCGAGCGCGGGAGCCGCCTGCGGGACGTCCGCGAGCAGAGCGAACAGCGTCTGCGCCCGCGGATCCTCGGAGGTGTACAGGCGGTGGCCGAGGCCCGGGACCCTTCGTCCGGTACGGAGATGATCCGCGACCACCGGTACCGCGCTGCCCCGCTCCAGGACCTCGGTCAGCATTCGATGCGCCAGACCGCTCGCGGCCCCGTGCAGCGGGCCTTCCAGGACTCCCAGGCCCGCGGAGACCACGGCGTACGGATGGGCATGGGCGGAAGCGGCGACCCTGGCGGCCAGTGTCGACGCCGCGAGATCGTGGTCGATCAGCAGGGCGAGGGCGGTGTCCAGTGCGGCAACTGACGGCTCGTCGGCCGGCCGGGCGGTGAGCTTCGGCCACAGTCGCCGTGCCAGCCCGGCCCCGCTCCCGTCCGCCCTCCCGTCGGATCCGTCACCCGTCGAAGATGCGCCCGAGGCCAGGGGCAGCGCTCCGACCAGGGTCGGAATCAGGCTCCGTGCGCTGGCGAGCACCGCCTCGCCCGAGAGGTCGAAGCGGAGCGGGTCGGCGGTCGCCGCGGCGATCACTGCCACCCGCAGCCGGTCCGTCGAGCCGCTGTGCGCGGGCAGCGCGTCGACCGCCCGGCGTGCCGCAGCCAGCGCCTCAGCGGGTGCCGTGAAGCGGATTCCGGGCCGCAGATCGCCGGTCCAGAGCCATTCGGCGACCTCCTCGTAGGCGTACTGCCTGGCCAGTTCGGTCGCGTCGACGCCACGGAAGTAGTAGCGGTCGCTCTCGATCAGGGTGATGCCGGTACGGAAGACCAGATCACCGGTGGCGGCCGAGGACTCCCGGCGGCCCGTGCGCCGGGCCAGGGCATCGACCTCCGCGACGTCGAACGTGCTGCCGCGTCCGCCGGCAGCGCGCCTGCTGCTCAGCTGGCCCCGGCTGACATAGGCGTACACCGTCTCGGGCTTCACACCGAGGCGCTCAGCCGTCTCCCGGGTGCTGAGCCGCTGCGGGGCCGTCGCACCGGGGGCGTCACCGGGTGCTGCTTGATCCTTCATGTTGCCAACCGTATCCATATTGATTCAATCAACATTGACAGGATTGAAGTCAATCATAGATGGTCGAATCAATGTTGATGAGATCCACTGGGACGCTCACGGAGGAAGAGATGCCGACCCTGACCAGCGGAACACCGCTCGACGTACCCCGAGGGCTCGCCGGAGTCGTCGTCACCGACACGACCCTCGGCGATGTCCGCGGCCGCGAGGGCTTCTACCACTACCGGCAGTACTCGGCGATCGAACTGGCACAGACCCGCAGTTTCGAGGACGTCTGGCACCTGATGTTCGAGGGCACACTGCCCGATGCCACAGCCCGTGCCGAATTCGCCGCCCACACCGCCGCGCTGCGCCGACTGCCCGCCGAGGTACGCGAGGCCCTGCCCGCCATAGCCCGCGCGGGAGCCGTCTCCGGACCCCTGGCCGGCCTGCGCACCGCCCTCTCGCTCCTCGGCGCCTCGGCCGGCTTCCGGCCGGTGTACGACATCGACGCCGACCGGCGCCGCAGCGATGCCCTGGCCGCCTGCGCCGCAGTCCCCACTGTGCTCACGGCCCTGCATCGGCTCGGCCAGGGCCTCGAACCGGTCGAGCCGCGCGACGATCTGCCCTACGCGGCCAACTACCTCTACATGCTCACCGGTTCCGTACCGGACGCCGCACGCGTCAGGGCCGTGGAGCAGTATCTGATATCCACCATCGACCACGGCTTCAACGCATCGACCTTCACCGGTCGCGTCGTCGCGTCCACCGGCGCCGACGTCGCGGCCTGTCTGGTGGCGGCCGTCGGCGCGCTCTCCGGACCACTGCACGGCGGAGCGCCCAGCCGCGCCCTCGACACCCTGGACGCCATCGGCACCCCCGACCGCATCGACGGCTGGATCCGCGAGCGGGTGCTCGCGGGCGAGCGGATCATGGGCTTCGGTCACCCCGTGTACCGCACCGAGGACCCGCGCTCACGCATGCTGCGCGGAATCGCCCAGGGCTTCGGCGGCCCGCTCGTCGACTTCGCCGTCGAGGTCGAACGGCAGGTCGAGGCGATCCTCGCCGAGCTCAAGCCGGGCCGTGAGCTGCACACCAACGTGGAGTTCTACGCCGGAGTCGTCATGGAGCTGTGCGGGCTGCCGCGCGAGATGTTCACGCCGACGTTCTGCGCGGCGCGGGTGGTCGGCTGGAGCGCCAATATCCTGGAGCAGGCGGAGGACTCGAAGATCATCCGTCCGGCGGCCCGATACGTCGGTACGCCCCCGCCGCAGCCGGTCCCGGCGCTCTGACGTCCCCGAGGAAGGTCCCCGTTGAACCCGTCGTTCCCGCCCCCCAAGCAGCAGATCCCGGTCATCGTCCTTGCGGGGTTCCTGGGATCCGGCAAGACGACACTGCTCAACCACCTCCTCCGTAACCGTGCGGGAAACCGGATCGGCGTGATCGTCAACGACTTCGGCTCCATCGAGATCGACGCCATGACGGTCTCGGGGCAGGTCGGCTCGACGGTCTCGCTGGGCAACGGATGCCTGTGCTGCGCGGTCGACGTGAGCGAACTCGACACCTTCCTGGAGACGCTGACCCGGCCCGCCGCCCGCCTCGACGTGATCGTTATCGAGGCCAGCGGACTCGCGGAGCCGCAGGAGCTCGTGCGTATGCTCCTGGCCAGCGACAATCCGCACATTGTGTACGGGGGACTGGTGGAGGTCGTCGATGCCGCAGAGTTCGATGCCAGCCGGGAGCGCCATCCGGAGATCGACCGCCATCTCGCTGTCGCCGATCTTGTCGTGCTCAACAAGACCGACCGGGTCGGGATCGAGGAGCAGGCCCGTATCCGGGACGTCATCGCTGCGGCCGCTGCCTCGGCCGGCGACGCAGCGGCGGGGGGCAGCGCGGCCGCCGTCATCTGCGCCACGTACGGACGCATCGACCCCGAGCTGCTCTTCGATCCGGCGCTGCGGCCGGACGGTGAGGAGAAGGCGCGCCAGCTCACTTTCGAGGATGTGCTCCTGGCGGAACAGTCAGGGGAAGAGGCCGGCGCCGGACACGGTCACCATCTGCATGCCGCGTACGACAGCGTGTCCTTCACTGCGGACATACCCATGAACCCCCGCCGACTGATGGAGTTTCTCGACTCCAGGCCGCAGGGTCTCTACCGGATCAAGGGGTTCGTCGACTTCGGCGTGGGCGACCGCGGCAACAAGTATGTCCTGCACGCGGTCGGCAGGTTCCTCCGGTTCGACCCGCAGCCGTGGACCCGCGACGAACCACGCCTCACGCAGCTGGTGCTGATCGGCGCAGGCATCGATCCGGAGCAACTGCACAAGGAGCTGGCCGACTGCCGCGAGAGCGCCGCCCCGATGCCTGACACGACGCAGGACGCCGCACA
Source organism: Streptomyces sp. Ncost-T10-10d (assembly GCF_900091955.1). Lineage (GTDB taxonomy): Bacteria > Actinomycetota > Actinomycetes > Streptomycetales > Streptomycetaceae > Streptomyces. The sequence continues at coordinate 101,063 of NZ_FMDF01000182.1, forward strand.
TGAACGAAGCATGTGGGGCGTCCTGCGGTACGTGCAACGGCCCGACGACGACGCGTAGCGGCAGGCCACCCGTCGTCGGCCGACTGCCTACACCGGCCCCGCGATCACCGCGACCGGCTTGGCCAGCGGCGTACCCGAACCGTCGCGCCGCGGGTCGGGCTCCGGCAGTTCGGTCGGCGCGCCGTTCTTCTGCGCGGCCCGGGCAGGCGTCGCGCCCGCCCAGCCGAACACCAGAACGTCCTCGCCCTTGAGGAACCTCTGGCAGCGCACCCCGCCGGTGGCCCGGCCCTTGCGCGGATACTGGTCGAACGGGGTGAGCTTGGACGTCAGCACCGAGTCGTCCAGCGTGCCGTGCGAGCCCGCCACTGTGAACACCACGGCGTCCACCGCCGGATCCACCGCCGTGAACGAGATCACCTCGGCATCCGCCGTGAGCTTGATCCCTGCCATGCCTCCCGCGGGCCGGCCCTGCGGCCGCACCTGCGCCGCCGGGTAGCGCAGCAACTGCGCGTCGGACGTGATGAAGACCAGGTCCTCCTCGCCCGTACGCAGTTCGGCCGCGCCGACGATCCGGTCACCGTCCTTGAGAGTGATGACCTCCAACTCGTCCTTGTTGGCCGGGTAGTCCGGCACGACCCGCTTGACGACCCCCTGAAGAGTGCCGATGGCCAGGCCGGGGGAGGCCTCGTCGAGCGTGGTGAGGCAGATGACCTCCTCGTCGCTCTCCAGCGTGAGGAACTCCGAAACCATCGCACCGCCCGAAAGGCTGGGCGCGGCATGGGTGTCCGGCAGCTGGGGCAGATCGATCACCGCGAGCCGCAGCAGCCGCCCCGTGGACGTCACCACGCCCACATCGCCACGGGCCGTCGCCGGTACGGCCGACACGATCACATCGTGCTTGGCACGCTTGGTGTCCTCGGCGAAGACGATCGGATCGTCATGGGCGGTACGGGCCAGCAGGCCGGTCGAGGACAGCAGCACCCGGCACGGGTCGTCCGCGACCTCCAGCGGCACCGAGGCGACCTGCGAACCGGCCGACTCCAGCAGTACCGTACGCCGGTCGGTGCCGAACTTCTTGGCGACCGCGGCCAGTTCGGAGGAGACGAGCTTGCGCAGCTCGGCGTCCGATTCGAGGATGGCGGTCAGCGCGTCGATCTCGGTGTTGAGCCGGTCCCGCTCGCTCTCCAGCTCGATCCGGTCGAACCGCGTCAGCCGGCGCAGCGGGGTGTCCAGAATGTACTGCGTCTGGACCTCGCTCAACGAGAAGTGCTCGATGAGCCGCTCCTTCGCCTGCGCCGAGTTGTCGCTGGACCGGATGAGCCGGATGACCTCGTCGATGTCGATCAGCGCGACGAGCAGGCCCTCGACCAGATGCAGCCGGTCGCGACGCTTGCCCCGGCGGAACTCGCTGCGTCGGCGCACCACGTCGAAGCGGTGGTCGAGATAGACCTCGAGGAGCTCCTTGAGGCCCAGCGTGAGCGGCTGTCCGTCGACCAGCGCCACATTGTTGATACCGAAGGAATCCTCCATCGGAGTCAGCTTGTAGAGCTGCTCCAGCACAGCCTCCGGCACGAAGCCGTTCTTCACCTCGATGACCAGGCGCAGACCGTGCTCGCGGTCGGTCAGGTCCTTCACGTCCGCGATGCCCTGGAGCTTCTTCGCCGAGACCAGATCCTTGATCTTGGCGATCACCTTCTCCGGGCCGACGGCGAAGGGAAGTTCGGTGACGACCAGACCCTTGCGGCGCGCCGTCACATTCTCGACGGCGACGGTCGCACGGATCTTGAACGTGCCGCGTCCGCCGGCGTACGCGTCCTTGATGCCACTCAGGCCCACGATCCGGCCACCCGTCGGCAGATCGGGACCGGGGACGAACCGCATCAGGGTCTCCAGGTCCGCACCCGGATGCTTGATCAGATGGCGGGCGGCGGCGATGACCTCGCCCAGGTTGTGCGGCGGCATATTGGTCGCCATGCCGACTGCGATCCCCGACGACCCGTTGACCAGGAGGTTCGGATACGCGGCCGGGAGAACGGTCGGCTCCTGCTCCTGACCGTCGTAATTCGACTGGAAAGCGACGGTGTCCTCGTCGATCGACTCCGTCATCAGTGACGTCGCGTCGGCCATCCGGCACTCGGTGTAGCGCATGGCGGCCGGCGGGTCGTCGTTTCCGAGCGAGCCGAAGTTGCCGTGGCCGTCGACCAGGGGGAGCCGCATGGAGAACGGCTGCGCCAGACGGACCAGCGCGTCGTAGATCGACGCATCGCCGTGCGGGTGCAACTTGCCCATGACCTCGCCGACGACACGGGCGCACTTCACATAGCCGCGGTCGGGGCGCAGGCCCATCTCGTTCATCTGGTACACGATGCGGCGGTGCACCGGCTTCATACCGTCACGGGCGTCCGGCAGGGCCCGTGAGTAGATCACCGAGTACGCGTACTCAAGGAAGGAGCCCTGCATTTCGTCGACGACGTCGATATCGAGGATCTTCTCCTCGAAGTCGTCCGGCGGCGGGGTCTTCGTGCTGCGGCGGGCCATCGCTGCTGCGACTCCTTCACGGATTCTGTTCGGGCAACCTCAGGTTCTGACGCGGACCATTGTGGACCGCCGCACTGACATCGCCGACCTCGACCCGTCCCAAGAGCCGTTCCCGACCCCTGTCGAGGTGGCTTCACGACCCGTCCCGCGGGGGATGCGCCCCTCTTTCACGCGAACTTCCGCGGTATGGGAACTTCGCCAGGTGTCTGTGCGCTTGCTTACAGTGGCAGGTCTCGCAGGAAATCCAGTATCGCGATCGAAGGGACGTACATGCCCATGGGTCACACGGCCACAGCCCAGGCCGGCTCCGGCGGCTTGACAGCGACCGAGCACCGTCTGGCCAACGGCCTGCGCGTGGTGCTCTCCGAGGACCATCTGACCCCGGTTGCCGCGGTCTGCCTCTGGTACGACGTCGGATCGCGCCACGAGGTCGAGGGACGCACCGGTCTGGCTCACCTCTTCGAGCACCTGATGTTCCAGGGCTCCGGCCAGGTCAAGGGGAACGGACACTTCGAGCTGGTGCAGGGAGCCGGAGGTTCGCTCAACGGGACCACCAGCTTCGAGCGCACCAACTACTTCGAGACCATGCCCACGCACCAGCTGGAGCTGGCTCTCTGGCTCGAGGCCGACCGGATGGGCTCGCTGCTCGCCGCGCTCGACGAGGAGTCCATGGAGAACCAGCGCGACGTCGTCAAGAACGAGCGCCGCCAGCGCTACGACAACGTCCCCTACGGCACGGCGTTCGAGAAGCTGACGGCACTGGCCTACCCCGAGGGTCACCCGTACCACCACACGCCGATCGGTTCGATGGCGGACCTGGACGCCGCGACCCTCGAGGACGCCCGCACCTTCTTCCGCACGTACTACGCGCCCAACAACGCGGTGCTCTCGGTCGTCGGCGACATCGACCCCGAGCAGACCCTCGCCTGGATCGAGAAGTACTTCGGCTCCATCCCGTCCCACGACGGCAAGCGGCCGCCGCGTGACGGTACGCTCCCCGAGACCATCGGCGAGCAGCTGCGCGAAGAGGTGCATGAAGAGGTTCCGGCACGGGCGCTGATGGCTGCCTACCGGCTGCCGCACGACGGCACCCGTGAGTGTGATGCGGCAGACCTCGCGCTGACCGTGCTCGGCGGCGGCGAGTCGTCGCGGCTGCACAACCGTCTGGTCCGCCGTGACCGCACCGCCGTGGCGGCCGGGTTCGGGCTGCTGCGACTGGCCGGTGCGCCCTCGCTCGGCTGGCTGGACGTCAAGACGTCCGGCGGCGTCGAGGTGCCGCAGATCGAGGCCGCGGTCGACGAGGAGCTTGCCCGCTTCGCCGCCGAGGGCCCCACGCCCGAGGAAATGGAACGTGCGCAGGCCCAGTTGGAGCGCGAGTGGCTGGACCGGCTCGGTACGGTCGCGGGCCGTGCCGACGAACTCTGCCGGTTCACCGTGCTGTTCGGAGACCCGCAGCTCGCCCTGACCGCCGTACAGCGGGTGCTCGATGTCACCGCGGCAGAGGTCCAGGCGGTCGCCAAGGCCCAGCTGCGCCCCGACAACCGGGCGGTGCTGGTCTACGAGCCGGTCGAATCGGCCGAGCCCGCGGACTCGGCGGACACCGAGACCGGCGACAACGACACCGACGCGCACGAAGGAGCGGACAAGTGACTGACGCTGCCGCGACTGGAGTTTCGATGCAGTACCACCCGCAGCCGGCCCCCGGCCTCGCCCGCCCCTGGGCCTTCCCCGCGCCGGAGCGCGGTGCCCTGCCCAACGGTCTCACGGTGCTGCGCTGCCACCGCCCCGGCCAGCAGGTCGTGGCGGTCGAGATCTTCCTCGACGCCCCGCTGGACGCCGAGCCCGAGGGCCTCGACGGCGTGGCCACGATCATGTCGCGGGCGCTGTCCGAGGGCACCGACAAGCACACCGCCGAAGAGTTCGCCGCCGAGCTGGAGCGCTGCGGCGCCACCCTCGACGCGCACGCCGACCACCCTGGCATCCGGGTCTCCCTGGAGGTCCCGGCCTCCCGCCTGGCCAAGGCGCTCGCGCTGGTCGCCGAGGCGCTGCGGGCGCCCGCCTTCGCCGACAGCGAGATCGAACGGCTGGTACGCAACCGGCTCGACGAGATCCCGCACGAGCAGGCCAACCCGGCCCGGCGCGCCGCCAAGCAGCTCTCCAAGGAGCTCTTCCCGGCAGCGGCGCGGATGTCGCGCCCGCGCCAGGGCACCGAGGAGACGGTGGAGCGGATCGACTCGGCCGCCGTGCGTGCCTTCTTCGACGCCCACGTCCGGCCGTCCACGGCAACCGCCGTGGTCGTCGGTGACCTCACCGGCATCGACCTGGACGCCCTGCTCGCCGACACCCTCGGCGACTGGTCGGGAGACACCGCGGAGCCTCGTCCCGCCCCGCCGATCACCGCCGACGACACCGGCCGAGTCGTGATCGTCGACCGTCCGGGCGCGGTGCAGACGCAGCTGCTGATCGGCCGGATCGGCGCCGATCGGCACGACAGCGTGTGGCCGGCCCAGGTGCTGGGCACGTACTGCCTGGGCGGCACGCTCACCTCCCGGCTGGACCGTGTGCTGCGCGAGGAGAAGGGCTACACCTACGGGGTACGGGCATTTGCCCAGGTGCTGCGGTCGTCGGCCCCGGATTCCGCCTCGGGGGCGAGTGGTGCGGCGATGCTCGCCATCAGCGGATCGGTGGACACGGAGTCCACGGGACCGGCGCTGGAGGACCTGTGGACGGTCCTGCGGACCCTGGCGGCCGAGGGGCTGACCGATGAAGAGCGTGAGACGGCCGTGCAGAACCTCGTGGGTGTCGCACCGCTGAAGTTCGAGACGGCGGCCTCGGTCGCGGGCACACTCGCCGACCAGGTCGAGCAGCACCTCCCGGACGACTACCAGGCACAGTTGTACGCCCTGCTCGCGGAGACCGGCACGGTCGAGGCGACCGCTGCGGTGGTCAACGCCTTCCCGGGTGACCGGCTGGTCACGATCCTCGTCGGTGACGCGTCACAGATCGAGGAGCCGGTCCGGTCCCTGGGCATCGGAGAGGTGTCGGTGGTCGCCGGCTGACGGGCGTACCGGTCGAGGACATCGGACGGCCGGCCGGGCCGAGGCGGGCGACCCCCGCCCGGCCGGCCCGTTGCGTGTGACAGCCCGCCGGTCGACTTTCACGTTCGACCGAGCACCGAAGGCAACGGCCGGTACCCCCGCCATATGTCTGCATATCGGGACAGAAGGAAGACCCCTGTGAGCGAAGTCTCGCCGGAGTCTTCCTATTTGTTCGTTTCGCTAGGGAGGTTGCCTGTCTGCCCTGTGGGATGCGCTACAAAACAGCCTGTCCGTTTGGTGAATGCACGTGACCCCGCTTAGCGTCGGCTGGGCTGTCCGTCACTCGTATGCCGCATCCGTGACATACCGGGCAGCCATCGCCGAGTCCCCGTCAGGCGCGAGCCTGGGGAGCCGGGGACCCATGCAGTCCCTGGGGTGAATCGGATGCCTGAGCCCGGATGAGGCCGGGGCGTCCGTAGGAGACCTTCCTGCTCCGAACCCGTCAGCTAACCCGGTAGGCGAGAAGGAAGGAAAGGATCAGCCACTTCATGGCGTTCACCCGTGCCACCGGGAAGCATCGTGCCCCGAGCCGACTGACGCGCAGCAGCGCGAAGATCGCCGGCGTCGCGGCTCTGGCCACCACCGGCGTCATCGGCGGCATGGCCTCTCCGGCCCTCGCCGCGGACTCCTCCATCAGTGAGACCGGTCTGAACCAGGTCATCGCCATCCAGGGTGCCCTCGCCGAGCAGATCGACGCCCAGGCCGACGCGCAGAAGCGCCAGGCCGATGTCGCGGCGAAGGCGAAGGCCGAGGCCCAGCGGAAGGCCGAGGCCGAGAAGAAGGCCGAAGCCGAGAAGAAGGCCGAGGCGAAGGCCAAGGCCGAGGCGAAGCGCGCGGCCGAGGTGCGCGCCGAGAAGGCCCGAGCCGCCCGGTCCGCCGAGCGCACACGCCTGGGTTCCTTCCAGCTCCCGGTCGCCGGTTCGTACGTCACCACCGGCTACAAGTCCAGTGGCTCGCTCTGGTCCTCCGGCAGCCACTCGGGCATCGACTTCCACGCCGCGTCCGGCAGCTCCGTCGTCGCCGTCGGCGCCGGTACGGTCGTCGAGGCCGGCTGGGGAGGCGCGTACGGCAACAACATCGTGCTCCGGATGACGGACGGCACGTACACGCAGTACGGCCACCTCTCCTCGATCGGCGTCTCCGTCGGCCAGAGCGTCGGCGCCGGCCAGCAGATCGGCCTCTCCGGCTCGACCGGCAACTCCACCGGTCCGCATCTCCACTTCGAGGCCCGGACCACGCCGTTGTACGGCTCCGACATGGACCCCGTCGCGTACCTGCGCGCGCACGGCGTCAACGTCTGACCGACGCTCCACCCGCAGCACCCCTTCGAAGGCCCCGGCAGCGCGCCGGGGCCTTCGCCGTGCCCGGCCTCCGCGCCACCCGCAGCGCCTGCTCCCCCAACCGTCCTGTGGCCAAAAGATATTCATGAATTTCCACCCGGCATCGGAAATGCGGCCGCATTGCAATAGAGTCGCGGAACAGGCGTCGGTCGGCCGCGTTTCGCGGGGATTAAGGCGGAGGTTCGGACATGCGCATTCCGGCGCATTCGGTATGCACGGCAATCCGTGACGACATCGTCTCCGGTGTCTTCGAACGCGGAAGCCGGCTCACCGAGGAGTTGCTGGCGCGCCGCTACGGGGTCTCCCGTGTCCCGGTACGGGAAGCGCTGCGCACCCTGGAGTCCGAGGGCTTCGTGGTCACCCGCCGGCACGCGGGCGCCTGTGTCGCCGAGCCCACCGAGGAGGAGGCCGCCGACCTCCTGGAGGTCCGGATGCTGCTGGAGCCGCTCGGTGCCGCGCGCGCCGCGCAGCGCCGCACCGAGGCGCATCTCAAAGTGTTGCGCGGTCTGGTCAGGCTCGGCCAGGAGCGGGCCCGGCGGGGCGAGGGGGAGGACCTGCGCTCACTGGGCGGCTGGTTCCACGAGACGTTGGCGCAGGCCTCCGGCAGTCCCGGCCTGATCGCGCTGCTCACCCAGCTCCGGCACAAGACCGCCTGGATGTACACGGTCGAGCAGCCGGCCCGCCCGGTGGAATCCTGGGCCGAGCACGGGGCCATCGTGGACGCGGTGGCGCGGCGTGACGCGGAACGGGCCAGGGCGCTGGCCACCCAGCACGTCGAACGGGCCGCGGCCGCGCACCGGCTGCGCCGCGCCGACCGGCCCGGCCGCCGGCCCGACACCTCGCGCGCCGACCGGGTGAGGACTTCGCAACAATCCGTAAACACCACAGGCGTTCGGAATTAATAATTACGCCGTATACAAGGAGTCGTGATTCCTGAGGGCTTTCTTTGGGCTGCCCGATTTTCCTCCGGTCGTCCCGGGTCGGGAATGTGAAAAAGCCGCGGCCTCCAATAAAGGTGCCGCGGCTCTCTCGCAGGAAAAGGTTCAGACGGTCTCCGGGAGCTCGTCGAGCCCTTCGGCAACCAGCTTCGCCAGACGGTCCAGGGCGGCTTCGGAGTCGTCAGCCTCGGAGGCGAGCACGATCTCCTCGCCGCCGTGCGCGCCGAGACCGAGCACCGCGAGCATGGAGGCGGCGTTCACCGGGTTGCCGTCGGCCTTGGAGATCGTCACGGGGACGCCGGAAGCCGTAGCGGCACGGACGAAGATGGAAGCGGGGCGGGCGTGCAGGCCCTCGGCCCAACCGACGTTGACGCGGCGCTCAGCCATGGTTCTGCCCTTCACGAATCAATGGTTGTCTAGACCAGTCTCTCATGTGGTGCGCGGTGCTCCGGCCGACCCGCGGCACGCCCGCAACCCGTGCTGCACCGCCGATCGGCCCCCTCAGACTGCCCCGGCCCCAAGGCCTACGCGACCGCTGACGGAGCCGTAGTCTTTGCGCATGCAGCCCTCGCCGGAGCAGAGTCCGCATCACGCGTACCCCGACCACTGGGAAGCGGACGTCGTCCTCCGCGACGGAGGAACCGCCCGGATCAGGCCCATCACCACGGACGACGCCGAGCGGCTGGTCAGCTTCTACGAGCAGGTCTCCGACGAGTCGAAGTACTACCGCTTCTTCGCCCCGTACCCGCGTCTGTCCGACAGGGACGTGCACCGCTTCACCCATCACGACTACGTCGACCGGGTGGGGCTCGCGGTCACGGTCGGCGGCGAGTTCATCGCGACCGTCCGCTACGACCGGATCGACGAGCGGGGCAGGCCCGCTTCCGCGCCCGCCGACGAGGCCGAGGTCGCCTTCCTCGTCCAGGACGCGCATCAGGGCCGGGGCGTGGCATCGGCGCTTCTCGAACACATCGCGGCCGTCGCCCGTGAGCGCGGCATCCGCCGTTTCGCTGCGGAGGTACTGCCCGCAAACAACAAGATGATCAAGGTGTTCCGGGACGCCGGGTACACCCAGCAGCGCAGCTTCGAGGACGGCTCCGTCCATCTCACCCTGGACCTCGAGCCGACCGCAGAGTCGCTCGCCGTGCAGCGTGGCCGTGAGCAGCGGGCCGAGGCGCGCTCCGTGCAACGGCTGCTCGCTCCCGGATCCGTCGCCGTCATCGGCGCGGGCCGCACTCCCGGCGGGGTCGGCCGCACGGTCCTGCGCAACCTTCTCGGGGCCGGCTTCACCGGCCGTACGTACGCAGTGAACCGCGCCTTCGCCGCCGACCAGGGCACGATCGACGGTGTCCCCGCCCACCGTTCCGTCGGTGAGATCGACGAACAGGTGGACCTCGCGGTCGTCGCCGTCCCGGCGGACCGGGTTCCGGAGGCCGTCGCCGACTGTGGTGAGCACGGCGTCCAGGGCCTGGTCGTCCTCTCCGCCGGATACGCCGAATGGGGCGCCGAAGGCAGGGAACGGCAGCGTGAACTGGTCCGACAGGCACGCTCGTACGGGATGCGGATCATCGGCCCGAACGCCTTCGGTGTGATCAACAACTCCGAAGCCGTCCGGTTGAACGCCTCCCTGGCCCCCGAGCCGCCCGCCCCCGGACGCATCGGCCTCTTCACCCAGTCCGGAGCGATCGGCATCGCGCTGCTCTCCGGGCTCTACCGGCGCGGCGCAGGTCTGTCCACCTTCATCTCCGCCGGCAACCGCGCCGACATCTCGGGCAACGACTTCCTGCAGTACTGGTACGAGGACCCGGACACCGATGTCGCCCTGCTGTACCTCGAATCGCTCGGCAACCCCCGCAAGTTCACCCGTCTTGCGCGACGCACCGCGGCCGTGAAGCCGGTGGTCGTGGTGAAGGGCGCCCGGCACAGCGGCTCCACCCCGCCCGGCCATGCGGTACCGGTCAGCCGGATCCCGGACGCGACGGTCTCCGCGCTCATGCGGCAGGCGGGCGTGATCCGCGTCGACACCGTGACGGAGATGGTCGATGCGGGTCTCCTCCTCGCCGATCAGCCCCTCCCGGCGGGCCCGCGGGTCGCGATCCTCGGCAACTCCGAATCGCTCGGCCTGCTCACGTACGACGCCTGCCTGGCCGAGGGGCTGCGCCCGCGCCCGCCCCGCGACCTCACCACCGCCGCCACCCCGCAGGACTTCCGGGATGCCCTGGCCGCGGCCCTCGCCGACGAGGGCTGCGACTCGGTGGTCGTGACGGCGATCCCGTGGGTGGGCGAGAACGGCGAGGCGGAATCGGGTGACGGCGAGGTGCTGGCGACCGCGCTGCACGCGGCCGCCGCGGCCGGTCCCGCCAAGCCGGTGGCCGTCGTCCATGTGGAGATCGGCGGCCTGGCGGAGGCCCTCGCCGCGGCCACCAGCACGGTCGCACCGCCGCGTCGTTCGACACAGCCCTCCGCAGCCGCGACACCCCCGCGCGCCGGAGCCGTCACCACGACCGGCCCCGCCTCTGCGCATACCCCCTCAGCACCCGGAACCGGCGGCGGCACAGCCACCGCCGCCGACGATGCGGGCGCTGATGGCGGCCCTGGCATACGGACCGGCCGGATTCCCGCCTACCCCGCCGCCGAACGGGCCGTGCGTGCCCTGGCCGAAGCGGTGAGGTACGCGCAGTGGCGACGGCAGGCCGCGGTGCCCGGCAAGGTGCCCGAGTTCCTCGACGACACCATCGACGAGCCGGGCGCCGCCGACCTGATCGACACCCTCCTCGGCCCCGACCCCGACCCACGGGGCAGACCGCTCGCCCCCGACGAGGGGCGCGAACTCCTGAGCCGCTACGGCATCACCGTACGGCCGACACTTCCGGCCCCCGACCCGGAAGCCGCTGTCGCCGCGGCGGCACAGCTCGGCTATCCCGTGGCGCTCAAGACCACCGCACCCCATCTGCGCCACCGTGCCGATCTGGGCGGTGTCCGGCTGGACCTCGCGAACGAGGGCGCGTTGCGCCGGGCGTACGGCGAACTGACCGACCTGCTCGGCAAGCCCGCCGAGCTCCAGCCCGTCGTCCAGGCCATGGCGCCGCGCGGCGTCGACACCGTCGTGCGGGCCACGATCGACCCGGCTGCGGGTGCCGTCCTCTCCTTCGGGCTCGCAGGCGCGCCCTCCGAACTTCTCGGCGACACCGCCCACCGCCTGGTTCCGGCCACCGACCGCGACGTCGCCGAGCTGATCCGCTCCATCCGGGCGGCGCCGGTGCTGTTCGGCTGGCGTGGTGCGGCGCCCGTGGACACCGCGGCGCTGGAAGAGCTGCTGCTGCGGGTGTCCCGGCTGGTCGACGACCATCCCGAGGTGGTGTCCATCGCCCTGGAACCGGTCGTGGTCGCCACCCAGGAGCTGACCGTCCTCGGTGCGAGCGTCCGGCTCGCGCCGCCCCCGGCCCGCACCGACCTCGGCCCCCGCCGCCTCCCCAACTACTGACCGGCGGCGCACCGTTTCGTCCCCGATCGCCGGACGGCCGCGAAACCGGGTCCCTTCACCGCTGGGCCCCGGTCGCCCTGCCGCACAACGTCCCCGGCAGTCATCCGTCCCCCGTAGGATGGTCCTCATGGCAAAGACCGGTACGACGACCCAGGGGCTGCGCGCGGCGATCGAGCGCAGCGGCTACTACCCGGCCCTCGTGGCCGAGGCGGTGGAGGCCGCCGTGGGCGGTGAGCCGGTCGCTTCGTACCTGGTGCACCAGGAGACCACCTTCGACTCGAACGAGGTGCGCCGCCACGTCACGGTCCTGGTCCTGACGGACAACCGTTTCATCGTCAGCCACACCGACGAGCAGAACGCGGACACCAGCTCCCCGACGCCGTACGCCACGACCTCCACTGAGTCGGTCAAGCTCGACCGGATCTCGTCGGTCGTGGTCAGCCGTGTCGTGGCCAACCCCGAGAAGTACGTACCGGGCACGCTGCCCCGTGAGGTCGTCCTCACCATCGGATGGGGCGCGGTCTCCCGCATCGACCTGGAGCCGGCCGCCTGCGGCGACCCCAACTGCGAGGCCGACCACGGCTACACCGGCAGCTCCACCGCCGACGATCTGAGCCTGCGGGTCAGCGAGGCCGGTGACGGCCCGGACACCGTGCGCCAGACCCTCGCCTTCGCCCAGGCGCTCTCCGAGGCCACGGCCGCGACCGCGGCGACCGGTCGCTGATGGCCCAGCCGGCCTGGCAGGACCCCGTTCTGCTCCCCGTCGACACCGCCCCCGTCCCGGAGTACGGCAGCGGCTCGCTCTCCGATCTGCTGCCCACGCTCGCCGCCGGACAGGGCGTACCCGGCTTCACCGCCGCGATCCCCGAACTCACCCCTGCCGACCGGAACTGCGTGTTCCTGATAGACGGTCTCGGCTGGGAGCAGATCAAGGCCCACCCGGACGAGGCACCGTTTCTGCACTCACTGCTGCCCACTTCGCGCGGCGGCACCGGCCGTCCGATCACGGCGGGCTTCCCGGCCACCACCGCGACCTCGCTGGCCTCGGTCGGTACCGGACTTCCGCCGGGGGAGCACGGCCTCCCCGGCTACACCGCGCGCAATCCGGAGACCGGCGAGCTGATGAACCAGCTCCGCTGGCAGCCCTGGACCTCGCCGAAAGCCTGGCAGCCGTACCCCACCGTCTTCAAGCTCGCCGACGCCGCCGGTGTGCGCACCGCCCAGGTCTCCGCCCCCGCATTCGAGCAGACTCCGCTCACCAAGATTGCGCTCAGCGGGGGTTCGTTCCTCGGCCGGCTGTCCGGCGAGGAGCGGATGGACGTCGCCGCCGAACGGCTTGCCGCAGGTGACCGGTCGCTCGTCTACACGTACTACAGCGAGGTCGACGGCAAGGGCCACCGCTTCGGCGTCGACTCCGACGCCTGGCGCGGACAGCTGATGTACGTGGACGGGCTGGCCCGGCGGCTGGCCGAACAGCTCCCGCCCCGCTCGGCCCTGTACATCACCGCCGACCACGGCATGATCGACATCCCCTTCGACGAGCAGTCCCGGATCGACTTCGACGAGGACTGGGAGCTGCGCGCGGGCGTCGCCCTGCTCGGCGGGGAGGGCCGAGCCCGTCATGTGTACGCCGTCCCGGGGGCCGAGAGCGATGTGCTGACCGTCTGGCGGGAAGTGCTCGGCGAGCAGTTCTGGGTGGCGAGCCGCGACGAGGCGATCGCGGCCGGCTGGTTCGGCCCGAAGATCGACGAACGTGTCCACGGCAGGATCGGCGACGTCGTCGCGGCGGCCCGCGACGACGTGGTGATCACCGCTTCGGTCAATGAGCCGCACGAGTCCGCGATGGTCGGCATGCATGGTTCCATGACCCCCGTCGAGCAACTCGTCCCGCTGCTCGAAGTACGCTCGTAGGCGCGTTTTCCCTCTCCAGGGTTCCCCCACCACCCCTTCCCCTGCCCTGCTTCGCCCCGCCCGAAAGGTGCTCAGCCCCTCATGCCCGAGCTTGTGTTCTTCTCCGGAACGATGGACTGCGGAAAGAGCACGCTGGCGCTGCAGATCGGCCACAACCGTTCGGCGCGCGGCCTGCAAGGCGTGATCTTCACCCGTGACGACCGGGCGGGGGAGGGCAAGCTCTCCTCACGTCTGGGGCTGGTCACCGAGGCCGTCGAGGCCGATGAGGGCATGGATCTGTACGCCCACCTGGTCGACCTCATCAGCCGGGGCGGCCGGGCGGACTACGTGATCGTGGACGAGGCGCAATTCCTGGCTCCCGTCCAGATCGACCAGCTCGCCCGTATCGTCGACGACCTCGGCATGGACGTCTTCGCGTTCGGCATCACCACCGACTTCCGGACCAAGCTGTTCCCCGGGTCCCAGCGGCTGATCGAACTGGCCGACCGGGTCGAGACGCTCCAGGTCGAGGCGCTCTGCTGGTGCGGTGCCCGGGCCACGCACAACGCCCGGACGGTCGGCGGCGAGATGGTCGTCGAAGGTGCCCAGGTGGTCGTGGGGGACGTCAACCAGCAGGCGGGCGAGGTCGGTTACGAGGTGCTGTGCCGGCGTCATCACCAGCGCAGGACGACCAGCGCGAGCGCCCGCGCGGCCGCTCTCTCGCCGGACGTGCTGCCCGTCACCTCTGCCTGAACCATCCCCCCGGGCGTCCGACGAGGATGCTTAGGATGACGATGTGAACACGGTGAGCGGAAAAGAGGCCGAGTCCGAATCGGGCCCGTCGGGCAGGGCGCAGCCGAGGCAGCTGATCGTGACGGTCTACGGGCTGTACGCGCGCGACACCGAAGGCTGGATGTCCGTGGCCTCGCTCATCCAGCTGCTTGCCGACCTCGGCGTCGAGGGGCCGACCGTCCGGTCCTCGGTCTCCCGGCTGAAGCGCGCCGGACTGCTCGAAGCCGAATCGGTCTCCGGAGCCGCCGGATACCGGATCTCACCTGAGACCGAGCGGATTCTGCGCGACGGCGATCCGCGGATCTTCGCGGCGCGGCGGGCCACTGTGGACGAGGGCTGGGTGCTGGTCGTCTTCTCGGTGCCCGAGTCGGAACGCGCCAAGCGGCACACCCTGCGCACCCAGCTCACCCGGCTCGGCTTCGGTTCCGTGTCCGCCGGGGTGTGGATCGCCCCGGGACATGCGCACGACGAGGCGGAGGACATGCTGGCCCGGCACGGGCTGCGCTCGTACGCCGACCTCTTCCGGGCCGACTATCTGTCGGTGGGCGGGGGCACGGACGGGAGCGGGGACCTTGCGGCGAAGGTGCGCTCCTGGTGGGACACCGTCCGGCTGCAGCAGCTGTACGTCGAATTCCTCGCGGTGCACCGTCCGGTGGCCGAACGGATCGCGAGCGGAAGTTCCGTGACGGACCGCGAGGCGTTCACGACGTACATCAGGGTCCTCACCGACTGGCGCCGGCTCGTCTACCTCGACCCCGGTGTTGCGCGTGAGCTGCTGCCGGCCGAGTGGAGCGGAACCGAGGCGTCCGAGCTCTTCGACGAATTGCACGCCCGGCTCGCCGGCCCCGCCCATCGGCATGTCGAACGGGTCCGGGCCGGCTGACCCGCCCCCGCAGCCCCGGCGGCTCAGCGAGCGGCCGTGCATACGATCGTGAACACCGCGCCCTCAGGGTCCGCCACGGTCGCCACCCGGCCGCTCGACCCATCCCGGACCGGCTGCAGGATGTATCCGCCGAGCTCCACCACGCGGTGCGCGGCCGCGTCGGTGTCGGTGACCTCGAAGTACGTCATCCAGTGCGGGCCCCGGTCGCGCGGCAGGGCGTGGCCCACGCCGTGCAGCGAGGCCACGGGACGGCTGTTCAGATGCAGGGTCTGGTAGTCGAAGTCGGCCGAGACGACCGCCTCCGCCTCATAGCCGAAAACCGTCTGGTAGAACTTGCAGACCGTCGAGGTCTCGCTGGTCACCAGCTCGTTCCAGACCGGTGTGCCGTGGGCTCCCGCGAGCGCCGTACCGACGTGCGCGGCCGCCTGCCAGATCCCGAAGACCGCGCCGCTGGGGTCGGAAGCGATGGCGAGCCGGCCCGCCTCGCCCGCGTCCAGCGGTCCGACGGCGACCGTGCCGCCGCAGGAGCGGATCATCTCCGCCGTGACATCGGCGTCGTCGGTGGCCAGATAGGTGGTCCAGGCGACCGGCAGATGGCGGTCGGGCGGCAGCTGTCCGAGGCCCGCGACCACTTTCCCGTCGATCAGCGCGCGGACGTACGGACCCAGCTGGTCCGGGCCGGGCACGAACTCCCAGCCGAACAGATCGGCGTAGAAGGCCTGGGTCGCGCTCAGGTCGTGCACGATCAGACTCACCCAGCATGGTGTTCCGGGCGTGCGCCGGGCGGCAGCCTCGGTCATCGTCACTCTCTCCTCGGACCATCGTGGTGGCCGTACGGGGGGAACGGGGCCGGTGTGCCGCCGTGCGGTACAGGATGTGTACGCCCCGTGCAGATGCTTGCACCACCCGGCGCACGATGTGCCCCGGCCGCGCCGCACTTTCCGGGATCTCGACAGAGAGAGACCGATTTAATGCGATACGTCCGTTTCGAAGGTGTTACGGGCGGGGCGGCTCCTGCGCGAGGATGGCACCCATGAAGCCCATCATCACCGCATCCGAATGCGCGAGCGAGTCGGCGGGGCCACGTCCGCCGGTGCTCCTGGACGTACGTTGGCAGCTGGGGGGCCCGCACGGCCGTCCCGGCTACGAGGCCGGGCACATCCCCGGTGCGGTATTCGTCGATCTTGATGCGGAACTTGCCGGTCCGGCAGGCAGCGGCGGCCGTCATCCGCTGCCCGATCCGGAGGTGTTCGGCGCGGTGATGCGCCGAGCCGGTGTTTCCCGGGACACTCCCGTGGTCGTGTACGACGGCGGTCAGGGCTGGGCGGCGGCGCGCGCCTGGTGGCTGCTGCGCTGGACGGGGCACGAAGACGTCCGAGTCCTGGACGGCGGCCTCGCGGCCTGGAAGGGGGCGCTCCAGACGGAGACCCCGACCCCGGCCGAGGGTGACTTCCGGCCCGTCCCCGGCTCTCTGCCGCTGCTGGACGCGGACGGGGCGGCGGTGCTGGCCCGCTCGGGTCTGCTGCTCGACGCGCGAGCCGCCGAGCGCTACCGGGGCGATGTGGAGCCGATCGACCGGGTGGGTGGCCACATCCCGGGCGCCGTCTCGGCCCCGACCTCCGAGAACGCGGGGGACGACGGCCGATTCCTGCCCGCCGAATCGCTGGCGGCCCGCTTCGAGAAGCTCGGGGCCGGCCGGGCGCCGGAGGTGGGCGTCTACTGCGGCTCGGGTGTTTCCGCCGCCCATGAGGTGCTGGCCCTGGCCGTTGCCGGGATCCCGGCGGCGCTGTACGCGGGCTCCTGGTCCGAGTGGTCCGGCGACGGGTCCCGCCCGGTCGCAAAGGGCCCCGACCCCCAGTAACGCAGCGCGCACCGGCTCGAGGGAAAGGAACCGCCGTAACAGGTTCCGTACGCGCACGGCATGAGCGGCGCGCGCGGTACGAGGGCCGCATACGACACGGGCGGCGGGCACGGCATGAGGCCCGCATGCCGCACGAGGGCCCGTACGCAGCGGCGTACGGGCCCTCGTCATAGTGCGGTCACCCCGCCTCAGTCCTGCTTCTTCCGGCGCGTACCGAAGACGATCTCGTCCCAGCTCGGCACGGCGGCCCGGCGGCCCGGCCGGACGCCGTCCGCCTCGGCCTGGCGGTCCGTCGTCCCGGTCAGCCGGTCGCGGTGGCCGGCCACCGCTCGCGGCATGAGCACATCCGCGTAGGCGGAACCGGCGCCTGCGGAGGCCGCCGCGGCCGGCGGCTCATCGGCCTCCGGCTCCTGCACGGCGGGCTCGATGGCCGGAGGCTCGGGTGGTGCGGGCCGCTCCGGCACCACCATGTCGCCGCGGAAGCTCGGCACCGCCTCCAGCAGGCTGGTCAGCGAATCGCGCTCGCCGGCCGAGATGCCGCTGATGTGCTCCTCCGGCTCGGGCACGGGAGCCGGCGCCGTGGGGCGCTCCATCTGGCGGTCCAGGGCACGGTCCAGCGGCCGGTCGCGAGGCAGCCGGGCGATCCGCGGCACGAACGGGAAGCTCGGCTCGGGCGCGGCGACGTCGTCGGTCTCGCCGATCAGCGAACGCGCCTCGTCGTCCACGGCCTGGACCAGCCGACGCGGCGGGTCGTACGTCCAGCTCGCCGAGTGCGGCTCGCCCGCGACCCGGTAGACCAGCAGGACTTCCCAGGTGCCGTCGTCACGGCGCCAGGAGTCCCACTGGACGGTCTCCTTGTCGGCGCCACGCAGCAGCAGCCGCTCCTGCACCGCCTCGCCGAGCTGGGGGCCGGTGTTCTCGCCGGGACGGCGCACAGGAGTCTTCCGGGCCCGCTCGGCCATGAAGGCACGCTCCGCGAGCACAGGGCCCTCGAAGCGGCGGACACGGTCGACCGGAATCCCGGCGAACTGAGCAACCTCCTCCGCGGAGGCACCGGCTCGTATCCGGGCCTGGATGTCGCGGGGGCGGAGGTGGCTCTCCACCTCGATCTCGATCTGGCCGAGCCGCGCGCGGTCGTTGCGCACGGCGGCTCGCAGCCGTTCGTCGATCGGAAGCGTGTACTCCGTGCTGTCCGCAGCCTTGAGCACCAGTCGTGTGCCGTCGTTGGAGACGGCCACGACACGCAGTTCGGGCATGGGGACCTCCCGGGTGGTGCCTGCCGACGTCACGTGCGTCGCTGCTTCCGCTAGTCGAGTGTGGCCTGCCCGGGTGCAGCCTGCCACAACATTGCCGTGTTGCCCGGCGTGTCGGGCGTGAGCCCTTGATCGCCGATATGACACGGTGACCTATTGTGCAACAAAAAGTGACTGGCGGTCACTCCATGTAGCAAGCCCCCGTGCGATGCCGTGGCGCCGCCGGATCGAGTGCCTCCTTCGGCCCCCTCCCGAAGATCCCGGACACCCACGTGGGAGTCCGGCCCCAGGGCTCGCCACAGTACTCCATTCGGGCCATGTGGGTGGCCCGCCGCGCCGCCGAAGTTCTCGTGAGGTGCGGGAGTTGAGCTACCCAGCCGGGTGCGGGGCGACCTCCGTACGTGTCCTGCTTCACAGAATCTCCCGAAGCGGAACCATTCACTTCGCTCAAATGTCCCTTCCTGTTGCATGGTGGGAGAGATGTCAATCAAGGGCTGGAAATGGTGCAGAAGCCAGAAAGTGACATAGAACCCAAAGAAAAGCGTATAGATCTGAGCCTGCCGCAGGTGGCGGGCAGCGCCGTGGCAGCAGTCGCGGCAGCGGTGGCGGCCTCCCAATTGGGCGTGTACGGAACGATCCTCGGTGCCGGAGTGATGAGCGTCGTCGCCACCTGCGGCGGTTCGGTCTTCCAGCACTTCTTCCGCCGCACGGGGGAGCAGATCCGTGAGGTCACGGTCCAGGTGAAGCACCCGGGCCGCGAGGTGACCGTTCATACGCGTGAGACGGGTGGTGCGCGCGCCGCCACGACCGTGCGGCGTGAGACGGACGCCACGACCGTCCTGCGCAACGTGGCAGATGATCCGGACCGTACGCGGCTGCTGAGGCCGCTCGACGAGACCCGGTTGCTCACCGCGGGGCGCCCGGTCCCGGACGAGGAGTTCTCCGAGGCCACCACTCACGGCACCCGCATCCGCGGCTGGAAGCGGTCGGCGCTCGGGGCGGTCGTGGTCTTCGCCGTGACGATGGCCGGCATCACCACGTTCGAACTGGTCTCCGGTAACGGCTTGAGCGGTGGCAAGGGGACGACCGTCGGCTCCGTCGTACGCGGGGAGCGGAGCTCCGGGTCGGACGACCCGGCACCGGCGACCAGCACCGACCCCGGCCAGGGGCGGACCCCGGGCCAGGAGAACGGCGCGACGCCCGGTACGGATTCGCAGGGCGGACAGAGCCGCAACCCGGACTCCGGTCGGGGCGACGGCTCCTCGGCCGATCAGACGCCCAGCCCCACGCCGTCCGGCAACACGGGTGGCCAGACGAATCCGTCCCCGGCGACCACGCCCTCCCCGGCAGTGCCCGGCGACGGCAGCACGGTCGGCCCGGACCCGACGGGTGCGGGCGACGCCCCGGTGAAGGGCGACCGCGCCACCAGCGGCACGGATACCGCACAGTGAACGGCCGCGACGCTCAGTCGCCCAGCACCCGGCGCAGATAGTCGTTGCCGAAGAGGCGGTCCGGGTCCAGCCGGTCGCGTACGGCGGTGAACTCGCCGAACCGCGGGTACACCCCGGCGAGGTACTCGGCGTCGCGGGTGTTGACCTTGCCCCAGTGCGGGCGGCCGGCGTGGGCGGTCATGATCCGTTCGACGGCGGTGAAGTACGCCTGGTAGGGCGTTCCCTTGTACAGATGTACGGCGATGTACGCGCTCTCCCGGCCCGAGGCCGTGGAGAGCGCGATGTCGTCCGCGGGGGCGGTACGGACCTCCACCGGGAAGCTGATCCGCAGCGGCGACCGCTCGACCATTGCCTTGACCTCGCGCAGCGCCTTGACGACGGCCTCGCGCGGCAGCGCGTACTCCATCTCCACGAAGCGGACCCGGCGCGGGCTGGTGAAGACCTTGTACGGGATGTCGGTGTACGTACGGGCCGACAGGGCGCGGCTGGAGAGCTTGGCGATCGACGGAATGGCGGCGGGAACCGCCCTGCCGAGCGAGCAGGCCACCTGGAAGATCCCGTTGGAGAGGAGCTCGTCCTCGATCCAGCCGCTGACCTTTCCGGGCGGGGCGGCGGGGCCCGCGCTGCGGTTGTTGCGCTTGGTGTTGCAGTTGCCGGTGTGCGGGAACCAGTAGAACTCGAAGTGCTCGTTCTCGGCGACCAGCTCGTCGAAGTCGTTCGTGACCCGGTCGAAGCTCATCGGCTCCTCACGGGCCGTCAGCAGGAAGACCGGCTCCACGGCGAAGGTGATCGCCGTGACGACACCCAGGGCGCCGAGCCCGATCCGGGCGACGGCGAAGATGTCGGCGTTCTGCTTCTCCGAACAGGTCAGCACCGTGCCGTCGGCCGTGACCAGTTCGAGGGCATGGATCTGCGCGGATATGGACGCCGAGTCGCGGCCGGTGCCATGGGTGCCGGTCGAGGTGGCGCCGGCGACCGTCTGCTCCATGATGTCGCCCATGTTGGTCAGCGACAGGCCCTCCCGCGCCAGGGCGGTGTTCAGCCGCTTCAACGGGGTGCCTGCCTCGACGGTCACCGTCATCGCCTCGCGGTCGATCTCCCGGATGCCGGTGAGCAGATCCGGACGGATCAGCACACCGTCGGTGGCCGCCGTCGCGGTGAAGGAGTGCCCGGTACCGACCGGCTTCACCCTCAGACCGTCCTCGGACGCGCGGCGCAGCACCTCGGCGAGCTCCGCCACGGAGGCGGGGGACACAGCCCGTACCGGACGGGCGCTGACGTTCCCCGCCCAGTTACGCCACGCGCTCGTCGTCGTCCGTGCGTCGGTGTCGGTCATCTTCCCCGCGCCCTTCCGTAGGAACCGGCCCGCTGAGCCGGCGATACCCCAGGAACGCCACCGCGGCCGCGAGCGCTCCCGCCACGGCGGGCACCACGTACGCCGCCTCGGCTCCGGACGCGTCGACCACCCAGCCTG
Organism: Streptomyces sp. Ncost-T10-10d; assembly: GCF_900091955.1. Classification (GTDB taxonomy): domain Bacteria; phylum Actinomycetota; class Actinomycetes; order Streptomycetales; family Streptomycetaceae; genus Streptomyces. The sequence continues at coordinate 122,065 of NZ_FMDF01000182.1, forward strand.
CGGCCGAGGAGCCGAGCGCCACACCGACGGCGAGCCCGGTGCTGGTCCAGGTCATGCCCTCGGTCAGCTCGGTGTGCGGTACGTGTTGCTCGACGAGGGCCATGGTGGTGACCATCGTGGGTGCGATGGCGAGGCCCGCGACAAAGAGCGCCACGGCCAGAAACGGGAGGTTCCCGGCCAGTTGGAGGGGGATCATACTCACGGCCATCGCACACACACCCACCAGCCACCGGATGGACGGCTTCCCCTTGAGGTGCAGCAGGCCGAAGACCGCTCCGGCCAGGCAGGAGCCCAGCGCGTACACGGCCAGCACGAGGCTCGCGGCGGCCTTGTGACCCTGCTCCTCGGCGAAGGCCACCGTCACCACGTCGACCGCCCCGAAGATCGCACCGGTCGCCACGAACGTGACCACGAGCACCTGGAGGCCCCGCGAGCGCAGCGCGGAACCGCCGGTGTGCTGCTCGCGCGGATGCGGCACCGGCTCGGTGGCGCGCTGAGCGGTCAGCCAGAGGACACCGACCAGCAGGAACCCTGCGGCGAGAAGCGGCCCCGCCTCGGGGAACCAGGCGGTGGACAGACCGATCGAGATGATCGGCCCGAAGATGAAGCACACCTCGTCGACGATCGACTCCCACGAGTACGCGGTGTGCAGCTGCCGCGGCGAACCGCGGTAGATCTCCGCCCAGCGGGCCCGGATCATCGAACCCACGCTGGGGACGCAGCCGGCGCCCGCCGCGAAGACGAAGAGCGTCCAGTCCGCCAGCCGCTGCTGCGCGCAGATCAGGAGACCGGCCACCGCGGCCAGCGCGACCAGGGTGGCGGGACGCAGGACGCGGCGCTGCCCGTGCCGGTCGACGAGCCGGGAGATCTGCGGCCCGATCACCGCCGCCGACATCGCCAGCGTCGCGGAGAGCGCGCCCGCGAGCCCGTACCGGCCCGTGAGCTGGGAAATCATGGTCACCACACCGATGCCCATCATGGACAGCGGCATCCGGCCGAGGAATCCGGCCGCCGAGAACCCCTTGGTGCCGGGGGCGGCGAATATCGCGCGGTAGGGACTGGTCAAGGAGGGCTCCGGAACAGCGTGATCGCACGCGCCAGTAATGCGTGAATATGGCCGGTACAGCTTACGGTTCGGGTGGTCCGTCCGACACCGGGGTCGGCCCCGGAGCCGATGTCGGTGGGAGCGCTGTCCTAGGCGGGTGGCAGGATCGATGCCATGTCCGATCTGCGCGATCCCGCTCCCTATGACGCCCTGCTGCTGCTCTCCTTCGGCGGCCCCGAAGGCCCGGACGACGTGGTCCCGTTCCTGGCGAACGTGACCCGTGGCCGTGGCATCCCCGAGGAGCGGCTGAAGGAAGTCGGCAAGCACTACTTCCTGTTCGGCGGTGTCAGTCCGATCAACGCACAGAACAGGGCCCTGATGGACGCCCTGCGCAAGGACTTCGCGGAACACGGACTCGATCTGCCGGTGTACTGGGGCAACCGCAACTGGGCACCGTACCTCACCGACACCCTGCGCGAGATGACCGCGGACGGGCACCGCCGCATCGCAGTCCTCGCCACCAGCGCATACGCCTCCTACTCCGGCTGCCGGCAGTACCGCGAGAACCTCGCCGAGTCGCTGGCCGCCCTGGAGGCCGAGGGGCTGCCGGTGCCCCGGGTCGACAAGCTCCGGCACTACTTCAACCATCCCGGGTTCGTACAGCCCATGGTGGACGGCGTCCTCGCTTCCCTGGCCGACCTTCCCGAGGACGTGCGGGCGGGGGCACATCTCGCCTTCACCACGCACTCCATCCCCATCTCCGCCGCCGACACCTCCGGCCCCGTGGAGGAGCACGGCGGCGGCGGCGCCTATGTCGCCCAACACCTTGACGTCGCCCGTCTGATCGTCGACGCGGTGCGCGAGGAGACCGGCGTCGAGTATCCCTGGCAGCTCGTCTACCAGTCGCGCAGCGGCGCCCCGCACATTCCGTGGCTGGAGCCCGACATCTGCGACCACCTGGAGACGTTGCACGGCGAAGGCATCCCCGCCGTGGTGATGGCCCCCATCGGTTTCGTCTCGGACCACATGGAAGTGCTGTACGACCTCGATACGGAAGCCACCGCGAAGGCCGCCGAACTCGGACTTCCGGTGCGCAGGTCCGCGACCGTGGGCGCCGACCCGCGGTTCGCCGCGGCCGTGCGAGAACTGGTGCTGGAGCGCGCCGCCACCGAGCAGGGGCGCGTCGCGCAGCGGTGTGTGCTGGGCGCGCTCGGCCCGAGCCACGACCTCTGCCCGGTCGGCTGCTGCCCGGCCCGGGCCCTCAAGCCTGCCGCCGCGGGCGCCGACAGCCCGTACGTGTGAGAGCCCCTGCCGTACGTCTAGAGACCCCTGGAGCGCTGTGACCGACCCGAACCTGCCCGAACTGCTCGACCTCGCCCTGGAGGCCGCCCGCCGTGCCGGTGCGCTGCTGCGCGACGGCCGCCCGGCCGATCTGGGGGTGGCCGCGACCAAGTCCAGCCCGATCGACGTCGTCACCGAGATGGACATCGCCGCCGAGAAGCTGATCACCGGCTTCCTCACCGAGCGCCGCCCCCGGGACGGCTTCCTCGGGGAGGAAGGAGCGAGCGCGGAGGGCAGCAGCGGTATCCGCTGGGTCATCGACCCGCTCGACGGCACCGTGAACTACCTGTACGGGCTGCCGACCTGGGCCGTCTCCATCGCCGCTGAACGGGACGGTGAGCGGGTCGTGGGCGTGGTGGAGGCACCGATGCGCCGTGAGACGTATCAGGCGGTGCTCGGCGGCGGTGCATACGCGAAGGGCGGTGCCTTCGGCGAGGGCACCGCTCTTCGCTGCCGGCCCGCGCCGCCGCTCGACCAGGCGCTCGTCTCGACCGGCTTCAACTACGTCGGCCACGTCCGTGCGCACCAGGCGGATGTGGCCCAGAAGCTGATCCCGCGGCTGCGTGACATCAGGCGCAGCGGCTCCGCCGCCGTGGATCTCTGCGATGTGGCGTCCGGCCGCCTCGACGGCTACTACGAGCGTGGGCTCCACCCGTGGGACCTGGCGGCCGGCGACCTCATCGCCCGAGAGGCGGGCGCCCGCACCGGCGGCCGTCCCGGGCTGCCCGCCGACGGTGATCTGACCGTCGCCGCGACGCCGGGTGTCTTCGAGCCGCTGCAGGGCCTCCTGGAGGAGTTCGGAGCCTGGCACGACTAGAACCCGGTCGACCGGGTTCTTCCGGCACGCGAGAAGGGCCCCTGACGCCGGTTGCGGCATCGGGGGCCCTTCTCGCGTGGCTCAGACGCTGGTGGCGCCGATTTCAACGCCGTGCTCGGCGGCGAGGCGGTGCAGGTCGTCCAGCTCGCCCTGCTCGACATCCGCGAGGAAGTCGTCGCCCGTCTCCCGAGCTTTCGTGAGGTCGGACTCGGTGGTCTTGATTCGTTGCAGCAGACCTGCGGTGAAAGCGTCCATAATGCGCCCCCTCGTCGTGGGTCGGTGGCACGGGGGTGTGCCCGGGTTTCCCTCCGCGCGGAGGCGGTAGGGCGGGTGATCACGCGCTCTCCGGGGACGGAGCGGCCTGTGGCACGCCACATTCAAGGCGCGATCGCGGGTGTGAATTCGTCCTCCCCAACCCAAAGCTCAGAGAAACCTCAACTGGCCCGGAAATCCGGTGATTTCCCCGGAGGTCCAGGTCGGCCAGCGTCGTCTTACCGCCGGTTTATACGCGTTGCGGGCAGGATGGAGCCGCACAGACCAGTGCCGACGAACGGTCCGGATCACGGACCGTGGGCACATCGGGACGTTGTGAAGTCACCTACTGAAGTTTCTAAGGAAGGACAGCGCCGTGCGCGTACTCGTCGTGGAGGACGAGCAGCTGCTCGCCGATGCGGTGGCCACCGGATTGCGCCGTGAGGCCATGGCCGTCGATGTCGTGTACGACGGTGCGGCGGCCGTGGAGCGCATCGAGGTCAATGACTACGACGTCGTGGTGCTGGACCGGGACCTCCCCCTGGTGCACGGCGACGACGTCTGCCGGCGGATCGTCGAACTGGGCATGCCCACGCGGGTGCTCATGCTCACCGCGTCCGGGGACGTCAGCGACCGGGTGGAGGGGTTGGAGCTGGGCGCCGACGACTATCTGCCCAAGCCGTTCGCCTTCAGCGAGCTCACCGCGCGGGTACGTGCGCTGGGCCGGCGTACGACGGTGGCCCTGCCGCCCGTCCTGGAGCGCGCCGGAATCAAGCTCGACCCCAACCGCCGCGAGGTCTTCCGGGGTGAGGCGGAGATCCAGCTCGCGCCGAAGGAGTTTGCCGTGCTGGAGGTCCTGATGCGCAGCGAAGGGGCGGTCGTCTCGGCCGAGCAGCTGCTGGAGAAGGCCTGGGACGAGAACACCGACCCGTTCACCAATGTTGTCCGGGTGACCGTCATGACGCTGCGCCGCAAACTCGGCGAACCGCCGGTGATCGTCACCGTGCCCGGCTCCGGCTACCGGATCTGATAGCCGATGCCCAACGTCCCGGCGCCGCCGACGGCGCCCCCGAAGCCCACCTGGGAGCCCAAACAGCAGGAGCCGCCGTACTGGCTGCGCCCGACCATCCGGATACGGCTCACGCTGCTGTACGGCGGCATGTTCCTGATCGCCGGCATCCTGCTGCTGGCGATCATCTACATGCTGGCCGCCCAGGCCCTCCATGTGGGCAGCGAGCTGCCGTTCAAGATCGTGAGCGGCCAGGTCACCAGCGACGTGTGCAACTTCAACGAAAAGTCCACACCGGACGCCTTCAACGCGGCCATGAACACCTGCGTCAACCATCAGCGCCAGCAGGCGCTGGACACGCTGCTGAACCGGTCGCTGCTGGCCCTGGTCGGCCTCAGCGTCATCGCCTTCGCCTTCGGCTATGCCATGGCGGGCCGGGTGCTCTCCCCGCTGGGCCGGATCACCCGCACCGCACGCCGGGTGGCCGGAACGGATCTGTCCCGCCGGATCGAGCTGGACGGCCCGGACGACGAGCTGAAGGAGCTCGCCGACACCTTCGACGAGATGCTCGATCGCCTGGAGCGGGCCTTCACCGCCCAGCAGCGGTTCGTCGGGAACGCGTCGCACGAACTGCGCACCCCGCTCGCGATCAACCGCACGCTGCTCGAGGTTCATCTCTCCGACCCGCAGGCTCCACCGGAACTGAAACAGCTCGGCAAGACCCTGCTGGCCACCAATGAGCGCAGTGAGCAGCTCGTCGAGGGCCTGCTGCTGCTCGCGCGCAGCGACAACCAGATCGTCGAGCGTAAACCGGTCGACCTCGCCGAGGTGGCTTCGCGCGCGATCGACCAGACGCGCGGCGAGGCCGAGGAGCGGGGCGTGGAGATCCGTGGCGAGCGGGCCCCGGCCGTCGTCCAGGGCAACGGCGTCCTGCTGGAGCGGATCGCGCTGAACCTCGTACAGAACGCTGTGCGCTACAACGTTCCGGAGGGGGGCTGGGTGGAGGTCACCACGGAGCTCCGGTCCGGCCAGGCCATGCTGGTCGTCTCGAACACCGGCCCAGTGGTGCCTGCGTATGAGATCGACAACATCTTCGAGCCCTTCAGACGGCTGCGTACGGAGCGAACAGGCAGCGACAAGGGGGTGGGGCTCGGCCTGTCGATCGCACGGTCCGTGGCGCGCGCTCACGGCGGCCGTATCGTCGCGGAGCCCCGCGAGGGCGGTGGCCTTGTGATGCGCGTCTCACTGCCGACCTGAGAGGCCGGGCGCGGCGATTCGTGCTCAAATTATTTTGTTCGCTTTGAGCGGAATTTTCGGGACCTGCGCCCGAAGTTGCCGTGTGTGATCGATCACAGGAGCGAATTTCTCGATGTCAACGCTCCGTGATCAGGGTCGGCACCCGAAAACCCGCAAAAGTCGGGGTTTTCGGGGTTCGATATCACGGGAAGTACACGGGGTGGCGCCCGTGAAGCGCGAGACCGGGACCGTGTACGGTCCCCATCGCCACCCAAGGCGGCCGCTCCCGAGCGGTCCTTTTGGGTGTCGATTGAGTAACAGACCTTGATGTGAGGCAAAATCTCCGCCTCAGGTCGGGCACAAGTCCGGCCTCTCACGCGTTACGTGCGCTGAGACACCGCAGACACCCAGAGGGGGAGAGCGACATGGCAACGGATTACGACACCCCACGCAAGACCGATGACGACGTCGACCAGGACAGCCTTGAAGAACTCAAGGCTCGCCGGAGCGACAAGACGGCGTCCGCCGTCGACGTCGACGAGTTCGACGCGGCCGAGGGACTGGAGCTGCCCGGAGCAGACCTGTCCAACGAAGAGCTGGCCGTGAGGGTCCTGCCCAAGCAAGCCGACGAGTTCACGTGCATGAGCTGCTTCCTCGTGCACCACAGGAGCCAGTTGGCGCGCGAGAAGAACGGCCAGCCGATCTGCCGCGACTGCGACTAGGTCGAACCGACCGTGGCAGGCGACACACCGTTCCGGAAGCGACGCTTGCGGCGCAAGAGGTCGTCGGAGGCGAATCAGGGCGGCACAGGCCTGGCAGAAGGCGTAGCAGCGCCTGCTGAGCGGTCCGCCCTGCCACCCTCCCCGGGTGAGCGGGACGACGAGCGGGGCCGACCGGCCTCGCTCGAAGCAGCCGCGGCAGTCGCGGCGGTCGAAGGAGTTGAAGGAGTCGACACGGCCGATGGGGCCGGACAGGTCGACAGGACGGAGTCCGTGACCGGGACAGGCCGTCTGAGCTCAGTGAAACGGGGAGTACACAAGGGTGGGGAGAGCGCCAAGGCAGCGATCGGTCATATCGCCGACCTGATCATCGAGACCGCTCCCCGCATCCCTGTGCGCGATCTCGCAACCCTGCGCAAGCAGTTCCCGGGCCTCGGGCCCGAGGAGCTCGCCGACAAGCTCATCGCAGGCGCGAGCAAGGCCACAGCAACCGTCGGCGCCGGTATCGGCGCGGCGGCCATGATGCCCGTACCGCCCGCCATGCTCGCCGAACTGGCGGCGGAGATCACCGGTGTGGCCACGATCGAGATGAAGCTCGTCGCCGAGCTGCACGAGGTCTACGGGCTGCGCCCGCCGGGCGGGCTCGCCCACCGTTCCAGCGCCTACCTCACGTCCTGGACGGAGGAGCGCGGTATCGACGTCACCCACCCCGCGACGATCAATGCGGCGCTGGGCGGCCAGATGAGGCGTGAACTGCGCCAGCAGATCACGAAGCGCATGGTGCGCGATCTGCCGAACCTCTTCCCGTTCATGGTCGGTGCCGCCGTCGGCGCGATGATGAACCGGCGCGACACCAGAAAGCTTGCCGAACGGGTCAGGAAGGACCTGCGCAAGCGCCAGATCCCCTGGGACCGGCTTCCGGAGCTGCCTCCGCTGGAGCGGCCGAGGGCCCTGCGCGAGGGTCTCCCGGGCGAGCTGGAGAGCTAGGGCATCCAGGCGCCCGACAGGGCCTGTGGGGTCCGAGAGGGCCCGCGAGGAGTCCCCCTGAAGGAGAGAAACCCCGGAGCTAGGCCCGTACCGCGCTGAGCGCTGCGACCAGGGCCTGCGGCTCGCGGGTCGACAGATAGACGTACGGAGTCGGGTCCTGCGGGTCGGTGACCTCCACGCGGACCGCCGTCGGGATGTAGCTGCGCAGCAGCATGAACGCGCGGGTGTCCGCCTTGTACGAGCGCCACGCGCGCGCCTCCTCCGCCTCCAGCACCTCGGCCTCGCCGAGCGCCGTCACCGGAATCCGTGCGTCACCGGCCACCAGGGCGCCTGCGACCACCCGGATCCTGGCCGAACCGTACGAGCTCACCGCGACCGCCGACAGGGCCGTTCCGCCCGCCAGGCCGGCCAGCAGGGGCAGGGTGCCGAGCGGCAGCAGCATCAGGGCACAGGCGATGCCGACCAGGAAGGCGATGAGCCACCACGAACGGGGCGCGGTCAGTCGTTCGTCGAAAGGCGGGGTGGAAGGCTGCATGAACCCAAGCTTGGCACGGCGCGACCTGCGGGTGGCCGCGCGGGTAAGGTCTGCGCCTGTGAGTGGAACATCTGTGGCTCTGAAGCCCCCGGCCGACGCGGTGAAACCGGTCCGGCACCCCGAAGCCCCGGCCCCCGGCGAACTCCTCGGCGCGCACTACGAACACTGTTTCGGGTGCGGCGAAGGACAGCCGCACGGGCTGCACCTCCAGGCGCGGGCCGACGAGGGTGTCAGAGTCACCGCCGAGTTCACCGTGAAGGCCGCCCACCAGGGCGCCCCGGGCCTCGCCCACGGTGGCGTCCTGGCCACCGCGCTGGACGAGACGCTCGGCTCGCTGAACTGGCTGCTGCGGGTGATCGCGGTGACCGGGCGGCTGGAGACCGACTTCGTACGCCCGGTGCCCGTGGACACCGTGCTGCACCTTGACGCCGAGGTCACCGCGGTGCACGGCCGGAAGATCTACTCGCGGGCGACCGGCCGGATCGGTGGCCCGGACGGACCGGTGGCGGTCCACGCCGAGGCCCTCTTCATCGAGGTCAAGGTCGACCACTTCATCGAGAACGGCCGCCCGGCCGAGATCCAGGCAGCGCTGGCCGACCCGGACCAGACCAAGCGCGTCCGTGCGTTCGAGGTGAATCCCTGATGCGTCACCCCGTAGACGTACTTATCCGCCGTGTCGACCCGGACGTGCCGATTCCGGCCTACGGACACCCGGGCGACGCCGGGGTCGATCTGGTGACCACGGAGGCCGCCGAACTCGCTCCGGGCGAGCGGGCTGTGCTGCCCACCGGGGTGTCGATCGCGCTGCCCGATGGATATGCGGCGTTCGTGCACCCACGGTCCGGCCTCGCCGCGCGCTGCGGAGTCGCTCTTGTGAATGCCCCGGGGACGGTTGATGCCGGGTACCGTGGAGAGATCAAGGTGATCGTCATCAATCTCGACCCGCGTGAGCCCGTGCGGTTCGAGCGGTTCGACCGGATTGCCCAACTGGTCGTCCAGCAGGTCGAGAAGGTGCGCTTCCACGAGGTGGCGGAGCTACCCGGCTCGGCCCGCGGCGAGGGAGGCTTCGGATCTACCGGAGGGCATGCTTCCGGTGATGTTGATGGCGTCAGGGGCGGGATTACCCAGGGCGGGAACAGCTACGCTTCGGTCGTACCCGACCGGGAAGGACAGTGACGTGTTCGGACGTCGCAAGAAGAGTGGTTCCGCCGAGGACGTGGCGGACGAAGCGCGCGAGGCCGAGCAGGTCGTCGACGAGCTCGATGACGCCGATGGAGCCGACAGCGGCTCGCGTCGGGTGAATCTCCCGCCGGCGCCGCGGCCGGACGGACCGTGGGACATCACCGAGGTCTCCCAGCCCGGCGAGGGCCGGGTCGACCTGGGCGGCATCTTCGTGCCCGGCGTCGAGGGCATGGAGCTGCGCGTCGAAGTGGCCGGTGACGCGATCGTCGCGGCGACCGTGGTGCTGCGCGACAGCGCCATCCAGCTGCAGGCCTTCGCCGCCCCCAAGAAAGAGGGCATCTGGGGCGAGGTCCGCGAGGAGATCGCCTCCGGCATCACCCAGCAGGGCGGAATCATCGACGAGGTCGAGGGTCCGCTGGGCTGGGAGCTGCGTGCCCAGGTCCCCGTACAGCTCCCGGACGGGACGAACGGCGTGCAGCTGGTGCGCTTCGTCGGCGTCGACGGGCCGCGCTGGTTCCTGCGCGGAGTGATCTCCGGCCAGGGTGCCGTGCAGCCGGAGGCCGCGGGACTGCTGGAGACGATCTTCCGGGACACCGTGGTCGTCCGTGGTGAGGGCCCGATGGCGCCGCGCGACCCGATCGTCCTCAAGCTCCCCGACGACGCCCAGATGGTGCCCGAGGGCGTCCAGCAGGAGAACCAGGAAGGCTCGAAGTTCTCCGGTGGCATGGGCCAGCTCCAGCGCGGACCCGAGATCACCGAGGTGCGCTGAGCCGATACGGGCTGCCGCCCGGCACAGCTGAAGGCCGGTGGGCCGTACCCCCCAGGAAAGGGGGTACGGCCCACCGGCCTTTCTGCGCCCGGGGCGCACGACAGAGGCGCGTATGGAGCGCGTATAGGGCACGTATGCGCATCGTCAAGGGCCCGCACTTCCCCGTAAGGAAGCCATCAACGCAGGCCAGGACGGCTGTGACGCGAGGTTTGCTCATGAGGTCCGAGAATCCGTACCTCATCTAGGAGCACACGATGGCCGATGTGGCCTTCGTCGTCACCACGATCGCGGTGTTCGCGTTGGTGGCTCTCGTCGCCAAGGGGGTGGCGAAGCTGTGACTGCCGAGAACATTGTCGGTCTGATCGTGGCCGTCGCCCTGTTGGGCTATCTCGTCCTCGCCCTTCTGTACCCGGAGAGGTTCTGAGCCCGATATGAGCCCCGTCCTCGCCGGCGTGCTCCAGCTGCTCGCGCTCGTTGTGGCGCTGGGTCTGGCGTACCGCCCGCTCGGTGACTACATGGCCGGCGTCTACTCCTCGAAGAAGCACCTCCGGGTGGAGAAGTGGATGTACAAGGCCATCGGCGCCGATCCGAACACGGAGATGCGCTGGCCCGCGTATCTGCGTGGGGTGCTCGCGTTTTCCGCGGTGAGCGTCCTCTTCCTCTACCTGCTGCAGCGGGCGCAGGGCAGTCTGCCCGGCTCGCTCGGCTTCTCCTCGATCGACCCCGACCAGGCGTTCAACACGGCGGCGTCGTTCGTCGCGAACACCAACTGGCAGTCGTACTACGGCGAGCAGGCCATGGGCCATGTCGTCCAGACCGGCGGCCTGGCGGTGCAGAACTTCGTCTCGGCGGCCGTCGGAATCGCCGTCGCGGTGGCGCTGGTACGGGGCTTCGCCCGCTCCCGCACGGGTGAGCTGGGCAACTTCTGGTCCGACCTGGTGCGCGGCACCGTACGCATCCTGCTCCCCATCTCCGTGATCGGCGCGCTGGTGCTCGTCGCCTGTGGTGCGATCCAGAACTTCTCCGGCATCCATGAGGTCGGGCAGTTCATGGGCGGCTCGCAGCAGTGGAACGGTGGCGCGGTGGCCTCGCAGGAGGTCATCAAGGAGCTGGGCACGAATGGCGGCGGCTACTTCAACGCCAATGCGTCCCACCCGTTCGAGAACCCCAACGGGCTGTCGAACCTCTTCGAGATCTTCCTGATTCTGGTGATTCCGTTCGCGCTGACCCGCACGTTCGGCCGGATGGTCGGTTCGCTGAAGCAGGGCTACGCGATCCTGGCGACGATGGGCGTCATCTGGCTCGGATTCAGCGCGCTGATGATGTGGACGGAATTCGCCCACCACGGGCCCGCTTTCGATATCGCGGGCGGGGCGATGGAGGGCAAGGAGACTCGGTTCGGGATCGGCGGCTCCTCGATCTTCGCGGTGGCCACGACGCTGACATCGACGGGTGCGGTGAACTCGTTCCATTCCTCGTTCACGGGCTTCGGCGGCGGGATCACGATGCTGGGCATGCAGCTCGGTGAGATCGCTCCCGGTGGTACGGGTTCGGGGCTCTACGGAATGCTGATCATGGCGATCATCGCGGTGTTCATCGCCGGTCTGATGGTCGGCCGTACGCCGGAATATCTGGGGAAGAAGATCGGCACCCGGGAGATCAAGTTCGCGGCCTGCTACATCCTGATCACGCCGGCTCTGGTGCTGTGCTTCACCGCTGCGGCGATGGCCCTGCCCACCCCGCCCCACTCGATGACGAATACAGGGGCTCACGGCTTCTCCGAGATCCTGTACGCCTACACCTCCGGCGCCAACAACAACGGCTCGGCGTTCGCCGGACTCAACGCGGACACGCAGTGGTTCAACACGACGATCGGGCTGGCGATGCTGCTGGGCCGGTTCCTGCCGATGGTGTTCGTGCTGGCGCTGGCCGGCTCGCTCGCCGAGCAGAAGCCCGTACCGGCGACCGTGGGAACCCTGGGCACGCACAAGCCGCTGTTCAGCGGGCTGCTGGTCGGCACGATCCTGATCATCACCGGGCTGACCTACTTCCCGGCACTCGCGCTGGGACCGCTGGCCGAAGGGCTGGCGTCATGACCACTCGCCTGAAGCAAGAGGACTCGATGTCCACTGTCACGCCCACCCGGACACCGCACCAGGACGCGCCCACGGGCCACCAGAGCGAAGGACGCGTCGGCGGGGGCCTGTTCGACCCCAAGCAGCTGCTCAAGTCCTTCCCGGACGCGGTACGCAAACTGGACCCCCGGGTGATGGTCAAGTCACCTGTGATGTTCGTGGTGCTGATCGGCTCGGTGCTCACCACCGTGCTCGCGGTACTGGATCCGGGCGACTGGTTCGGCTGGGCGATCGCGGCCTGGCTGTGGCTGACGACGATCTTCGCCAACCTGGCGGAGGCGGTCGCCGAGGGCCGTGGCAAGGCGCAGGCCGACACGCTGCGCAAGGCCAAGACCGACACCGTCGCCCGGCGGCTGACCGGCACGAACGAGGAGCGGGTGCCGGGTACCGAACTGCGCATCGGTGATCTGGTCGTCTGCGAGGCCGGTGACATCATTCCCGGTGACGGGGATGTCGTCGAGGGTGTCGCGAGTGTGGACGAGTCCGCGATCACGGGCGAGTCCGCGCCGGTCATCCGGGAGTCGGGCGGTGACCGCTCGGCGGTGACCGGGGGCACGAAGGTGCTCTCCGACCGGGTCGTCATCAAGATCACCACGAAGCCGGGTGAGACGTTCATCGACCGGATGATCGCCCTGGTCGAAGGCGCAGCCCGGCAGAAGACCCCCAACGAGATCGCCCTGAACATCCTCCTGGCGTCCCTCACCGTCGTCTTCCTGCTCGCCGTCGTCACTCTGCAGCCCTTCGCGATCTACGCGGGCCAGAAGCAGTCGTTGATCGTGCTGACCGCACTGCTGGTCTGCCTGATCCCGACGACCATCGGCGCGCTGCTCTCGGCGATCGGTATCGCCGGCATGGACCGGCTGGTGCAGCGCAACGTCCTTGCCATGTCGGGGCGTGCCGTCGAGGCCGCGGGGGATGTCTCGACCCTGCTCCTCGACAAGACCGGCACCATCACGCTCGGCAACCGTCAGGCCGCCGAATTCCTCCCGGTCAAGGGCACGACCGAGGCCGAACTGGCGGACGCCGCCCAGCTCTCCTCACTCGCCGACGAGACCCCCGAGGGCCGTTCCGTCGTCGTGCTCGCCAAGGAGAAGTACGCACTGCGCGAGCGTCATCAGGGCGAACTGCGGCACGCCGAGTGGGTCGCGTTCACCGCCCAGACCCGCATGTCGGGTGTGGACGTCGACGGACGCAAGGTCCGCAAGGGCGCGACCGGTTCGGTCGTCGCCTGGGTGAAGGAGCGCGGCGGCAGCGTCTCGCAGGACGCGCAGGTGCTCACCGACCAGATCTCCCAGGCCGGCGGCACACCGCTGCTGGTCGCCCTGGAGGACGAGCACGGCGCCCGGGTCCTGGGTGTCATCCACCTCAAGGACGTCGTCAAGGAGGGCATGCGGGAGCGGTTCGACGAGCTGCGCCGCATGGGCATCAAGACGGTCATGATCACCGGGGACAACCCGCTGACCGCGAAGGCAATCGCCGAGGAGGCCGGCGTCGACGACTTCCTCGCCGAGGCCACCCCCGAGGACAAGATGGCCCTCATCAAGCGGGAACAGGCCGGCGGCAAACTCGTCGCGATGACCGGTGACGGCACCAACGACGCACCGGCGCTGGCTCAGGCGGATGTCGGCGTGGCCATGAACACCGGTACCTCGGCCGCGAAAGAGGCCGGGAACATGGTGGACCTGGACTCCAACCCCACAAAGCTGATCGAGATCGTCGAGATCGGCAAGCAGCTCCTCATCACCCGCGGAGCCCTGACCACCTTCTCGATAGCCAACGACGTCGCGAAGTACTTCGCGATCATCCCGGCAATGTTCGCGGTGGCCTACCCCGGCCTGGACAAGCTCAACATCATGCAGCTGTCCTCGCCCCAGTCCGCGATCCTGTCCGCGGTCGTCTTCAACGCGCTGATCATCATCGCGCTCGTACCGCTCGCCCTGAAGGGCGTGCGCTACCGGCCCAGCAGCGCCGACTCGATGCTCCGCCGCAACCTCGGGATCTACGGACTGGGCGGCCTGATCGCCCCGTTCATCGGCATCAAGATCATCGACCTGATCATCTCCCTCATCCCCGGAATCGGCTGACCTGCCATGAACAACTCCGTAGGAAACACCGCCCGGCTGCTCTGGGCCGGACTGCGTGCCCTGCTCGTCCTCACCGTCGTGTGCGGCGTCATCTACCCGCTCGCCGTCACCGCTGTCGCCCAGGGCATCTTCCCCGACAAGGCCAACGGCTCCGAGATCAGCTCCAACGGCAAGGTCGTCGGCTCCGAACTCATCGGCCAGCGCTACGACCTGCCGCTGAAGAAGGGAGAGGAAACCGCGGCCCCGGACCTCAAGTGGTTCCAGCCGCGCCCCTCCAACGGACTCGGCACCAACAGCGTCAACACCCAGTACAAACTGATCCTCTCCGGCGCGACCAACCGCTCCGGCGACAACAAGGAACTCATCGACTGGGTCACCGCCGCCAAGGCAGCCGTCGTCAAGGACAACTCCGTCCCCGGCCACCCCGTCAACCCCGCCGATGTGCCCGCCGACGCCGTCACCTCATCGGGCTCCGGCCTCGACCCCGCCATCTCCCCGGCATACGCACAGCTCCAGGTACGCCGCGTCGCCGAGCGCAACCACCTCGACGTCGCCCAGGTCGAGAAGCTCGTCGAGCGGCACACCGACGGCCGGATCCTCGGCTTCGTCGGAGAGCCCCGGGTCAACGTCCTCCAGCTCAACATCGCACTCAAGCAGCTGGTGAACGGGTCCTGAGGAATTGAGGGCACTGAGGCCGGCCGTGGTGGCCGGCCTCAGGCCGTCGGGCCGCCAATGCACGCCGGTCTAGCGGGTCGGCGTGCCCAGGCTGCCCGGATAGAGGTACTTCTCCGGCGGGATCACCGTGCCGTCGACCCACGCCCCGAAGAACCCCTTGAGGTCCTTGCCCGAGACCCTCGCCGCCAGCGCCTCGAACTGCCGGAACGAGGCGTTGCCGTACGCGTGGTCGCGGGTCCAGGACCTGAGCGTCCGGAAGAACGCGTCGTCACCGACCGTGCGCCGCAGGGCGTGCAGCATCAGGGAACCCTTGAAGTACAGCGCGGAAGCCAACTCCCTGCCCTGGCCCGGGTCGTAGAGCTTGGTGGACCAGAACGACGGGTCGTCCCTGCTGTCCTCGACCTCGGATCGGTAGTAGTCCTTGTCGAGATCGGCGCCCTTGTGCTCCTCCCACAACTGCCCGGCGTACTGGGCGAAGCACTCCGCGATGCAGCCGTCCCGCCAGTCCGCGAACGACACGCTGTCGCCGAACCACTGGTGGGTGTTCTCGTGGACCATCGAGGCGTCGAAGAGCATCGCGTCGTACGTGGGTCGGCTCTGCGTCTCCAGGGCGATGGGGCCACCGGTGGGCTCCTCCGTGGCGCCGACGACGATGGCGCCCGCCGAGGAGAAGGGGTACGGGCCGAACTTCGCGGCCAGGAAGTCCAGAATCTCCGTCTGCTCGGCCTCCGCTTCCGGGTCGATGACGGCGTCGGGGCTGTATGCCGTGATGACCGGTGTTCCGGCGGCCGTCTTTCCCCGGTGGACGGTGAACCTGTCGATGGCGACGGTGCTGAGGTACGTCGCCAGCGGCTTGTCCTCGAACCAGCGGAAGGTCTTTCTGCCGTCCTTGACGGTGGCCGGGCCGGGCAGGCCGTTGCCGATGACCGTCCAGCCGTCGGGCACCGTCGCGGTGAGGGCGAAGGTCGCCTTGTCGGACGGGTGGTCGTTGGCGGGATACCAGGAGGTCGCGGCATGCGGTTCGCCCGCCACGTACGCGCCGCCGCTCTTCAGCGTGTGCCAGCCCTCGGCGTCGGGCTCGCCCGCGTACTTCACCCGGACCGCGAACGTCGTGCCCTGCACGACCGGGCGGGCCGGGGTGATGACCAGCTCATGGGCGCCGGACCGGGAGAACGCCTTCACCGGGGTGCCGTCCACCGTGACCGAAGCCACGGTGAAGCCCTTGAGGTCCAGGCTGAAGCGGTCAAGGCCGGTCAGGGCGCGGGCGGTGACGGTGGTGTCGCCGTCCAGGTGGTCGGTGCGCGCCGGATCGTAGGCGATACGGACGTCGTAGCGGGAGACGTCGTAGCCGGAGTTGCCGTCGTCGGGGAAGTACGGATCACCGACGCCCGGACCGCCGATGGCGGCCGAGGCGGGGAGAATGGTCAGTACAGTGCCGCTGACGACCGCGGCCACGAGGGCGGCAGCGGTTCTGCGACGTCGATTCAGCAGTCTGTGCATGTCTCGCTCCTGGGGATGGGGGTCAGCGTCGGGGAGTGGTGGCGGCGAGTTTCCACAGCACGCCGATGAGGGCATCGGTGCTGGTCTTCTCCGTCTTCGGGTCCACGTTGGCGAGGTTGTCGCATGCCTCGTGGATGCAGTCCGAGATACCGGTGCTGAAGCCGGACGACGGGATGCCCGCGTTTCCGAACGACTCGTGGTCCGAACCGCCGACGCCGATGTCGAACGTGGGGATGTTCCGTTCGGCGAACCATGCCTCGAACGCCTGCTGGGCTTCGGTCTCGCCGTGCTCGTCGTCGTGGACCACGAGCCACTGCCGGGTGTTCCTGCTGCCCGCCTGGTCGAAGTTGAGGTAGACGTCGATCTTGCGGCGCTCGGCCCCGGAGAGCTTCCCGACGTAGTCCGCCGAGCCGATCAGTCCCGGCTCCTCCGCGCCCCACCATGCGAACCGAAGGTGCCGCTCGGGCCCCGGACGGGACTTGGCCACCTGAAGGGCGGTGGCCAGGACGGCGGCCGAGCCCGAGCCGTTGTCGTTGATCCCCGGGCCCTCCTCGACGCTGTCGAGGTGGGCGCCGGTCAGCAGCACGTGATCCGGGTCGCCGCCCGGCCAGTCGGCGATCAGGTTGTTGCCGGTGGCGCCGTTGTGGGTGAAGGGGACCAGTTTCGTGCGGAAGCCGGCCCGGTCCAGGGCGTTCTTCACATACGCCACCGAGTCCGCGTATCCCTGCGTGCCGTGCGCGCGGTTGCCGCCGTTGCGGTCGGCGATGTGCTGCAGGGCGCGCAGGTGGGGCATCACCTGCTGCTCGGAGACGGTGGGGGCGGTGGGGGCCTGCGCTTTCGCGGGGGCGGTTGCGGCTGCGGCGGGGACCGCGGACAGGGACAGGGATATCCCGAGGGCTCCGGCTGCCAGCCCGGGAAGGCTCCTTCGTAACGTCATGCGCACCCTTTCAAGGACGGGGCACTCGCCCCGGTGGACCCTGGCAAGGCTGGTCAGTCGGTGTCAGGAAGTTGTCGGGAAGCGGTTGTGCTCCGATGAGGAAGACGTCCGCGCCGTTCGGCGCTGTGAAGTGACTGTCCGTCAAGTGCGTGCGCGGTGATGGTGTCCAGCTTGTCCGGACCATTGCGGCACGTGTGGTGTCCACCCATACTGACTTGATCATCCGGGGGGATGAGAGGGGCCAGGGGGGCCGGTGGGGAATCGGGGACGACGGACGCCTGCACTGGGACTCGGTCACCGGGTGCGCCTCACCGCCGAGAACGACCACATCGGCGTCCGGCCGGATGCCTGACCACCGCCCTTCGGCCATTGCCCCGCCCTGTGCCCGATGCACATACTGGCGGCCGACGGGACCGAGCATGTACGGGGAGAAGCATGAGCGACAACATCGGCCGGACGAGCACCGGCGGGCAGAGCGGCGTGGCGGTCGCCGAGGACCTGGCCCGCGGGCCCATGGTCCGGGTCGAGGACCTGCACCGCTCGTACGGCACCGGCGCCGCGGCCGTGCACGCGCTGCGCGGGGTGTCCTTCGAGGTGCCGCGCGGTGAGCTCGTCGCACTCAAGGGACGCTCGGGCTCAGGCAAGACGACGCTCCTCAACCTCGTCGGTGGCCTCGACAGCCCCGACGGCGGCCGGATCACCGTCGGCGGCACGGACCTCGCCGAACTCGGCGAGAACGGGCTCCTGGAGCTGCGCCGGGACAGGATCGGTTTCATCTTCCAGTCGTTCGGCCTGATCCCGATCCTGACCGCCGCGGAGAACGTCGGCGTACCCATGCGGCTGCGCAAGGCGGACCCGCGCGAGCGCGAGGACCGGGTGGCGCTGCTGCTCTCCATGGTCGGCCTCGCCGACCACGCCGCTCAGCGCCCCGGTGAACTCTCCGGCGGCCAGCAGCAGCGCGTCGCGATCGCCCGCGCACTGGCCAACCGCCCCGCGCTGCTGATCGCGGACGAGCCGACGGGGCAGCTCGACGCGGAGACCGGACTCGCGGTGATGGAGCTGCTGAGGGCGGTGGTGCGGAGTGAAGGCGTCACAGCGCTGGTGGCGACGCATGACGCGCAGCTGCTGGGGCTGGCGGACCGGGTGCTGGAGCTGAGCGACGGGCACCTCGTCGAATACGAGTAGGGGGCGGGGCGGGGGCCGGGTCCGTCCGAGGCGTCAGAATCCTGTCAATTCGGTTCCTCGCCCCACCCCCGTCCCATTTGTCGAGAATCCTCGGGGTAGCTTCGAACCGGCTGCCGCATCGGCGGCAGCCGGTTCAGAGAAGACAATGGGGCCATGGCACGCGGCAAACTTCGGATCTACCTGGGTGCGGCACCCGGCGTCGGCAAGACGTACGCGATGCTCTCCGAGGCCCACCGCCGTGTGGAACGGGGCACCGACTGCGTCGTCGCCTTCGTGGAGCACCACGACCGCCCGCGCACCGAGGTCATGCTGCACGGCCTGGAGCAGATCCGGCGCCGTGAGATCGAGTACCGCTCCGCCGTCTTCACCGAGATGGACGTCGACGCGGTCCTGGAGCGCGCCCCGGCCGTCGCCCTGGTGGACGAACTGGCGCACACCAATGTGCCGGGCTCCCGCAACGCCAAGCGCTGGCAGGATGTCGAAGAGCTCCTCCAGGCCGGCATAGACGTGATCTCCACCGTCAACATCCAGCACCTGGAATCACTCGGCGACGTCGTCGAGGCCATAACCGGCGTACGGCAGCGCGAGACGGTCCCCGACGAGGTCGTCCGCAGGGCCGACCAGCTCGAACTCGTCGACATGTCGCCCCAGGCGCTACGCCGCCGGATGGCCCACGGCAACATCTACAAGCCGGACCGGATCGACGCGTCCCTGTCGAACTACTTCCGCCCCGGCAACCTGACCGCCCTGCGCGAGCTGGCCCTCCTCTGGGTCGCCGACCGGGTCGACGAGTACCTTCAGCAGTACCGCGGCGAGCACAACATCCGCACCACCTGGCAGGCCCGCGAACGGATCGTGGTCGGACTCACCGGCGGCCCCGAGGGCCGTACGCTCATCCGCCGTGCGTCCCGGATGGCGGCCAAGGGCTCCGGCAGCGAGATCCTCGCCGTCTACATCGCCCGCAGCGACGGACTGACCTCCGCATCGCCCAAGGAACTCGCCGTCCAGCGCACCCTCGTGGAGGACCTCGGCGGTACGTTCCACCACGTCATCGGCGACGACATACCGTCGGCCCTCCTCGAATTCGCCCGTGGGGTGAACGCCACGCAGATCGTCCTCGGCTCCAGCCGCCGCAAGGCCTGGCAGTACATCTACGGACCGGGCGTGGGAGCCACCGTCGCCCGTGACTCCGGTCCCGACCTCGACGTCCACATCGTCACCCACGAAGAGGTGGCCAAGGGCCGGGGGCTGCCCATCGCCCGCGGCGCCCGGCTGGGCCGGGTCCGGATCATCTGGGGCTGGCTGGTCGGCGTGGGCGGCCCGGCCCTTCTCACGCTGCTCCTGATCCGCCTGGACAGCGGCCCCGGGCTTGCCAACGACGTCCTGCTCTTCCTCTTCCTGACCGTCGCGGCGGCCCTGATCGGCGGGCTCCTGCCCGCCCTCGCCTCGGCCGCCGTCGGCTCCCTGCTGCTGAACTACTGGTTCACCCCGCCCACCCACACCCTGACCGTGCAGGACCCGGAGAACTTCGTCGCCATCGTGATCTTCTTCGCGGTGGCGGTCTCGGTCGCCTCGGTCGTCGATCTGGCGGCCCGCCGCACCCATCAGGCGGCCAGGCTGCGCGCCGAGTCGGAGATCCTCTCCTTCCTCGCCGGCAGTGTGCTGCGCGGCGAGACCACCCTGGACGCACTCCTGGACCGGGTCCGCGAGACCTTCGGGATGGAGTCCGTCGCCCTGCTGGAGCGGCAGAGCGACGTCGATCCGTGGACGTGCGCCGGGAGCGTCGGGCCGAGCCCGGTGGCCCGGCCGGAGGACGCGGATGTGGACATGCCCGTCGGCGACCATATGGCGCTCGCGCTCTCCGGCCGGGTGCTGCCCGCCGAGGACCGCCGGGTGCTCGGCGCGTTCG
The DNA here is from genome assembly GCF_900091955.1 of Streptomyces sp. Ncost-T10-10d. Lineage (GTDB taxonomy): Bacteria > Actinomycetota > Actinomycetes > Streptomycetales > Streptomycetaceae > Streptomyces. Next base: position 142,382 of record NZ_FMDF01000182.1, read on the forward strand.
CCGCCCAGGCCGCCGTCGTACTGGACCGCCAGCGCCTGGTCGACGAGGCGGAGGAGGCCCGGCGGCTCGCCGAGGGAAACCGGATCAGGACGGCCCTCCTCGCCGCCGTCAGCCACGATCTGCGCACCCCGCTCGCCGCCATCAAGGCCGCCGTCAGCTCCCTGCGCTCCGACGACGTCGCCTGGTCCGAGGAGGACCAGGCCGAACTCCTGGAGGGCATCGAGAACGGCGCCGACCGCCTCGACCACCTCGTGGGCAACCTCCTCGACATGTCCAGGCTGCAGACCGGCACCGTCACCCCGCTGATCCGCGAGATCGACCTCGACGAGGTGGTCCCGATGGCGCTGGGCGGCGTCCCCGAGGGCAGCGTGGACCTGGACATCCCCGAGACCCTGCCGATGGTCGACGTCGACCCCGGGCTGCTGGAGAGAGCCGTCGCCAACATCGTCGAGAACGCCGTCAAGTACAGCCCCTACGCAGAACGCGTCACGGTGGCCGCCAGCGCGCTCGGCGGACGCGTCGAGCTACGGGTGGCCGACCGCGGCCCCGGCGTCCCCGACGACGCCAAGGAGCGCATCTTCGAGCCCTTCCAGCGCTACGGCGACGCCCCGCGCGGCGCAGGCGTCGGACTGGGCCTCGCCGTCGCCCGCGGCTTCGTGGAGTCCATGGGCGGCACGCTGGACGCCGAGGACACCCCCGGCGGCGGCCTCACCATGGTGCTGACCCTCAAGGCGGCATCGGGATACGTTCCCGTCAGCCCCGACCTGCCCGCGCGGGTCACCTCATGACCCCGCAGGTCACCTCATGATCTCCGCAATGTCCCAGGAGATCGCCGTACAGCAGAAAGGCAGGGCCCCCATGACCCGGGTGCTTGTGGTCGACGACGAGCCGCAGATCGTACGCGCCCTCGTGATCAACCTGAAGGCGCGCAAGTACGAGGTGGACGCCGCGCCCGACGGCGCGACCGCCCTCCAGCTCGCCGCCGCCCGCCACCCCGATGTCGTCGTCCTCGACCTCGGACTGCCGGACATGGACGGCGTCGAGGTGATCAAGGGGCTGCGCGGCTGGACCCGGGTGCCGATCCTGGTGCTCTCCGCCCGCCACACCTCCGACGAGAAGGTCGAGGCCCTGGACGCCGGAGCCGACGACTACGTCACCAAGCCGTTCGGCATGGACGAGCTGCTGGCCCGGCTGCGCGCCTCCGTCCGCCGCGCCGAACCCGTCGGCCAGCACGGCTCCGACGATGTCGTGGTCGTCGAGACCGAGGGGTTCACCGTCGACCTGGCGGCGAAGAAGGTCCACCGCGAGGGACGCGACGTACGGCTCACCCCCACCGAATGGCACCTGCTGGAGGTCCTGGTCCGCAACAGCGGCCGGCTGGTCAGCCAGAAGCAGCTGCTCCAGGAGGTCTGGGGGCCCTCGTACGGCACCGAGACCAACTATCTGCGGGTCTACATGGCGCAGCTCAGACGCAAGCTGGAGGCCGACCCCTCGCACCCCCGGCACTTCGTCACCGAGCCGGGGATGGGCTACCGCTTCGAGCGCGGCTGAACGGGGCACCGGGTCCTGTCCCGTAACCCGTACGAGTGACCCGTTCGAGTGAGACCCGGGACACCCGCTCGCAGTACGGGGGACCGGTACCCTTCGGGTATGAGTGCTGTTCCTCGATTCGAGAAGCCCGGCAAGGCTGTGAAGCCGTCCGGTCGCTTCCGGCGGATGCTCGACCGGCTGTCCAGCTCCCAGGAGGACCTGGAGTCCGAGGAACTGCAGGAGGACTCGCAGGCATCGGGGTGCACGCGGATCTCCGAATGCACCGACCGCCAGATCGTCAAGGTGACTGGTACGTTGCGGACCGTCACCCTGCGGCCGCGCGCCGGAGTGCCCGCCCTGGAGGCGGAGCTCTTCGACGGCACCGCACCGCTGGACGTGGTCTGGCTGGGCCGGCGCTCCATCGCGGGCATAGAACCGGGCCGCAAGCTCATCGCCTCGGGCCGGATCGCCATGAGTCATGGACGCCGGGTGCTGTTCAACCCCAAATACGAACTCCGACCGCTCGGCAAGGAGTAGCCGGTGACGTCTGACGACAAGCCGACGTCCGATACGGACCGCACCACCCGCACCGACCAGCAGGAGGCCGACGCGAAAGCGGTCACCGAGGCCGCGCTCTTCGAGGCGTTCGGCGGTGTCCGGGGGATGGTGGAGACAGTCCTTCCCGGACTGCTCTTCGTCACGATCTTCACGATCAACAAGGACCTGCACCTCTCGGCCATCGCGGCCCTGGTCGTGTCCCTGGTCCTCGTCGCCGTACGGCTGATCCGCAGGGACACCGTCAAGCACGCCTTCAGCGGTGTCTTCGGCGTGGCCTTCGGTGTGGTCTTCGCGATGATGACCGGCAATGCCAAGGACTTCTATCTGCCGGGCATGCTGTACACGCTCGGCCTGGCGCTCGCCTACCTGATCACCACCCTCGCCGGGGTGCCGCTGATCGGCCTGATCCTGGGCCCGGTGTTCAAGGAGAATCTCTCCTGGCGCACCAGGAACCCCGGCCGCAAGAAGGCGTACGCCAAGGCCAGCTACGCCTGGGGGCTCATCCTGCTCGCCAAGTGCGCGATCCTCTTCCCGCTGTACTGGTGGGCCGACACCACCCAGTTCGGCTGGGTCCTGGTTGCCCTGAAGATCCCACCGTTCCTGCTCGCGGTCTATCTGACCTGGGTCTTCCTCGCCAAGGCGCCGCCGCCCATCGATGTCTTCGCCGAGATGGAGGCGCAGGAGCAGGCCGAGAAGGCCCGCAAGGCGGAGGCGGCCGCCGCCGCGACGCGCCACCAGGAGTTCTGATCCGCCCACGACGGACGGAGGGGCCCGGCACCGTGTGAGAACGGTTCCGGGCCCCTTCCGTCTGCCTGCCCCGCGTCGGTCAGTCCTCCGAGTCGCCCCGGCGCACCGACAGCAGGTCCTCCAACTGCTCCTCGCGTGCCTGTGCGGCCACGAACAGCAGCTCGTCACCGGCCTCCAGCGTCTCCTCGGTGCTCGGCGTCAGAACGCGCTGCCCGCGGATGATGGTGACCAGCGAGGTGTCCTCGGGCCAGGCCACATCGCCGACCTGGGTGCCGGCCAGCGCCGACTCCGGGGGCAGCGTCAGCTCGACCAGGTTGGCGTCGCCATGGCTGAAGCGCAGCAGCCGGACCAGATCGCCGACGCTCACCGCCTCCTCGACCAGGGCCGACATCAGACGCGGCGTGGAGACCGCCACATCGACGCCCCAGGCCTCGTTGAACAGCCACTCGTTCTTCGGGTTGTTGACCCGGGCGACGACCCTCGGCACGCCGTACTCGGTCTTGGCGAGCAGCGAGACGACCAGATTCACCTTGTCGTCGCCGGTCGCGGCGATCACGACGTTGCAGCGTTGAAGCGCCGCCTCGTCGAGCGAGGTGATCTCGCAGGCGTCCGCAAGCAGCCACTCGGCCATCGGCACCCGCTCCACCGAAATGGCCGTCGGCGCCTTGTCGACGAGCAGCACCTCGTGCCCGTTCTCCAGCAGCTCGCCCGCGATGGAACGGCCCACCGCACCGGCCCCGGCAATCGCGACACGCATCAGTGACCGCCCTCCTCAGGACCCTCGGCGAATGCCGCCTCGACCTTTGCGATCTCGTCCGTACGCATCATCACGTGGACCAGGTCGCCCTCCTGCAGCACCGTCTGCGAGGTGGGCAGAATGGCTTCGCCCAACCGGGTGAGGAACGCCACGCGGACGCCCGTCTCCTCCTGCAGCGTGCTGATCTTGTGGCCGATCCAGGACGGTGTGGTGTGCACCTCCGCGAGCTGCACACCGCCGCTCGGATCGCGCCACAGCGGCTCGGCGCCCGAGGGCAGCAGCCGCCGCAGCATCTGGTCCGCGGTCCAGCGCACGGTGGCGACCGTGGGGATACCGAGGCGCTGGTAGACCTCGGCGCGCCGGGGGTCGTAGATCCGCGCCGCGACATTCTCGATGCCGAACATCTCGCGGGCCACCCGGGCGGCGATGATGTTCGAGTTGTCGCCGCTGCTCACCGCGGCGAACGCACCTGCCTCCTCGATCCCCGCCTCACGCAGGGTGTCCTGGTCGAAGCCGACACCGGTGACGCGCCGCCCACCGAATCCGGACCCGAGGCGTCGGAACGCCGTGGGGTCCTGGTCGATGACGGCGACCGTGTGCCCCTGCTGCTCCAGGGTCTGCGCGAGAGCGGCCCCTACTCGCCCGCAGCCCATGATGACGATGTGCACCTTGCGCTTACCTCGCACTCCTGGTCGTCCGGCTGACCTGCGAAAACACCGTGCTCACACTTCTTCCTCAGCTTGCCGGGCAAACAACGGGGCAACGGTCTGCCCCGTTGCCCAGGATGAGCTTATGCGGCCGGGAGTGCGAAGCCTCATCCGCGTGCGCTTTCGCCGCGCCCCGTGATGCGGACAGGGAGGACCGCCGGATGCAGCCACTGCGGGACGGACCCTTGAGTACGGCGACTACAGACATCTAACATGTCAGTTCATGGAGACCCTGCGCCCCGTCCGACGAACCCTGTTGCGGGACACCGCGTACGAGGCGATCCGTGACGCCATCGTCCGCGGCGACATCCCGCCCGGTGCCCCCGTCCGCGACGCCGACCTCGCCGAACGCCTCGGACTGTCCCGGGCCCCGGTCCGCGACGCACTGTCCCGGCTCTCCGGCGAGGGACTCGTCGAATCCAAGCCGCAGAGCTACACCCGGGTGACCCGGCTGGTGCCGCGCGACGTCCGGGACGCGGCGGCGGTCGTACGAGCCATGCAGGAACTCGCCGCCAGGACAGCCGTCCCCCTCCTTACGGATGCGGACATCACCGCCATGCGCGAGGCGAACGACCGCTTCCGGGACGCGACCCGCCGCGGCGACGTGGCGGACGCACTGCGCGCCGACGACCGGCTCCACGACGTCCTCGTCAACGCCTGCGGCAACCGCGCCGTGGCCGACACCGTCCGGCGCTACACGCCCCTGATCCGGCGCCTGGAGTGGCGGCAGTTCGGCACGCCCGGCGCGGCACACGGCTCGGCGGAGCTGCACGACCGGCTGATCGAGGCGTGCGCGGGGCGCGATGCCGAAGCCGCGTCCCGGGTCACCGCGGAGATCTGGCGGGCGCTCGAAGAACTCGCCGACGAACCGTCCGACTAGGCCGCCGGCCCGGGCACCGTCCGGACGAGCCGCCAGGCCGCGGACGAGCCGACCACCATCACCACACCGACCCCACCCACCATCGCCCAACCACCCCCGGCCAAGGGAGCCCCCGTGACGCCCGCATCGCCCGCAGCCCCGTCCTCCCCCTCCCTCACCTCCTACGACCGCTACCCCCTCCTCTTCGGCCCCTCTCCCGTGCACCGCCTCGACCGGCTCACCGACCACCTCGGCGGCGCCGCGGTCTGGGCCAAGCGGGAGGACTGCAACTCCGGCATCGCCTACGGCGGCAACAAGACGCGCAAGCTCGAATACCTCGTCGCCGACGCCCTGGCGAAGGGCTGCGACACGCTCGTCTCCATCGGCGGCGTCCAGTCCAACCACACCCGCCAGGTCGCGGCGGTCGCCGCCCGTACCGGCCTCAAGTGCGTACTCATCCAGGAGAGCTGGGTCGAGTGGCCCGACGCCGTGTACGACAAGGTCGGCAACATCCTGATCAGCCGCCTGGCCGGTGCCGATGTCCGCCTGGTGCGCGCCGGTTTCGGCATCGGCGTCAAGGAGAGCTGGGAGCAGGCGCTGCGCGAGGTCGAGGAGGGCGGCGGCCGGCCGTACGCCATCCCAGCCGGTGCGTCCGACCATCCTCTCGGCGGGCTCGGCTTCGCCAACTGGGCGTACGAGGTCGCCGAGCAGGAGCACGCACTCGGAGTGTTCTTCGACACCGTGGTCGTCTGCTCGGTGACCGGATCCACCCAGGCCGGCATGGTCGCGGGGTTCGCCGCGCTCGAAGAGGAGGGTGGCCGTCCGCGGCGCGTGCTGGGCATCGACGCCTCCGCGGAACCCGCTCGCACCCGCGAGCAGATCGCCCGGATCGCGGCCGGGACCGCACGGCTCATCGGGGTGCGACGCGAGCTCACCGTGGACGACATCGAGCTGGACGAGCGCTACCACGCGGGCACATACGGCATCCCCGACGCCACCACCCTCGACGCGATGCGGCTCGCCGCCCGTACCGAGGGCATGGTCACCGACCCCGTGTACGAGGGGAAGTCGATGGCGGGAACGGTCGACCTCGTGGGGCGCGGCGAGATCACCCGGGATTCCACCGTCCTTTACGCACATCTCGGCGGTCAGCCCGCATTGAATGGTTACAGCGCCCTTTTCGCGGACGCCTAGTGCAAGGATTTCGTTAAGGATTTCGTGGCTTTTTCGTCCGAGCGCAGGAGATTGCGGGGCCACGGGGGTGGTGGGTCTGCGGCTTCCATACGGAACGCTTACGATCCTCTGCGTGTCCAAACTGACCGACGTGCCCAAACGGATCCTGATCGGGCGCGCATTGCGCAGTGACCGGCTCGGAGAAACGCTCCTGCCGAAGCGCATCGCCCTCCCCGTCTTCGCCTCCGACGCCCTGTCCTCCGTTGCCTATGCGCCTGGGGAGGTCCTGCTCGTCCTGTCTGTCGCGGGCATTTCGGCGTACCACTTCAGCCCGTGGATCGCCCTGGCGGTCGTGGTGGTGATGTTCACCGTGGTGGCGTCGTACCGGCAGAACGTGCACGCGTACCCGAGCGGTGGCGGCGACTACGAGGTTGCCACCACCAACCTCGGCCCCAAGGCCGGCCTGACCGTCGCCAGCGCGCTGCTCGTGGACTACGTCCTCACCGTCGCCGTCTCCATCACTTCCGGAATCGAGAACCTGGGCTCGGCGATCCCGTTCGTGGTCGAGCACAAGGTGCTGTGCGCCGTCGCGGTGATCCTGCTGCTGACGCTGATGAACCTGCGCGGCGTCAAGGAGTCCGGGTCGCTCTTCGCGATTCCGACGTACGTGTTCGTCGTGGGCGTCTTCATCATGATCGCGTGGGGCGCCTACCGCGCTCTCGTGCTCGGCGACACCATGCGCGCGCCCACCGCCGGCTTCCACATCAAGGCAGAGCAGGAGGGCCTCGCGGGCTTCGCCCTTGTCTTCCTGCTGCTGCGTGCTTTTTCTTCCGGCTGTGCCGCGCTCACCGGCGTCGAGGCGGTCTCCAACGGCGTCCCGGCCTTCCGTAAGCCCAAGTCCAAGAACGCGGCGACGACGCTGACGATGATGGGCATGCTCGCCATCACCATGCTCGTCGGCATCATCGCCCTCGCCCTGGTCACCAACGTCCGGATGTCCGAGAACCCGGGGGAAGACCTGCTGAGAGGCGGTGTGCCGGTCGGCCCCGGTTATGTGCAGGACCCGGTGATCACGCAGGTCGCCGAGGCCGTCTTCGGCAACGGCAGTTTCCTGTTCATCGTGCTCGCCGCGGCCACCGCCCTGGTGCTGTTCCTCGCGGCGAACACGGCGTACAACGGCTTCCCGGTGCTCGGCTCGATCCTCGCCCAGGACCGCTACCTGCCGCGCCAGCTGCACACCCGCGGCGACCGCCTCGCCTTCTCCAACGGCATCGTGCTGCTCGCCGGCGCGGCCGCCCTGCTCGTCGTCGTCTACGGCGCCGACTCGACCCGGCTGATCCAGCTCTACATCGTCGGCGTGTTCGTGTCCTTCACGCTCAGCCAGACCGGCATGGTCCGCCACTGGAACCGCCACCTGCGCGCCGAGAAGGACGCAGACAAGCGCCGCCACATGATCCGCTCCCGCGCGATCAACGCCTTCGGCGCCTTCCTGACCGGCCTCGTCCTCGTGGTCGTCCTGGTCACCAAATTCACCCACGGTGCCTGGGTCGCCCTGCTCGGCATGTGCATCTTCTTCGCGACGATGACCGCGATCCGGAAGCACTACGACCGGGTCGCCGAGGAGATCGCCGCGGAGGAGACCCCGGTCGACGAGACGATGCGGCCCTCCAGGGTCCACTCGATCGTCCTGGTCTCCAAGCTCCACCGGCCCACGCTGCGCGCCCTCGCCTACGCCAAGCTGATCCGCTCCGACCGTCTGGAGGCGCTCTCCATCAGCGTCGACCCGGTCGAGACCAAGGCGCTCAGGGAGGACTGGGAGCGGCGGGGTATCGACATCCCGCTGAAGATCCTCGACTCCCCGTACCGCGAAGTCACCCGGCCGGTCATCGAATACGTGAAGGGCCTGCGCCGCGACAGCCCGCGCGACGTCGTGAGCGTGTACATCCCGGAGTACGTGGTCGGCCACTGGTACGAGCACCTCCTCCACAACCAGAGCGCCCTGCGCCTCAAGGGGCGGCTGCTGTTCACCCCGGGCGTGATGGTGACCTCCGTGCCGTACCAGCTGGAGTCCTCCGAGGCGGCGAAGAAGCGCGCCAGGAAGCGCGCCGAGTGGAACGCACCGGGCTCGGTGCGCCGCGGACCCGTGGAGCGCAGGCCCAAGGAACCCAGCGGCAAGAGCTGACCGCCCCTGCCCGCTTCCGTTCGTGGTAAACGGCCGGACGACACCCACGTAGACTCGTGGGTTGTTGTCCGGCCGTTTTTCCCTTGATCTCTGGAGCCACCCCCTCATGCAGAACGAACCCACGTCGTCGCTGGTCGGGGAGGAGTACGAGGTCGAGGTCGGGCCCGTCGCACACGGCGGCCACTGCATCGCCCGCACTTCGGAGGGCCAGGTCCTCTTCGTACGGCACACGCTTCCCGGCGAGAAGGTCATCGCCAAGGTCACCGAGGGCGAGAGCGACTCCCGCTTCCTGCGCGCCGACGCGGTACGGATCATCGAGGCGTCCAAGGACCGCGTCGAGGCGCCCTGCCCGTACGCCGGTCCCGGCAAGTGCGGCGGCTGCGACTGGCAGCACGCCAAGCCCGGCGCCCAGCGCAGGCTCAAGGGCGAAGTGATTACCGAACAGCTTCAGCGCCTCGCGGGCCTCACCCCCGAGGAGGCGGGCTGGGACGGCACCGTCATGCCGGCCGAGGGCGACAAGCTTCCGGCGGGCGAGGTGCCGGCCTGGCGCACCCGGGTCCAGTACGCCATCGACGAGGACGGCCGTGTCGGCCTGCGCAAGCACCGTTCGCATGACGTGGAGCCGATCGAGCGCTGCCTGATCGCGGCCCCCGGCGTCACCGAGCTCGGCATCGAGAAGCGGGAATGGCCCGGCATGGCCTCGGTGGAAGCCATCGCGGCCACCGGCTCCCACGACCGCCAGGTGATCCTCACCCCGAGGCCCGGCGGCCGGCTGCCCCTCGTGGAACTCGACAAGCCCGTCTCGGTGATGCGCGTCGACGAGCGCGACGGCGGCGTCCACCGCGTGCACGGCCGCGCCTTCGTCCGCGAGCGCGCCGACGACCGCACCTACCGGGTCGGCTCGGGCGGTTTCTGGCAGGTCCACCCGCAAGCCGCCAACACCCTCGTCCGCGCCGTCATGCAGGGCCTGCTGCCCCGCAAGGGCGACACCGCCCTCGACCTCTACTGCGGCGTCGGCCTGTTCGCGGGCGCCATCGGCCAGCGCATCGGCGATAAGGGCGCCGTCCTCGGCATCGAGTCCGGCAAGCGCGCCGTGGAGGACGCCCGGCACAACCTGAAGGACCTGGAGCGGGTCCGCATCGAGCACGGCAAGGTCGACCAGGTCCTGCCGCGCACCGGCATCACCGAGACCGACCTGATCGTCCTCGACCCCCCGCGCGCAGGCGCCGGCAAGCAGACCGTCAAGCACCTGACCGGCCTCGGCGCCCGCCGCATCGCGTATGTGGCATGCGACCCGGCGGCCTTGGCGCGCGACCTGGCGTACTTCCGGGAGGGCGGGTACCGGGTGCGGACGCTGCGGGCGTTCGATCTGTTTCCGATGACCCACCACGTGGAGTGTGTCGCCATCCTTGAACCGGCCGCGAAGGGCTCCTGACCTGCGATTTCTCCCGTGCGCATTATGTGCGGTGTGGGCGTTACGAGCGATATCTTGACGCTGAAATGACGCTCGTGACGCTCAAATGACGCTTGCTCTGACGGGACGTCACATGACTGATCGTGCAGGTCACGTTGGCTGGGAGGCGCGCTCCCGTGGGCTGGCTTTGCGGGAACTTGAAGAAGATTCCGCCGGGTTGCAGCGCCCGCCGCTGGTTGCGGTGGCAGGCGCGCTGCTGCCGTACTTCGGCGGGCCGGACGTGTGGCGGAGCGGGCGTCAGTAGGTGGGGCCGTAGGGACTCCAGTGCCCGAGGAAGGGCTTCAGGTCCTCGGGGCGCGGCTCGGGAATGTCGGGCAGCCGGGGCGATGTGTTCAGCGGGTCGAGGCGCTCCACGCGGGCTGCTGCCCAGTCGACCCAGGCTTCGGCTTCGGTCCGGGTCTGGCCTGGGGGCATGGCCTCGACCCGGGTGCGTACAGCGTTCACATACTCCGTCAGTCGGGTGGCGTGGCGCCATGTCGCTTCCTGCGCCTCGAAGTGCCTGACGCGGTACGCCTCGGCGTACCGGATTCGGGCTTCTTCCATGGTGGCTTCCCACCGGATGCGCTTCTGGCGTGCCACTTCGATCTCGTCCAGGCGTCTGCGTTCAGCAGCTTCGCCGCGGAGGGTGACCTCCTGGGCGATCTCGGCGAGCTGGTCTTCCAGGGGACGGCCGGGGGTGTCGGACCATTCGCTGGCCCGGTGCGGCTGGCCGCCGCTGAGGACGAAACGGAGCCGTTCGGACGGGGTGTAGTCGAAGCGGGGGATCCTGACCCAGGAGTCCTTCTTGGCCGCGGTGAGTTCCTTCTCGGTGGCGACGTGCTCGGTCCGGTCTTGCTCCTGGAGGACAAGGAACCCCACAGTCTGGCCCTGTGCGGTGATGGTGAAGTGGGGAGATGCCCTACGACGGCGATGAGACGGGGGCGCGAAGCCGGTCTGTCCTGCCGAGCTGGAATGTCCTTCGGCCTCGGCAGCGATGATCAGCGCCTGGACGAGCCGGAGGGCACGTCCTTGGACGGGCTTCGTGAGGCCCAGTGGCTGTTGTTCGTTCTGCATGGCCCGGACCACGGTGTGCGGCCGCGTGAGCCGGGAGGGAACGGGGACGGGTTCGAGGACGGCGAGGCGCCAGGCGGGGATGTCGACGAGCTTGATCTCGTACCCGCCCTGACACCAAGCCCCGTACAGCTCCTTCTTCTCCGGGACCTTTCCGGACCTGCGTGCCGCGGCGATGCGGGATGGCCACTTCTCCAAGTCCGGACCGCTGCCGCTCTTGACGATGCTGCCGCCGGCCTCCGCGAGCTCTTGCAGCAGCTGCTCCGTGAACGTCACCCGAGGCTGTGATGGAGGGCTTGGCCTCCACCCGGCGGCCGGAGTTTCCTGTGCTCGGGTGGACGGGGGTCGTGGAGCGGCGGCCTGGGTCTTCGGCGGGCGTGACCCGCGGGGAGGGTACGCGCCGTGCGCCAGGTAGTGCTGGCCAGCACTCGTCAGGATGACGCTCCACTGCCCGGCCTTCCGGGAAACCATGACCAGGCCCCGGTTCTGCAGTGCCTGACAGGTGCTCTTGTAGGAGCTGGTCTCCCAAACGCTGGCAGGGCACCCGTCTTGCACCCACTGCAGCACCGAGAGTTGCCGCTCATTGACCTGCCGTTCCAATGGTCCGCCTTCGACTCTAGGTTGACGTACGACGGCGGCATGTTGTCAGTTCCGTTTGTCAGCGATAGGTGGTTCGAAAAAATTTGCTCGAACGAGCGGGGTGACGTGGACCATGTCTATGTCCGCGCGGGCGGCGTCTTCACCGTTGCCGTCAACTCGGCCTCCGTGACCTGCTGGCGAGTCAGCCCAATGACTTCGGTCGGGACCTTCAGCCACTGAACTTCGCGCGCAAGCGTTCGTTCTCCTTCTCCAGCGTCTTAACGCGTCGTTCGAGTTCGGCTCGTGTCGGCTTCTTCGGGGGCGGCGGAGGCGTGGGAACCGTGGGTTCCGGTGGCTCGCCACGCAGTCCGATGGGTTCGAAGGCCACGAGCGTTTGCCAGGCACCTCCGCACTCAGGGCATTGCTTCCTGGACCCTCCAGCATCGATGGGGTCGGTGTACGTGTAATGCGCCTCCGTCTCGATGATGTGGCCGCAGTACAGCCGGACACGCCACCGCATGATCTCGTGGTCGGCCTTCTTGAAGGACTGGATCAGCTTCGCGACGTTCTCGAACGCCTGGCGGCGGCGCTCTGCCATCGCCGGGTCTGCCAGGCATTTGGCATTGTCCTCTTCGACCTGTCGTCGAATCGATACGCTGCTCTCCTCGCTCTGCTTCTGACGGCGGTGGTCCCTGCGGGTGAGTTCGTACTCCTCCAACGGAACCCCGCTGCTCCGGTATTCGACTTCGCGCATGACGGTCAGCGTAGAAGCGGCGCCTACGCAGCCGTGGGGAAGAACAGTCTTGGTCAACCAGCTTGCCGATTCTGCCCATGAGTGACCGCCGGGGTGCGTGTCGCGTACGCTCCGAGGCCAGCCGCGTGGGCTCGCGTGGTGCGGCGGCGATGGCCGCTCTGAAGCAAGCCATGGGCTACCGCCGACGAGCAACCGATGGTCCCGGTCAAGCCGCCAGGCGCAAACCCAACACCGCCGCCCATCCACTCGAACGAAACAAGAGAAGACGGATTCCCGCCAGTTAGCCGGTTTTGATCAATTAGTGGCTCGCCACTGACGCTGTTGGGCAGTATGCCGTCCTGGGGCATTGTCGGTTGAAGGAACCGGAGGGGGAACATGGCGATCAGAGTGTTGCCGGTGTCTGCGGAGCAGTCGGAGCTGCTGGACGCGATCATCGCTTTGGGTAACCGGTACACGAAGTATCTGGGGCTGCTGACGCCGCCTGCCTACCGTAAGCATGCTGAGGACGACGGCCTGCTGGTGGCCCTGGATGGCGATGAGGTGGTCGGCTACGCGCTCTTCGGGCTGCCCAAGCGGAGTCTGCATGTGCGGCTGGCTCACTTGTGCGTAGCTGAGGAACACCGAGGTAAGGGCGTCGCTCGTGAGCTGATCGAGGCGATCCGCGCGCGGCACGCTCATCGGCTCGGCATTCGTGCCAAGTGCCGGCGCGACTACGGGCTCAGCGGCATGTGGACAGCGCTGGGCTTTGTTCCCAAGGGTGAGAGCCTGGGGCGGGGTAAGGACAAGGAGACGCTGGACACCTGGTGGTTTGACCTGGGGCACGAGGATCTGTTCGCCGAGGCCCAGAGCGATGCGCTGCTGGTGGTGACGGTCGACCACGGAGTGTTCGCCGGGCTGCGCGGTACGGAAGCAGAACGAGCCGTTGAGGAGTCGCGTGCTCTCACGGCAGGGTGGCTCGCCGACCTGATCGAGCTCGCGTTCACTCCGCAGCTTCTGCACGACGTGCGGGATGTCGAGGAGCATGAGGCACGCAACCATCAGCGTGCGGGGCTCGCCAAACTGCGGTCAGTGTCTCCAGACAGCGCTGCCGTTGCCGTCCGTGTGGAGGAGCTGGCCGCTGCAGCGAGGAAGGAGCTACCTGATGTCCCCCTCGGTGATCGACAACGCGCTCGCTTGCGCTACGTTGCCGAGACGTCGTGTGCCGGGCTCCAGGTGCTGGTGACGCGCGATCCCGCACTGGCGGCTCTTGCCGACATCGCCTGGGACGTCGCACGGGTCAAGGTGGTCTCGTCGGCGGTGGTCACGCTTCATGTGGACGAACTGCGCCAGGCCCAGGTGTACCGTCCAGCAGATCTCATGGGCACTACCTTCTCCGCCGAGGAGATCGCGCCAGGCGGTGAAGGAGAGCTGGTCGCCTTCTTCGACCAGGCCGAGGGTGACCGTGGAACGGCCTTCGCAGAGCGGCTGAAAAATCTCGCCAATGACGGGGTGCTGTGGCGCAGGGAGCTGCTCCGGGACGGAGAGGGGCATCCGGTAGCCCTCTACGTCTGGGCCATGGACGGCCGCACGCTGAACGTCGCGTTCCTTCGGACGGCATCGCACCGGCTGGAGGAGACACTCGCACGGCAACTGCTGTTCATGCTCAAGCGGCTTGGCCGAGAGCGAGGGGCGCAGGCGGTCCGTATCACCGATCCGTTTCTGTCGCCGACAGCGATGACGGCGGCTGGCGCCGACGGCTTCACCGAGGACGAGAGCGGCTTCACCGCACTGCTGGTCGACGTCTGCGGACCTGCCGAGGCCGTCTCGCAGAAGGCTGCGGAGATCGCAGGGCGCATGAGGCGGTCGGCGCCTCGGCTGGATGAATGCGTTTCGCCCCAGATCGCGAGCATGGCCGAGCGGGTGTGGTGGCCGGCCAAATTGACCGACACGGCCCTGCCCTCCTTCATCGCGCCCATCAAACCACGCTGGTCCACGGAGCTCTTCGACGTTCCTGCCATGCTCGTTCCCCGGGACGACGTACTGGGCATCAGTCGCGAGCACGTCTACTACCGCTCGTCCGGACACCGGGGAGAGAGCATTCCCGCCCGGATCATGTGGTACGTCAGTGAGGGGACTTCCGGGCAGCAGGGCAAGATGGTCATCGGCTGCTCGCGCCTCGACGAGGTGGTCATCGATGACCCCGATACCCTCTTCTCGCGATTCGAACACCTGGGCGTATATGGTCATGTCGAAGTGCGTGACGCAGCCGATGGATCGGGCAAGGCCATGGCGTTGAGGTTTTCGGACACGGAGATCTTTCCCGTACAGGTGACGCATGCACGAGTGACCGCGTTGGCCAAGGGGCTGGGGCTACGGTGGGTACCGCCGATGCAGCTGTCGAAGATCAGCAACGTGCTGTTCCAGGCCGTGTACGAAGAGGGGCACCGAAAGACGTGAGTGATCCGGAGCGCGCGATGCTGCTGTCCGTCCACCCTCGGTTCGCCACGGCGATCCTTGCCGGGACCAAGACGGTCGAGGTCCGCCGTCAGCGCGTCGCCGCCCCACCCGGGACTCCCGTACTGCTCTACGCGACCGCGCCCACGATGGCCATCGTGGGCATGGCGCGGATCGCTTCCGTGCATGTGGCCTCCCCGCGGGAGGTTTGGTCGGCCAGTTGCACGAGTGCAGGGATCAGTCGGCGTGAGTACGACGAGTACATGAGTGGAGCGACCCAGGCCAGCGGTCTGTCGCTCGAAGAACCGATTACCTTCGAGGACCCGGTACCGCTGGCCGCGCTGCGAGCCGCGGGATCGTTCCATCCGCCCCAGAGTTACCGATACTTGACCGGCGAAGATCTCCGGAAGGTTGCTGTGGCGGCACCAACGTCCGGGGCGGTCCTTCAGAGTGCGTTGAACCACCTGACGCCAGCTTAGGCGAGTAAGTCGAAGGTGCGGTTAGTGGTCATAGGTGATCAGTGTCCGGGGGCGGACCGGCCCGTGTTGCATCTGTGCCAGATGTAACTGTCAGGGCCAGGATCCGCTTTCTGGCACGGATGAGAACCCCGGCAGGGGTCCTGGCTCCGTGACGCTCGAGGTCGAGCTGGCCTTTGAGGGTGTCCTTTGTCGACTCGATGAGCTTTGAGTAAGTGCTTGTCGGGCAGCAGGGGGAGAGAGTGCGGTAGCTCGGCCGCAGTGGGGTCAGGCTGTGCTCAGTCATGTAGGTGTCGAGGCGCTTGGGTAACGTAGCCCTCGTCGCCGATGTTCGTCTGCCCGGGTGTGTGGTCGACAGATTCTGGCTGGCCGCCACCTGACGTTCACCCCCTTTGGGGGGCAGAGCCCTGACGATCGGCAGCCCGCAGGGGTACAGGAAAGGTGCAGCCGCGAACCTCAGAAGAACGGCGAAGGGCAGCCGGCGGGCCGCAATGTCTGTCAGTTGATCCGACGATTTCCGGGAGCGACTTCGCTTCGGTGCATTCCGACGACGACGGAGCCCGGCCCCCAGGGGGACAGACTTTCGCGTACCAGGTCGATGATGTAGTCCCAGCTGGTGTCGCGCGTGCCGATCCAACCGTCCCTGAGCAAGGTGGTGAAAGTGGTGTTGTTCAGATACCGGGGAACCGAGTCTTCGACTATGCGTTTCCCGCCGGACGGCCCTTCGGACTCTGGGCGTTGAAGCAGCTCCCGGAAGTGCTGTCGTGTGAGATACATGCCGGGTATGAGCGCGGCCGAGTTCATCATGAATGGAATGGTTCGGCACAGCTTGACCATGCTCGGCGTGGTGATCAGGCGCGGGTCACCCAGCAATCCGGAGTTCTGTTCGCTCGTCCGGGCCGATTCGTCCTCAGCCCTACACTGATCGTCCACGACTTTCATCCGTTCCAGCTCCCGCTCACCGGTGCCGTCGTGCCAGTAGACCCAGCGGCGTCCGCTCTGGCGCATGCGCTTGTACTGGACCGTCGCCACGCTGCGCGCGTGCTCGTTGACGTAGATCATGTCGACACCCATGGCGGTCTCGGTGTGTGTCCGATTGGCGTTGTACACGAACAACCGATGGGGGGAGTCAGAGTTCCGGCGATAGATCCGCCAGCCGACCTGCACGGCATCCTCGCCTGCCATGCCGGGAAAGCGCATGTAGTCATGGACGATCTGCTGGTCCTCGATCTGCCGCAGAGTGGGCAGCCCTTCGAGGAAGGGCACGGATCGTGAACGGGGATCGTTCTCGCCGAGCGGCGGCTGCCATGCTTCGAGTGGATCACGGTCGGTGCCGAAAGCCTCGAGCAGGGTGCCTACAGCGTCCTTCTCGAGACTCAGCCGTTCTCCCACCTGTCCAGTCGGAGGATTTGCTCCCAGACTGCTCTCCAGGTCTGCGAGTTTCTCATTCAGTTCCGGCCGTTGACGCCGGACGGCATCCAGCAACTTGTCGCCGGCTACAGGAGGCATGCGGCCGTCGTCGCGGAGATAGCGACGGCTGGCACCCATGGCGCCCTCAAGATCGGCGAGAGGCAGAGGTAACTGGAGTGGCGTGAAGTCACGTGCGATCAATGATCGTTCGTACGTGCCGGACCGTCTGCCGGGGAAGACGCTGCCCACCCCGATGATCCTGCGCCGTTCGTGGTGAGTATGGCGGTCTGTGAAGAAGGCAAGGCACCATACGCGCGGCTTTCTCCAGTCATTGTGGGGGTATGCAAAGGTTCGCTCGCCGCGATGCAGCCACGCTGGGGGGTTTTCGGGGAGTCGTTCCAGCATCAGCGCAGTACTGTGCACTAGAGCGACAGCTACCATTCGAGCTCTCCTGGATCTTGTGGGCCTTTAGGCTCGTGTCGTTGGGAAGGTCCCCGTCTCCGGGGTGTAGTAGCTCGCAACCAGCCATGCGAATGGCGATGATTCATCGTGGTGGTGGCAACCGGGCCGGCACTCGTACGCCCCGCAGAACTGGGCGGCTGAGTCACCCCCGAGGCTCTCCTACTCCAGGGAGGCTCAGCCGCCTGGTGTGTTCATGAAGCGGGCAAACGCATGAGGGGTTCGAGGAACGGGCTCGGACGGCCGTGCCAGAAGATGGCGAGGCTGTCCCGGGACCGGGTGGCCGCGACGAAGAGCAGAGAACGGGCCCGCTGGAGCTCACGCCGGTAGCGGACGACATCGGTGCTCTGCAGGCGGGTGACTGCCTCCCTGGGTACGAGCCCGTCCCGAACCCCCGCGATGACCATGCGCTGGTACTCGAGCCCCTTGAAGCGGAACATCGTGCCGATGTGGATGCCTTCGTCTCCACGGGGGCCTTCGGGACCGATCTCGACGGCCTTGATCCCCTTGTGGGCCAGCAGGGTGTATGCCAGCTCGCTCGCCATGGCGTTGGTCGGAACGCAGACGGCGATCTGCTCGGGCGGTGTCGGCAGGGCGATCCACTCGGCGAGGAGCGAGGCGATCGACTCCTGCTCGGACTCCCAGTCGTCGCAACCGTGCAACTGCGGAAGGCTTCCGGTCAGGACGGACCTGTAACCGGCAAGGTCCTCGGTGCTGCCGTCCAGGTCGTCGAAGCTTTCGCCGCTGAGCACACCGAGTGCGGAGCCGAGGATCTGGCGAGTCGTTCGGTAGCTCAACGTCAGCTTGGCCGATCGTCCACGGATGTGGACCCCGAGGCTTCCCAGCGTGACCTGGTTGCCGTAGATGCGCTGGTGCGTATCGCCCACGAGGAAGATGTCGTTGGCGGCACGCGGCGCCATCGCCCGCAGCAGCTTCCAGTGTGCGGCCCTCAGGTCCTGTGCCTCGTCGACGACGATGTGCTGGAAGCGGTGCCGCAACCAGCCCGCGGAGCCGGCCTGAAGGTGGATGTTGTCAAGACCGCCGGCCTCCTCCCGCTGACGATCGACGTTCTGGATCCGCCGCTCGCGGTCCATCTCCAGTCGGGCCGCACGCTCGGCGACCTGTTCCCAGGTCTGCCGCCCGAGGCGGTCGAGTCGTTGGGTGAACCGCTCTGCGAGCTGCCAGATCTCGGCGCGCTCGGCCCGCGCGATGTTCTTGCCCCGGCCGGCTCGCCGGGCACGGAAGTATTCGGTCCGGGAGACGACGGCCTGGCCCAGGATGACCTGCGACCACTCGTCGTGCAGGAACTGGGCGTCCCACCCGGTTTCGCCCAGCTCGTCGAGCATGGCACGCCACTCACGGAGAGCCTGGCTCTCGTCCAGCGTCTGCTTGGCGCTTCCGGGCTCGGCCTCGCGTACGACGCGCAGCGCGAGCTGGTCGACGTGGCTGATCTCCACGCGCGCCAGCAGCTCCTCGCCGCCCAGCTGGAGCAGCCGGGACCTCAGGTCGGCGGCAAGGTTCTTGTTGTACGTGGTGAGGAGGACGGGCTTGTTACGGCCGGGAGACAGTCGGTCCACCAGGTGCTTGACCCGGTGCAGGGCCACGATGGTCTTGCCGGTGCCCGGCCCGCCCCCCACCCGGGCAGGACCCGAGTAGTCGCGTTCGACGAGCCGGGACTGGGTCGGGTGGAGGAATACCTTCCACCGACCGAAGTCGCCGCCCTCCAGGGCTTCGCGCAGGGCCTCGTCCGTCGTCGTGACCACGGTGGCCGGCCGCTCGGCGGCGGCCCGGAAGTCGTCGGTGTCGACGGGGTCCGGTACGGAGACGGGACTGGTGATCTGCTCCAGCACCGCGTCGTACGACGCACCGTCGTGGAGTGCGAGCAGGACTTCCGAGGTGAGCTGAGGGGCGTACTCCGCCAGACCGAGGAGTTGATCCTCGGTGGTCAGGGTCCGGACAACCGGTACGAGTGGTCCCGCGACGCCGAGGTCGGTGAGCTGCTCGTCGGAGAACGCGGCGAACAGCGGGACGGGGGCGGGTGCGGGCGCCGGGACAGGCTCGGTGGGGGCGGTGGCGGCCCTGGGCGTCGTCGCTCGGCGGAGGACGCTCTCCTCGACGATCTGGAGGTCGACGTACTCGATACCGCCGGTGATCCGGTTGATGCCGTACGAGAGCCGGTCGAGCTTCTCGTACGCCTCCTTGCGGTGCTTGACGGAGACGATGAGCCAGTCGGTATCCGCCAGACGCAGCAGCAGGACCCTGTACTCGTCGTTGATGCGGGCTGACCAGAGCCGGTCGTGGCCTTCCAGCTGCTTCAGCCGCAGGCCCCGGAGCTGCGGGTTCTCCTTGAACTTGTGCTGGAAGTCGTAGATCGCGCCCTTGACCGCACGCGGCAGCCTCAGGATCTCCTTGTCCGCCTTGTCGAGCAGACGCAGGGTCACGCTCGTGGTCGTCATCGCTGCTGGTCTCCGTCGTTCGTGTTCGTATCTTTGCCCTCCGCCGCGGCGAGGAGGTTCTTGATGTCCAGAGCGGTGCAGGAGGCGGCTGTGCGGATCAGCCAGCCTGCCGAGGCGAAGGCCCTGTCCCGGTCCTCTGCATCGTGATCCCGTTCCCCGTCGGCCGGACGGTGGGCCGTCACCACGGCGATCCGGGCGGAGGGCCAGGCGAGTTCGGCCATCCAACCGTGCTCGTCCAGCTCGTAGCCGGCTTCCGGCGGCACCACGCCCAGAGCGCGGAGCCCCTGGCTGAGGGGGAGCAGACCGGGTTCATCGGGGTCGAGGAACTCCAGTACCTGCTCCCAGCCGGTGTCATGAGCGGTGTCGGAGGGCTGGGCCGGCCGAGCCGTGGGGATGAGCGGGTCAGGCTCTTCCGCGAGATCTCCGGCGGGGCTCGCCGTCACCGCGGCCGGCCGCTCGGCCCGCTGGGATTCGAGCCAGCCCGAGCCTCCGGCGACGGCGAGGCCGTCGACGGTGAAGCCTTCCAGCAGGCTGGTCGTCAACTGGACACTGTCACCGCCTCCGTGCTCCAGGAACTGCAGCACATTGCTCCAGTAGAGCCAGCCCTGCCAGCGTCGCTTGTGCCCGGCCTCGTCCGAGAGGGCCCGGTCGCTGTCGTCGAGCAGGGCCAGCGCGGTCCACACCGGCGGCCGGTGCCGACCGTCCGCAGCAGCCGTGACCACGCATCCTGTCGCGTCGACCGCGGAGAGCAGCTGCACCGGCCCCTTGGGCCCCTGAGGGACGCCTCCCCGCAGCGCGGTGAGGAGTTGTTCGCCGACCGCTTGAGGATGCAGTGCGGCGATGCGGGCCCCGGCGCCCAGCAGCCCCGCGACGGCGGCCTCGGCGCGCTGCTGCCACAAGGAAGCGTCCGGGGCACGCAGATGAGAGATCAGAAGGTCCGCCGGATTCACCCAGAGGTTCGCGGACAGCTCGCCCGGCAGACCGCCGTGCACGCCCGCGTAGTAGTCACGAGCACGCTTCTGACCCTGCTCACCGTACGGCACCCAGACCGGGTGCTCAGGCCCCGTGCTCGCGTAGCCCGTGTCACGGACCCGGGTCCGCCAGTCCTTCACGTCGTAGTAGGTGAGCTGGAAGACCCGCACTCCGTCGGCGCGCAGCCGGGTGCGCTTGACGGCGTCGTCGGCCAGCCTGTCCTTGTGCTTCGGCCCGGCATGGAACTCGTATCCGTCGAGGTAGAGCGCGATCCGCGGACCGGGTGCGTCCGTACGTTCGAAAAGGACGTCGGGGCGGGTGCCGTCGAGGACTCGCTGCTGGGAGACCCGCCAGCTGACGGTGGCCCCGTCGACGCCGGTCAGTCGCAGGTCCAGCGAGTACGTTCCGGCCGTGGTCGTGTAGGCGTCCGCGCTGGCCTTGGCCGAGGGCTGCTTCGCCCATTCGCCCAGGGTCTCCAGGAACATGACCTCCAGATCGCTCTCGGCCTGCCGCTCCAGCGGGATCTGGTGGGTGGCCGCGACCGGTGAGGTGGCCCAGTCGCCGCCGTCGGCTCCCAGCAGCTCGTCGAACATCTGCCGGACTTCGTTGCGGCTGACCTTGTCGTAGTCGCCGGCCGGTACGCGGCGCAGCAGACAGCGGTGGCAGCCGTCGAGGCCCTTCTCGATGCACGGGCAGCTGTCGATCACCTCGCGGGCCCTCAACAGCACTTCGCGGAAGCCGTCGGAGGTGGCGAGCCGGTGCAGGTAGCCGGTGCCGCCCGGCAGACGGTCGTAGACGACGAGGAAGCGACGAGGCCATTCCGGGTCGTTGCCGTCGGGCATGGTGGCGGCGGTGATGTCGATGTGGTCCGGGTCGCCGCCGTAGCGTGCGGCGATGCCCACGAACAGGGCGGCGGTGAAGGACGCGAGGCGTTCCTTGACTCGGGCGACCGATGCGGGAAGCAGGATACGGACGGCCTCGGTGGTCAACTCGTGGGCCAGGAGCAGAGGGACGTCCTCCCCCTTCCCCTGGCCTTCCGGGGTGCTCGTACGGACCTTGCGGCGCGGGCACCACAGCTGGTGGTGAGCGCTGGCTCTGGTCGCCGCGGCAAGGGATTCGGTGAGCGCGTCCTGCTGGTGGTCCACGACCGGACGCCCCTCGGAGGTGGCGCCGCCGCAGCTCGTGCAGACGTAGAACGGGTTGATCCGTATGTCGGCCCCGGCGAGGGGCACGGTGCTGCTGCCGTCTTGGCGGTCGAGGCCCAGGTTCAGCGTGCGCACCACAGCCTGGCGGGTGAAGTCGACGCCGAAGACGGCGGTGTCGTGGCGCCAGGAGCCCGTGGCCAGGTGCACGGGGTCGATGTCCACGGTCGTGAGGACGGCGTACCTCTTGCTGTCGCGCTCGTCCTTGTCGTCGCGGACCCGGGCGTCGTCCCGCTTGTCGCGCGACATGACCCGCTTCGGTTCGAGAATGCGCTGGACACAGCCGGCGTCGGCGATCTCCCGGCCGCCGCACCGGCGGCAGGGCGAGGCATCGGCCTGGGCGTTCTCCGTACGGACGTAGCCGCAGGCGGGGCACAGCCGCCACACCGACCAGGCACGACGCTCCGGACTACCGATGTCCAGGGCCCGGACGACGTGCTTGTAGCCGTTGACGTAGAAGCTGTTTCCGGGCGCAAGCTCGGACAGCGCGGACCGGCGTGAGCGCTCGTAGTCCCGGACCTCGCTGTGGTAGCTCTTCTTGGCCCCTTCGGTCTCGGGTTGCTCGGTCCAGTAGAGGGTGGCCTCCAGCTGCGTGGTGGTGTCCGAGAGGGTGTAGTTGGGCAGGAGACCGAGCTCGACGAGAGCCCCGTGGGCACTCGTCTGGTTCAGGTCGCGCAGCAGGTTGCCCGTCGCGTAGCGCTCGGCGCGCAACTCGCGCCATTCGCGTTCCTGCTCGGGATCGCTGCGCACGAGCTGGTCCATCGCCGCGTCGATGGCGTGGATACGGCGCCGGAGTTCCTCACCGCGGCCGGTCCATTCCTCCTCGGCCTCCTGGAGTGCACGCACGATGCCACCGCGCGCGTACGCACGCAACTCCCCGGCGGCCTGGTCGGAGACCCCGGTGTCCGGCCGGCCCGGGAGGGAGGGAAAGAGGCCCAGGAACGATTCGACGAGCACGGCGCCATGGGCGAGGGCCGCGTCCGCGAGCTCCTGGCACCAGGCCGTGCTGCCGAACAGCGCCGACACCAGCCGCGGCGCGGGCTGCAGCGGCTCATCGTCGCTCGTCGTGAGCCGGCCCCGGGCCGCGAGGTCGAGAAGGTGTGCCGTGTACTGGCGGCGCAGGATCTCCACCGCGGAGAGGTAGCAGCCGGGCGGCACGATGTCCCCGGCGATCATCTCCCGCGGCTCGTCGAGGTAGTACAGATCGCGGGCCCGGCGGCCGCCGAAGGCCACCACCAGGGCGTTGCCCGTCTTTCGGCCCGCGCGGCCCGCTCGCTGCACGTAGTTGGCGGGACCCTTTGGAAGTGATCCCAGCAGGACGGCGGACAGGTCTCCGATGTCGATGCCGAGTTCCAGAGTCGGAGTGCAGGACAGCACGTTCGGGTCGGTGTAGTGGGTGCCGTCGCGGAAGGCCCGCTCCACGCGCTCCCGCTGGGGCCGGGTGAGCATGCCGGTGTGTTCGGCCGTGACGACCCGGAAGGTGCCACCCGTCCGGTACAGGTGCCGGTAGTAGTCATCGCGGTAGTCGCGCGGCCGGGGGCCGCCGAAGCTGGTGGAACCGGAGGACAGCACCGTGGCCTGACCCGGTTGTGGCGCGGTGATCTGCCCACGGCACCGGTACCGAGGACAGGGATGGCCGTACCAGCGGGTCCGCCGGGAGGGATGGACCACCTGCTGCCAGCCGCACGCCTCACAGGTGACGAAGGCCTTGTTGACGATGTCGTCCTCTAGCAGCCGCACCTCGACATGGCCGGGCTGCAGGCCGTAGACCTTCGTCGTCCGGTCCTGTGCCGTCCGCACCGCGAGGAGCCCCTCGTCGACGAGGATGGGCAGCAGCCTGCGGAGATACTCGGCCGCCCCGGGGGCGTCGAGGCCCAGGCACCGGCGCGCCCAGTCCTGGTACCAGCCGGCGCGGGCTGTCGTCGAGTCGAAGTCGGACCTGCCCTTGTCACCGTCGAGCAGGAAGCGCGGCGCGGCCACACTGTCGGGGAACGCCGGCATGCCGTCGGGCCGGCCGCCCCAGATCTTGAACCGGGTCACCCCGGAGTCCTTCATCCACGGCTCCAGCCAACGGTGCCGGACCCCGCCGCGCAGTCGGACCCGCTCCAGCAGCCCGCGGACGAAGGCCAGATAGCGCTCGGCCGTCGGCAGCCCGGTGCCGAGCAGCTGACCGGGCAGGGCCATGTGTATGTCGCGGGCGAGCATGGTGATCCGGTGCTGGTCCTCGATGACGACCTCGGCGGCCGCCGTCCGTGTCAGCTCCAGGGTGCGGCCCTGCCGGGAACGGAGCCCGAACTCCATGACGGTGGCGAAGGCGAGCCGCTCTCCGATGAGCTTCCAGGTCCGCAGGTCGCCCGTGCCCCGCCCGGAGAGCAGGCGGTCCACGCCCGGCTCGTCGTACAGATCGGGCGGGACGACGGCCGCGAGGGCCTGCGGATCCTCGACGGAGTCGAGCACGTTCCCGATCAGGTCGTTGAGAGCCGACGGCTTGCCGGACTCGTCCAGGTTGCGGGCGAGGAGCGAGCGCAACGAGAACGTGAACGACCGGTTCGCCACATAACCCGCGCGGTGGGCGGCGTCCTGGGTCGAGTCGTTGAACAGGAGGGTCTTGCGCTCCTCGGCTTCGAGCGCGACTTCCTGACCGGTGAACAGCTGGGTCACCGTCGCGGCCGCCAGGGCGGCCGGCCGAGTGCCGAGGAAGCGCATCGCGTTGTCGGTGTCGCAGGCGGGGCAGCGCTGATCGACAGCGGCTCGGTCGGCGGTCTTCTTCTCGGTGATCGCCAGGACGAAACTGGCGTCCTGTAGATTCCCGGCGTCCTGGGCGACCGGCAGCCGGTACGTACCCTGAGCACCGTCCAGGATCAGCGTCGGCGACTGTCCGCCTCCCGTCGCGGGCCGGGACTGGGTGACCGCCGCCAGCGTGTCCTCCTGTTCCGCGGCCGTGGCGGCGATGAAATAGCGGACCCGCCGCTTCTCCCGCCCCACACTGGCGCGCCAGATCTTGTCGTGGGCCATCACCAGCTGCTGGGGATCAGCCTCCGGGGAGATGGCCGCCCAGCCGGAGCGGCCGCAGTTGCGGCAGTACACGGCGGGCAGCCTTATGCTCGCCTGCCGTACGGCGGTGTCCGCGCCGATCGCCGACTGCGCGCGATGCGAGCGCGCCACGTGCCCGATCTGACCGGCTTCGGGCTCCTCGTCGCCATCAGGGGGCGTCGCGGGCAGGACGGAGCGCCGAGCGCGATCGTCCTCGTACCAGTGGAACTCTGGCTTGCCGGGGCCGACTCCACGCACGATCCGGCCGACCGGCCGGACCCACAGGTGGGTCTCCACGTGAAGCAAGGGCCGAGGGCGGCGCTCGTCCGACTCCGGATCGTGGGCGGCCGACAGCAGGGCGACGAAGCGCGCGAGCGCGGCGAGAGCGAGGCGGGGGTTCTCCCGGGCGGTCCGGCCCCAGGTGTACCCGAACCGGCCGAGGCGGTCGCGGAGTTCCCATTCGCTCAGCGGGTCCCCGTCGAGAAGGGACAGCACCCCCTGAGTGAAGTCGTGCTGCTTGAGCAGCCGTCCGATCTCGAAGGCGGACAGGCCCTGCTGTCCCAGCATCCGTGCAGCCAGGGCGTTGAGATCGAGCTTGTCCGGACGGGACACCACATCGGGGCCGCCCGAGCAGGCGATGACCTCCTCGGGCGAAGGCGGTTCGGGCAGCCCGTAGTTCACCGGTCCGGTGAACTGCTCGGGCGTCATCCGTTCCTCGCCCACCAGCGCGTCCGGGGAGAACGGCATCCCGAAGACCTGCGCCGCCACCTCCAGGATGGAGCCGGGGCCGGCCCCGGGACCGGCCTCACCGAGGGTCGCCGAGGTCGCCACCGGGCAGATCGAACCGAGCGGACGTCCGGGCTCGCTCTGGCCCGTGGTCGTCGCCAGGCGGCGCAGCAGCATGGCGACGTCCGTGCCCTGCGCCCCGTCGTAGGTGTGGAACTCGTCCAGCACCACGTACTGGATTCGGGAGTCCTGCCACAGTGCGCGGTCCTCGGTCCGCTGGAGCAGCAGATCGAGCATCTTGTAGTTCGTGATGAGCAGGTCGGGCGGCGCCTGCCGCATCTCCTCGCGCCGCGTCATCACCCGGCGGAAGTCCGTGTCCGGCCGGTCGCCGATGTAGAGCCCCGCCGTCACCTGGGCCAGGTCCGGCTGCGCGAGATAGTCGCCGATGCGGCTTGCCTGATCGGTGGCGAGCGCGTTCATCGGATAGAGCAGCACGGCCTTGACTCCGCGTCGGCCGAGGGCCTTCTCACGGCGGCAGTGGTCGAGGACGGAGACGAGGAACGACTCGGTCTTCCCGGAACCCGTCCCCGTCGTGACCAGCGTCGGCAGGGCAGGCCCGTGGAGCGTGCTCAGCCGCTCGTACGCTTTCGCCTGATGCCGGTACGGTGTGAATCCCGGGTTCCACTCCAGGTGCTTCTCCCAGCCGGTATCGGCCTTGTGGAAGGGAGTCCTGATCCGCAGATAGGGACCGCGGAACATCCCGGTCTCGGGATGCTCGAGGAACCGCTCCAGCGCCCGCCGCGTGTCCTCGTCGGTGAGCGCGTACGTCGTCGTGAGGTACTGGGTGAGACTGCCCCGCAGCTGCGCGGCGGCCAGCGTGGGCCTCACGACGTTCTCCTTCGCTTCGTGCCAGGTCGGTGAGCTGCGTCAACGGTATACGGAGCCGCCGACATCGCTCCGGGCAATGACTGATCGCGAATGATTCCGGCCAGTGACTGGCCAGTGGCCGTCGAATGCACCGTTCGGCGGCGGCGGACTCACGTACAGTCTCCGGACCTGTGGGGCGATGTTGGGGGAGCGGTGAACATGACCGGTGCGGGGCGTCCTTATCCCGTCGAGGAGCTTCTGACGGCGGTGCGCGCCGAGATCCTCACCGAACGGCGGAGCGACGCCGACGGCGCTGTGAAAGTCGCCCTGTCCAAGGGGCGGCTCCTCTCGCAATCAGGAGGGACGCGCGAGTATCTCTTCGAGTGCCGCACCTGGCAGGACGGCCTGGACGGTGTTCCCGTCCTCGCCCGACCGTCACGTTCCCGGAAGGCCTGGGATCCGGCCGAGGCCTCGCGTGCTCCTGACGGGACCGTACGGCTCGTGACGAAAGCCGATCTCGGGGCGGCGCCCGCGAACATCCAGATCCGCAAGGACGACTCCGCGAACTGGGCCGCGCTGGCCGAGCGCCTGGAGACGGCCGGCAGCCAGGACAGCCCCGTCGACGCGGACCACGCGGGCTGGCTGGTCGGCCGGGGCACCCCGCGCACCGGCCGTGCCGAGAACCCGGGACAGTGGGTGGCGAACTGGGCGGGGCTCCAGCTGAACCCGCGTCAGCGCGACGCCGTCGCACAGGCCCTCGCCAGTGAGGTGCTGTTCCTGTGGGGGCCGCCCGGCACCGGGAAGACGGATGTCGTCGGCCACATCGTCGAGGGCAGTTTCCGCCAAGGACTCAAGGTCCTCTTCCTGGCCCCCACGAACGTTGCGGTGGACCAGGCCCTTGAGCGGATGTGCTCCCTGCTGGAGCACGAGGAGGGCTTCGCCGAGGGGATCGTCCAGCGGGCCGGGAGTATCGTCCTGCCGTCGCTGCGCAGCCGCTACGGAGACCAGGTCGACCCGGCCCGGATCGCCGCCCTGCTCGTGGAGAGCATCGACCGGCAGATCAGCACGGCGGCCGACCAGCTCAAGGGCGCGAGGGCGGCGCTGGCCCTGCACGACCGTGTCCGGGACCTGGAGTCGGACCTGGCCACCAGCACAGAGGAGATGGCTGAGGCCGGCCGCGACCACGCCGCAGCGGCGAGGACGGTGGCGGCCGCGGACACCCTGGCCGCGCAGCTGCGGCTGAAGATGGAGAAAGTGGGGCCACCGACCGGATTCCTCGCGGAGCGCAGAGTGGCGAAGCTGCGCGACCTCCGGTCCGCCCTGGCGCACGAGGAGGACGAGGCGACGCGGGCCAGGGAGGACGTCGCGCGCGCGGCCCGTCGCCACACGGCGGGCGAGAAGCAGGCGGCCGAAGCCCGACGCGCCCTCCCCGCGGCCTGCGCTGCCGTCGTGGGGATCCCGCCCAGGCAGAACGTCGTCGAGTCCGCTGCCTCTCTCCAGGAGCGACTTGACGAACTCGGGCGGAAACGCAAGCGCATCCAGGACGAGGTTCGCTCCCATTGCCGAGTGCTCGGAGCGACCGTGGCCAAGGCCGTCCAGTCGAGGAAGCTGCTCGACGAGGTCGATGTCGTGGTGATCGACGAGGCCGGGATGGTCAACCTGCCCTCTGCCTGGTTCGCCGCCGGACTCGCCCGCAAGAGGGTGATCGTGGCGGGCGACTTCCGACAGCTGCCCGCCGTGACCAAGGGCGACGGCGACCGGGAGGCCAGCGAGGAGGAGCGCGCCCACTCCCGCGAGTGGACGGCGCGGGACGCCTTCCACGCCGCAGGCCTGGTCGATCCTTCCGGCCGGGTACGCCAGGACCCTCGCCTGGTGGCGCTCGACACCCAGTACCGGATGCGGGAGCCGATCTGCGCGGTCGTCAACGAGGTGGCGTATCCGGACGCCCCGCTCAGGACCGGGCGCGGAAACACCAGCCGTCTGCCGTTCGCCCCGCTCATCGACTCCCCAGTGATCCTGGTCGACACGTCCGGCCGCCGGATCCCCGGCGGCGGCCGCACACCCCACAAGTCGAACGCCGTCCACGCCGCGGTCATCCACGAACTGGTCCGAGGGCTCCAGTACGAGGGAATCCTGCCCGGCCGCAAGTGGCAGGAGGTCCCCGAAGGGGAGCGGGCGACCGACCGGCTCGCCGTCATCTCCCCGTACCGGGAGCAGGTCAAGGCCCTCAAGAGCAGCCTGGCCCACCGTTTCGGGGAGGACTACGACGGCCTGGTCGACACCGTCCACCGGTTCCAGGGCAGCCAGCGCCCCGTCGTGCTCCTCGACACGGTGGCGGGCGCCGGCAAGGATCCCGGCTTCTTCTACGGCGGAACGGGGCTGTCCTCGCAGACCTGCCGCCTCCTCAACGTCGCTCTCAGCCGGGCCCAGGACCACCTGGTCGTCGTGGCGGACGTCGCCTTCCTGCGCAAGCACCTGGCCCCGCACAGCGAGGCACTGGCGATGGTCGCCCATCTGGAGGCGCACGCGCAGACCATCTCCGCCGACCAGCTGATCCCGATCCTCGACGCGGACCAGTTGGCCGCCATGTCGGCGGAGGAACTGGCCCGCCCGGCCTTCTTCGAGCACAGCGAGGTCCTAGAGGCGGTGGCGTGGGACGTGGAGCGAGCGCAGCGCAGCATCGAGCTGTATTCGGCGTTCATGGACGCGCCTCCGGTCCGACGGTGGGCCCGGATGCTCGGGCCGAAGGTGGCTGCCGGGCTCCAGGTCACGGTCTTCACCCGCCCGCCGGAGGAGCAGCAGGAACCCTCCCGCGTGGCGCGGTGCCGGGAGCTCGTCGGACAGCTGGAGGCCGTCGGCTGTCGGGTCGAGTACCGCGACCGCATGCACGAGAAGGTCCTCATCCTGGACGGTGCGGTCCTGTGGCACGGCTCGAAGAACCTGCTCGCGAACATCGGGCCGACGGACCTGATGATGCGCTACACCGACCCCGCCTCCTGCGACCGCGTACGGCGGCTGATGGAGCGCACTCGCATGGAACGCCCTGCGCGCGCACCGTGGCGCCCCACCGGAGAGACCGCTCCGGTGTCCGAGGCGCCTGCCCAGCGAGCCGAGGCGCCGGCAGACAAGGTGTACCCGGGGCTGGTACGGGACGGCCGGCTGTACCTCAAGGTCTCGTACGAGGAGAGGAACGAGGCCAAGCGCCTGCTCCGGGCCCAGTGGGACAAGAAGGCCCGGCACTGGTGGGTCGACGCGGACCGGATCACCCGGGAACAGGCGGCGCGCTGGCTGCCGTAGTCGCTGCTACCGGGCGCTGCGCGGTACCCCGGCCGTCAGGCGCTTGCGGCCGACGTACCCCACACGGATCCTGCCCCCCTCCGTGATCAGCCGGAAGTGGATACGGCCCTGGTGCGGCTGGTACCGGACATGGGGACTGAACAGCCGCTTCACGCCGTCGAGATCGGTGAAGTCGCACAGCCCCATATTGATGCGGGTGTCGCTCTCGGGAACGACCTTGACCGCCCACGAGGGCTCCGACTCTCCGGGCTTCCAGTTCTCCGCCGCGGTGTTGAGCCGCACGAGCTCGGCCCGTACGTTCGCCACGGCCACGCCCGGCAGCTCCCGCAGGTTCTGCTCCACCCCCGGAACGAACTGGAGGTAGGGAAACAAGGTGTCGCGTTCCTCCCACAGCTGCGCGCCGCTGGTGGTGGCGGAGGCGGCGGTGGTGCGTATCCAGTCCTCGTGCTCACGGACGTGTTCGTCCTCGGAGGCGTGACGGACATGCGCGCTGTCCGTGGTGAGGCCGTCGTCGTCGAGGACCTCGTAGTCGACCCTGAGCCAGGGGGCCGCCCAGCGGGGACCCGTGGGCAGGCTGACGGCCAGCATCTTCATCAGGTGGGCGGCGGCCAGGCCGAGGACCGGTTCGCCGTCGTGCCGGTACTCGCTCTCCTGGTCCTCCGGCGGCTTGGGAAGCACACCTGAGAGAGGCGCCTTCCTCAGCAGTGTCTTCCGCATGAACTGCCAGGCGTCGTGGTTCGCGGGCTCGTTGCGCCACTGCTGGAGGTAGTAGCCAGGAGCGATCTCCACGTCCTCCAGCCGGACCTCGCTCACCAGCGTCGTCCCGCGATGGATCCGCCATACCGCCTGGCAGACCTTGATGAAGTCGAGCATGGCCTGCCGGGCCTCGTCCTGCGTCGCGTCCGAGACGCAGGACCTCTCGTTGAAGAACATGAGCACCACTGAGCGCTCTCCCCCTGGTGAGCTCCGGGATCCGGTAAGGGCGTTCAGCCCAGTAGTTGGTCCAGTGTGTGGTCCGACTCGTCGAAAAAGCCCTCCGGCCATTCGGAGAGCGATCCGTCCTCGGCAACCGTCGGGGTGATGATCTCCACGCCAGCCCCGTTGCCCCGGAAGAAGTGAACCGCTGTGTCCCCGGCCGCGAGCCGCCCCTGCTTGACCGCGAGCCGGGTCCCGTCGAGTACATGGTCGCTGTGGGTCTCGACGACGAGCTGCGCGCCGGCGGACGCCGCGGCGGCGATGAGGGAGGCCATACGGGACTGGCCACGCGGGTGGAGATGGGCCTCGGGGTTCTCCAGCAGGATGAGGCTGCCGGGCCCGGCGGTGAGACACGCCACGACGATGGGGAGGGCGTACGTGAGACCGAAGCCGACGTTCGTCGGGCGTCGGCGCCGGGTGGAATCCAGGCCGGCGGTGCCGCCGAACCCGAAGCTGAGACGTACCGAGTCGATCCCGGGAATCTCCGAGGCTTCGAGGTTGACCCCGGGGCACAGCTCCTGCATCCACGCGACGACCTGGTCGAGCAGGGTGTGCCCGCCGGCCTCCGGGTGTCGGAGCGGGTGGCCGTCCGGTACGACGTCCTGCGCGTGGTGCCGCAGGAAGTTGACGGCGTGCTCGCCGCGTGCCCCGAGGAAACCGCGGCCGATCGCCTGGTGGTGAGACCGGGGATAGGTGGTGGCCGGCGTGATCCGGTCGGCCTTGAGGTACTGGAAGCGCCGGGAGAACAGAGGGACGTCACCCCAGTCCGCCGGGCGGGTGGAGCTTTCGAGCAGCAGGACATCCTGCTCCGGCGCGTACCGGGCGGACCAGGCGTACGACTCCTTGTCGGCGGTTTCGAACACGACGGAGATCAGCGGGTCCGTGCCCGGCCGCTCGATGGTGGGGTCCTCGTGTAGGAGGTCCTGGCCCGTGCCCAGCTCCACGAGGTCACCGTCGAGGAGGAAACCCCCACGGCTGTCGGCGTCCCCGTCGGTGGACATGAGGATGCCCGAGTCGTACGACTGGCGCAGCAGCGCCAGGGACTGCAGGACCGTGCTCTTGCCCGAGGAGTTGAGACCGGTGAGGAGCGTGACCGGGGCCAGCCGGATGTCGGCGGACCGGAACGCCTTGAAGTTGGTCAGTGACAACTGTTCGATCACTGGTTGCTGCCCCCGTTGGTCTGCAGGACGGTGCGGAAGAGTTCGCGGACTTTGGCGAAGCGGTCGACCACCTTGACTCGGTCGCCGGTGCCCACGGACACGGCCCGCTCGAAGTTCCGGTCGGTCATGAGCTGCTGGAAACCCTCGACCACCTGTTCGCGTGACGCTACCAGCGCAGATCGATCACGGTCCGAGAGAACGGCCAGATTCACGGAAACTGTCTCGAAGATGGCCTTGTTGACCGGTGAGCGTCGAGTCTGACCAGGGAACTGCTTACGGAAGGCATGGCCTTCGAAGATCTTTTCAGCCGTGACCATGGCCCGCCGGAAGTCATGGGCGTGCCCCTCCCGCTCGCCCTCGGTGAGCCGGTTGACCTGGCGCATGGTGAGCGCGAGGAACTGGTCGAAGTCCTGACTCCGGAACAGGTTGGGGTCGGTGAGTCGGAAAGCGAGATAGCGCAGCACCATCTCGCGGTCCGCCATCCGCTCGCTGTAGACGCCGTAGCTGGTGGCCGAGGCGAACTCCGGCGATTCGGCGAGCGAGGACAGGAGCTGCCGTGCCGGGCCGGGGATGAGCGCATGCCGGATCTCCTGGCGCGTCAGCGGGAGGCCGCCTGTGTTGATGCGCGCGAAGATGTTGAATTTGACCTCTTCCGGAGTCCCTGGACGGATGAGGTGGACGACCACCTGGCTTTCGTTGAGACGGATCTGCATGCGTCCTGACAGATCGTCGTACCCCTTGCCCTCGAAGTCGTCCTTGAGGTACTCCAGGCCGCGCAACTTCAGCGGCCCGGACTCTATCCCCACCTCCGCCAGTGCTCCGGGGGCGATGAACCGTGCGATGGCGGTGAGGCGCTGGATGCCGTCGACGATGGCCCAGGAACTGTCCTGGGCCCACGAGCTGTCGGTGAGTTCGGAGGCGTAGAAGGAGGGGATGGGGATGCGCAGGAGCAGGGACTCGATCAGACGGCTCTGCTGCTCGTCCGACCAGATGCCCGCCTTGCGCTGGAAGTCCGGGGCCAGATCGATCATCCCGTTGACCAGCCGGGAGATCAGCAGGTTGATCGTCGGGTTGAGGGTCTGGATCTCGATCTTGGACGGGTCGTACGGCGCCGTGATCCGCTCATCCGCGATGTCCGGCTCCTCGTCGGGCTGCTCCAGCTCGACATCGGTGCTCCGCCCGCCAGCTCCGATCTCCACCAGGAAGCCCCCGCTGTCCTCGGCGGACGCATCGTCCAGATAGCGGCCGTACAGCGACAGCTGGTCCTTCGGCTGGGGTGCGCGGTGGCTGCCGCTGTCCTCCGGTGACATGTCTTCGTGTCCGTTCCCTCGTAGGAGTGGCTTCCTTCCACCGTGACCGTCACATCGTAGGTCGCTGTACCTTCGGAGCCCGGTGAGAGGGGGAGCTGGTGCTGGGGAAACGCTATGACCAGCGTGTGCTGGTGCTCGTCGAGGTACGGGGGGAGCAACGCGACTGGGACGAGGCGGAGCGGGTGTTCGACCAGCGGGGATGGCCGGTCGTGACTGCGTTCGCCCGTGGTGAGGGCGCGTCGCGGGGTGTGCTGCGCGAGTCCGCCTCGGCACGGTTGTACTCCGTCGAGGTGCGGTTCTTCGGAGCCCGCAACCGGCGCACCGAGCAGGCGGCCGCCTGGCGGGTGGAGCAGCTGGCACGGGCGGCCGATCTGGAGATGTACGCCCGGCGCTGCGAGCTGGTGGACCGGGACCGGGAACAGCTGACCGGCTGGCGGGTGCATACGGTTGATCACAGACCACCTCGCGCACCCGCCTCGAGGCCGCTGACGTGGATGGCGAGATTGCGCCGAGCGGCCACAGTGTCACGTGCGCGCATTTCGGAGAGGTGCGGCTACCGCGACACCGGAATGGTGGTCACGGGTACGGCATCGGAAGCCCGTCGGCTCTCCCGAATGAACCTGCCCGGAGGTTCCGCTCCCGGGGCTGCCGTCGATGTACGGCCGTTCTACGGTCGGGAGCGAAGCCACATTGTTCCGCGTCGCGAGGAGGACGGTTGGCAGCGAATGTTCCGCGTCGTGGCCTGGCTGTTCGCCATGGTCTTCTGCGCGACGATCGCCCGGCAACACAGCGGTGTGCGGGCATGGGTGTGGGCCGGCATCGCGGTGCTGTGTTTCGTCGGGGGAGCCCGGCTTGCATATGGCCTGTTCGCGGTCGGCGGCCGTGCGGGGGGTCTTCTCATGTGCGGTGTGGTGGCGGTGTACCTCCGTGCCGTCTCCTTCGGCGCGGGCACGGGGAACGGCAGAGGCTGGACTCCGGTGGAGATGCTGTCGGTCTTCGCCGTCATGGCGACGGTGGGAGGGATCTGGCTGCTGGTCCGCCAGTGGACATGGGGTGAATGGCTCGCCTGTGCGGCGCCGCTCGTCTTCACGGTCGCCGTGTCCTTTGTGGTGGCCTCCGGATCGGTGCTGCACGCGCTGTACGCGGACAGTCTCGGCGTGGCACCCGATGACCTCGGCGTCCCCGGGATCGGGCAGGCCGCGTCGGCGGTGAAGCTGTTGAGCCTGCTCAGCTATGCCCTGTTCGTTCCGGCCCTCTGGGGCATCGCGAAGCACGCGCACGCACCGTTCGTCAGCCCCGTCGCGCGGCTGGGTGTCCCGTTGTACGTGCTCACCCAGGTAATGGTGGTGTCGGTGTGTGGGCTGGGGGCCCTGGACTCGGCGCGTGAGGCGGTCGAGGACTTCCGTACGGCCGCGGTCCGGAAGACGGCGCCACCTTCGTACTTCGGGGTGGAACCGGAGTGGGTGTGTGCCGAGCCGACGGTTCCCGCGGCGAAACTCGGCAGCCGGGGTGGTGTTCTGAAGCCCGAGCGTCCGTACCTGTCGTTCGGGGAGGCAGGAGGAACGGTGTCGCTCTGGGACGAGTCGGCGGGCACGGCACTGCAGATGCCCGCCGAGCAGGTACGCCTCGTTCCTGCGGCCGACGGCCGGGTCCGGTGCACCTTCTCGTACGGGACCCTGCTGAAGGACGGCTGACCCCTGTCAGCCCGGGGAACGCTCGTCGGGTTCGAAGAACGACATCTGGTCCCCGAGCAGCGCCGGCTTCGACTTGCCGACTTTCGAGGGAGTGGCGGGGGCACGCTTCTTGGCCTGGCGTTTACCAGCCTTGCGGGAGTGGGCGCGCCGTTGCCGCTCCCGTACCGTCTCCCCAGGGAGGCGGCCGTCCCCGAGTTCCGCCGCGATAGTGACGGAGTACCCCTCCAAGGCACGCTCCGACCCCAGAGCGAGCAGTTCCTCCCGGGACGTGCCCACGGTCCCGGCCAGGCCGTGCTTGACGAGCTCGACGAACTGGCTGTTGATCAAGTGCCGGTCGGCGTAGGAGTAGCCGAGGCGTCTGCCGCCGTTCGGTCCCAGAGTGCAGTCGTCC
Source organism: Streptomyces sp. Ncost-T10-10d (assembly GCF_900091955.1). Taxonomy (GTDB): domain Bacteria; phylum Actinomycetota; class Actinomycetes; order Streptomycetales; family Streptomycetaceae; genus Streptomyces. The sequence goes on from NZ_FMDF01000182.1 coordinate 177,613, forward strand.
TGGAGGAGCAGGCGTACGTAGGACAACGGGAGGTACATGCCCGCTGCGGGACCGCCGGGGTCGGCCTGGCTGTCCTCCGGCCAGTAGGCGAGCTTGAGGAAGCAGGGATCGCTTCCCAGCCGCCAGTCGTGAGGAGCGTGGGGCTGCCGGCTGGCCTGCGCCACGGCCTCCAGCCGGTCGAGCTGGTCGCGCAGGCGGTCGTCCACGTACACCCAGCGCTCGATGGAGGGGAGGCGTTTGTACTGGACCATCACGAAACTTCCGGTGGCCTCGTGGTAGTAGATCAGGTCGCTGCCCAGCCGTCCCTCAACGGGAGTGGCGTTGACGTTGGCGACTTCGATGTACCGCCCTTCGTGTTCGAATACGTGGATGTCGCAGCGGAAGTCCGGGCCGTCCCAGGGCCGGAGGAGCCTCGGGCCGGGCATGGAATGGGCGGCATCGTGCTCGATCAGACTCTGTTCGGTGGGTTCGGGGATCAGCCCGGCGAGGTAGGTGTCGTGGCGACTCGGGGGACGGAGCCATGCGCTGAGAGGAGCGAGAGGGAACTCGCCGATGGTGAGCGCAAGGCGCGCGGAGTCGTATTGCTCCTGCCAGGAGCGGTCCTCGACGCGGGAACTGTCGAAGGGGGCCTGATTCGCGACGCTGGTCAGATGGTCGAGAAGCTCGGCGAACCGTGGTCCGAGACCGCGCAGCGCGGCGACGAGGCACTGACCGAGCTCGTCGGGGAGTACAGCGACTTCGCTGGAGAGCATGGAGGTGAGTTCTGCGGCGTCCTCCCGGGACAGCGACGCTGTCACTGCGGCCAGCTCCACCCGCGCGGGACTGCGCCACAGCGGCTCCACCCTGATCAGGGCGTCCCGGGTGGCGATCTTTCTGCCCTTGGGGTGTTTCACCACGCCGAGCCAGCGCAGCTGGTAGGCGGGGTCGGCGGTGCCTGACGCGGGACGGATACGCGCGAACACGAGCGTGACCTGGGGAGACAGGTCTCGTGGCCGCATGGACGAACCCATGGTCTTGCCCATGAACTGGTCCAGCTGCAACTGCCAGTCGATGTCGTCGAGTTCTTCTGCGGAGAGGGAGATTGCGTAGACCACGGACGGCAGCGTATGGGATCACCGGTCCGGGGGAGTGCTGATCTCCGCCCAGACGGTCTTACCGGGGGCGGCTACGCGGGGTGTGGTGCCCCAGTGGGTGGCGAGGGCCGCCACGAGGAGCAGGCCACGGCCGGCTTCGGCGTCCGGCACGGGGGAGGCGAGGTCGGGAATCCGCTCGGTGCGGGTGTCGGTGACCTCGATACGGATGGTCGTGGCGTCGGCGTCCGAGTCGACGGTGAGGCGGACATGGAAGTCCCGGCCGGGGACGTGGCCGTGGCGCACGGCGTTCGCGGTGAGCTCGGCGGCGAGGAGGGTGACGGTGTCGTTGGCGGTCGTGTTGTACGGGTGGCCCCAATCGTGGAGCCGGTGCGAGACGAGACGCCGGGCGAGCCGTGCGCCGCGTGGGGTGGATGTGAAACGCATGTCGAACTCCTGGGCGGGGGCACTGGGTTCGTGCTCCGGCTGTGTGGGGTGAGTTGTGGATTTCATGCCGCCAACGGTGGCGTTGCGTGAGTACCGTTGACCAGGAGTGACGCGCGGACGGGTACGGGCTGTATGCGTCGGTGCGGAGGGTGTCGGCGGTACGGGGCGTGACCGGCGGGACGGCCGGGGCGTTGGGCGTGGGAGGTGCGGATCATGGACGATCAGCAGGCGGAAGTCGGGTACGAGACCGAGCAGGGGGCGACAGGCATCCTGCAGGTCTTCGGGCGGCAGCTGAAGCGGTTCCGGGAGTGGGCGGGACTTGAAAGACCGGAGTTCGGGGCGAGGACGGGGTACTCGGCGTCGACCATCGCGGCGTTCGAACAGGGGAGGCGGATCCCGCCGGGGAAGTTCATCGACCAGGCGGATGAGTTGCTGGGTGCGCGCGGCATCTTGAAGGAGATGAAGGAGGAGGTGGCGCGGGCTCAGTACCCGGCGTTCTTCCAGGGCGCGGCAAAGCTGGAGAAGGGGGCCGTGGAACTGCATGTGTTTGCAACGAAGGCCATTCCGGGTTTGCTGCAGACGGAGGAGTACGCGCGGGCGGTCTGTGTGATGTGGCGGCCGTTGCTGGCCGAGGAGACCGTCGAGCAGCGAGTGGCGGCGCGTCTGGCTCGGCAGGCGATCTTCTCGCGGATGCCGCAGCCCACCATCAGCTTCGTCATCGAGGAGTCGCTCCTGCACCGCCCGTTCGGAGGGCGGGCTGTCATGCGCGGCCAGTTGGAGCTGATCCTTCTTTGCGGGCAGCGGCGCAACGTCGAAATCCAGGTGATGCCGACCGAGGTGGAGGAGCACGCTGGACTTGAAGGTCCCTTCACCTTGATCGAAACACGAGAGGGGCGGAGGATCGCCTACGTGGAGGGGTACAAGGACAGCCGTCTGTACACAGAGCGGAAGTCGGTCCGAGAGCTTGAGGAGCAGTACGGCATCCTCAGGGCACAGGCGCTCACTCCGCGCGAAACTCTTGCCCTCGTCGAGAAGCTGCTGGGAGATGCATGAACACCGAAGATTCTGCTGGAACCGTGCCTGAGTCGGCCTGGTTCAAGAGCAGTTACAGCACCGGATCGGGCGGCGAGTGCGTGGAGGTGGCGAACGCCGTCGGTTCGACGCACGTCCGTGACTCGAAGAACAAGGCCGGGGCCATGCTGAGCTTCGACGCGGGCCACTGGGCGACGTTCGTCGCCTTCGCGTCGCGCTGACCTGCACAGCAACGCGAGCCGCGCCAACCCTGGTTGGCGCGGCCCGTTCGTCTTCCTACGCGTCAGCCTTCACGGGCGGCGTCCACCGGCCAGCAGCGATCTCCGCGTCGAGCCGAGCGGAGAAGTGCGCGTGCGCAGCCCGCATCTCGGTCTCGCGGTCGGCCTTGTAGAAGGGCGCGGTGTACCCCTCGGGCGGCGGGACGGTGGCCGGGTTGGCCAGGTGATCGAGGAGAGCCGGGTAGGTCTCCTTGGTCTGGCCGAACCCGTGGGTGTGGTGGCTAGCTGCGATCTTGCGGCCATTGGCGTCGAAATACATCTCCGACTCGCGTTGGGCCAGGATGTAAAAGCGCGACCTGTAGATCGTTGTCAATTGGTCGGCGCTGATGCCGAGCCACACTGAGACAAGGGCGTCCAATTCGACTAGTGCGGCACGCCGTTCGTACTCGCTGCGAAGCGGAGTGTCGTGTGCCCAAGCTGGTGCTAGGTGCTGCGCGAGGAGTGAGAGATTAGGCCAAGAGTGCGCCCAGTCCTCGTAATGTGGCCACGTGGCGTGGAATAGCTCCTCCCAGAGGGGGGCATAAGCGTTGGTCAGGCAGTTGAGGCGCAGTGTACGAAGAAGGAGCGCGGGAGCCAGGGGGTGATTTGAAGCGGGTGCAGGCATCTTGACTGCGTCCGAAACCACAAGATGGGAACGGCTCGTGATGCGGAGTAGGTAGTCGAGGGGCAGGGAAGCCCAGAATCCGGCATTCAAGGCAGTGGTGAGGTTGTCTGCGAGTGCCATTGAGCGCACCGTGTCGAGGTGTGCCGGACCTGGCGGAATCAGAGCTGCGAACAGGCTCCGCTCAGTGTCGAGGGGGATCATGCTTCGCCAGGCGAGACGGAAATATTTCGTGTACGGGGCACCATCCCATTGATCCTGGGCGTTGAGATAGCGATCTGGGTCACACGCGCGCACGTAGTTAGTGCGAGGAACCACTTCCTCGGGGAGCCGTGTGAGGTCCCAAGATTCGTAGTCGTTCCGATTTCGCAGCGGGATGTTCGGCTGCTTCTCGAACGGGGTGGCGATACCGAAATGGGGTCCTTGGAGAATGGCCTCTGAGAGTGTGAAGGGCGCGCCAGTGGCATGACGGTACAGTCCGAGCTTCTTCGTAGCCAGATTCTCGAACATTCCGACGCTGATGCGAGGGTTCTGTGCTCCCAGGCGATTTCTGAACGAAGAGAGTGCAGTGATGGCGCCTTGCTCGTTGCCGGTTACCGGATAGAGCATGGTGGCCTGACGGGCCGACCCATCTGCCTCACCGGAAAGTTCTTGCCATTGGGCTAGGAGGTCATCGTTGACAATTACAAGACGGGCCCGGTGTGGGCGGACATCCCAAGAGCCCTCATGCTTGATGCCGGGGGAATTTCCAGCCCCGTTGTGGGATAGTGACGCAGATAGGGTCTCCGGCGCAAAAAGCCAACTCATGTGCTTAAAGTTTACGACACCTGGGTGGCTGTAGATATTGATCGAGAATTGTCGCGTTTCTTTAATCTCGGTGAAAATGCGACGCTGATTCCAATAATGTGCATGGAGGCGCAGGTGTGTGTATGTTGCCGCCCGGAGCAGGCCTTCCTGTGCTCCGCTGAAGTGAGTGTCTGGGTGGATTAGGCCAGTCATTCCGGGTGGGCTTGAATTTTTCCATGTCTGACACATGAATGCGCGGTAGAGATTGGCGCGGGTTCCGGCGATTAGGGGATATGTGGATTCACTTCCGAGTGTGGCTACCGTGCCGGAATTGTTCGAGAGTTCATTCAGGAAGAACGATTTCCTTGCGCCTCCCTTGATTATTTCCTCCTTCCGCTCGCGCCACTCTGTCATGTCTGGCTTGTCCGTGAGGGAGAACCACGGATCCAGCTCGGCCAGTATGGTGCGCTCATCCCAGTCGGGACGTACCCAAGGCGGGTTGCCCACCTGGAGGTCGTATCCGCCCCGCTCAAAGACCTGCGCATACTCCAGCTCCCAGTGGAAGAACCCCTGCTGCGTGGCGATGTCCTTCGACTGGGCCGCCCACGGGAACCTGGACTCCAACCAGTAAGACCGATCCATCCCCATCAAGTCCGGCAGCGCGTCCTCATACGGCGTCAGCTCCGTCAAGGACTCGAACTCGGCGACCAGCGATTCCGCCGGCACGTCCTGCGTCCCCAGCAGCGACTCCGCGAAGTCGATCCAGTCGTCCAGGTTCGCCAGCGGGATCACCTCGCGGCGCCGATCAGCGATGGACTCCTTGCGGCGGCCCATCCGGCGCTTGGCCACGGCCTCCTGGGTGAGGGAGAGTTGCTTGGCCTCCGTGCCGAAACCGGGGAGGGCCTCTTCCTCCCAGGACATCAGGACTCCGGCGTCCTCGTCCTCCGCCCCCGAGACGACCACCTCGTACGCGGCCGACTGCTCGGCCAACTCCGCCGCCTGCCGGTAACGAGGATTCGTACCATTCAGCAGCGACGTCTCCTGGACCGGCCAGAACCACAGCGCGCACCACGCGTCCATCAGCGTCTTCAGGCGCCAGTACGGGGTGTCTACCGCCTCAAGGTCCGCCAGGACCTCTTCTCGCTGGACCGCCTCCACCGGCTGCCGCAGCCACTCCGGCTCCGCGTCCCAGACGTCGATCTTGCGGCTGATGTCCCGCTCGGAGATCTCCAGGCGGCGCACCACCAGCTGCCACAGGTACTCCGCTCGGCGCGCGAGTCCCTGGAGACGGACCGTCTGCTTCGCGCTCGGCGACTTCGTGATCGCCTTGCGCCAGGCGCCGAGTGCCTTCGCCTCCTCCGGCGCCAGGGCCTTCGCCTCCTTCTCGGCGGCAACAGCGCCCCACTCCTTCGCCGGGAGGAGGAAGTGGTGGACCGAGCCCGACGGCAGCCCCGACCCCGCATCCGAGAGAGGGAAGCGTTCAGGCGTGGCGCCCAGCCAGCCGCCCTTCTTCAGGCGTTCCGGGCCGTAGATCTCCCTACGGCCGCCAATCAGGGAGTTGCCCCGTCGCAGGTGGAGGCCGAACCACGGCGCCTCCATGCCCGGGTGCATCGTGTTCAGCCACAGCGAGACCTCGGCCAGCTCGACCGCCGTCGAGTTGAGGTCCACGCCGTACGAGTTGTGCAACGCGATGTACGCCTTGGCCTTCTGGAGCTCCACCGGGTACTGCTCGGTGTCGATCGCCCGGCCGGTCTCCTCCTGGCGGCGGCGCAGGTACTCGGCCGCGACCTGGTTGATGGCCTCGTTGAGGAACGCGCCCGAGCCGAGGGCCGGCTCGCAGATCTTCCAGTCCAGGAGTTCCCGGGCCTCCGTGACCGTGTCGTCCTGGTCCAGGCGGTGCTGCAAGGCCAGCTGGACCGTGACCTTCGTCAGGGATTCCGGCGTGTAGTACGACGCCGAGGTCTGGCGGTCGCGGCCGGAGAGGCGGTAGACGAACGAGCCCGGGCGGTACCGGACCCGGACATCGGCGCCCGTCTCCTCGTCCCGGCGGCACACGAAGACGGAATCCGCGTACTCGTCGGCCTTCGAGGACGGGATCAGCCAGGAACCGTCCTTCGGGTCGCCGTTCTTCGCGACCTCGTACAGTTCCTCGCCCGCGATGAAGCCCGCGTACGACATCAGCCCCTCGTACACCGCGCCCAGCTGGTTGATGCCGAGCTGCGCGTACGAGATGAAGCCGCCGCGTTCGCCCTTTCTGCCCCGGGTCAGCATCAGTTTCCGCAGGACCTTGTACAGGGTGGCGTTGCGGAGCCGTGTGTCCAGGTAGCGCGGGCCCTCGTCCGAGTCGTCGTCGTGGCGGGGGTCCTTGACCGACTCCGCGCCGATGAGGCGGATCGACTCCGGTTCGAAGAGCTTCGAGTGGAGGGGTTCGAAGCGGAGGCCGACGTCTTCGGAATCCTTCTCCGTCACCCCGTGCGTGCGGCGCGGCCGGTAGCCCTCCTGGACCTTGCTGAAGAGCAGGTCCAGGGACTCGTACAGGTACACGCCCTCGCGGGCCTTCTCGCCCAGCAGATCCCGCTCGGCGACCAGCTCGCCGAGGCGGCCGAGGCCGTACCCCTGGTGGTACTCGGGGTAGTCGGACGGAAGGATGCCGAGCTCCGGGCGGGCCTCCGCGTACAGGAGGAACAAGATGCGGTACAGGTAGCGGAGCGACTCGCGGGTGAGCTGCCGGGAGAGTTCCGGGAGTTCCTTCACGTCCTCCAGGCGGACTCCGTCATGGCTGGTGATCCGTTCCAGGACCTCGTTCGCGATGAGTTCCACGGATTCGCGCAGGCCGTCCCGGAGTTCGGAAGAGACGCCCACAGCATGCTTCGTGGACTTGTCGACGAGCCCGGCGAGCGGGTTCTCGCCGCCCTCCTCCGGAGTGCGCAGCGAGTCCGCGCCGAACAGGGCGGCCAGGGTGTCGAGTTCCTGGCCGTCCTTGGTGTTGTTGCGGTCCAGGGCCGTGTCCAGGGAGGCCGCCAGGTAGCGGCCCTCACCCCATGCCGCCCGGTCCGCGAGGACGATCACGCCGCCGGCGAGCAGCAGCACGTAACGTGGCGCGTCCTCGCTCGCGAAGAGGAACGAGGCCAGCTTCGAGCCCGTACGGAGGGAGCTGGACGCGTCCAGCTGTACGGGGGTGAGGAGGCGGCCGGGGCCGTCCGGGTCCAGGGCCGCGTCGGGTTCGGCAGCCCAGCCGCAGTCGACGGCCACCAGGCCCGGTTCGGCGTGCGCGACGGGGATCTCGTACGTGTGGTCCGCCCGGGACACCGTCAACGTCCGGGGCTTGGTGTCGTAGCCGAAGGCACGGAGAACGGAGGCATTGAGGGAGGTCGCGCGCTCGCGCCACTCGGGTGCGTCGTACGTCGTCGCGTCGTCGGGCGTGAGCGCCGCCTCCGCGAAGAAGGCGCGGGTGCGGAAGTACGGGCGGCGCAGGGCGCGCAGACCCAGGCGGGGCGTGACTGGGAGGGCGTCCGGGTCCGGTTCCTGCTCGGAGTCCGAGGACAAGGACTTGGCCTCCTCCTCGCGGGTCTTCCAGGCCGCGAGGAGTCCGGACTTGAGGTCCTTCGGGAAGACCTCGGCCAGGTAGTGCGCGGAGAAGTAGTCACCGCGGTTGACCAGGGAGTCGTACGTCATGGGGATTCTCCTAGGCGTGCGCGGCGGAGCCGTGGGCGGAGTCGAGGACGGCCAGGACGCGCAGCATCGGGCGGCCCGTCGTCAGCAGGGAGTCGGCGAGGCGGGAGAGGTCGTCCTTGGTCTCCTCGCCCGCGAGGGTGGGTTGTTCCCACTGGCCCAGGCGCTGCCGGTACTCCTCGATCGGGGCGAGGAGCGCCTTGTCCCACTCCGAGCTGTGGCGCGAGAGGAAGGCCTCGGCGGCGTCCAGGGCCGCCGGGATGCCGGCCCGCAAGCGGTCCACGTCGTGGGGCCTCAACGGGTTGGCCATCGTCGGGACGATGCCCGCCTCGCGCAGCGTCCCCACCATGTCGTCCGTGACGTCCTCGCCCGTGACGGCCATCCACTTCACGACAGTCGGGCGGCCAAGGGCGTTGGAGTAGATGCCCTGAACGAGGTACACAGGGGCCTCGACATCGGCCGTGATGACCGGGGCCTCCTGGCGGCCCAGCTTCACAAGGACCTTGTCGGTCAGCCACTCCACCACCGGGTGGAGGTCGGTGAGCAGGGAGATCTCCGGCCAGCTGGAGGTGCCCGACTCGCGGGCCCGTACGAGCGCGCGGTCGGCCAGCTTGCGGTTGAGGGTGACCAGCAGGCGCTCGCTCAGGCGCTGCTCGCGGCGGTAGTCGGGCGGCAGCGCCTTCAGCCGGTGCACCAGGTCGACCGGGGGCTTGAAGGAGATCAGGCCGTTCTCGGGATCGTGGTCCATCCCTAGGGACTGCTGGGCGTCCGGGAAGACCTCCCGTACCGCCTCGTCGACGAACTCGCGCGTGGTCGTGAAGAGACGGGGCACGTGGGCTTTCGGCGGGGCGGCCGAGGAACCGTCCGATGCGGGAGCCTCGACGGCGGGCTCGGCGGACACGTCGTCGACCTGGGCGAAGAAGTCGGCCAGGAAGTCGTCCGCCCCGCCCGCCTCATCGGCGGTGTGCTGGAGCGATTCGTCGACCGTGCGGCCCTTGAGGAGGTCCTGGATCAGCGACTTCTCCTCGACCTCCGCGCGGTACAGGCCGGAGACCGCCTCCGCCGTGCCGAGCGAGCGGTGTGCCTCGTCCTCCCGCTCAAGGAGACGCTCGGCGACGGTGCGGTCGTCCTTCGCGCCGTCCACCTCGCTGGTCAGGATCAGGGCGCGGAACTGCGGCTTGTGGACCTGCCCGTAACGGTCGATACGGCCGTTGCGCTGCTCGATGCGGATCAGCGACCACGGAACGTCGTAGTGGATGAGCTGATGGCACTGCCGGTGGAGGTTGACACCCTCGGAGGCCACATCACCGGTGAAGAGGATGCGTACGGGTGCGTCGGCGAGGCCGAAGTCCTCGACGCACTGCATCTGCTGCTCGTCGGAGAGGCCGCCGTGCATCACACGGGCCGCTTCCTCCAGGGCCTTGCCCTTGAAACCGAGCGCGGCCGGCACGGCGGACCGCAGCCACTCCAGGGTCTGGATACGCTCGGAGAAGACCACGACGCGTGTCTCGCTGCGCGGTCCGACCCCGATCGCCTTCAACTGCTCGACGAGAGCAGCGAACTTGGCCGAGTCCTGCGCGGTCAGACCGGCCGTCAGCTCCCGCAGACGCTGGAGCGCGGCCAGCTCGGCGCCCGTGGCGTCCGGGTCGTTCTTCTTCTCCAGCGTCTTGATACGGGTCTCGACCGTCGAACTCAGCGCGGCGTGCGAGGAGAGGAAGGACTTGAGCAGGGTGTACGGGAACAGCGGGACCTCGCTCACCGAGCGGCCCTCGGCGGGCAGCCAGACCTGGGCCAGTTCCTCGAAGATCTTCTCCTCGGCCGGGGTCGCCGGACAGTGCACCGACTCGGAAGGGCCCCGGTCGGCCCACTGGCCAGACATCTTCTCCCGTACCTCGGCGCTGACCTTGGTACGGCGGATGAACAGGTGCTTGATGTCCTCGGCCGAGTACCGCTCCGGGTCACGGATCGCCGCCGGGTCGAGCAGTGCGATCAGCTCGGCGAACGAGCGGGCGTTGCCGTTGTGCGGGGTGGCGCTGGCGAGGATGAGGGCGTCCGTCTGCGGGGCGAGGAGCTGCGCGAGCTGGTTGCGCAGCGAGCCGCGGTTGATCAGGTTGTGAGACTCGTCGATGACGACGGCGTCCCACCGGATGTGCTCCAGGTGGTGCTTGTACTGATCGGTGTTCTTGAGGGTGTCGATCGAGACGATCACACGCTTGAAGAACGTGAAGGGGTTCCGGCCCGCCGGGATCTCCCGCTGGATCCGCTCGATGCCCGCGGAGTCGAGGCGGATCAGCGGGATGGCGAACCGCGTCCACAGCTCGTGCTGGAACTGCTCCAGAACGTGCTGTGGGGTCACGACGAGGATCCGCTCACCGCGGCCGCGGCGGATCAGCTCGGCGAGGGTGAGCCCGATCTCCAGTGTCTTGCCGAGGCCGACGACGTCCGCGATCAGCATGCGCGGGCGCAGGTTCCGGCCCGAGAGCGCGAGCTGTGCGGGCCGCTGCTGGTAGGGGAGCGAGTCGAGCAGGAAGCTGTCGGCGAGGGCCAGGCCGCGCTCGGACTGGGGCAGTGGGGTCTTGCGCAGGATCGCTTCGAGGAAGAGTCGGCTGCGGCGGAAGTTCGGGGAGTCGTCGCTGATCAGGGTGGTCTTGGCGGGGTCCATCAGCTCGATGCCGGGCGCGCCGTCGCGGGTGCGCTCCAGGCCGGTGAAGAAGACGGCCTCCTGATCGCGGACGAACTCGGAGATCCCGACGGCCTCGATGCGGTCGCCGTCATGATCGGTCCGGGTGACGTTCTTGACCAGCCATTCCTCATCGCGTACGACGATCTGGGCGCCGGGCGGGAGACTCGTACCGGTGCCCGGGATGGGCTGCCGACCGGGCTGCCGACTGGACTGCTGGGCGGTCACCCGCGGTACCTCCTGATAGCTGCTGAACTGGATAGATCTTCGTGCGGGCCGCGGGCCCGGACAAGGGGCGATGGTCACCTCTGTCCGGCGCGCCCTGGCGCCTCGTGGCCTGCCGGCCCGCTCAGAACGGCGCTGTCGACGCGTACGTCTCCCGCAGCTGTGCCGCGATCCGGAGCGCGGCGGCGGAACGGCGCGGGCCGGCAGGCGGCGCGGGCGTGGGCTGCGGCGCGGCTTCAGCTGTGGGCTCGGCGTCCTGGGTGGTCACCGCTACCGTCGGGGTGTAGCCCGGCGGGCGGGCGGCGGACTGCTGCGGCAGCGGGACGGTCGGTGCAACGGTCACCGGGTTCGGGGCCAGGAGAGTCGACACCTCGGCGAAGGCCTCGGCGTCCGTGGGCGGCGGGGCGGGAGCCGGCACGGGGGAGGGCTCCGGCGGTTCGTACGCGACCGTGGTGAGGGAGGCCAGCTGCCGTCGGGCCTGGGCCACGGTCGCCCCATGCGCCTTGATGACCGCCACGCACTGGGTGACCACCTCGTCCATCGTCGGACGGTCGTGCTGCGCGTACCTGAGCATGGACGACAGGAGACCGACCAGTTCCTCGGGGGCCCCCGACAGGTCGGGAGCCTTGTCGGGGTTGACGATGTGACTGAACAGCACCTGCACGTGATCGGCCTGATACGGATAGTGGCCTGTGGTCATGAAGAGCAGCACCGCTCCGAGCGCGTACACGTCCACCGGGGCCGTCAGTGGCTTCTCCCCGTTCGCCTGCTCCGGAGACATGCAGGCAGGAGTGCCCATCACCATGTTCGGCGCGGTGAGGGAGGCGCTGGACTCGGCGAAGACGGCGAGGCCGAAGTCGATGATCTTGGGGCCGTTGGGGCCGAGCAGGATGTTCGCCGGCTTGAGGTCCCTGTGCAGCAGCCCTTGGCTGTGGACTCCCGCCAGCGCCTCGGCGAGGGTCGCTCCGAGCGAAGCGGCCGCCAGAGGCGGCAGGACACCCCGGGTGTCGAGGAGCCGACGCAGGTCGGGGCCCTCCACGTACTCGGTCGCGAGCCACGGCTGCTCCGACTCCGTGTCGGCCTTCACGAACGCGGCGACGCGCGGTCCCCAGATCGTCTTGAGGACCTCGATCTCCTGGGCGAACCGCTGCCGGGTCTCCGAATCGACGACCGTGGGTTTGATCACCTTCACGGCGACGGCCTCACCGGCAGCGGACTCGCCGAGGTAGACCTGGCCCATGCCGCCGTGGCCGATCCGTCCCAGCAGCGTGAACCCGCCCAGCTCGGCCGGATCGTCCGGGCTCAGCGGCGTTGTGTTCACTCTGGTCCCCACCTTGAAGATCTGCCGAAGGTCGCGCGATGGTCGCGTGCGTACGCGCCAAGGGTATCGGCGGTGTCCGACGTCAGGTCCGGTTCGGGGCAGGCCGCCCATGCCCTGGCCGGATACAGCCCGCGGGCGATCGAGAACGATTCCCGCGAGCTTCGCCCAGGCCGGCGAGATCGAGGACTCGGGCATGCGGTTCCGCTGGTGGTCGACGCGGTGTGCGGCAACGGCGCGACGTCACGCCGGTACCCCAACCGGCGGTGCGATGTCGCCGGGCGGCGCCGCGGTCGCCCCCCGCACCGGGCAGCCTTTTCCGGCTTCGTCCTGCCCTCCCGAGCCGATCAGGGTAGCGCGAATCAGCCAGGTACTTCGGTCTGTTTCCGCGGTCGCCGCGCCCGAGGGACAATGGCGGGCGATGACCGTCACCGCCCCCAGCGCTTCCACCGCCCCGCTTCCCGAGCCCTCGGGCTTCGGCCCCTTCGCTCACCTCACTGTGCCGAACACCCCGCTCTACCGCCAGGTGATGCGGGCGTTCCTGACGGCCAAGGAACGGTTCGCGGTCCACCTACGGCCTGAGGACGTGCACACCGCGCTGCCGGCGAGCATCCGTCCCGCCGAGCTGGACGCCGTCGCCGGCGCGCTCGACAAGCTCGTCGGCTGGGGCAATCTGCGGGCGGACCCTGACACCGCCCGTGTGACCGCGGTCGAAGACTTCTACCGGAAGCGATTCATCTACCAGCTCACGCGGGAGGGAGAGGCCGCCGAGGAGGCGCTGTCCGCCTACGACGACGCGCTCGGGCGGCGCGGAGCCCTCCAGGCCGTGGCCCTGCACGACATCGTCACCCAGCTTCGCGCCCTTCTCGTTCTGGCTGCCGAGGAGGAGCCGGATCCGGCCAAGACGCATCTGGCGCTCGACGCGCTGGCCAGCCGGTTCGCCGCGCTCGCCGACAACGCCCGGGCCTTCATGGGATCGCTCCAGCGGACCATCGACCTGCACGATGTCGAGGAAGCGGTCTTCCTCGCGTACAAAGACCAGCTCATCCAGTACCTGGAGCGGTTCATCCAGGATCTGATCACGCTGGGCGGGCGGATCGCGCGGCTGATCCTGGAGTTGGAAGAGGACGGGAGGGTGGAGCCCCTACTGCGGGCAGCTGCCGAGCGGGAGGCCGCCGATGCCTCGCCGGACGAGGCCGCGACCGCGGAGCGGGAGGTGTACGAGCGGTGGGCCGCCCGCTGGTCAGGGCTTGGTGCATGGTTCATCAGCAGGGACGGGCGCGAGTCGCAGGCCAGGCTCCTGCGCGGCCGGGCACTCGGCGCGATTCCCCAGCTCCTGGCCGTCGTACGAGCGCTGAACGAGCGCCGGGCCGGCCGCTCCGACCGCTCGGCCGACTTTCGTACGCTCGCGCGCTGGTTCGCCGAGGCACCCGACGACGACGCCCGGCACCGGCTGTGGCGGGCCGCCTTCGGCCTCTATCCGGCCCGGCACCTCACCGTCGACGCCGACACCCTCGCCGCCCGCGCGGCGCGGCCCGTCCCGGCCGCCACCCCGTGGGCCGAGGCCGAGCCGTTGCGCATCAGCCCACAGCTGCGCCGCACCGGCAGCTACGAGCGGCGTGGCAAGCCCCGCAAGGTCGAGGACCGGGAGGAGCGGCGGCGCTCGCTCGCCGAGACCGCCGCCAAGCAGGCCGCCGAGACGGCCGCCGCCCGCGCCCGGCTCGTCACTCATGGCATCACGCGCCTGTCCGGTCTCGGCGAGCTCGACCCGGCGTCCTTCGGGCTGTTCCTCCAGCTGCTCGGGGACGCCCTGGCGACATGGCGGCCCGGCATGCGGCACACTACGGCCACCAGCAACGACGGCTCCATGGAGATCAGACTCACGGCTCTCGCCGACGGCACGACCGCCGAAGTCCGTACCCCCGGCGGCGTCTTCAGCGGCCCGGACCACCTCATCGAGATCGTCGACCTCATGGAGGGAGACGGCCCGATGGGCAAAGACGGCTTGGCGGACGGAGAACCCGGCCGATGACCGCACCACTCGCCGAGGTACTGGACGGCCAGCACGCCGCCGAGCTGCGCAAGGCGGCCCGCGCCCTGCTCAAGCAGCCACTTCTGCTCGCGCGCGGCCGGTACGCCGACGAGTTCCGCCTCGTGCGTCGGCACGCATCGGAACTACGGGTGTGGTTCGACCGCAACACCGGCTGGGCACTCCAGGTGGACACCGAAGCCGCCCGGCTGCGCAAGAGCCCCGGTGTCCTGACCGACCCCACCCACCCCGCGCGGGACGCGACCCGTGGTGCCACACCCTTCACCCGCCGCCGCTACGTCCTGCTCTGTCTCGCGCTCGCCGCCCTCGAACGCGGCGAGGCCCAGATCGCCCTCGGGCGCCTCGCCGACCAGGTCGTCCTCGATGCCGCCGACCCCCGACTCGCCGCGACGGGGATCGAGTTCGCGCTGGAACGCCGCGACGAGCGCCTCGACCTCGCCGCCGTCGTACGGCTGCTGCTCGGTCTCGGCGTGCTGCGTCGGGTCGCGGGCGAGGAAGAGGCTTACGTCAACGGGGCGGGCGACGTCCTGTACGACGTCGAACGCCGAGTCCTCGCCGGACTTCTGGCCTCCGGCCGCGGCCCCTCCACCGTCCGCGCGGAGAAACTCGACGACCGCCTCACCGAACTCGTCGCCGAAGCCGCCCTGGACAGCGACGAACTGCGCTTCCGCGCCATGCGCCGCTCACTCACCCGCAGGCTGCTCGACGACCCGGTGCTGTACTACGACGACCTGACCGACGCCGAACTCGGCTACCTCACCCGGCAACGCGGCTTCCTCACCGCCAAGATCACCGAGCTGACCGGGCTGGTCGCCGAGGTGCGGGCCGAGGGGATCGCCATGGTCGACCCCGAGGACGACCTCACCGACCTCCGGATGCCCGAGCAGGGCACCCTCGGCCACGTCACCCTGCTGCTCGCCGAGCACCTGGCCGCCGCCGACGGACCCGTCCAGCTCGACGAGCTCGCCCTCCGAGTCCGTGAACTCGCCTCCCAGCACGGCGGCTTCTGGTCGAAGTCCGCCCGGGAGCCGGGCATGGAGACCGAGCTCGTCGAACAGGCCGTCGCCCGGCTCACCGCGCTCGGCCTGGTCTCCCGTACTCCGTACACGGTCGTGGTGCGACCCGCCCTCGCCCGGTACGCGGTCGGCGAGACCGTCATCCGCGAACCTGGCTCCGCCCCTGTGCCTCCGCAGCGAAAGGCCACCTCGTGACCCGCCTCCCCACCCCGCGGCGTTCCCGCTGGCAACCCCTGCGCATCGGGCTCGTCGACCTGTTCCACTACGACGTGGAGGAGTTCCACTTCCGGGACGGGCGCCTGCTGCTGCGCGGCAACAACGGCACCGGCAAATCCAAGGTGCTCGCCCTGACCCTGCCGTTCCTGCTCGACGGCGACCTCACCCCGCGTCGTGTCGAACCCGACGGCGACCCGGGCAAGCGGATGGAGTGGAACCTGCTCCTCGGCGGCGAGCACCCGCATTCCGAACGGCTCGGCTACACCTGGATCGAGTTCGGCAGGCTCGACGACACGACCGGCGAGCAGCACTTCCGTACGCTGCTGTGCGGGCTCAAAGCCGTCAGCGGGCGGGGCATCGCCCGGCACTGGTACGCCGTCACCCGCCAGCGCGTCGACCACGGGGCCACCGAACGCACGGAGGAGACCTTCCGGCTGCTCGACGCCACCGGCACGGCCCTGTCCCGGGACCGCCTCGCGGAGGCCGTCGCCGGGCACGGCATGGTGTACGACCAGGCCAAGGTATACCGCAGAGCGGTCGACGAAGCACTCTTCGGCCTCGGCGAGCAGCGGTACGCCGCCCTGGTCGACCTGCTCATCCAACTGCGCCAGCCCCAGCTCTCCAAGCGGCCCAACGAAGCCGCTCTCTCCCGCGCTCTCACCGAGGCGCTGCCGCCCGTGGACCAGGCCGTCATCGCCGACGTGGCCGAGGCGTTCCGGTCCCTGGACGAGGAGAAGGACGAGCTGGCCGCCGCGTCCGCCGCCGAGCGGGCCGCCTCCGCCTTCCTCGAGTACTACCGGCGGTACGCCCGGATCGCCACCCGGCGCCGCGCCCGGCTCCCGCGCGCCGAGCACTCCCGCTACGAGCGCGTGCAGCGAGATCTGGCCGAGGACCAGGAGCGTCGAACCCGCGCCGAGGAGAAGCGAGCGGCGGCCGAAGAGGAGATCGGCTCTCTCGCCGAGACCGGGGAGCGTCTGTGGGCTCAGGAGAAAGCGCTGCGCGAGGCGCCCGCGATGCGCGACGCCCGGGACTTGGAGCATGCCGCGCAGGCCGTGACGCGAACGGCGCAGGCGGCGGACACGGCGCGGGAAGACCGGGAGAAGGCGGGCGCCCTCCACACCAAGGCGCTCGGGCGGCTCGGCAGCGCGGACAACCGGTTGCGTGCCGCGCGGGGCCGGGCCGAGGATGCCTACGCCCACACGCGGGAGCAGGCAGCCGCCGCGCACGTCGCCCTGCCGGCGGACGACCCGCTGCCCGAGCCCGCATCGCAGCGCGCCGTCGAGGACGCCGTGGCCCGCGCCCAGCGGGCGCTCGCCCACGTCGAGGACCGCCTCGAAGCGTCCGAGCGGGCCGCCGACTCGCACCGCCGGACGTCGGGCCGTCTCGACGAGGCGGAGACCGACCTCACGCTGGCCGCCGAGACGCACGGCGAGGCGGAGGAGAACGCTGCGCGGGCAGGCCGGGCCCTCCTGGACGACGTACGCGAGCGCGCCCGCGCCTGGAAGGAGCTGGCCTACTCCGACGAGACGGGCCTCCTGGACGACCTCCAGGAGTGGACCCGTCACCTCGACGGTCCCTACCCGGCGCGGGTTCGTGCCACCCGGGCGCACGCTGCCCGCTCGGCGGCCCTCGCCGACCAGGCGGCCGAAGCCGCCCGCGAGACCACGGAGCTGGCAGAGCGCACCGCCGATGCCCGTCGGGAGCTCGCCGCACTGGAAGCCGGCGCCGGACGCGAGCCCCAGCCCCCGGCGACGCGCACCCCCGGCCTGCGCGAAACGTTGCCGGGCGCGCCGCTCTGGCGCCTGGTCGACTTCCGTGACGAACTGCCCGAAGCGGACCGTGCCGGGCTCGAAGCGGCGCTCGAAGCCTCCGGCCTCCTTGACGCCTGGGTGCTGCCCGACGGCTCCGCGCTCGCGGTGGACGGGCACGACATCCTGCTTTCCCCGTCGAACGGACCGGTGAGCGGCCCCTCGTTGGCCGACGTGCTGTGCCCGGCCGTGGACCACGGCGATCGACAGGCCGCCGCCGTGGACGAGGTGACGGTGACCCGACTGCTCGCCGTCATCGGCTTCGACGGCGGGGGAGAAGCCGCGACATGGGTGGCACCCGACGGGCGCTTCCGGGTCGGCGCACTCACCGGTACGTGGGCCAAGCCCGCCGCCACGTACATCGGCGAGGGCGCGCGCGAGGCGGCGCGCCGGGCCCGCGTTGCCATGCTCGGCATCGAACTCGCCTCCCTGCGCGAAGAGTCGGAGAATCTCGCGGCTCGGTCCGAGGCGATCGCGGCACGTCGGCGCAGGCTCGACGCCGAGCTCGCCGACGTCCCCGACGAGTCGTCGCTCACCAAGGCACATGCGCTCGTGAGCGCCGCCGCCGGGACAGTACGCAAGGCCCGTGCCCGGTATGAAGGGCGTGCCGCCGAGGTCACCGAGGCGGCCGAGCACGCCGAGCGAGCCGCCGCCGAACTCGCCGAGGCCGCCGCCGATCTGGGGCTGCCCGCCGACCGGGCCGGACTCACCGCTGTGCGCCACGCCCTCGGCTCCCTCGCCACCGCGCTGGCGGCTCTGTGGCCCGCGCTGCGCGAACAACGGGAGGCCGCACGGCAGGCGGACGACGAGCGTGCCGAGGCGGCCGAGGCGGAGCAGCGGGTCATCGACCTTGCCCAGCGGGCCGAAGAGTCGGCGCGCGAGGCAGCGGCGGCCGACGAGCGGCACCGGACCCTGCGCTCCACCGTCGGCGCCGCCGTCGCCGAACTCCAACGGCGCCTCGCCGAGACCGCCGAGGCACAGCGGATCTGCGAGACCGACCAGAAGAACGCCCGACAGCGTCACGCCCAGGCGGACCGGGAGGCGAGCCGGGCCGAGGGGCGGATCGAGCAGCTGGAGAAGGACCTCGCCGAAGCCGTCGACGCACGTGCGGAGGCCATCGCCGCGCTTCAGCGCTTCACGGCCACTGGCCTGGTCGCGGTTGCGCTGCCCGAGGCCACCGTCCCCGCCTCGGACGACGGCCACTGGGCTGCGACCCCGGCCATCGCGTTCGCCCGCGCCATCGACTCCGGCCTGTCGTCCGTCGACGACACGGACGCCGCCTGGGAACGCGTCCAGCGCCGACTCGGCGAGGAGCTCAAGACCCTGCAGGACACCCTGTCCCGGCACGGGCACAGCGCGTCCGCCCGCATGGTGGAGGACGGCATGGTCGTCGACATCGTCTACCAGGGGCGCGAGCGTGCCGTACCCGAACTCGCCGACGCGCTCGCCACAGAGGTCGGAGAGCTCACCCGCATCCTGTCCGCACACGAACGCGAGATCCTCGAGACCCACCTGATCGCCGAGGTCGCCGGCACCCTTCAGGAACTCATCGGTGCCTCCGAACGGCAGGTGCGGGACATGAACACCGAACTGGAGGACCGTCCCACCTCCACCGGCATGAGACTCCGGCTGGTGTGGCGGGCCTCACGCAAGGCCCCGTCCGGACTGGCCCAGGCCCGCGAGCGGCTGCGCCAGTCGGCGGACGCCTGGACTTCGGAGGACCGCGCGGCGGTGGGCGAGTTCCTCCAGGCCCAGATCGCCCGCCAGCAGTCCGACGAGGGCTCGGGCAGCCGGCTCGAGCACCTCACCGCCGCGCTCGACTACCGCTCCTGGCACGAATTCGGCGTCGAACGCCACCAGCACGGGCGCTGGGTCCCGGCCACCGGCCCCGCCTCCGGCGGAGAACGCGTCCTCGCCGTGTCCGTACCGCTGTTCGCCGCAGCCTCCTCGCACTACGCCAGCGCGGGCAGCCCGCACGCGCCCCGTCTGGTCACCCTCGACGAGGCGTTCGCCGGCGTGGACGACGACTCCCGCGCCAAGTGCCTCGGCCTGCTGAGCGCCTTCGACCTCGATGTGGTCATGACCAGCGAACGGGAGTGGGCCTGCTACCCGCAGGTGCCCGGCATCGCCATTGCCCAGCTGTCCCGGATCGACGAGGTGGCGGCGGTCCTTGTCACCCGCTGGGAGTGGGACGGCACGCGACGGCAGCGCCGCGACGACCCCGTACGGCACGCGCCCCAGGACGCGCCCGGCGTAGAGGAGCCCGAGCCGCTGTGGAACTGACCCACGGGCCTGAGCCCGGCACCGAAGCAGTCGACAGCCCGCGGCTCGCCCGGCTGCTCGGCACACCGGACCTCTCCTGGCTCGTCGAACGAGCGCGCCGTCGACTGGTGGCCGGGCAGCCCCTGACTGGTTCCGTGTCCCTGCCCGATCCCACTCCGGCCCAGCGGACGGCGGCTGAACGACTTCTCGCCCGGTCCCCCGGTGGTGGCAGGTCTCTGACCGTACGGCTGGAAGCGGTCGATGCCGTACTCCGCCGTTCGGGCGCAAGCCCGAATGGCCTCGCCGCCGCGGTCGAGGCGCTCACCGGGCCTGTCACATCGCTCGTCCAGGCCCGCCAAGAGGAGGAGGACGCCTGGGAGCGGGCGCACACGCCGCTCGACGAACTTGTCGCTACGGTCCCTGCGCTTGCGGAGTGGGCGGCCCGGATACGCGCCGACGGCCTGGCGCGGCGCCTGGGGCGCACTCCAGACGTCACGTTCGGCCTGCTCACCGGGGTGTGCACCGCCCTGCGCGCGCTCCCCGCCGTCCCGGTCGTCTCGCTACCTGCCTTCGCCGCCCAGGTCCTCGGCTGGGCTCACGCCCTTGACGACGGCACACCGCTGGCCACCATTACCCTGTCCGGAGCTCGTGCGTTGACCGGGTTGCACGATGGCCAGGGCGCCGAATGGCGACGCGAGGCCTGGGCCTCGGTGGGACTGTTGCGGGACGAGCTGTCCTCGACGGTCCTGACCCTGAACCTGCGCGGCACCCCAGCCCTGGACCGCCTGGCCGAAGACGGCGAACCCTGCGTGCTCACCCTTCGCCAGCTCACCCGCAAGCCTCCGGCCATCGCCGCTCCCATGGTGCGGATTTGCGAGAATCCGACCGTCCTCGCGGCGGCGGCCGACGTGCTCGGTCCTGCCTGCCCGCCCCTGGTCTGCCTCCAAGGCCAGCCTTCCGCCGCCGCCCTCACATTGCTCCGGGGGCTGCACGACCACGGAGCGACCCTGTACTACCACGGGGACTTCGACTGGGGCGGGCTCCGGATCGCCGGCGTCCTTCGCCGCCGCGTCCCGTGGCGGCCCTGGCGTTACACGGCCGCGGACTACCGCGCCGCCGTGCTCCGCTGCGCCTCACCCCCACTGTCACCGCTCGTCAGCACCCCGACTCAGACCCCCTGGGAGCCCGCACTCGCTGCGGCCATCGCCGAACTAGGTGTTCGTGTCGAGGAGGAGAGGGAACTGGATCTGCTGTTGTCCGATCTCGCGTGAGGATCGTGACCGCCCGGCTGGGCAAGGGCCCAACTGCGGGCTCTAACAGCAGTCGTGAGAGTGTCCGCTTATCGCGGCGGCATCGACGTGGGGGTGGATAACCTCGGCGAGCACGGCTGCCGAGGTGATCACTGAAAGGTCGGCGTCGCTAGTGGCGGTGAGTGACTTGTCGACCTCGCGGTCGCTTGCGCAGTCTTGGCAGGCCTTCGCCGTGAAACGATGAAGGTACGCTGCTCGCGCGGCCACCCCGATTTCGGAAGAGGTCACGCTGATGAGCTCGCCCCGCTTGGTGGAGGGCTCCAGACCGTCGAGGGGCTGTAGGCGTGCGTCGAGAGGTCGCGCGTAGCGCCCGTAGCGCACGTTGATCTTGAGTTCGCTTTGCATCCAATGCGTCTCTGGCCTGCAGTTTTCTTTAACCTGCTTTTGGCTCTACGTGTTCCCGATGACGCATCACGTGGAGTGCGTGGCTATTCTCGAGCCGACCGCCAAAGGCTCCTGACCTGCGGTTTCGCGGCGGACGGTGGGCTGCTTGACCTGTTTCCGAGCAGGCAACGGGTCGAGTGGACAGCCTCATTGTGGAGATGTCCTGACCTGCATGCTCAGGGTGAACCAGCGACCGTACCGGTCACGGCACCAGGGTGATGCCGCGGATTCTTGACGCTCATGTGACGCTCGATGTTCCTGTCACGAAGGCGATGGCGATGGCGTGGTCATCTGAGTCGGCGGGCTGTGTTTCCTGCTGCCCGCACCGTGGGTCGGACGGCACCACAATTGCCTCTTGAGTGGTACCGAGTTCGATGCTCGTGGTCGGCTGCCGGTTTTCTGGCGGTCGCTCAGCCTCGGCTGACGGTACCGCTGTCTCCCTGCCTGCTGGAGAAACAGCTTGCCGTACTTCTGAGGGGGGAGCGTGACGGGCTGCTGACCGAGGTCGGCGTCCAGTGCGCGCATAATTTCCGCCTGAGACTAGTCCCCGTCTGAGGCCGAGGCCTGTGCGCCGAGCCGCGTCTTCTCTTCCGTGGAGACCGTGCCCGTGATCAGCCCCATGGCGGGGTCGAAGAGGTGCGGGGTCACTGAGCTCCTTCAGCGGCTGCGGACGCTTCGGGGGTGGGGAGTTCACTGCTGCACGTGGTCCGGCCGAAGGCCCCGGTAGCAGTGGCGCGTTGGACGTGCTTGCCGCGTACGGTCAGGGTGCAGCTGGCCGTGCCGCCCTTTTCGCCGAGGGTGACGTCGACGATCGGGGAGGCGCCGAGCGGAACGCTCACGGTCTTCCTCCACGGCAGGCCGACGTTCGTGGCGACGTGCGCCTTGTCGCCGTCGGTCCCGCGGTAGGAGATGTCGGCCGAGCCCTTGCCTAGTACCTCGTAGGTCACCGCGGCGGTGGGCGTCGTGGCGGCCTGCTTGTCCGTCGCCTTGTCCTCGGAGTCGAGGACTCCGTAGGTGACGAACGCGCCGCACGCGAGCAGCAGAGCCGCCGCGATGGCGATGCCGCCGCGGTCGATACGTCGGGCGTCCGGGGTCTCGGAAACCTCTGTGGTGTCCGGAGTTTCGGACTCCTCCGGTCCTGCCGGTTCTTCGGTCGTCGGCATGGCCGCGCTTTCTGTCGAGTGTGAATTCGCCTGGGTTATACACCATCGGATTCGACGGATGCCAGGCGGCGGAGAAGTCGGGCAAGGCGACCTCAAACGACATCGATCCGGTCAGCGAAATGCCCTGAATGCCTTTTGGGTTGACGTGGCATCAACTCCGTGTTGAACAATCCCCCCGCCGCGATTGGCACACCTCTGGCGAGGTCGCTTTCCCGTATGCGGAAGGTGGCCTGGTTTGGCATGCCTTGAGGTGCTCCGGTCGAGGTCAGGTCCACCGCGACCGGCGACGGAATGCCCGCGCCGGCGCGTCGGTGCGCCCTTTTCGCCTGGTGCGGGACGGGTGCCGAAGAAGGGAATGGCGTGAAAGTGAGATACGGGCGGGCGATAGCCTGCCTCGTGGTTTCGGCGGTCGCCGGGACCATGCTTCCACAAGTCGCTTATGCGGCACCGGTTTCGAGTGGCGGTGGCGAGGGTATTGTCGACGCCTTCGCGGGCTGGTTCTCGGAAGACGAGGGCGAGTCGGACAGGCCCGAGTCGCCGCAGACCGGTGGGACTCCGGTGCTGCCGAGCCGGGAGAAGCTGCCGCAGGGCAAGGCGGCCGGCAAGGCGAAGCGCATTGCGGAACTGACGGGCAGTCGCACGGCGAACGCCCGGTACTGGAAGTTGTCCGACGGCCGGGTGCAGGCCGAGGTGTCGGCGGTGCCGACCGGGTATCGGGCGGGGAAGTCGTGGAAGGACATCGACCCGACGGTCACCCCGACCGACGTCAAGGGCTTCTCCTTCGCCAACACGAAGAATACTGCCAGTAGTTGGTTCGGGTCGGACGCCGACAGGCTGCTCCGCTTCGAGTCCGGTGACGGGCACGCGGTGACCCTGGGGCTTCAGGGCGCGGGCAGGCTCGCACCGGTCGCCAAGGGCGACACGGTCACGTACAAGGACGCGGTCCGTGGTGCCGATCTGTCGTACCAGGTCGGTCCGGGCCGGGTGAAGGAGAACATCGTCCTGGCCGAGCGGCCGGACGGTCCGGTGTCGTTCACGTTCACGCTGGATGCGGGCGGACTGACGCCGAAGGCGGGCAAGGACGGCTCGGTCTCCTTCTACGGCGAGGCCGCGAATCCGGTCCTGGTGATCCCGGCTGCGTTCATGACGGACGCGAAGAAGGACGCCGCGTCGCCGTACGGGTTCGCGTACAGCAAGCAGGTCACCCAGAAGCTGACCCGGGCCGGCAAGGGCTGGAAGCTGACGGTCACGCCGGATGCGAAGTGGCTGGCCTCGCCGGAACGGCAGTACCCGGTCGCGGTCGATCCGACGATCTCGATCGCTCCGACGCCGACGACGGCGCAGGACGTGATGATCTCCTCGGACGGTCCGGGGACGAACTACAACGACAACTGGCGGTTGTCGGTCGGCAACACCAGCACCGGCGCCTCCCGCGCTCTGCTGCGGTTCCCGCTGACGGGCGTCCCGGCCGGCACCAAGCTGGACACGGCCGATCTGAAGCTGTACTACGACCAGACGCACACCACGGGTGACACCGAGGTCCAGCTGGAGGCGCACCGCGCCACGCAGGCGTGGACCGAGGAGCAGGCCACCTGGAACAGCGCCAACACGATCACCGGCGAGCTCTCGGGCACGGCGGTCGTGGTGGACGACGGCGACGCCGGACGGACGGCCGCCGTCGGCGCCTGGCCGGCTTCGGGGAACACCGCGTACACGCAGTACGCGGTCAACCAGGACTACCTGTACAACAAGGACTCGGTCGCGGGTGACACGTACACCTGGCAGCCGAGCCTCCCGGAGGACGGCACCTATCAGGTCGAGACGCACTACGTCCCGGCCTCGGACCGCGCCACGAGCACGCCGTACACCGTCACGTACGACGGAGGCAGCAAGGCGTACACGGTCGACCAGCAGGCCGGTGCGGCGGGCGTGTGGAAGACGCTGGGTTCCCACCCGTTCAAGGCGGGCACCCTGGGCAAGGTCGTCCTCGGTGACGGCCCGGCGTCGACGACCACGTCGGTGATCGCGGACGCGGTCCGCTTCACCAAGGGCGGCGTGGTCACCAAGCAGCCGGGCGAGCTGAACACCTGGCACACCTTCCCCGTGACCAAGACCGTCCAGTCCTGGATCGACGGCACGAACGCCAACAACGGCTTCGTGATCAAGGCCGGCGACGAGTCCGCGACCGGCCCCAAGGGCGGTCCGCGCTACGAGGGCAGCGAGTTCGGGTACGGCGGCGAGACCGCCAACTATCCCAAGCTGGTTCTGACCTTCGGCCGGCAGGGTGTGGACCTCGCGGCCCCGACCACGATCCACGACACGGGCGCGGAGCTGAGCTGGTCCGCGTACCAGGACCAGGACCCGATCAACACCGGCGACGACATCGTCGAATACCAGGTCCACCGCTCCATCAACCAGACCTTCACTCCTTCCGCCGCCACGCTCGTCTCGCCCGTCGCGTCCACGGTGACGACGTTCACGGACACCACGGGCGTGCCGACGAAGGCGGACGACCCCGATCCGTTCGGCCGCGCGTACTACTACATGGTCGCGGTCAAGACGAAGGACGGACAGGTCGTCGGTGCTCCGACGCAGCTGGCACGGCTGCCGAAGGCGGGCCGTACGACGAAGGTGTTCGCCGCGTCGCAGGACACCACCCTGTCCTCGGCCCGCACCACGCTCACGCACGACACGATCGACGAAGGCGGCCCGAAGAACTGGCTGTCGGTCGGCAACAACTCCGCGACCTACGGCGACACCCGCGCCCTGCTGAAGTTCCCGGCCCTCGGCATCCCCGCCACGGCCCGGGTGCTGGACGCGAACGTGCGGCTGTGGAGCACGCAGACAGCCCAGGACACCACCGGCGCGATCTACGAACTGCGTCCGCTGACGCGGGACTTCGACGAGGCCACCGCTACCTGGGTCAAGGCAGACGCGAGCACCAACTGGACCACCCCGGGTGGTGACTTCGGCGCTGTGACGGCCGACACCGGGGCGAAGACCAACGACCCGGCCCGGCACGACTGGAACGTCACCTCGCTCGCCCAGTCCTGGGTGACCACCCCGTCCTCCCAGCAGGGCGTGGTCCTCAAGATGGCCGACGAGGCCGCCTCACAGGAGCGCACCCTGTTCCTGTCCTCCGAGGGCGCCGAGCCGCGGCTCCACCCGAAGATCGTGGTCACGTACATCGACTCCACCACCGAGTCGACGTACTACGCGCCGCAGACCCCTGCCCGCATGACCCCGAACACCGACTACACGGTCGACTTCACCCTCACCAACACCACCGCCTCCACCTGGAACGCGGCCGACCAGGTCCTCACCTACAAGTGGGCCCTGCCGGACGGTACGGACGTCACAGGCGGCGGGAACCAGGTTCAGACGGCGCTGCCGTCCAGCGTTGTGCCCGGTGGCTCCGTCAGCCTGCAGGCGCAGGTGAAGACGCCGATCAACTCGGACAACGGCAACAAGCGCACCGACTACGTCCTGACGTGGGACGTGTACAACAAGACGACCGGCACCTGGACCTCGGGCACCGCGGGCATCCCCGGTCTGAAGCAGAACGTGGCGGTGGAGGACCCGACCTCCAACCAGCTCGGCATGGAGAAGTTCTACTCCTACACGGGCAAGAACACCGGCGCCGGCTCGACCGTCATGAACAACACGGCGTCCGGCAACAGCGTGTGGCAGTACAACGCCTTCACGAACCCCGGCCGCGGTGTCACCACGTTCGCCCGGTTCGCTTACAACAGCCTCGACACCTCCGACACCGTCTCCGGCCCCGGCTGGTCCTTCCAGGCCGCCGGCCCGATCCGGCTCGGCGCACCGCTGGAGTTCCACCCCAAGCCGCACCCGACCGAGATCAGGCTCCCGGACGGCGACGGCACGACCCACGTCTTCCGGGAGCAGCCCGACGGCTCCTGGAAGGCCCCGGCGGGCGTCCACTACAAGCTGACGGCCAAGCCCGGTCTGGACTGCACGCCGCTGAAGGACCCGATCCCCGACGCCTGGACGATGACCCGTCCGGACGGCACCCGGTTCCTGTTCGGCTGCGACGGCTACATGACGTCGCTGGTCGACAAGAACGGCAACACGCAGACGTACACGTACGAGGAACGCAAGTCCAACAACAAGCCGACGAAGTTCCTCAAGTACATCACCGACCCGACCGGCCGGCAGTCGCTGACCGTCGAGTACTACTCCAAGGCCGACGGCAACAACCCGAAGATCATCGACCACATCAAGTCGATGACCGACGTCTCCGGCCGCAAGCTCACCTTCGAGTACTCCGACAAGGGCCTGCTCACCAAGCTCACCGACGGCGCCGGGTCCACCCAGCCGAAGGTCTTCGGCTTCGAGTACGACGCCACCCAGGGCAACAAGAACGTCAAGCTCGTCAAGGCCACCGACCCGCGCGGCAACGCCACCACCATGGCGTACTACGCCCCGCAGACCGGCGACGATCCGAAGTACCACTGGTGGACCAAGACGATCACCGACCGTCTCCAGGGCGCCACGGGCTTCTCGTACGCGGTGAACGCCGGCAACGCCAAGTTCACCGACACCGAGGTCACCGACGCCGAGTCGCGTGCCACCGACTACGTCACCGACGACTTCGGCCGCGCCGTCCAGACGACGAACGCCAAGTCGCAGACGATGAAGCTGTCGTGGGACGCGGACAACAACGTCACGTACATGGAGGAGGGCAACGGCGCCAAGACCGCGTACTGCTACGACCAGAAGACGGGTTACCCGCTCTGGAAGCGCGACGCGGAGAACAACAAGGCGGGTGTGCCGACCGCTTCGGACTGCGCCCCCGGCACCTACCCGGCCAACTCTGCCCGGTACGTGTACCAGACCCGTGCCGACGGCTACTCGGCCGATCTCTTCACCAAGACCTCTCCCGAGGGCCGGAAGTGGCAGTTCGGCTACGACACCTTCGGCAACCTGAAGACGGTCACCGACCCCAAGGGTGTCGCCACCACGACGGCGGGTGACTACACCACGTCGTACGAGTACGACTCCTACGGCCAGCTGACCAGGGCGACCGACGCCAACGGCAACGCGGACACGAACAGCGACTTCGGTCCCACGGGCTTCCCGAGGACGATGACGGATGCGCTGAACAAGTCGTCGACGTTCGTCTACGACGAGCGAGGCCAGGTCACCGAGGTCACCGACGCGCTGGGCAAGAAGGTCACTCAGACGTACGACACCTTCGGTCGTCCGCTGGTCAAGACCGAGCCCAAGGACCAGGCCACAGGTGACCTGATCAGCGCTCCGGCACCCGTGTACGACGCCAACGACAACGTCACCACGTCGACGGCACCCAACGGCGCGGTGTCCACCGCGGTGTACGACGCGGCCGACCAGATGACCTCGGCGACCGCGCCGAAGTACACCACGACGTCGGACGAGCGGAAGACGACGTACACCTACGACAAGGTCGGCAACCTCAAGACGACGACCGAGCCGAAGGGCACGCTGACCACGGCGGACGCGACGGACTTCGTCACGACCAACCACTACAACGAGATCTACCAGCTCACCTCCGTCGTCAACGCGAACGGGGACAAGGTCAGCTACGAGTACGACGACGTCGGCAACACCACCAAGGTCGTCGACCCGAAGAAGAACGCCACGGCCGACACGGCCGACTACAGCACCCTGACCGCCTACGACCTGAACCACCGGTCCACCACGGTCACGGACGCCGCCGGCAAGACCACCAAGAAGGCCTACGACAAGGACTCCCTGGTCGTCTCCACGACGGACGCCGAGAACAACACCACGCTCGTCAGCTACGACGAGCGCGGCAAGCAGACCGAGGTCAAGGTCCCGCGCAGCGGCACCTCGCCGATCACCTACCGCACGACCCGGTACGAGTACGACCAGGTCGGCAACACCACCAAGGTGATCACCCCGCGAGCGGTCGAGGCGGGCACGACCACGGCGTTCACCGTCCGTACCGAGTACGACGCCCTGAACCGGCCCAAGCGCCAGTACCAGCCGTACGACCCGGCGGACACCCGCCACAACGACCCCAACGTCTACACCGAGACCGTGTACGACGCCGTGGGCCGGGTCGCGAAGACCTCGATGCCGCCCTCGGAGGGGCAGACGGTCCGCAACGACACCGCCTTCGAGTACTTCGACAACGGCTGGACGAAGAGCTCCACGGACCCGTGGGACATCGCCGTCACCTACGACTACAACGACCTGGGCCAGCAGACGGCCAGGACGCTGACGTCGGCGGGCGGCTCCTCCAACCGCACGATGACGTGGTCGTTCTACCCCGACGGAAAGGTCAAGTCCCGTTCCGACGACGGTGTTCCGGTGGGCAAGTCGGTGGTCCTGGTGGACAACTCCGACACCCAGCACACCTCCTCCACGGGCACCTGGGCCACCGGGGACATCACCGGGCAGCAGGGCTACGACCACCGCACCCACGCGGCCGGCACGGGCACGGACGCCTTCACGTGGACGCTCGACATCCCCAAGGACGGCACGTACACCGCGTACGTGAAGTACCCGAAGGTGACCGGGGCCGCCACGACCGCGAAGTACACGCTTGTCCATGGCACGACCACCGAAGCGGCGGTCACCAAGGACCAGAATGCCGCTACCGGCACCTGGGTCAGCCTCGGCAACTACGCCCTCAAGCAGGGCGAGGACACCAAGCTGAAGCTGGATCAGAACAGCGCCGGCGTCGTGGTCGCGGACGGTGTCAAGCTGGTCCGTGACAATTCCGCGGAGACCGACAACGAGAAGCGGACCTTCAACTACGCCTACGACGTCAACGGCAACCTGACGTCGATCGACGACACGTCGTCCGGGGCGAAGGTCGACGCCTACGCCATCGCCTACACCGGCCTCAACCAGGTCCAGAAGGTGACGGAGTCGCTGTCCGGCGCGGCGAAGAAGGCGACGTCGTACACCTACGACGCCAACGGGCAGTCGGAGACGGTCACCCATCCCAGCCAGTTCTCCAAGTACACCTACGACCTGCGGGAAAAGGTCAAGACGGTGTCCGTCGGCAAGTCCGCGACGGACAGCGCCCCCAAGGTCACGTCGTACACGTACACGGACCGCGCCCAGAAGCTGAAGGAGACCAAGGCCAACGGCAACACCGTCGACTACACCTACTTCCTCGACGGTGCGCTGAAGTCGACAGCGGAGAAGAAGGCGGACGGCACCACGCTGGTCGCCTCCCACACCTACGCCTACGACGCCAACGGCAACAAGGCGCAGGACGTCGCGAAGAAGATGAACGCCGACAACCGCGCGGCGTACCTCGACTCCACGACCGACCTCACCTACGACCCGGCCGACCGGCTCACCAAGTCGGTCAAGACGGGCAACGGCGCCGGCACGGAGACGTACGTCCACGACGACAACGCCAACGTCATCAGTCAGACCGTCAAGGGAACGAGCACCACGTTCCGCTATGACCGCAACAGGCTGCTGACCGCGACGACGTCGGGCGTCGGCGCCAACTACGCCTATGACCCCTTCGGGCGTCAGCAGTCGGTCATCTCCGGCGGCAAGGTCATCGAGCGGAGCGTCTACGACGGCTTCGACCACGTCGTGGAGTCCCAGAAGATGGACGCCGGCGGCGCGATGAAGTCGACGACGTACACCTTCGACCCGCTGGACCGCACCGCGTCGAAGACGGCGGACGGCAAGACGACCGACTTCGAGTACCTGGGTCTGTCCGGCGAGGTCCTCGACGAGAAGGTCGCCGGCGCGCTGACCAAGTCGTTCCAGTACAGCCCGTGGGGCGAGCGACTGTCGCAGAGCAAGCACAACACCGACGGCTCGACCGAGGACGGCTACTACGGCTACAACAGCCACACCGACGTCGAGACCCTGACCGACAAGAACGGCGACACCAAGGCCACCTACGGCTACACCGCCTACGGCAACAACGACGCCACCGAGTTCACCGGCATCGACAAGCCCGAAGCCGGCCAGCCGGACAAGGAGGAGTACAACCCCTACCGCTTCAACGCCAAGCGCTGGGACGCCCAGTCCGGCACGTACGACATGGGCTTCCGCGACTACAACCCGGGCCTCAACCGCTTCACCACCCGGGACATGTACAACGGCGCCCTCGCCGACATGAGCCTGGGCGCGGACCCGTACACCAGCAACCGTTACGCCTTCGGCGGCGGAAACCCCACCAGCCTCGTCGAGCTCGACGGCCACTTCCTCTTCGCGATCCCGGCCATCTACTGGGCGGCGGCGGCACTCTTGGGTACCGCCGCTTACGCGTCGACTCCGCAGGGCCAGCAGAATCTGGCGGACGCGGGGGCGGCCCTGGGCAGCATGCTGATGCCGTCAGCGGACGATGCCGGTTCCAGCGACTCGTCCGACGAACCGCGTCCGGGTCCCACCCCCCAGCCGTCGCCGGGCCCCCAGCCCAGGCCCGCGCCGCGGACCACCGACACCAACAACCCCACGTGCAACACGCTGCCTCTGATCGACGGAGGACGGGTCTACGGCGGCCTTGAGGAGTACACGGATCACCAGGGGAACAAGGGCTGCAGGGCGACCGGTGCCTGGGCGTTCCTCACCAAGGCCGACCGCAGGTCGCGCACAGGGGCGGGCGGTCTGCCCAAGTGCTCCGAATGCGAACCGTCCGTCCAGCCGGACGGAATGGGAGAAATCGCGGCAGGAGGCGGGAACCCGCAAGCCGGCCACCTGATAGGTTACTGGGGCAAGGGAACTGGGCAGGATGTCCGAAATCTGGTTGCTTTGCATGGCAGGGCGAATGCAAGGATGGCCAGCAAGGTTGAATCCTTCGGGTGGAAGCATTTGACTGGGGACAACAAACTGTTCATGTCGGTCGTTCCCATCTACGGTGACCCGCATTCGGCTGTTCCTACGCTCGTTCAGGTGGGAATGACTGCATACGGACCTCAGGGGGATATCGTGGACAATTTCTCGTGCACTGCGATCAACTCCCCGACCGGCATCGGCTCGACGTGCTAGAAGGGGCCTAGTCGTGGCAACGCTCTCAGAGATACAGGCCCTGTTGGGTGAACCCCGGTTCAACTGGTCGGATCCGGCACCATGGACCGAACTGGAGCAGGAACTCGGCATCGAATTCCCTGCGGACTTCCGCGAGATCGTGGACGCCTACGGTTCGATCTCGATCAACGGGCAGTTGTATCTGAAACACCCCGCCGGCCATCTTCTGCACAGCCTGGGAAAGGACATCAGGCTGGATCTCGAGTTCTGGCGCGAGGAGGACATGGCCGAGTTCCTGCCCAGTCCGGCAGGGGCGGCCCCCGGTGAGTTGATGCCGGTGGCGACGGCCACGACGGGGGAGATGGTTTTCCTCCGCGTTCCTGATGAACCCTCGTCGCCCTGGCGCGTCCTGGTTCAGGAGATGGACAGTCCGGCATGGACTCTCTACGAGATGACGTTCAGCGAGTGGTTGCTGGCTTATCTCAAGGGTAGAGACGTGACGTTGTGTTCTCGCAACTTCGCGCCTGACCGCCCGTTCTACGAATTCCTGCCCTGAAAATGAACACGGTGGTATCTCCGGTCCTGGTGACCGGAGATACCACCGTGTGATGTTTTCCCCGTGGTTACCTGAGCCACGTTGTTGATCGCTTCCCGGGATTCAGCGGCAATCCCTGTTCGACCCCGACTTCAAGGTGACGGGCACGTCCGCGGTGGGCGTACGTCGACACGAAGTCGTCGCCCTCACCGGTGATCTCGTACAGGTCGGGCTGCGGCAGGTCGACGATCTCGAAGGGCCGGCCCCTGGCGTCGGTCGCCTTGCTGAGCACGGCCTTCGCCTGGTCGGCCGCGCGCGACCAGGAGTCGGCGGGCGTGTCGGGGTGTGCCTTGTCCAGCACCACCACGCCGGGCTCGGTGAACCGCACGAGGCTGTCCACGTGAGCGTCGGTGATGTCCTGGCCGCGCACGCCGGCCAGCCAGATCACCTTCTTGATGCCCAGGGTCCGCTCGAGCTCGGCCTCGATCTGGTCCCGGCTCTTTCCGCGGTTGCGGTTGTCGTTGACGATCGAGCTCTCGGTGATGAGGAGAGTGCCCTCGCCGTCGGTCTCGAAGGAGCCGCCCTCGGCGACCAGAGGAGCCTGCCTGCGGGGGATGTCGTACTTCGCCGGCAGGGTGCGGCCCACCCGGGCATCGTTGGTGTGTACCTGCTTGTCGCCCCATCCGTTGAAGTTGAAATCGACGCCGACGACGTCGCCGTCCTGCTCCACGAACACCGGCACGGTGTCGCGGGCCCACAGGTCGTCGACGGCCAGGGTTCGGTGTTCGTCGGTGACGCCGTGCAGAGCAGATCCACGGGGCCGCCAACGGCTTCCCTGGCTACACGGACCCGGTCGCCCACCGCACCAGCCTGGAGTACGTGCGTGACGAGATCCGTCCGCAGCACCTGTACCTCGGGCACCCGTACCGCCGCGTCGACGGCACGCCGTGCGGTGTCGAGCTCGACACCGCACAGGCCCAGGGGGCCATCTCCCGCTCGCGAACGAGAGCCGTGTGACCGCGGCCGCCTGCGGCTGCCTGCAGGAGACGGTGCCGAGCCGGCCGTCCGTCGATCGGAGGCGCGAGTCTCGGCCACGGGTAGGCCGTGCGAGCCCCGTGTCGGTACTGGCTGTCACGCTCTGTGTCCGGCCCAGGTGCTGCGGAGAGGCTGAGTCACTAGGCTCGTCATCGTGTCCAGCGTGTGCGTGATGTCGGCTTCCCTGATTCCCGCCGGTATCACGGTCGCGACCCGCTATCTCGACCTTGCCGGTGTCTTCTCGTGCGCGCTGCTGGGTGGTGCCGTGGCCCGTACGGCGGGCCTGGACCTGTTCGGGTTCCTGGTGGTGGGCATCATCTCCGGTTTGGGCGGAGGCCTGATCAGGGACGTGCTGCTGCAGCACGGTACCCCTGTCGCGCTGACCGACTACGCCTACCTGCCGACCGCCGTCGCCGGTGCCGTGGTGGTTTTTCTCATCAAGATCAGCGAGGAGTCCTGGAGCCGGCTGTTCACCGCGCTCGACGCCGCGGTCATCGGGTTCTGGGCGATCACCGGTGTGAACAAGACGCTGGCCGTCGGCCTGGGCTGGCTGCCGGCCGTCCTGCTGGGCACCGTGACCGCCGTCGGCGGCGGCGCCCTGCGCGATGTCGTCCTCGGCCGGGTGCCGGCCGTCTTCGGCGGTAACGGTCTCTACGCCACCGTCGCCGTTGCGGTGGCCGGAGTCACGGTGATCTGCGTGTACCTCGGCGTGCCGGGGATCGGCGTCGGCCTGGGCGTCGCCCTGGCCCTGGCCTTCCGGCTCACCGCCGTGCGGTTCGGCTGGAACCTGCCCAACAGCCTGGACTGGCAGCCCCGTTCCAAGGCGGCCGCGATGCTGCGGCGCCGCACCGATCCCGCCATCCGAAACGGGAAAGAAGAGCAGTCCCACCCGCGCAAGGAGCCGTCATGACCGACCGTGCCCATGCCGTGCTGTCCGGCCTCGCCGAAATCCGCTCGGATCTCGAGGACCTCTACCAGGATCTGCACAGGCATCCCGAACTCGGCCTGCGGGAGCACCGCACGGCGAAGAAGGCGTCCGATGCCCTGCGGGACTTCGGTTACGAGGTCGTCGACGGCATCGGCGGCACCGGCCTGATCGGTGTGCTGGCCAACGGCGACGGACCTACCGTCATGACCCGCGCGGACATGGACGCCCTCCCGGTACGCGAGCAGACCGGTCTGCCCTACGCCTCCACCGTGACCCTGATCGGTCCGGACGGCACCGAGCAGCCGGTCATGCACGCCTGCGGGCACGATGTGCACGTGACCGCTCTGATCGGCTGCGCACGGCTGATGGCTCAGGCCAAGGACGCCTGGCGCGGTACCTTCGTGGCGCTCTTCCAGCCCTCGGAGGAGAACGGCGCCGGTGCCCAGGCCATGATCGACGACGGGCTCACAGCAAAGGCGCCCCGGCCCGACGTGGTGCTCGCCCAGCACGTCCTGCCATATCCGGCCGGCTACGTCGGCACCCGTCCGGGGTCCTTCCTGTCGGCCGCGGACAGCCTGCGCATCACCGTCCACGGTCGAGGGGCGCACGCCTCCATGCCCCAGGCCGCGGTCGACCCCGTGGTGATGGCCGCCATGATCGTCGTGCGCCTGCAGACCATCGTCTCCCGGGAACTCGCCGCCACCACCCCCGCCGTCGTCACCGTGGGCAGCATCCACGCGGGCAGCGGCCCCAACGTCATCCCCGACAGCGCCGTCATCCAGCTCAACGTCCGTACCTACGACGATGCCACGCGCACCCAGGTCCTGAAGGCGATCGAACGCATCGTCCGGACCGAGTGCGAGGCGTCCGGGTCGCCGAAGGCACCCGAGATCGAGAAGACGGCCGCCTTCCCGCCCACCGTCAACGACGAGGAAGCCACCCGGCGCGTCGCCGAGGCGTTCGCCGCCCACTTCGGCGACGACGCACACACCATCGACCTGCAGACCGCCAGCGAGGACATGAGCGAGCTCCCCCAAGCGTTCGGCGCGCCGTTCACCTACTGGGGCATCGGAGGCATCGACGCCGACCTGTACGCCCGGGCCGCCAAGAACGGCACCATCGCCCAGGACATCCCGGTCAACCACAGCCCGACCTTCGCCCCCGTCATCCAGCCCACCCTGGACACCGGCGTCAGCGCCATGACGGTGGCCGCCCTCGCCTGGTTCGGCAGCTGACACAAACCCGGCATCTCCGGCGAGCCGTGGCGCAGGCGGTCGCTACCCACCCCGGCGACGGCAAACCCCCCGATGCCAACGCAGTTCGGCCGCGAACAGCGGGAATCGAGGGGTGCCACTGCTGAGCGAGAGCGAGCAGCCGCCGCTGCACTGTGCAACGGCGGCCGCATCCACAAGGCCGTTACGACAGCTCTCGCTCGATCTGGCTTTCGTTGATCTTCTCTTCCCGCATGGTCTTCTCGTTCTGGACGGCGTAGCGGGTCTGCGCCCCGCTGCCCTCGGTCTGGCGGATCTCGCCCTGCTGCTTCTGGTTCTGCTGGTCCCGGTACTCGACGCGCTGTCCCTGGCGGTATGTCATGGAATCTCCAAGTCTCGTGTGGATTGACGGAGGGCCGACCCCGCTCGTTCGGCGAGGGACGCACCTCCTCGGCGCCTGCGACTGTCGCTCGGCGTCCTCTGACAGCCCACCTCCACGTCCGCGCTACAGCAACCACTGCGAGGCGAATGGGGTACGGCTCGCCCCCGGCCGAGGTTGCGCCAATGGTGATCAACTTTCGGTGACGGCGGTCAAGGGTCGCTGATGCGGGACAGCCGGGCTTCGAGGCCATCGAGGACGGCTTCCGCTCCGCATGCGGACCTCTGCGTGGCCATCTCGGCGAGGTCACCGTCCTGGTGGTCGGCCTCGCGCTGCTCAGCTCCGTGGCGGTCCTGCCCGCGCAGCTCGCCGCACTCGGCGACCGGGTCGAAGGGGCTCGTACGCCCTGGCTCGGCAGGCGCAGGACCGCGCCGGGAAGGAGTCGCCTTCGAGGCCGGGCGGCGCGGACGGCCGTACGTCGGCCCGTGCCGACCGGCGCGACGTCAGCGGTGGCCCTGCTGGTCATGGCACCGCCGGCGCCGGGGATCCGGTTGCAGGGCGCCGCGGCGACCACCAGCCTGCCGCCCGGTGCTGCGACCGTGGTGGACGCCGCGACCCGGATGGAGCAGGAGCTCCCACCTGCCGCTGCTGAGCCGGGTGACGGGGCTGCTGCCTGACTGGCCTCCGGGTGGGTCCCCGCTCCCGTAGCGGCACCTCCCGTACCGGCTCCGGGCAGCCCAGCGCCGACGAGGGGCGGCGGCGCCCATGCCGTGCGACTCTGTGCTCGAGCGCGGATACGACAGCTCGTCCGTCCCGGGCCCGGAGGCTGACCCTGTCGGAGTCGGCGACCCCGCTCGCTCGAAGACGGCCATCGAGCGGCTCATCATGCGGCGCGAGGTACACCTGCCGGGGGAGACCGCTGCGGCGGATGCAGTACGGGTCAGCCGCCCGCCCGGAGAAGCCCTGAGTGTCAACTGCGGGGAGAGGACCTGGACCTCGCCGGGTACTCGCGGCCGAGGGCGGCCGCACACGCACCCGCCGCCGTGTGGAGGGCCGGGCGTGCAAGCGGGTGCAGGAGCCGACCGCCTCCGCCGGAACCGGGTCGGCCACCTCATCGATGTGCACAACCGCGGTACGCGCTGCGAGGTGTCACCGATGCCGGGTAGCCATTCCCCGATCGCACCCGGCCGCAATGACAGCCATCCGTAGTTGCCGTGCTAGGAACGGGCGTGTGGCCGATATGCGGATTGACGTAGTGATTGCTGATGAGCAGGAGCTGGTGCGGGCCGGTTTCCGCATGATTCTGGAGGCGCAGCCGGGCATCGACGTGGTCGGCGAAGCCGCGGACGGTGTGGAGTGCGTGGATCTGGCACGTCGGTTGCGCCCCCAGGTGCCGGAGTGGAGGGTTCCGTCGAGTGTCCCGGCCCGGGCGATGTTCCGCAGGATCGGCTCGACCTTGTCGGGCGCGGTGGGGTAGACGGCCGTCGCGGCGTGGGCCTGGACGATGATGCCGGTCATGTGATGGGCGATCAGGTCGTGCAGGTCGCGGGCGAGCGCCAGACGCTCGGCCTGCCGGACATCGGTGATGGCCCGCCGACGGCGGGCTTCCAGGGCGCGGATGGCACAGCCGAGGGTGACGGCTGCGGCGAGCACGACGGTCAGGACGTAGCCGCCCCCCACGATTGCCGACCATGAACCCCTGCGCACAGGCAGCGTCAGGACGGCGAAAATCAGGGCGGCCGCCGAGGCGGCCGCTGTGGCTGTGCGCGGTGTCTGGGCTGTGGTGCGGATGACCAGAACTGCCAACCCGGCGCTTTCCAGTGCGCCCCAGGACGAACCGTGCTGGGGCGCGGCGATGCTGACGCAGCTCAGTGCCAGCGACATCACCACGATCACCCAGATGCGCCGCAGCAAGGGGGGCGAGAAGCGTGTCTCCAGGGCGGCGAGCGTTGCGACAGGACCGGTGACCAGGATCGGCAGCCAGTTGGTGGCGGGGTGGAACGGATCGGGGCTGCGAGTCAGCAGAACAATGTCCGCCAGCCACGTCAGGGCGAACGCGAGCAGACCGCAGACGGTGATGAGGCGCTTAACAGCCGGAGTCAACGGAAGGTGCCAGTCCACGCCCACCAGCGTAGGGACCGGTCCGAATTGCGGTGTCGGCCGAATGACCGACAGACCGGCGCGAGGACGGTACGTACGGCTGACTCCGGTGGACGGCTGAGCGGGCCAGCATAGTGATCACCGGCACCACCGCGGTCACCACAGGCCTCGCCGGGCCCGGCCAGTAATCCGCGGTCCGGCTGCACACGGCCGGAGCCATCCGGGACCCGCGCCATCGCCCGTGCAGTCAGCAGCCCTGTACCCGTGCCGCACTCGTACCGCGCTGTGTGGACGGCGCCTGTCCCTCGACCAAGCACCTTCCTTACGGAGTCTCACACTCTCATGGCTACTTTCCTGCACAGGATCGGCCGGCTCGCCTTCCGACGGCGCTGGCTGGTCGTTCTCTTGTGAGCTGTCGTCCTCGGCGCCGTGGGCGGCGCAGCCGCCAGCAGCACGGGCTCTGCCGGCTCAGGCATCACCCTGCCCGGTACGGAGGCCCAGCGCGCCTTCGACCTCCTCGGCGAAAAGTTCCCGGCGGCCAACGCCGACAGCGCAGGTGCCGACGTCGTCCTGCGCGCCCCCGACGGTCAGAAGATCAGCAGCGCTGACCCCCGGGCTGCCGTGGAGGCGACCCTGAAGGACCTGAAGCATTCCTCTCCGCGCGTCAGTCAGGTCAGCGATCCCTTCGCGGCCAAGACGGTCAGTGCGGACGGCACCACCGCCTACGCCCAGGTCACCTACACCGTCAAGGGCACCGACCTGACCGACGCCGATCACACCGGCATCGACGACGCCCTTGCCGACGGCCGTGACCGGGGACTCACGATCGAGGCGTCGGGGGACGCGCTGGCCGCGCCGGAGGAGAGCGCCTCCGCCGAAGCCATCGGCTTCGCCCTTGCCGCCGTCATCCTGGTCATGACCTTCGGTTCCCTGATCGCCGCGGGCCTCCCCCTGCTCACCGCCGTCGTGGGGGTCGGCGTGAGCATCGCTGCCATCAAGGCTCTCAGCGCGACGTTCGACCTCAACAGCAACACCTCCGCACTGGCGACGATGCTGGGCATTGCCGTAGGCATCGACTACGCCCTGTTCATCGTCTCCCGATACCGATCCGAACGTGCCGACGGATACGGCGCGAGGGAGGCCGCCGCGCGTGCGAACGGCACGGCCGGCTCCGCCGTCGTCTTCGCGGGCCTGACCGTGGTCATCGCCCTCGCGGGCCTGGCCGTGGTCAACCTGCCCATCCTCACCGCGATGGGGCTCGCCGCCGGCGGCGCCGTCATCATCGCTGTACTCGTGGCCGTCACCCTCGTACCCGCACTGCTGGCATTCGCCCCCGACCGGGTGCGGGGCAAGGCACGCAAGCAGACTGTCCGGGAGACGCCCGCGGCCAGGCCGGCCAGAGCAACGCCGGGGCAGCGATGGATCGCATACGTCCTGCGCAAGCCGGTGAAGGTCCTGGTACTCGCGGTGGCCGCCCTCGGCGCCCTCGCCCTGCCTGCCACGCAGTTGCAGCTCGGACTGCCGGACGACGGATCCAAAGCCACCTCCTCCACACAGCGCAAGGCCTACGACATGCTGGCCGAGTCGTTCGGCCCGGGCTTCAACGGGCCGCTGACCGTGACCGTCGACGACGAAGCCCCCGGTACCGCCCGCAGCGCCGCAGCTGACATGGGCAAGGCCATCGCAGACCTCCCGGACGTGGCGACCGTGGCACCCGCCGTCTTCAACCAGGCCGGCGACACCGCCATCATCAACGTCATCCCCAAGAGCGGACCGAGCAGCGACTCCACCGAGGATCTGGTCGCCGACATCCGCTCGCTGGCCGCCGACACGGAGTCGGCCTCCGGGGCCCGCTCCATGGTCACCGGCACCACCGCGCTCAACATCGACATCTCGGACAAGTTCAGCGCCGCGATCACGCCCTATCTCGCCCTTGTTGTCGGCTTGGCCGTTCTCGTACTGATCCTGGTCTTCCGCTCGGTCCTCGTGCCGCTCAAGGCCGCGCTCGGCTTCCTGCTGTCGGTGCTGGCCGCCCTCGGTGCACTCGTCGCGGTCTTTCAGTGGGGCTGGCTCAAGGACCTGGTCGGCCTCGACCAGACCGGCCCGATCATGAGCCTTATGCCGATCCTCATGGTGGGCATTGTGTTCGGACTGGCCATGGACTACCAGGTGTTCCTGGTGACCCGTATGCGCGAGGCATACGTTCACGGCGCGGATGCCCGCACGGCGATCGAGTCCGGCTTCCGGCACAGCGCGAAGGTCGTCACGGCCGCGGCCCTCATCATGATTTCCGTATTCGCCGGCTTCGTCGGCTCGCACGACGCCATGCTCAAGTCGATGGGCTTCGGCCTCGCGATCGCGGTCTTCTTCGACGCCTTCGTCGTCCGCATGACCATCGTGCCCGCAGCGCTTGCCCTGCTCGGCAAGCGCGCCTGGTCCCTGCCCGGCTGGATCGACCGCATCCTGCCCGACGTCGACATCGAAGGCGAGAAGCTCGCCCAGCAGGCACCGGACAAGCAGCACAAGGACGAGGACAAGCTCCCGCAGTACAGCAGCAGCCACTGACCGAAACCCTCTGGGGTGCAGCACGCCCGTGTGCTGCACCCCAGGCATATGTCCCACGTCATGGACCCACGACTACAGGACTCTGAGCGCTGCCGAACGCCCCCAGGCGTCCGCGGCCCATCGATCCGCCCGTCGTCCGGGCGCCTCGCACCGAAGGCACCCGGTAGCCGACACCGCAGGCGCGCACTCGTAACGGCCCGCTCCGGTGGGCGGCGGAGCCGGCCTCCCGGGTGCCAGGAGTTTCCGAACGGATCTGCCGGCCGGACGCGGTGATCGGCTTCATAGCGAGCGCCGGCAGCCTGGTGTGGGGCATGGGCGCCGTTGCCGCCCCGGTCGTCCTCGTCTCCCTGTGTGCCACACAGATCCGTTGGCCGAGCCTCGTCGAGACGAAACCCGATCCTTCGGTCCTGACGTGACAGTCGCAACACCGGTCCGGTTAGCCGCGAACTGAAAATTGCTCAGGCTTCGGGCAGGCTTCAGAGACGATGCAGAGGATGGATCAACCAGCCGGTACGAGGGGGAACATGATCGAGAAGATTCTGCCGTCCCAGGTGGCCGTTGCCGAGGCGTTCTCCGACCCGCCCGACGCGGTTCTCTTTCCTGGCGAGGCCGAGCTGATCCGAAATTCCGTGGAGGGCCGCCGCAAGGAGTTCACCACCGGACGCTGGTGCGCCCGGCGCGCGCTCGGTGAACTCGGTCTCGCACCCGCGGCCATCCTGAAAGGCGAACGAGGTGCGCCGATATGGCCGGGAGGAGTGGTCGGAAGCTTGACCCACTGCGCCGGCTACCGAGCAGCTGCAGTCGCCCGCAGGGCGGATGTGCTCACCGTCGGCATCGACGCCGAACCGCATGAGCCGCTGCCCGACGGGGTGCATGAGTCCATCGCGCTCGCGACGGAACAGCAGCGCGAGCTCGAGCTGCGTCGGGTCTGCCCCGAGATCCACTGGGACCGCCTGCTGTTCAGCGCGAAGGAGAGCGTCTACAAGGCGTGGTTCCCGCTCACCCACCGCTGGCTCGGCTTCGAGCAGGCCGACATCGTGCTCCATTCGAACGGCAGCTTCACCGCCGGGCTGCTGATCTCCACCATGGAGCCGGAACTGGCCGCGGAGGCAACGGCGATCCCCACGGCTTTCACCGGCCGCTGGCTGGTTGCGGACGGTCTCATGGTGACCGCCATTGCCGTCGGGAGCGAGCCGAACGCGCCCACCGGGTAGCGGGGCGCCGCAGGCGGTCACCGCTGCGGTACCTGGCACGGCGCACCGTCAGGGGCGACGCGTGCGCCGACCGGCGAGAGCCATGCCGGTGACCGGGCGCGTCGTCTCGGACATCAGCGGCAGGAAGGCCGGATACGACGAATCATCGGCTCGCACCTCGTCCTCCGTGCGGGTGCACCCGTAATCTCTGACCGCATGAGCGCAGACCGCATGAGCGAAGACCGCAAACGTGCACGTGAGTTGGGTATCCCGCTGGTAGGTGAGCCGGGGCCGTGGAACGCGATCACGGACGTGCCCGGTGTCGAGGTCGGGTACGTCACCCTGGTCGAGGGCGAGGACGTACGCACGGGAGTGACGGCGCTGCTGCCGCGCGGGCGGGACGGTGTGGGTACGCCCTGCGCGGCCGGCTGGCACTCGTTCAACGGCAATGGTGAGATGACCGGAACCGCCTGGATCGAGGAGAGCGGCTCGCTCGCCGTGCCGGTGGTCATCACCAACACGTACGCGGTCGGCCCAGTGCATCGAGGCGTGGTCGAGTGGGTGCGCGCCAACCGTCGCGGTATGGCGCCGGAGTGGCTGCTGCCGGTGGTCACCGAGACCTGGGACGGCCACCTCAACGACATCCATGGCTCGGCCGTGGAATCCCGTCATGCGGCGGACGCCATCGAGGCGGCGGCCTCCGGCCCGGTCGAGGAGGGATGCGTCGGTGGCGGAACGGGCATGCGCTGCTACGGCTTCAAGGGCGGCTCGGGTACCGCATCGCGGGTGGTGCAGTACGGCGAGGACCGCTACACCGTCGGCGCCTTCGTGCAGGCCAACTTCGGCGCGCGACGCGAACTGGTGGTCGCCGGTGTGACGATGGGGAGTGAGCTGTCCGATCCGGCCGAGGCACCGGCCTTTGAACCGGCGCTCGGTGGGGAGCCCCAGGTGCCGCCCGGCGCGGGCTCGGTGATCGTGGTCGTGGCGACCGACGCGCCCCTGCTGCCGGGGCAGTGCAAGGCGTTGGCCCGCCGGGTGACGCTGGGCCTCGCCCGGACCGGCACCACCGGCAGCCATTTCTCCGGGGACCTCTTCCTGGCCTTCTCCACAGCCAACCCGTCCGCGCTGACCAGTACGTTTCCCGTGGACGACGGCAGCACGCCGTACGAGTCGATGCGCTTCGTGCCCTGGGGCCGGATGGATCCCTTCTACGGTGCCGTGGTCGAGTCGGTGGAGGAGGCGGTGCTCAATGTGCTCACCGGCGCACACTCGATGACCGGCCGGGCGGGCCACCACGTCCCGGCGCTCCCGCTGGACCAGGTGACCGAACTCCTGGCGGCGCGCGGACAGTGACGCCGTGCGGAAGGCGCTGCAGGCGGCGCATTCGGAGGTCGTAGCCGGTGGAGACAGGCGCAGGGCGTGGTGGTCACTGGTCTCGTACAGGTTCGTCGGCCATACTGCCCGCCGTGGAGCAGCGCATAGATCCGAACACTCAGCCCGGCTACGCCGCGGGAACAGACCCGGCGTACATCCCTGGTCTCACGGCCCCCGCTACTGCCGGAAAGCCGGATACGAGCCAGGAGCAGACGGACCAGGAACGGACGGACCAGGAAAGGACAGAGGAGCGGGCGCCCGGCGCCGCCGCCCCCGACGATGCTGTTGCGGAGGCCGTATCCGAGGACGCGGCAGCCGACGGGGCGGCCGCTGCCGAAGCGGCGGCTGACGACAAGGAGGCAGAGGACGGCCCCGTCTTCGAGGTGAGCGACCGCCGTGGGTCGATCGCCGCGAACCGTGACGGCGTCCGGTTCCGGCTGGACGACCAGGAGGCCGAATTCCGCTGGGACGAGATCGGTGCGGTTGAGGTGAAGACTCCTCGGTTCGGCCGCCGGTTCACCGTCACGGTTCATATGTCGACCCGCCGATGGTTCAACGCCGAGGTCGAGGCACCGTCCAGGAACGATCTCAAGCAGTGGGCAGGGGAACTCGACGCGGTCCTGGACGTCTATTTCGAGGAGTCCTGACCACGGCGGTGTCGCCCGAGAGACGGGGCCGGCGGCCGAAACGGCCGCCGGCCCCGTCACGACCGCAGGCATGGCCCCGACCCCTGCCCCCCGACCGAGCGTATGCCGGGCGGTGGAGCGGCTGAGAGGCCGACACGGAGCGTGCGGCAGCGCAGCGC
This sequence comes from Streptomyces sp. Ncost-T10-10d, assembly GCF_900091955.1. GTDB lineage: Bacteria > Actinomycetota > Actinomycetes > Streptomycetales > Streptomycetaceae > Streptomyces. The sequence continues at coordinate 221,029 of NZ_FMDF01000182.1, forward strand.
GCGGTGGGACCGGGTGCCCGTCCGGGGCCTCGGCTGTCGCCGCAGCGGACGACTGCCCCCAAACACAGCGGTGGAGCCTGACACTCAAGCGCCGCGTCGGACAGGGACGCTCAAGCGACGGCACGCGCGTCGCAGCAGACACCCGACGCGCTCAAGTGCCGTCAGACGCCGCCCTGACACGCGCCGCGGAGCACATCGAGTATGTGGGGCCAGGCTGCCGCGCCGAGCGCCGCGTCCGCCGCGGCTGAGCCTCCGTACAGGAAGTGCGCGGATGAGGGGGCAGGGCCCTCGCCCGGAAGTCGCGGGCGGTGGCCTGCGTCGGGGCTGCTGATCACCCGTACGGGCAGGTCGGCCGCCCTGCGACGGGCGGCCAGTTCCTCGGCGTAGGGCAGCGAGGGCCACATCGCATCGTCCCCGCCGGCGACGAGCACGAATTCGGCGGTGGACTTCTCCACCGCGATCGTCGCCGCGTCGACGCGGTCGGCGAAGGTCTGCCGACTGCGCTCGTACCAGCCACGGATGGCGACGGGAACACCCTCGGGCTGTGCGGGCGTCGGCGCCCAGGAAGTGTCATGGGGGACGAACGGCAGCGGCTCACCCCGCCAGGTCCAGGAAGACCGGTGGGGCCGGGTCTGTCCGTCCCGGCCGGGGCCGACGTTTGCCCAGGTCATCGATGTGGGGGAGACCGCCACCACCGCGTCGATACCGGGCAGCAGCACGGACAGGTGCAGGGCGGCTTCAGCCCCCTTGGACACACCCAGGACGCCGATCCGCCGGGCACCGCCCGCGCGGAGCGCCTCGATCGCGGACCCGAAAGTCTCCAGCGGGACTTCACAGATGCCGGGCGGCTGCCCGACCCCGCCGAACCAGCGGATCGACAAGGCCGTCAGGCCCGCCCTGGCCAGGAGCCGGCACCGCTCGTCCTCGATGCGCCCACTGGACCCGGAGAGGACGAGCACCCCGCTGTCGCCGCCACGTACGCGGCCACGCGCGGGCATGGCCAAAAACCCCTCGCGAATGCCCGGGTGAGGCACTTCGCAAGGGGTTCCGTGGGCAGCCTTACGAGCGCCCCCGTTCAGACCGTTGAAGGTGCGCTCGACTATGTCCATCGGTCGGTCAGGCGCCGGCGAGCACCACCGAGCGGGTCAGGTGGCGCGGGCTGTCCGGGTCCAGACCGCGGGCGGCGGCACGGGCGATCGCCAGACGCTGGACGCGTACCAGCTCGGCCAGCGGGTCCAGGCCGCTCTCCACCCAGCGGGCGCCGGTCGAGAGCACCTGCTCGGAAAGGCCCTCGGGGGCGGTGCCGAACATCCAGGTCGCGGTGCCGGTGGTGGCGATGCTGATGGGACCGTGGCGGTACTCCATCGCGGGGTACGCCTCCGTCCAGGACAGGGACGCCTCCTTCATCTTGAGCGCGGCCTCGTTGGCGAGACCTGCCGTCCAGCCACGGCCGAGGAAGGTGAACTGGGTGCAGTCCAGCAGGCCTTCGGGCAGCGGCTCTGCCAGTGCGGTCTCCGCATCGCGGACCACGGCGTCGGTGTGCAGACCGAGGTGGGCGCGGAGCAGTGTGAGCAGTGTGGTGGCGAACCGGGTCTGCACGACGGACTGCTCGTCGGCGAAGTCCAGCACGACAACCTCGTCGGCGGACGTCATGACCGGGGTGTCCGGGTCGGCGGTGATGGCCACGGTGCGGGTGGCACCGCGGAGCCGGTTGAGCAGTTGCAGCACCTCGGTCGTGGTCCCCGAGCGGGTGAGGGCGACAACCCGGTCGTAGCTGCGGCCGAAGGGGAACTCCGAGGCGGCGAAGGCATCGGACTCGCCCTGCCCGGATTCCTCACGGAGCGCGGCGTATGCCTGAGCCATGTAGAAGGAAGTGCCGCAGCCGACGACCGCGATGCGCTCACCGGTGGCGGGCAGAGCGGCCGCCTGCGTCTGGGCCAGCTCGGCGGCGCGTCGCCAGCACTCCGGCTGACTGGCTGTCTCGATCTCGACAAATGACACTCTTGCACTCCGTACTCGTAGTGGGATGCATGCTCGTTTGCGCACGTTATACACGTGGTACAAGCATTATCAAGCATCCTGCTTGCAGGAGGCTTGACTGGGGGAAGCCTTGTGCGACGCTTGCGCGTGTCCGGTGACACGTACCCAAGGGGATGGGTGCCCGAAGCCCGGGCTCGTAAGGAGATTTCTCTTGTCCAGGGATGCCCGGTGGAACGCGCTGCTGGAACTTGTCGGTAAGAACGGCAGGGTGGAGGTCGAGGACGCCGCCGCGACGCTGGATGTCTCGGCCGCGACCATCCGTCGTGACCTGGACCAGCTCGCCGAACAGCAGCTGCTCACGCGCACCCGCGGTGGCGCGGTCGCGCACGGTGTCAGTTACGAACTGGCCCTGCGCTACAAGACCGGCCGTCACGCCCCGGAGAAGCAGGCCATCGGCCGCGCCGTCTCGGAACTGGTGGCGGTCGGCGAAGTGGTGGGACTGACCGGCGGTACGACGCTGACCGAGGTGGCCCGTTCGCTGGCGGTGCGCTCCGATGTCGTCGGTGACACCGCGGCCGGGATGGGCGGTCAGCCGACCCTGACCGTTGTCACCAACGCGCTCAACATCGCCAACGAGCTGGTCATCCGGCCGCAGATCAAGATCGTGGTGACCGGCGGAGTGGCCAGGCCGCAGTCGTACGAGCTGACGGGCCCCCTGGCCAGCGGGGTACTGGGCGAAATCACGCTGGATGTCGCCGTGCTGGGCGTCAACGCGATCGACACCGAGCGCGGTGCATATGTACACCACGAGGGCGAGGCCAGCATCAACCGGCTGCTCGCCGAGCAGGCGCAACGAGTGGTCGTGGCTGCCGATTCCTCGAAGATCGGCAAGCGGGCCTTCGCACGGGTCTGCGATCTCGGGCAGGTCGATTTCCTGGTCACCGACAAGGGGATCACGCCCGAGGCGACCGCCCGCTTCACGGAAGCCGGCGTCACCGTCATCGCTGTCTGAACCAGTTGTTCGAACGGCGGGTCGCCACCGCGGGGTGGCGACCCGCCGTTTTTTGTTTCTGCGTGGCCGGAACCGGGTGCGGCCACGCAGAAGGGGGTAGGGACGGCGTCCCGGACTGCGCTTGAGGATGTCGTCAGAAGTGACTTTGAGTGCGTGATCGTGCACGATCGAGCATTCAGGATCGGCTCCTGACTTGCCAGCAGGACTTCCCGACGGTCGCCTCGTGCCGCTTCCGTGCCACTTCTGTGCCCTTTGCGGGTCTTGGGTAGCGCCGACGAGGTGCTCATGGGGGCCACGTAGAAACTTTTCTATGCCAATAGATGTTCGTTACCTCTGCGAAATGAACAACTCTTGCCATCGGGGCGCACAGTCGTGAACTATGTGCCTGTCGCCGCGAAGGAGCGCCGGCCGCATCCACAGTGATGCGGGCCGCCTCCGTGGATGCGGGACACTCCCTTGCTCCATCAGCCCTGGAGGTGCCTGTGACGATGGCAGATGCGCCGGTCTCGGCCGTGCGGTCGCCTGTGCCGCAGCCCCGTGATCCCGACGACGCGGATCGCTCCGCCAGGAAGAAGCGCAAAGACATACGAACAAAGCAGCCGCTCCGCCACCGCCTCAAGCGGGACAGGGCACTTCTGCTGTTCTGCCTGCCGGGTGTTCTGTACTTCGCGCTCTTCTTCTACCTGCCGCTCGCAGGCAACGTCATCGCCTTCCAGGACTACCAGCCGTTCCTGGGCTTCAAGCAGAGCCCGTTCGTCGGCCTCGCGAACTTCACCGCGCTGCTCGCCGAACCGGACTTCTGGAGCGCGGTCTCCAACACCCTGCAGATCACCGCGATCCAGCTGCTGCTCTACTTCCCCGCACCGATCGCCCTGGCGCTGCTGCTCAACTCGCTCATCAGCGAGAAGATCAAGCGGTTCATCCAGACCGTCGTCTACCTCCCGCACTTCCTGTCATGGGTCGTCGTGGTCGCGATGTTCAAGCAGGTGCTCGGTGGCGCGGGTTCGGTCACCACGCTCCTGATGGAGCACGGGGTCAACATCGGAAACGTGATGACGGACCCCGGCACCTTCAAGCTGCTGATCACCGCCCAGGCCATCTGGAAGGACTGTGGCTGGGGGACGATCATCTTCCTGGCGTCCATCGCCTCGATCGACATGGCCCAGTACGAGTCCGCCGCGATGGACGGAGCCGGCTGGCTCCGCAGGATCTGGCACATCACCCTGCCGGGCATCCGGCCGGTGATCCTCATGCTGCTGATCCTCCGGCTCGGCGACATCCTCTCGGTCGGCTTCGAGCAGATCATTCTGCAGCGCGACGCCGTAGGCCCGGACGCCTCCGAAGTCATGGACACCTACGTCTACTTCCACGGCGTCATCGACGGCGACTGGGGGATGAGCACGGCCGCGGGTCTCATGAAGGGCGTCATCGGATTCGCCCTCATCCTCGCCGCAAACAAGCTGGCCCACCGCTTCGGTGAGCAGGGAGTGTACCGATGAGTCAGCAGACCCTTGCGTCACGGCTGCGCACCGCCCGGTTCGGCCCCCGTGGCGGCGAGCGCCGCCGCGCCTCGTCCGGCCGCCCGCCGTGGATGGAGCGCCCGCACTGGTACGGGCAGGGCGCGAAGGCAGCCGCCCTGGTCGTCCTGACAGTGATCGTGCTCTACCCGTTCGTCCTCGCCATCGGCACCAGCCTCGCCGGGCGCGAGGAGCTCAACGCCAACGGCGGCTACGTCCTGCTGCCCGAGCACCCGACGCTTGAGGCATACCGGGTCATCCTCTCCGGCGGCGTCGTCACCCAGGCGGCTGTGGTCTCCATCTTCATCACGCTGATCGGCACCGCGCTGAGCCTGGCGTGCACGGTGCTGATCGCGTACGGCACCTCGCGGCCGGGCACCGTTCTCGGCAAGCCGATCCTGCTGCTGGTACTGGGCACGTTTCTCTTCGCCCCGGGCATCATCCCCACGTACCTGGCCGTCCAGCAGTTCAAGATGCTCGACACCTACGCTGCGCTGATCCTGCCCGTACTGCTCAACGCGTTCAACATCGTGGTCGTGCGCTCGTTCTTCCAGAGCATTCCCGAGGAGCTGTACGACGCCGCGCGGATCGACGGCGCGGGTGAGGCGACCGTCCTCTTCCGGATCGTCCTCCCGCTCTCCAAGGCGGTCCTCGCCGTGGTCGGCCTCTTCTACGCGGTCGGCTACTGGAACAGCTTCTTCAACGCGGTGCTCTACCTCAACGACTCCAGCAAGTTCCCCATTCAGGTGATCCTGCGCAGCTACGTCCTCAACGGCCAGAGCATCAACGCGCAGGCCATGGGCGTTCACGCGGTGCCGCCCGCGACCTCCTTGCAGATGGCCGTGCTGATCATCGCCATCGTGCCCATCTTCTGCGTCTACCCCTTCCTGCAGAAGTTCTTCGTCAAGGGCGTCCTCACCGGGGCGATCAAGGGCTGATCCGCCCGCCCGGTCACCGCCCCACGCACTTCACAAACTTCAAGGAGCATCCATGTCCACCAACTTGTCCAGGCGCGGTTTCATGGGCGCGGCGGGGATCGCCGGCCTGACCGCGGCCGGTCTGACCTCCCTGACCGCGTGCGGCAGCGGCGCCACCATCAGCAAGGGCGGAGCCAAGGCGTCCGCCAAGCTGAAGCTCCCGACGTACGTCGCCGCGCAGACCGCCCCCGCGGACCTCGCGGGCAATGCGGCCGGGCTGGACGCCACATATCTGCGGTACCCGAAGAAGCTGACCAGGTCCGTGGCCAAGGTGCCCGGCGACGGCAGCCGCATCACGGCCCTCACCGAGACGTTCACCACGCCCGCGCCGCCGCAGGGCAAGAACGCCTACTGGCAGGAGCTGAACAAGCGACTCGGGGCGCAGTTCGACATGACGATCGTCGTCGACCAGGGCGTCGACGCCTACCTCACCAAGTTCAACGCCATGATGGCCAGCGGTGACATCCCCGACCTGGTCTGGTTCCCCCCGAACCAGGGCATCCAGCGGGTGCCCGAGCTGCTCGACGCCAAGTTCCACGACCTCACCCCGCACCTGTCCGGCGACGCGGTCAAGCAGTACCCCAACCTGGCGAACCTGCCGACCACCGCGTGGAAGACCGCTGTGATCAACGGCAAGATACGCGGCGTCACCGTCGCCTACGGCTCCATGGGCCAGGTCTACGTCGTCAACCAGGACTTCTGGAAGCCGGTCGGCGGCGCCGAGTTCACCAGCGCGGAGGACTTCCTGGCCAAGGGCAAGGAACTGCTCGACGCCAAGCGCAACAAGTACGTCCTGGAGCCGGCGTACGTGAACCACGTCGGCATGTTCGGCCAGTGGTTCGGCGCCCCCGCCGGCTGGCGGCTGGAAGGGGGCAAGCTCACCCACATGTACGAGACCGAGGAGTACCAGGAGGCCCTGGCATTCGGCGTCAAGGTGGCCAAGGCCGGTCTGTTCTGGCCCGACCCCAACCTCTCCACCACCATGGAGAAGATGGCGCAGGGCTCGCTGGGCGCCTATGTGCAGTCCTTCCCCAGCTTCCTGGTGGATGTCAAGACGTACGATTTCCCGTTCGGCGTCATCGTGCCGTTCGCCGCGAAGAACGGCGCGAAGCCGCGATACACCATGGGCTACGGCTCCGTCGGCTACACCGCCATCAGCAAGAAGGCCGACGACAAGCGGGTCAAGATGCTGCTGGGAGTGCTGGACTACCTGGCGGCGCCCTTCGGTACCGAGGAGCGGCTCTTCCTCGACAACGGCATCGAGGGCAAGCACTTCACCCGCACGTCGGGCGGCGACGTCGAGCTGACCGCCAAGGGCAACGCCGAAGCAGTCACCACCGCCATGCCGCTCGCCTTCCTGGCCGCCGGACCCGAGTACATCTACCTGCCGGGCAAGGCGGAACTGGCCGGCAAGATCCACGGCTGGCAGCAGGAGCTCCTCAAGATCAACCAGTCGAGCCCGGTCAGCGGTCACTTCTCCGACACGTACACCAGCAAGGGAGCCTCGCTCACCACGGCCATGAGCGACGTCCAGAAGGACATCATCGCGGGCCGCAAGCCGATCTCCGCCTACAAGGAGGAGTTGCGCAAGTGGCGCTCAGGTGGCGGCGACAAGATGCGCGCCGAGTACGAGGCATCGCTCGCCGGTAAGTAGCCTCCGTCCGCACCACCAGCACGGACACGCCCGCACCACCAGTACAGACAGAAGGGACCACCGTGTCAGACCTGCGACTCGGCGTCATCGGGCTCGGCCTGCGCCGTTCCATCGCGATGTCCGCCCACCACCCCGGACAGGGTTCGGCGATCACCGCCGTCTGCGACCTCGACCCCGAGGTGCGGCAGCGTGAGGCCGAGCGCTTCGGCACCGATGTCGCGGTCGAGGACTACAAGCTGCTCCTCGACCGGGACGACCTCGACGCGATCATCATCGCCACGCCGGACGACACCCACGAGACCATCGCCATCGATGCGCTCCGGGCCGGCAAGGCCGTCTTCGTCGAGAAGCCGCTCGGCATCACCGTCGAGAGCTGCGACAACGTCCTGCGTGCCGCGTACGAGACCGGGACCCGGCTGTACGTCGGACACAACATGCGCCACATGGGTGTCGTGCGGCTGATGCGCGACATCATCGCCCGCGGCGACATCGGCGAGCCCAAGGCCGTGTGGGTGCGGCACTTCGTCGGCTACGGCGGTGACTACTACTTCAAGGACTGGCACGCCGACCGGACCCGAACCACCGGGCTGCTGCTCCAGAAGGCCGCCCACGACATCGACGTCCTGCACTGGCTGGCCGGCGGCTACACCCGCCGTGTCAACGCGCTCGGCGACCTCCTCGTCTACGGCGACCTGCCGCGCCGCGAGCCGGACACCCCGCGCCCGGCGAACTGGCTGCGCGAGTTCGACTGGCCGCCGACGGCCCGCAAGGACCTGCACCACATCGTGGACGTCGAGGACGTCTCGGTGATGAACATGCAGCTCGACAACGGCGTCGTGGCCGCTTACCAGCAGTGCCACTTCACCCCGGACTACTGGCGGAACTACACCGTCATCGGCACCGAGGGCCGTCTGGAGAACTTCGGTGACAGCCCCGGTGACGAGGTCAAGGTCTGGAACACCGGCCCCAGCGGATACCGCGGTGACGCCGACATCACCTACCGGGTGCCGGACGCCGGCGGTTCGCACGGCGGCGGGGACACCCGGATCATGGAGGAGTTCTGCCGGTTCGTGCGCGACGGGGGCGTCACCGACACCTCGCCGGTCGCCGCCCGGATGAGCGTCGCCGCCGGTGTGCTCGCGACCCGATCCCTGCGCGAGGGCGGTGCTCCGTACGACGTTCCGGCCCTCGACCCGGAGCTGATCGCGTACTTCGAACGTGGTCAGGTCCGCTAGGAACCGGCACGAGACGTTTCGACGACCTTCGGTGACCGCGCTTCCGGCGCTGTCACCGAAGGTCTTGGTACGGCTGTTTTCAGCCATGCTCGGTGGGTAGTCGGCTCTTTCCGGTTTGGCGACGGCTCGATCGGTGTCCGCCGCGATGCGTGACACCGTCGGGTGAATTGCGGGTAATCATCCGGAAGATGTCGTATGGGGATGTGGGGTGCCGGTCTCGTAGGGTCACCGAGCCTCCAGTATCGGAGAGTGTGAGCGGCGATTTTGCGCCAATGGGATCTCGTGGTGGCCGAGTTCGAACGCATGGCCGGATCGCGGTCGGCATAATCGCGTCCATGTCGATCACCGGTGGAGACGTCGTTGACCTGGGGCGGGGCCTGTACGCATGGCTCCCGCCGAAACGGGGCTGGGGGCTGGCGAACTGCGGTCTCCTCGTCTCGCCCCGTGGGGCGCTCTGGATCGACACCCCGTACGACGCCGTGCTGGCCGGCCAGTTCCTGGCCGAGTCCACGAAGCGGTTGCCCGACGGTGTCTCCATCGACCGGGTGATCGTCACCCACGCGAACGGCGACCACTTCTGGGGAGCGGGCGTACTCCCGGACGCGGAGATCATCGCGACCCGGGAGGCCCGCGAACACATCCATTACGAGCCCACGCCCCAGCAGCAGCACGCGCTCGTCGCCACCGGCGATCCGGCCACCGCGCTCGGCGCCTACCTCGGACGTCACTTCGGCCCCTTCGACTGGTCGCAGACCGAGCCGGTGCAGCCGACGACATACTTCACCGGGGAGCTCGAACTGACCCTGGGGGAGTACCCGGTACAGCTCTCCGCCCTGCCGTCCGCGCACACCACCGGCGACCTGATGGTCCATCTGCCCGCGCAGCGTGCCGTGTTCAGCGGGGACATCATCTTCTCCTCGACCCCCGCTCGGCCGGGCGACCACCCGGTGCACTGGGCGGGTCCGCTGAGCAATGTGATCGGGGCCTGCGAGCGGGTGCTGGCCACCGGCGCCGAGACCATCGTCCCGGGGCACGGACCGGTCCTCGACCAGGCCGGGGTGCGCGATCACATCGTGTATCTGGAGTACGTGCGCGAGCGTGCCCACGCCTTTCACACAGCCGGGATTCCCGCCCGTGAGGCGGCCCGCCGGGTCATCGCCGAGGGGCGCTACCCGGAGCTCGGCCTCCCCGAGCGGCTGGTGGTGACCATCGGAAGCGAGTACCGGCAGCTCGACGGCTCCGAACTGCCCGGAGTGCTCCAGGTGATGACCGATGTCGCCGTGGTCGCTCAAGAGGTGGAGCAGGCCCGTGAGTCGGCGGGGCCGGCGGAGAAGTAGACAGGCCCGGCGGAGAAACGAGCGGAGCTTTTGCCGCCGCTTCGGCCGGAAGACCGATCCGACAACAGAAATGCGGGACGGCATGGGATGGATCGTGGCGGTGATCGCCGTCGCTGCTGCCGTGGCGGCGGCTGTCCGCGCACAGAACGCTGCGCGCTCGGAGCACCTGGCCCTGGCCCGCGCCGAGCTGGCCGAACGGCAGTCGAAGGCCGCCGAGGCCCGTACCGCCGCGCTCACCGACGAGATCCGGCAGCTGGCCCGCAAGCGGATACCTGCCGCGGCGCTCGCCCTCTCCCACCCCACCGCCCAGGTCCCCGGACTGCGGGAGGCGGCCGAGGTCGACGGCGATTCCGCCCGGCTGCTCACCGAGGCCGTACAGGCCGCTCGCACGGCGGTCGTCGAGGAGCGCGGACGCGTCGACGCGGCCGCCCGGGCGGCGATGCGCGGCACCTCGGCCAAGATCCAGTCACTGCTCAACCAGTCCCAGCAACTGCTGCACGAGCTCCAGCACGAGTACGACGACCCACGGATCCTGCAGCTGGACTTCCGTAACGAACTGGCCCTGCGGCGTACCCAGGCCACCGCCGTGCTCTGCGACGCCTGGCCGGGGCTCGCCCGCCAGAACTCGCCGCTCGTCGAGATCGTGCTCGGCGCCCAGTCCCGGGTCGCCGGCTATGAGCGGATCAAGGTCGCCAACCATCTGCGCGACGAACGGCTCGCGCTCGTCGCCCGCGCCGCCGAACCTCTCGCGATCGCGCTCGCCGAACTGCTGGCCAATGCCACGGCCTACTCGCACCCCGACACCGATGTACAGGTGACCGTCCAGCAGAGCGGTGGCCGTGGCGCGTTCCTGGTCGTGGACGACGCGGGCATCGGCATGGACGACGATGCGCTCGACCGGGCCCGCGCCCTGCTGGCGGGCCCGTCCGAAGTGCTCCTGACCGAGCTGGGCGACCCACCACAGACCGGTTTCGCCGTCGTCGGCCGGCTCGTGGTGCAGTACGGCTTCAACTGCCACATCGAGGCATCGCCGTTCGGTGGAATGCGTACGATCCTGCGCGTCCCCGCCCATCTGCTCACCGTGATGGAGGACGACCGCAGCCTCTCCGCCCTCGCTCCGAAGCCGATGCAGGCGCACGCCGCTCCGTCGGTTTCCGCCCCCGCCGAGCCGGACCCCGCACCGGCACCGCAAGCCGTCGGCGGGCACCCCGCCGAGCTGCCCAGCCGGCGCCGACGTTCACCACGTCCGACCCCGGCCCGGTCCGCGTCCGCCGCCGTCGCCCGGGACCGGGAGCAGGTGTCCCGTACACCCGAGCAGGCCGAGGCTTCCTGGGCGGCGCTCCAACAGGGCACCCTCAATGGCAGGAGCGTCGCCGGGCGGTCATCCGCACCGGCCGCGGACGATCACCACCCGGACGAACACGACGACCAGGACGACCAAGGAGACGACGAGAAGTGAGCGCCCCCACTCCCACCACCGGTGACCTCGCATGGGTGCTGACCCCCCTGCTGGAGCTGCCCGGAGTCCAGCACGCCGTGGTCGCCACCGGCGACGGCCTCGTCGAGGGTGCCTCACCCGGCCTGGACCGGGCGTCCGGCGAGCGGGTCGCCGCCATGACCGCCACGCTGCACGCCGCGGCCCGCGCGTTCACCACGGCCTTCACCGACGTCGAGGCTCCGCGCCTGGCCCAGACGGTTGTCGAGTCCGACCAGGGCTTCGCCATCGTCGTACCGGCCGGGAACAACACCACACTCGCCCTGTTCGCGGAACCCGGAGCCAAACTCGGCGACATCGCCTACCAGATGCAGGTGCAGGTCACCGCCCTGACCCGGGCGATGAACGCGCCCGCCCGCCAACCGGACACCACCGCCCGGCCATGACCTCCGGCCCCGGACGCCGTCTGATCCCCGCCTATCTGGTCACCGGCGGCCGGACCCGGCCCGCCGGTCCCGCGCTCGACCGGCTCGCCGTGCTCGTACGCACCGACACGGACCTGCCCCCGGACACCGGCTCGGAACAGCGCAGGCTGTGCGAGCTGCTGGAACCGGGCGCGCTCACCGTCGTCGAATCCGCGGCCCACCTGGATCTGCCGGTCAGCGCCACCGTCTTCCTGGCCACGGACCTCGCGGCCGCCGGACATCTGCACACCCGACCGCCCATCCCCAGCGCCGGGGAGATCGACCGGTCGCTCGTCGAGAGGCTGCTCGTTGGACTCCGCTCCCTCCACTGACCGGACCGGCATCGGCTATCTGCCGCCTGCCGCCCAAACCCTGATGAAGCTCGTCGTCACGGGTCCCTTCGGCGTGGGCAAAACCACCCTGATCCGTACGCTGTCGGAGATCGCCACGCTCCATACCGAAGAGGCGATGACCCAGTCCAGCACCCGGCTCGACGACACCGCAGGCATGCCGGACAAGACCACGACCACCGTCGCCATCGACTTCGGCCGGCTCACCGTCCTCGACGACCTGGTGCTCTACATGTTCGGCACGCCGGGCCAGCAGCGGTTCCTCCCTCTCTGGGAGGACATCGCACGCGGCGCACTCGGCGCTCTCGTCCTGGTCGACACCCGTCGGCTCGCCGACTCCTTCGCGGTCATGGACATGGTCGAGGAGCAGGGACTGCCGTACGCCGTTGCCGTCAACCGTTTCCCAGACGCCCCCGCCCACACCGACGAGGTCCTGCGCAAACACCTCGACCTCGCCCCCGAGACCCCGCTGGTGCAGTGCGACGCCCGCGAACGCCGCGGCAGCATCGACGCACTGATCGCGCTCGCCGAGCATGTGCTGGCCGGAATGCCCCGGCCCGAGGACCCGTCATGACACCGCTCGTACAACCGCCGCAGCCCCTCGCGCTGTACGGCCCGGACTTCGCAGCCGACCCGCAGAGCCACTACCGGCGCCTGCGTGAACACGGCCCCCTGGCCCCCGTCCGGCTCGCGCCCGGCATCGACGCCCTGCTGGTCACGGACTACCAGGCCGCAGTCGACCTGCTGCGCGACACCCACACCTTCACCAAGGACCCGCGCGCCTGGCAGGCCACCGTCCCCGACGACTCGCCGGTCCTGCCCATGCTCGGCTACCGGCCCACCGCACTCTTCAGCGACGGCGGCGTACACGCCCGTTACCGCGACGCCATCAACGACAGCCTCGCTCTGATCGAGCCGCACGTCCTGCGGGCCGAGGTCGCCCGGGTCGCCCAGCGGCTCATCGGTGAATTCGCCGCCACCGGCAGCGGCGACCTGATCGCCCAGTACGCCCGACGACTCCCGGTACACGTCTTCGTCACCTGGTTCGGCGTACCGCCGGGCGACAGCGAACGCATCGTCAACGGCATCGCCGGCATGTTCAACTCCGCCGAGGACGCCGCCACCGCGTACGCCGACCTCGTCGAGGTCGTCACCGATCTGGTCGCCGACCGGCGTGCCCGGCCGCGCCGCGACCTCACTTCGTACCTCCTGGCCCACCCGGCCAAGCTCGACAACGACGAGACTGTGCGTCAGATCACTCTGATCATGAGCGCGGGCCACGATCCGACGACCAATCTGATCGGCAACGCGCTGCTGCACATGCTCACCGACGCGCGCTACGCAGGCTCGCTGCACGGCGGCGCGATGACGGCGCACGAGGCGATCAACGAGGTCCTCTGGCAGGATCCGCCACTGGCCAATTTCGCGGCCCACTACCCGCGCCACGACACGGAGTTCCACGGCGTCCGGCTGCGCGCCGGACAACTGCTCCTCGTCTCCTACGCCGCCGCCAACACCCAGTCCGTGCCCGACCTTTCGGACCCCGGGGTCCGCTCCGGAGCCAGTGCCCATCTGGCCTGGTCGGCCGGTCCGCACCGGTGCCCGGCGAAGCAGCCGGCGCTGCTCATCGCCATGACCGCGATCGAGCAGCTCACCAGTCAGCTGTGCGATGCAGAACTGGACGTTCCGGTCAGCGGACTGAAGTGGCGGCCGGGACCGTTCCACCGTGCTCTGGTACGGCTTCCGGTACGTTTCACGCCTGTCGACATGACTATGGAGACGGACCGGTACGACGCGGCCGAGGCTGCTTCGGACGGGCCGTCAGAGGTGTCGATCAGCCCGTGAACCGTGTCGGTGGTACGCCGAACGGGTGAGGGGCGAGAGAATTGCCCGATGAACAGCGAGCGCAACGCCGACCGAAGCACAGACGGGGTGGTCCGGTGAGCAGGTACGACAGGTACGACGTCACGGACGAGCAGTGGGAGGGGCTTGCCCAGGTCGTACCTCTGCGCGGCCGCGACCAGTGGCCGTCCAGGGTCGATCACCGTACGGTCCCCGACGAGAGCGCGGCAGCCGAACAGCGGCGCCTCGTCGTGCTGCGGGTCCAGGTCTTCGCGGACGCGCGGGAAGTGGCGGAGTACCTGGTCGCACAGATCCCGGTGCTGCTCGATCTGACCAGCGCGGAGACGGATGTGGCCAAGCGCATCCTGGACTTCACCAGCGGGGTGGTTTTCGGTCTGGGCAGCGGAATGCACCGGGTCGACCGGAACGTCTTCCTGCTGTCGCCGCTCGGCATGGAGGTCGAGGGGGTCACGGCGGCAGGTGTACCCGGGTCGTAGGAAGGCCGCCGGGGGCAGGGCGGGCGCGGCGATGGACGTCCTTCGATCGGGGCCCTGCGGTCGGTCTTCGCCTGCGGACCGTAGCCGCCGCGGATGCGCGGCCCCGTACCCGCGGGCGACGGCCGGCTGCGCCGCGGCTGCGACAACCTCGCGGCGGTGCTGGAGCGCACGCACACACAGGGCGCCCCACACCACGCCCGGCTGGTCGCGGCGGATCACGCCGGATGCGCGGGGCCGGTGACCGCACTCGGTGTCGAGCGGCTCGCGGACGGATTGCTGCGCGCGACCATCCGGCGCGACGGGGGTCATGCGACGCCGGTCGGCCGGCTCGGCGACGGTGAGCTGAGGTATCCGGCGCTCACTCCGGTGCTGCTCACCGGCCCCGGGGTGCTGGCTGTGGATGCCGCGGGCGAGGTGCCGTCGGCCGTGCAGACCCTCACCGTGCCGGCCGACGGACTCGACCGCGACCTGGACGGACGGCAGTTGCGCGGACTGCTGGATCCGGCGGTGTCGATCGGGGCGGCCGGGCATCTCAGGCTGGTGGGCACGGTCACGGAGCCGGGCGCGGTGCGAGCCCGGGAGACCGCCGGGGTGACGGTGGTAGACCTGAAGGCGTGACAGAACTTGATGTACGTGCCCTGCAGCAACGGCTCGCCGCTTTCGCGGCTGCGCGGGACTGGGAGCAGTACCACACCCCGAAGAATCTGGCGGCGGCGCTGAGCGTCGAGGCGTCCGAACTGGTCGAAATCTTCCAGTGGTTGACGCCGGAGCAGTCGGCACGGGTGATGGAGACACCCGAGACGGCGCACCGGGTGGCCGACGAGGTCGCCGATGTTCTCGCTTATCTGCTTCAGTTCTGCGAGGTGTTGGGGATCGACGCACTGACGGCGCTGGCGGAGAAGATCGACCGGAACGAGGCCCGATTCCCGGTGCCGGAGCGCCCGGACACCCTTGATTCGCCGGATCGTCACTCTTCGGAGTGATCAACTTATTCACAGTCGACTTCGTGTCCACAGATTTCCGAATTCCCCTGGCTTTTCGGTACCGATTCCCTCACTGTGGGTAATGGATGAGTTGAGCGGCTTTTCGTACGGACGGGGGTAACGCATGGAAGCGGAGCGGCTTGTGGGAGTCAGTCGGCGTGCTCTGGCGCAGAGCCGCTGCACACCGGACATCATCGCCGAGGCATGGCAGGCCCAGGCGCTCGCTCAGGCGATCGGCAGCAGGCTGGCGGCGGACGGGCCCAAGGAGCTACGGGGAGAGGCGCGTGGGCTCAGCGAGATCGGTGGCAGGAGCGGCGGGGCGCTGGACCACCCGGCGGCGCGGGCCGGAGTGGCCCGGGCGGCGCAGCTCTCCGAGCTCGCCGAACCGAGGGCGACGCTGACGGGGCTGGGCACACTGCTCGGGGAGGTGGGGATGGCCCTGGTCGGGGTGGCCTGCGAGACCGACGAGCAGGGGCTCTACTGGCAGTGCATGGAGGCGATCGACGCGGCCGACGAGTCCATGGACCGGGTGCACGGAATGCTCCGGCGCCTCGACGAGCAGGACCGGGAGCGGCAGCAGGATCTGGAGCGGAGCCGGGAGCGGGACGGCCCCTACGGTGCGATCCGCGGACCGGCGGGCTCGGCGGCGGGCCGGCTGTGACCGCGCAGGATTCGGGGAGTGACGAGGGACGGGACGGTGTACGGGACGGCCGTGGCCGTGGAGGGCTTCGGCAGTGGCGGCGCGTGGCAGGGAGAAGGAGGGGAGTGACCGGCATCCGGAGGTGCAGGATGGATGCATGGATCTTCGAATCTTCACCGAGCCCCAGCAAGGGGCCGACTACGACACCCTGCTCACCGTCGCCAAGGCGGCCGAAGACCTCGGATTCGACGCCTTCTACCGCTCCGACCACTACCTCCGCATGGGGCCGGGGACGGGCTGCCCGGCCCGACCGACGCGTGGATCACCCTGGCCGGGCTGGCGCGCGAGACCAAGCGGATCCGGCTCGGCACGCTGATGACCGCGGGGACCTTCCGGCTCCCCGGCGTGCTCGCCATCCAGGTCGCGCAGGTCGACCAGATGTCCGGCGGACGCGTCGAGCTCGGCCTCGGCGCAGGCTGGTTCGAGGAGGAGCACAAGGCCTACGGCATTCCGTTCCCCAAGGAGAAGTTCGGCAGGCTGGAGGAGCAGTTGGAGATCGTCACCGGGCTCTGGGCGACCGAGATCGGCAAGACGTTCAGCTTCGACGGCACGTACTACCAGCTGACCGATTCGCCCGCGCTGCCCAAGCCGGCGCAGTCCAAGGTGCCGGTCCTGATCGGCGGTCACGGTGCGACACGCACACCGAGGCTGGCAGCGCAGTATGCGGACGAGTTCAATATTCCCTTCGCGTCGCTGGAGGACAGCGAGAAGCAGTTCGGCCGGGTCAAGGAGGCGGCGAAGGCGGCCGGCCGCGGACCGGACGACCTGGTGTACTCCAACGCCCTGGTGGTCTGCGTCGGCAAGAACGACGCCGAGGTGGCGCGGCGCGCCTCCGTCATCGGCCGTGAGGTGGCGGAGCTGAGGGCGAACGGGCTCGCGGGCTCACCCGCCGAGGTGGTCGACAAGATCGGCAGGTACGGCGCGATCGGGTCGTCCCGGATCTACCTCCAGGTCCTGGATCTGGACGACCTGGAGCACCTGGAGCTGATCTCCTCCCAGGTCCAGTCCCAGTTCACCTGAGCCGGGAACCATCCCGGCTCACCTGAACCGGAACCATCCCGGCATCCCGGCTCGCCCGAGTCAGAGGTCGGTCGCCGCTCACCCGAGCCAGGTCCGGGTCCGGCTCACGAGGGAGCCATCCATGCAACCCGTCCGTTCAGCCAACGGTTCGCCCGCCCGCGCGCTCGATCGTGCCCTCTTGGAGGGGACGGTCCTGCTCGACGGTGGTCTCTCCAATCAGTTGGAGGCGCAGGGCTGCGACCTGTCCGACGCTCTGTGGTCGGCCCGGCTGCTGGCCGACGGGCCGGGGCAGATCGAGGCCGCGCACACTGCCTATGCGCGGGCGGGTGCGCAGGTGCTCATCACGGCCAGTTACCAGGCGACCTTCGAGGGATTCGAGGGGCGGGGCGATAGGACGGGCCCAGGCGGCGGAGCTGTTCGCCCGCAGCGTGCGGCTGGCGCGGCGGGCCGCGGGTGCGGTGGAGCGGGAGATCTGGGTCGCCGCCTCGGTCGGCCCGTACGGGGCGATGCTGGCGGACGGCAGCGAGTACCGGGGCCGCTACGGGCTCTCCGTCCGGGAGCTGGAGCGGTTTCACCGGCCGCGGGTGGAGGCGCTGGCCGCCGCAGGGCCCGATGCGCTGGCGCTGGAGACGGTGCCGGACATCGACGAGGCCGAGGCGTTGCTGCGGGCGGTCGAGGGGTGCGGGCTGCCCGTCTGGCTCTCGTACAGCGTGGCGGGGGACCGGACCAGGGCGGGACAGTCGCTGGAGACGGCCTTCGCCGTCGCCTCGGGGCATGACCGTGTGCTGGCAGTCGGGGTGAACTGCTGTGATCCGGCGGACGCGGACCGGGCGGTGCGGGTGGCGGCGGAGGTGGCCGGGAAACCGGTCGTGGTCTATCCGAACAGCGGTGAGCGGTGGGATGCCGGCGGACGGGAGTGGACTGGTGCCCCCACCTTCGATCCGGCGAGAGTGCGGGCCTGGCAGGATGCCGGCGCCCGGCTGGTGGGCGGCTGCTGCCGGGTCGGCCCGGAGAGCATCGCGGAGCTGGCCTGGCTGCTCGGCGCAGCGACGGCAGGCGAAGGGAAAGGAGGGTCAACAGTGCCGTAGACAGATGAAAATACCTGGTGGGGGGCAAGTGAAGCGGACCATACTCGGACGTGTGTTCCTGACAATCAGCACGACCGGCAACCCGGAACGTCCCGCGACCGATCTCGGCTTTCTGCTGCACAAGCATCCCGAGAAGGCGCAGACGTTCTCCACCTCCCACGGCTCCGCGCATGTCTTCTACCCCGAGGCATCCGCCGAGCGCTGCACAGCGGGGCTCCTGCTGGAGGTGGATCCCGTGGCGCTGGTGCGGCGCGGCAAGGGCAAGGGCCGGGGCGGCGCCCCCGATGCGGCGCTCGCGCAGTACGTCAACGACCGTCCGTACGCGGCGTCCTCGCTGCTCTCCGTCGCTATGAGCACGGTGTTCAAGACCGCGCTGAATGGTGTGTGCCGCGCACTGCCCGAACGTGTACAGGCACCGCTTTCACTGAGGATCGAGGTGCCCGCACTGCCGGCGCGCGGCGGCGCGGAACTGGTGCGCAAGCTCTTCGGGCCGCTCGGGTGGGCGAGCGTGGACGCCGTGGCCGTACCTCTGGACGAGCAGTTCCCGGAGTGGGGGGACTCGCGGTACGTGCGGCTGGTGCTGGAAGGCGAGTTGCGGCTGGCGGACGCGTTGCGGCAGCTGTATGTCCTGCTGCCGGTGCTCGACGACGCCAAGCACTACTGGGTCGCACCGGACGAGGTGGACAAGCTGTTGCGCGCCGGTGAGGGCTGGCTGGCCGGTCACCCCGAGCAGAAGCTGATCACCAGCCGCTATCTGTCCCGCCGCTGGGGGCTGACCCGGCAGGCGATGCAGCGGCTCGAACTGGTGCGGCTCGCCGAGTCGGACGACCTGGACGTCGAGAGCATCGACAACGCGGTGGACGAGACGACCGACACCGAGGAGAAGCCGGTGCCGCTCGCCGAGCAGCGGCGCACCGCGATCCTCGACGCGCTGCGCACCGCCGGGGCGAGCCGGATTCTCGACCTGGGCTGCGGTCAGGGCCAGTTGGTGCAGGCACTGCTCAAGGACGTGGGCTTCACGGAGATCGTCGGCGTCGATGTCTCGATGCGCGCCCTCACCATTGCCTCACGACGGCTGAAGCTGGACCGGATGGGGGAGCGGCAGGCCGGACGGGTCACGCTTCAGCAGGGCTCGCTCACCTACACCGACAAGCGGCTCAAGGGGTATGACGCGGCCGTGCTCAGCGAGGTCATCGAGCACCTCGACCTGCCGAGGCTGCCGGCGCTGGAGTACGCCGTGTTCGGTTCGGCCCGACCGCGGACCGTGCTCGTCACGACGCCGAACGTCGAGTACAACGTCCGCTGGGAGACCCTTCCGGCCGGGCATGTGCGCCACGGCGACCACCGGTTCGAGTGGACCAGGGCCGAGTTCCGGGACTGGGCCCACGAGGTGGCGCAGCGGCATGGATACGGGGTTGATTTCGTGCCCGTGGGGCCCGATGACCCCGAGGTGGGGCCGCCCACGCAGATGGCTGTGTTCACGATGACCGCGGCCGATGAGAGCAGGAACGAGAACGAGAGCAAGAACGAGTCCTGGCACGAGACTGCCAACGAGACCGAGAAGGGGGCCAAAGTCGCATGACCAGTACTTCGCGCACGTTGCCGGTGACCGACCTCTCCCTCGTGGTGCTCATCGGAGCCAGCGGTTCCGGCAAGTCCACCTTCGCCCGTAAGCACTTCAAGCCCACGGAGATCGTCTCCTCGGACTTCTGCCGTGGCCTGGTCGCCGACGACGAGAACGACCAGAGCGCCAGCCGTGACGCCTTCGACGTCCTCCACTACATCGTGGGCAAGCGGCTCGCCGCCGGGCGGCTGACCGTCGTGGACGCCACCAGCGTCCAGTCCGAGAGCCGCAAGCAACTGGTCCAGCTGGCCAGGAGCCACGACGTGCTGCCCATCGCGATCGTTCTCGACCTGCCCGAAGAGGTCTGCATCGCGCGCAACGCGGCCCGCCCCGACCGCGCCGACATGCCGCGCCACGTCATCCAGCGCCACCGCCGCGAACTGCGCCGTTCGTTGCGCGGCCTGGAGCGCGAGGGCTTCCGCAAGGTGCACATTCTGCACACCGAGGAGGAGGCGGAGCGCGCCGAAGTGGTGCTGGAGCGTCGCTACAACGACCTCCGCCACCTCACCGGACCCTTCGACATCATCGGCGACATCCACGGCTGCAGTTCCGAACTGGAGGCCCTGCTCGGCAAGCTCGGCTACATCGACGGCACGCACCCCGAAGGGCGTACGGCGGTCTTCGTCGGCGACCTCGTGGACCGCGGCCCCGACAGCCCCGGGGTACTGCGCCGCGTCATGTCCATGGTGTCGGCGGGCAACGCCCTGTGCGTGCCGGGCAACCACGAGAACAAGCTCGGCCGCTACCTCAAGGGACGCAAGGTCCAGCACACCCATGGACTCGCCGAGACCATCGAGCAGTTGGAGCGGGAGGACGAGAAGGATCCTGCCTTCCGCGAGCAGGTGCGGGAGTTCATCGACGGGCTCGTCAGCCACTACGTGCTCGACGAGGGCAAGCTCGTCGTCTGTCACGCCGGGCTGCCCGAGAAGTACCACGGGCGCACCTCCGGGCGGGTCCGCTCGCACGCGCTGTACGGGGACACCACCGGTGAGACCGACGAGTTCGGCCTGCCCGTGCGCTACCCGTGGGCGGAGGAGTACCGCGGCCGTGCCGCTGTGGTCTACGGCCACACCCCGGTGCCCAACACCTCCTGGGTCAACAACACCATCTGCCTGGACACCGGTGCGGTCTTCGGCGGGAAGATGACCGCGCTGCGCTGGCCGGAGCGCGAGCTCGTCGACGTACCGGCCGAGAAGGTCTGGTACCAGCCGGCCAAGCCGCTGACCACCGAGGCGCCCGGGGGGAGGGAGGGCAGGCCGCTGGACCTCGCCGATGTGCACGGCCGTCGGACCGTGGAGACCCGGCACATGGGCCGCATCTCGGTCCGCGAGGAGAACGCCGCGGCGGCGCTCGAAGTCATGAGCCGGTTCGCCGTCGACCCGCGGCTGCTCGGCTACCTCCCGCCGACCATGGCGCCCACCGCCACCTCGCACGAGGACGGCTACCTGGAGCACCCGGCGGAGGCCTTCGCCCAGTACCGGGCGGACGGTGTCACCAAGGTCGTGTGCGAGGAGAAGCACATGGGCTCGCGTGCGGTGGCGCTGGTCTGCCGGGACGCGAACACCGCCCGTGAGAGGTTCGGCGCAGGGGGAACCTCCCACCCTTCCGGCGGCGAAGGAGGTCCGACCGGGGCGCTCTACACCCGCACCGGAAGGCCGTTCCTCGACGACGTCGCACTGACCGAGGTGATCCTCGGCAGGTTGCGCACCGCCGTCACCGCCGCCGGACTCTGGGAGGAGTGGGACACCGACTGGGTGCTGCTCGACGCCGAGCTGATGCCGTGGTCTCTCAAGGCGGCCGGGCTGCTGCGCTCGCAGTATGCCGCGGTCGGTGCCGCATCCGGGGCGGTCTTCCCGGAGGCCAACGCGGCCCTCGCGGCAGCGGTGGCCCGTGGGGTGGACGTGGGCGCGCTCGCGGACCGCCAGCAGGGACGGGCCGCGGACGCGACCGCGTTCACCGAGGCGTATCGCCGCTACTGCTGGAGCACCCAGGGCCTGGACGGGGTGCGGCTCGCGCCGTTCCAGATCCTCGCCGTGCAGGGCCGCTCGCTGGCCTCCGTACCGCACGACGAGCAGCTGGCCTGGCTCGACCGGCTGGTCGAGCACGATCCGACCGGGCTGCTCCAGGTCACCCGCAGGCTCGTCGTCGACACCGGTGACGAGGCGTCGGTGAGCTCCGGCATCGACTGGTGGCTGGAGATGACCGGCCGCGGTGGCGAAGGCATGGTCGTCAAGCCGCTTGCCGCGCTCGTACGGGACGGCAAGGGCAGGCTGGTCCAGCCGGGCATCAAGGTGCGCGGCCGGGAGTACCTCCGGATCATCTACGGCCCCGAGTACACCCGCCCGGAGAACCTGGAGCGGCTGCGCGGCCGGTTCCTCGGCCACAAGCGGTCGTTGGCGCTCCGGGAGTACGCGCTGGGGCTCGAAGCGCTGGACCGGCTGGCCGACGGGGAGCCGTTGTGGCGGGTCCACGAGGCGGTGTTCGCGGTGCTGGCCCTGGAGTCGGAGCCGGTCGACCCGCGGCTGTAGACAGTGGTGCCGGCGGGCTTTGCGATGAGATCAACGGAAAACCGCTGGCGATTCGCCGGGTGAACGGCGCTCCGCACGGTGAGGATGGATGCATGGGATTCCATGTCGACTCCGAGGCCGGGCGGCTGCGCCGCGTCATCCTGCACCGCCCCGATCTTGAGCTGAAGCGGCTCACCCCCGGCAACAAGGACGCGCTCCTTTTCGACGACGTGCTCTGGGTGCGCCGCGCCCGCCAGGAGCACGACGGCTTCGCGGACGTGCTGCGCGACCGAGGCGTGGAGGTGCACCTCTTCGGCGATCTGCTGCGTGAGTCGCTGGAGATCCCGGTGGCCAGGCGGCTCGTCCTGGACCGGGTCTTCGGCGAGAAGGAGTACGGCCCGCTCGCCACCGAGCATCTGCGGGCCGCCTTCGAGGAGTTGCCCAGCGCCGAGCTGGCCGAGGCGCTGGTCGGCGGGATGACCAAGCGGGAGTTCCTGGAGCGGCACCGCGAGCCGACTTCCGTCCGCTTCCACGTCATGGACCTGGACGACTTCCTGCTCGGCCCGCTGCCGAACCATCTCTTCACCCGGGACACCTCGGCCTGGATATACGACGGGGTGTCGATCAACGCGATGCGCTGGCCGGCCCGGCAGCGCGAGACCGTCCACTTCGAGGCGATCTACCGCCACCACCCCCTCTTCACCGGCCCCGACGCAGGCGTCTTCCATCACTGGTCCGAGGGGCAGGACGACTATCCCTCCACCATCGAAGGCGGCGACGTACTGGTCATCGGCCACGGCGCCGTACTCATCGGGATGAGCGAGCGCACCACCCCGCAGGCGGTGGAGATGCTGGCCCGTGGACTGTTCGACGCCGGCTCGGCGCACACGATCGTGGCGCTCGACATGCCCAAGCGCAGGGAGTTCATGCACCTCGACACGGTCATGACGATGATCGACGGCGACACCTTCACCAAGTACGCGGGCCTGGGCATGCTCCGCTCGTACACCATCCAGCCCGGTGAAGGGCCGAGGGACCTGAAGGTCACCGACCATCCGCCCGAGCACATGCACGACGCGATCGCGCACGCCCTGGGCCTGGACTCGATCCGGGTCCTCACAGCCGCCCAGGATGTGCGCGCCGCCCAGCGCGAGCAGTGGGACGACGGCTGCAATGTGCTGGCCGTCGAGCCAGGCGTCGTCGTCGCGTACGAGCGCAACGCCACCACGAATACCTATCTCCGCAAGGAGGGCATCGAGGTCATAGAGATCCGCGGCAGCGAACTCGGCCGGGGCAGGGGCGGCCCCCGCTGCATGAGCTGCCCCGTGGTGCGTGATCCGGTGTAGCGGCGCACGACCTGGTGCAGCGGTGCGCGACACGGCGCAAGGAAAGAAACTCCGCACGAAGAGTCTCCGCACAGGAGTCGGCGTGCGAGGCAAGAGCCTCCGTATAGCGATGCAATGCTTCGTATAGACTTCCAGGGTCGCTGTATGCACGATCCTCATCCGACCCAGGAGCAGTCCCATGGCCATAGACCTCGCAGGCCGCCACTTCCTCAAGGAGCTGGACTTCACGGCCGAGGAGTTCCGCGGCCTGATCGACCTCGCGGCCGAGCTCAAGGCCGCCAAGAAATCGGGGACCGAGGTGCAGCGGCTGCGCGGCAAGAACATCGCGCTCATCTTCGAGAAGACCTCGACCCGCACCCGCTGCGCCTTCGAGGTGGCGGCCGCGGATCAGGGTGCGTCCACGACATATCTCGACCCCTCGGGCTCGCAGCTGGGGCACAAGGAGTCGGTGAAGGACACGGCCCGCGTCCTCGGTCGGATGTTCGACGGCATCGAGTACCGCGGTGACAGCCAGATGGCCGTCGAGGAGCTGGCTGCGCACGGCGGCGTTCCGGTCTTCAACGGACTCACCGACGACTGGCACCCGACCCAGATGCTCGCCGACGTCCTCACCATGGCCGAGCACAGCGAGAAGCCGCTGGAGCGGATCGCCTTCGCCTACCTCGGTGACGCCCGCTTCAACATGGGTAACTCCTACCTGGTCACCGGCGCCCTGCTGGGCATGGATGTGCGGATCGTCGCGCCGAAGTCGTACTGGCCGGCCGAGGAGATCATCACCGAGGCCCGCACGCTGGCCGAGGCCAGCGGTGCGACGGTCACTCTCACCGAGGACATCGCCGAGGGCGTCAAGGGCGCGGACTTCGTCGCCACCGATGTCTGGGTCTCCATGGGTGAGCCCAAGGAGGTCTGGGGCGAGCGCATCGAGGCGCTCGCGCCGTACGCCGTGACCATGGACGTCCTGCGCGCCACCGGCAATGCGGACGTGAAGTTCCTGCACTGCCTCCCGGCCTTCCACGACCTCGGCACCAAGGTCGGGCGGGAGATCGAGGCCGCCCATGGGCTGACGGAGCTGGAGGTCACCGACGAGGTCTTCGAGTCCACGCACTCGGTCGTCTTCGACGAGGCCGAGAACCGGATGCATACGATCAAGGCCATTCTGGTGGCAACCCTGGCGGCCGCAAGCTGAACGCTGCATGACCATGCACCCGATTGGGTGAACATGCGCGAAGGCGACTAATATGTTGTCTCTTGGTGGGGTTCGAGCTCGCACGCTCGAACCCCATTTTCGTGTGTGTCACCAGAGCTCGGAGCTCCCCCACAAGGCCCCGGGTGCACATCCCCCACATGCTTCACCAGAGAAGAGACCATCCCCGTGAGTCCGCTGCGCCCACCGAGCTTCCCGCGCCCTTCCGGGCCACGCGTCAAGAGCCCCCACCAGCTGATCGCCGAGTCCGGCGCCGACCTGGAGGGGCACGGCCTCAAGCGCACCATGGGACTCTTCCAGCTGGTGTGCTTCGGTGTCGGCGCCGTCGTCGGCACCGGCATCTTCGTCGGTCTCTCCGACAGCGTCGCCGAGGCGGGCCCTGCGGTCGTGCTGTCCTTCGTGCTCGCCGCGATCACCTGCATCTTCACCGCGTTCTCCTTCGCCGAGCTGGGCAGCGCGATCCCGGTGTCCGGCAGCTCGTACTCCTTCGCCTACGCGACCCTCGGCGAACGCATCGCGTTCCTCGTCGGCTGGTGTCTGCTGCTGGAGTACGGGGTCTCGGTCTCCGCGGTGGCCGTCGGCTGGAGCCAGTACGTCAATGAGCTGCTGAACAGTTTGTTCGGCCGGCAGCTGCCTGAGGCCCTCTCGGCGGGGCCCGGCGACGGCGGAGTGATCAATCTGCCCGCGGTCCTGGTGGTCATGATGGCCGCCACCCTGCTGGTGCGCGGCGTCCGGGAGAGTGCGGGGGCCACCACCGCGATGGCGGTCCTCAAGATCGCCATTCTGATCATGTTCTGCGTCATCGCCTTCACGGCCTTCGAGCACGGGAATCTCACGCCGTTCGTCGCCCACGGGGCGGGCGGGGTCACCGCCGGTGCGTCGCTGGCCTTCTTCTCGTACATCGGCTTCGACGCCATCACCACCGCGGGCGAAGAGGTCAAGAACCCGCGGCGGAACATCCCGATCGCGATCATGGTCTGCATCGGCGTGGTCACCCTGCTCTACTGCGCCGTTGCGCTCGCGGCCATCGGTGCCCTCGGCCCGGAGGCCGTCGCCGACAAGCCGGCCGCGCTCTCGATCGTCGTCGACCAGGTCACCGACTCGACCGTCGGCGGTGGAATCATCGCTTTCGGAGCGGTCGTCGCGATCGCATCCGTCGTGCTCGCGGTGATGTACGGGCAGACCCGCATCCTGATGTCGATGTCCCGAGACGGTCTGATCCCGCGGGTCTTCGAGCGGGTCTCGCCGCGGACGGCGACGCCGGTCGCGAACACCTGGATCGTGGCGGTCGTCTTCGCGATCCCGGCGGCCTTCTCGTCGCTCGACGTGGTGGTGAATCTGACGACCATCGGCACGCTGGGCACCATGGTCGCGGTGAACATCGCGGTGATCGTGCTGCGCCGTCGAAACCCGGAGGTGACGGGCTCGTTCCGGGTGCCGCTCTACCCGGTGAGCCCGCTCCTGGGCGTCGTTTTCTGCCTCTATCTGATGTACGGGACGGGCTGGGCGACCTGGGTGCAGTTCGCCGCCTTCCTGATCGTCGGTGCGGCGGTGTACGCCTTCTACGGCCGCAGCCGTTCCCGGCTGGCCGCTGCCGACGCGGGTCGATGAGGGCGGCCGGTCGGCGCCGAGATGTCCGGTCAGCTCCGAGGCGCACGGGACGGCAGGGTGAACCACACCGCCTTGCCGTGCTCCGTCGTGCGGTGACCGCAGGACGAGCTGAGCGTACGGATCAGCAGCAGACCCCGGCCGTGTTCCTGCCAGGGGTCCGGCGCACTGCCGGGCTCAGGATGGGAGAGATCGCCCGGCGGCGCCGGGTCGCGGTCGTGCACCTCCACCTGGCAGCCGGTCGGCAGGAGCTCCACCACCAGCTCGATGGGTTCGTCGCTGCGGGTGTGCTCCACGGCGTTGGCGACCAGTTCGGCGGTGAGGAGCTCGGCGGTATCGGAATCGGCCGGTGCTTCGATGTCCGCCAGTGCCGTACGGATCAGGGCGCGGGCGACCGGTACGGCCACCGTCGAATGCGGCAGGGCTATCCGCCAGGAGGCGGGGAGGGGGACATCGGAGGGCACAGCACGGTTTCCGTTCCGGAGTTCACGAACTTTCTGGAAGTCAAGACTTCTCGGTTTCAACCTTACGAATTGCAACGGCACAGGCAAGGGACCGCCGACCGGTACGAAGGGGACGTTCGGCACTGAGTTCTCACGCTCCGCCTATTGCGTGCTCGTGACGAGAGTCACGTACGAGTGATAAGTTCGTTCGCAGGTAGCAGCCCGACGGCTGAAGGGGAGCCCCCTCGATGAGCCCGTTTCCCAGCTCCGCCCCCCATACGGATGACTGGCGCCATCTGCGGCTGACGACGGACGACGGAGTTGCCACCGTCACCCTCGCCCGCCCCGAGAAACTCAACGCTCTCACCTTCGGTGCCTACGCCGACCTGCGCGACCTGCTTGCCGAACTGTCCCGCGAACGCACAGTGCGCGCTCTGGTGCTCGCGGGGGAGGGCCGCGGTTTCTGCTCAGGCGGAGATGTCGACGACATCATCGGCGCGACACTCGCCATGGACACCGCCCAGCTCCTCGATTTCAACCGCATGACCGGGCAGGTGGTGCGGGCCCTACGTGAAACCCCCTTCCCCGTCATCGCCGCCGTACACGGCGTGGCCGCAGGTGCCGGCGCGGTTCTTGCGCTGGCCGCCGACTTCCGGATCGCCGATCCGTCCGCCCGCTTCGCCTTCCTCTTCACCAAGGTCGGTCTCTCCGGCGGCGACATGGGCGCCGCCTATCTGTTGCCGCGCGTCGTCGGCCTCGGCCATGCCACCCGGCTGCTGATGCTCGGCGAACAGGTTCGCGCACCCGAAGCGGAACGGATCGGACTGATCAGCGAGCTGACCGAGGAGGGCCAGGCGGATGTGCGCGCGGCAGCGCTCGCCCGCCGCCTCGCCGACGGACCGGCCCTCGCCCTCGCCCAGACCAAGGCGCTGCTCACCGCCGAACTCGACATGCCGCTCGCTGCCGCGGTCGAGATGGACGCCGCGACCCAGGCCCTGCTGATGCACGGTGACGACTACGCCGAATTCCACGCCGCCTTCACCGAGAAGCGGCCGCCGAAGTGGCAAGGCCGGTAGCACGATGCCGCCCGACACGAGCGTGACCGGAACCGGGCCCTCCGTCGCGACGGTGCCCGCCGCGAATCGGACCGGCGTGAAGCGGATCGCGGTCATCGGCGGCGGCCCCGGCGGACTCTACGCCGCGGCCCTGCTCAAGCGGCTCGACCCGGAACGCGACATCACCGTCTGGGAGCGCAACGCACCCGACGACACGTTCGGCTTCGGCGTCGTCCTCTCCGACGAGACGCTCGGCGGCATCGAGCACGCCGACCCCGTCGTCTACCGGGCACTCCAGGACGAGTTCGTACGGTGGGACGACATCGACATCGTCCACCGCGGCGTGACCCAGACCTCCGGCGGCCACGGCTTCGCGGCGCTGGGCCGACGCAGACTCCTGGAGATCCTGCACGAACGCTGCGACTCCCTCGGCGTACGGCTCCGCTTCCGCACCGAGGCCCCGCCGGCCGCCGAGCTGGCCGCCGCATACGACCTGGTGATCGCCGCCGACGGTGTGCACAGCCTCACCCGGGCCGCTCACGCCGAGACCTTCGGCCCCCGCCTCACCACCCACCGCTGCCGCTACATCTGGCTCGCCGCCGACTTCGCTCTCGACGCCTTCCGTTTCGAGATCGCCGAGACCGCGTACGGGGTGATGCAGCTCCACGGCTACCCCTTCTCGGCCGACGCCTCCACCGTCATCGTCGAGATGCGCGAGGAGGTCTGGCGCGCCGCCGGACTCGACACCTGCGACGTGGAGCACTCGACGCTGCGCTGCGCCAAGATCTTCACCGAGGCGCTCGGCGGCCGTCCGCTGCGCTCCAACAACTCTTCCTGGCTCACCTTCCGTACTGTCGTCAACGCCCGCTGGTCGCACGGCAACACGGTCCTGATCGGTGACGCCGCCCACACCGCGCACTTCTCCATCGGCTCCGGCACCAAACTCGCCGTCGAGGACGCCCTCGCGCTCGCCGCCTGCATCGAGGAACAGCCCGACCTGCCAGGCGCACTGGCCGCGTACGAGGCCGAACGGCGGCCGGTCGTCGAATCGACCCAGCGGGCCGCCGCGGCCAGCCTGCGCTGGTTCGAGGAGCTCGGCACCTACGTCGACCAGCCGCCCCGCCAGTTCGCCTTCAACCTCCTCACCCGAAGCCGCCGCGTCACCCACGACAATCTGCGGCTGCGCGACGCCTCCTTCACCGCCGCCGTCGAGGAGGAGTTCGGCTGCGCCCCGGGTACCCCGCCGATGTTCACCCCGCTGCGGCTGCGCGGCCTCGAACTCCGCAACCGTGTCGTCGTCTCACCCATGGACATGTACTCGGCCGTCGACGGCGTCCCCGGCGACTTCCACCTCGTCCACCTCGGCGGACGTGCGCTCGGCGGCGCCGGGCTCGTCATGACGGAGATGGTGTGCGTCAGCGCCGAGGGCCGCATCACCCCCGGCTGCACCGGCCTCTACACCCCCGAACAGGCTGCCGCCTGGACCCGGATCACCGACTTCGTCCATGCGAGCGCACCCGGTACGGCCATCGGCATCCAGCTCGGCCACTCCGGGCGCAAGGGCTCCACCAAACTGATGTGGGAGGGCATCGACCAGCCCCTCGACCACGGCAACTGGCCGCTCACCGCCGCCTCTGCGATCCCGTACGCCGACGGCGTCAACCAGGTCCCGCACGCCCTGGACCGGGCCGGACTCGACGCCGTACGCGAACAGTTCGCGGCGGCGGCCCGGCGCGCCGACCGCTGCGGCTTCGACCTGCTCGAACTCCACTGCGCCCACGGCTACTTGCTCTCCGGCTTCCTCTCGCCGCTCACCAACCACCGCACCGACCGCTACGGCGGGTCGCTCCGGAACCGGCTCCGCTTCCCCCTCGAGGTCTTCGACGCGATGCGCGCCGACTGGCCCGACGACCGGCCCATGACCGTCCGTATCTCCGCCACGGACTGGGCCGAGGGCGGCACCACGGCCGAGGACGCCGTGGAGATCGCCCGCGCCTTCGTCGCCCACGGGGCCGATGCCATCGACGTCTCCACCGGTCAGGTCGTCCCCGACGAGCGCCCCGAGTACGGCCGCTCCTACCAGACCCCGTACGCCGACCGGATCCGCAACACCCTGTGCGTGCCCGTCATCGCGGTCGGTGCCATCTCCTCCTGGGACGACGTGAATTCACTCCTGCTCGCGGGCCGGGCCGACCTCTGCGCCCTCGCCCGTCCGCATCTCTACGACCCGCACTGGACGCTGCACGCGGCGGCCGACCAGGGCTACAGCGGACCGGGCGCGCCCTGGCCGCTCCCGTACCGCGCGGGCAGCCGCACCCCGCCGACGGGCCGTACGGACGCACCGAAGCCACGGCTCACTCTGGGATGACGGGCAGGCATGTGCGGCAGGGACGGGCAACGGGGTGCGGGGTCCCATGATGGGCATCCCGTTCCTGTACCGCCGCCACAGCACCGCATTCGCCGCAACCGGCCGCGCGGGTTTTGGCGGTCCGCTCATCGCTCCGCCGCGCTGATCAGCAGCCGGTCCGAGACCACCCGGTAACCGATGCGCTGATACACGCCGTTGCTGGTCGGGTTCGCGAGGTCGGTGAAGAGCAGCACTTCCTGCGCGCCCGCCTCCCGTGCCGCCCGGCTGATCTCCGCCGTCACCGCGGCCGCGTACCCCCGGCCGCGATGCTCAGGAGGTGTGTAGACCGCCGCGACCCGCACCATGCCCGCGATCTGCGGTGAGACGCCGGCCATCGACACGGGCACGCCGTCGACCTCCCAGAGGGTCAGCCTGCCGGACGCCGTCCGCTCGTCCAGCACCCTTTCGGCATGGGTGCCGGGCTGGCCGACCTGATCGGCGAAGGCGAGGTGCCAGCGCACCAGCAGTTCCCGGTCGGCGGTGGTGGCGGTCCTGGGCCGGCCCGAGGGGGCGGGGGAGGGCGGGATCAGCGTCTCCAGCCGGTAGAGCCGCTGCTCCTGGACGACCCTGTGGCCGGGCCAGGCAGCGGCCAGCACCTCGGCGATGGCCCGGTCCGCGTTGACGGTCGTCAGGGGGAGCGAGGCGGCCAGCGGAGCGACCGCCTCCGGGGCGACGGCTGTCAGTACCGGCGGATGCGGCGGGGTCTGCACCAGCGTCCCCGCGACCTCGCCGTCCGCCCCGCGCCACCAGCCCAGCAGCGGGGCGGCGTCCCCGTAGGCGTGCGGGCCGCTGTGGCGCAGGGTCGCGGTGACGGTCAGAACCAGGGTGTTCTCGGCGGGCCGGGCGGCCAGCGAGGCGCCGGCCGCGTCGAGAAAGGCGTCGACATCATCGGTGAAGGTCCAGGTCATCCCTCATCCTGCCGGGTGTGCGTGGAGCGAGGCACTCGTATTTCCGGGTCAGTCGTCCCGCAGCCGGAAGCGCTGCAGCTTCCCGGTGGCGGTGCGGGGGAGAGCGGGCAGGAATTCGATGACGCGCGGGCACTTGTGCGGGGCCAGTTCACTCTTCATGTACGTGCGCAGCTCGTCGGCGTCCAGATCCGCGCCCTCGCGCAGCACCACGTACGCCACCACGATCTGGCCGCGCAGCTCGTCCGCCCGTCCCACCACCGCGGCCTCGGCCACCGCGGGGTGGTGCAGCAGTGCTTCCTCGACCTCGGGGCCCGCGATGTTGTAGCCGGAGGAAATGATCATGTCGTCGGCGCGGGCTACGTAACGGAAGTAGCCGTCCGGCTCGCGCACATAGGTGTCGCCGGTGAGATTCCAGCCGTGCGCCACATAGTTCCGCTGGCGCTCATCGGCGAGATAGCGGCAGCCGACCGGACCGCGGACGGCGAGGAGTCCGGGCTCCCCGTCCGGCACCTGCCTGCCCTCGCGGTCCAGCACCCGGGCCTGCCAGCCGGGCACGGGAACTCCGGTGGTGCCGGGGCGGACCGCGTCGTCGGCGGCGGAGATGAAGATGTGCAGCAGTTCGGTGGCGCCGATGCCGTTGATGATGCGCAGACCCGTCCGCTCGTACCAGGATCGCCAAGTGGCGACCGGGAGGTTCTCACCGGCCGAGACACAGCGCCTCAGCGCGCTCAGATCGTGCTCGTCGATGTGGTCGAGCATCACGCGGTAGGCGGTCGGCGCGGTGAACAGCACCGAGACATGGTGGGCCGCGAGCGCGGGCAGCAGCTGCGCCGGGCCGGACTGTTCGAGCAGCAGGGCACTGGCACCGGCCCGCAGCGGGAAGACCACCAGACCGCCGAGCCCGAAGGTGAAGCCGAGAGGCGGACTGCCCGCGAACACATCGTCGGACGTGGGGCGCAGGACATGGCGCGAGAACGTGTCGGCGATGGCGAGCACATCCCGGTGGAAGTGCATACAGCCCTTGGGGCGCCCGGTGGTGCCCGAGGTGAAAGCGATCAGTGCGACATCGTCCGCCGCCGTGTCCACCGGACGGTACGGCCCCGTCCTGGCCCCGGCCAAGTTCAGCAGATCGTCCGGGGCGCCACCTCCGTACGCCGTGATCCGCAGCCCCGGCACCTGAGCCTTCACCAGGTCGTCGACCGCCCGGAAGTCGCACAGTGCGTGGCTCACCCGGGCGATCGAGCAGATGGTGGCGAGCTCGGCGGACCGCTGCCGGTCCAGCACCGTGACGGCGATCGCCCCCGCCTTCAGCACCGCGAGCCAGCAGGCGGCCAGATGGGGCGTGGTGGGGCCGCGCAGCAGGACGCGGTTGCCGGGTACGACCCCCAGATCGGAGGTGAGGACATGGGCGATCCGGTCCACTTGGTCCTGCAGCTCCCCGTAGCTCCAGACTCCGCCGTCGGGGGTACGGAAGGCGGGGCGCCCGGGGCCGAAACGGTCGACCGTACGGTCCAGCAGTTCGGCCGCGCAATTGAGGCGGGCCGGATACTGCAGTTCGGGAAGGTCGAAGAGCAGTTCCGGCCACTGGTCCGCGGGTGGCAGGTGCTCCCTGGCGAAGGTGTCGAGGTGCGCTGAGGTCTTCGGGTCCATGACGGATCGCCCCCTTGTCGCCTCTGGAGCGTATCGTTTGGGTGACGGTAGTCAACGGTCCGCGATAAGAAGAGAAGACGAGACGCGACAAGAGAGGCGCCGGTATGACGGCATTCTCGCTCGATCCGGCACAAACCGCCTGGTGTGAAGAGCTAAGAGCCCTTGCCGAGCAGCAACTGCGCCCCCTCGCCGAAAAAGGCGAACCGGGCCACGTCAACCGCCCCCTGATTGCCGCACTCGGCGAGTCCGGCCTCCTCGACCGGCTGCTGAACTCCGGCGCCCTCGACCTCTGCCTGCTTCGCGAGTCCCTGGCCCGCGGCTGCACGGAGGCCGAAACCGCACTGGCCCTCCAGGGCCTCGGCACCCACCCCGTGGTCCAGGCCGGCACCCCGGCCCACCGCGAACGCTGGCTCCCCGAGGTGCGCGCCGGCCGCGCCGTCGCCGCCTTCGCGCTCAGTGAACCTGGCGCGGGCTCCGACGCGGCGGCCCTGGCCCTGAATGCCGAACACGCCCCCGACGGCTGGCGGCTGACCGGCGAGAAGTGCTGGATCTCCAACGCACCCGAGGCCGACTTCTACACCGTATTCGCCCGTACGACCCAGGGCGCCGGATCGCGTGGCGTCACCGCGTTCCTGGTCCCCGCCGACCGGCCCGGACTGACCGGCACCGCACTCGACATGCTTTCGCCGCACCCCATCGGGGCCCTGGTCCTCGACGGCGTCCCGGTCACCCCCGACGATGTGCTCGGCGAACCGGACCGCGGCTTCCGGGTCGCCATGAACACCCTCAACCTGTTCCGCCCCAGCGTCGGCGCCTTCGCCGTCGGCATGGCCCGCGCCGCCCTCGATGCCACGGTCGCGTACACCGCCGAACGCGCCGCGTTCGGCGGTCCGCTGAAGGACCTCCAGGCCGTCTCCCACCAGGTCGCCGAGATGGCCACCCGCACCGAGGCCGCCCGGCTCCTGGTGTACGCGGCCGCCGCCGCATACGACGCGGGGGAGGCCGGAGTGCCGCGCCGTGCGGCCATGGCGAAGCTGTACGCCACCGAGACCGCGCAGTACGTCGTCGACACCGCCGTACAACTGCACGGCGCCCGCGCCCTGCGCCGCGGCCATCTCCTCGAACACCTCTACCGGGAGGTCCGCGCGCCACGGATCTACGAGGGCGCCAGCGAGGTCCAGCGCACGATCATCGCCAAGGAGCTGTACGCGAACCGGGAGGCGTCCGCATGAGTCCGGTCCACCGGATCAACCCCGCCGAACTCTCGCCGCCCGCGGGCTTCTCGCACGCCGTCACCGCCACCGGCGGCCAACTGGTCTTCCTGGCCGGGCAGACCGCCCTCGACCAGGACGGCAAGGTCATCGGCACAGCCCTGCCCGAGCAGTTCGCGACGGCGCTCACCAATCTGCTGACCGCCCTGCGCGCGGCGGGCGGCGCCCCGGCGGACCTGGCCCGGGTCACCGTGTACGCCACCGACGTGGCCGACTACCGGACCCATGCCGGGGAACTGGGCCGCATCTGGCGGCAGTTGGCGGGCCGTGACTATCCGGCGATGGCGGTCATCGGCGTGGCGAGACTCTGGGACGAGCAGGCTCTCGTCGAGATCGACGGGGTGGCGGTACTGCCGTGAACGCGCCGGACGGGCCGGGCATGCCGGGCCCGTCCGGCAACGCGCGGATCAGTGCGGATCAGTAGGGCTTCACCAGTACATGCGCCGCGCCCGGAATGCCGACCTTCAGCAGCTCGTCCTCCTCGGGCGTGGTTCCGGTGCCCGTCTCCTGCTTGAGTACCGCACGCGACATGGCCTGCACCCACATGGCCCGGGGACGGCGGCGCGCCTCCCACGCATCGAGGGCCGCGGCCACATCGGCCTCGGCGTCCAGCGACTCGGCGAGCACCAGCGCGTCCTCGACGGCCATCGCCGCACCCTGCGCGATGTGCGGGGTGGAGGCGTGTGCGGCGTCACCGGCCAGTACCACCCGGCCGACGTGCCACGGCTCCTCGACCGTCACCTGGGAGATCCGGGAGTACACCACCGCGGCCGGGTCGGTGACGGTGGCGAGCGCCTCGGCGACCGGTCCGGAGAACATCGCCAGCCGCTCCGTGAGCTGCTCATGGGCCCGCTCCGGGTCCGGCCGGAAGTCCTCGGACTCCGCGAACACCGCACCCAGGTACATCAGTTCATCGGTGATCGGGGTGAGCAGCGCTTTGGCCTCCTTGCCCGCGGTGCCCATCACCACACCCCGCACCCGGGGCTGCCGGGGCACCGTTACGCGCCAGTTGGCGAAGCCGGTGTACTCGGGGGCGTAACGGTCCCCGTACAGCCGGGTGCGCAGCGGCGAACCGATGCCGTCGAAGCCGGCCACCAGGTCCCAGCGGCCGGTGGAGCCGTCGGAGAGGGCCACGTCCACGCCGGAGCCGTCGTCGGTCAGCTCGGTGATGGTGGTGCCGAAGCGGATCGTGGCCCCGGCGGCGACGGCGGCGGCGCTGAGCACCTGGGCCAGGGCGGGGCGCGGGATGCCGTTGTTGGAGGGGGCGTCGCCCATCCGCGGCTGCGGTATCTCGGCGAGCGTGTTGCCCGCCGGGTCGGCGATGGTCAGGATCTCCCACTCGAAGCCCGCCTCGAGGCAGTCGTCGAGAACCCCGATCTCCCGCATCACATGGAGGGCGTTGGACGGCTGGATGATGCCGACGCCGAGCGGGTCCAGCTTGTCGCGGAACTCGGCGACCTCGACGGTGTGGCCGCGCCGGGCCAGCGCGGTGGCGAGGGTGAGTCCGCCGATGCCGCCGCCGTGAATCAGGACACGCAGGGGTGATGCCATCTCAGATCTCTCCAGAGCGAGAAAAGTAAGGGGGAACGAACGGTCAGCCGGGCGCGACGGGCGAGTTCCTCAGGGGGTCCACCAGGGCCGGCAGCATGTCCCGGCCGAACGGTCGCCGACGGACGTGGCCGACCAGCGGCGGTACCTGCGGATCGAGGTCGAGAGCGGTCCTGATCTCGTCCGGCGTGCCACGATCAGGTCCGTGTCGTAGCCGTACACGGCCTTCTGCTGATCGCTGCCGCCGTCGTCGACGAGTGAGCGCCGGGCGGGCAGTTGGCCTCGGACGGCCGGCCCACCTTCTGGGCCAACTGGCCCTGAACCGCCTATGGTTGGAAGTCCAGCAGGGTCGGACCGCTGGTGACGGCCCAGAGAGCGGTCGGAGCGACGCCGGGAACGACGGCCGGTACGAGCAGGGCCGTCCGCAGCGACATGGTGGTCGATTCGGTCCGCCGTGAGGCGCGCGTGCGCAGGGCGTGCTCCTTGACGATGATGCCAGCCTCGCGACTGGTCAAATCCGTTGAGAACTCCGACACATAGATGTTAGTCACACTGCAAAAATGAAAGGGAAGTGGGCTCACAAGTGCATCACTGATCAGACACATCTCCACTGTCAAGACCCGGAGATGCCCGGTCCGGACCGGTCCGAGCAGTGGGCCGGGTGACCACGAGGGACGCGCGAAGTGTCCGTACGGAGTCACGAACCGCGCCGGGAAGGTCAACGGTGGTCACCGAACGACCCCCGCGCCCCGTGGCCAGGTCGTACGACGGTGAAGGCGTCACCGTCCGCTGTGACGTCCACCGCTGTCTGCACGCCGCCGAATGCGCCCGCGGTCTCCCAACGGTCTTCGGCACCGGCCGCAAGCCGTGGATCCAGCCCGGGAACGCCCCGGCCGACGACATCGCCGACGTCATCCACCGTTGCCCGAGCGGCGCCCTGCAGTACCACCGCACCGACGGTGCCCCCGACGAGGAGCCGGAGGTGCCGACCCGTGTCCCGCCGCATGCCGACGGCGTATTCCATCTGCGGGCGATCTCGAAGCGGTCACCCACGGCGGGCCGCGCCAGGAGATCCGGGTGATGCCGCGCGGCTGCGAACGCACGGGAACGCGCCGCACTGCGACCACGGCGGGGTCTGCGGCGAGCACAAGTGAACCCACCGCGCCGAGAGGGGTGCGGCGCGCCGTACGGGTGAAGCACGGTCGGGGATATATCTGTATTTAGTGCCCTTTGCCCGTGACGCATCACCCAGGCCCCGGACGCCCGACCGGGGCGGGCGCGGAACGCCCCCCGGGGCCGTATGACCGCGCTCGTCGTCTGCCACTTCGTCCTGGCCGCCTGCGCGCGCCCGCTGGTACGAGCGCTGGGCAGGCGCGCCTTCATCGTGCTCGCGCTGCCACCGGCCGCCGCCACCGTATGGGCCGCCACACAGTGGAACACCGCGGCGTCCGGCGGCTCGGTCACCTCGTCGTGGCAGTGGATGCCGGCGTACGACGTCACCGTCGATCTGCGGCTCGACGCACTCGCCGAACTGATGGTGCTGCTCGCGGCCGGAATCGGCACGCTCGTCCTGCTGTACTGCGCCTCGTACTTCACGGACGGGACCCCACAGCTGGCCGGCTTCGCCGGGAACCTCCTGGCGTTCGCGGGCGCCATGCTCGCCCTGGTCCTCGCCGACGACCTGATCTCGCTCTATGTGTTCTGGGAACTGACCACGGTCTTCTCGTACCTGCTGATCGGGTACGACAGCGAGCAAAAACACAGCCGCCGCTCCGCGCTCCAGGCGCTCACCGTGACCACGCTCGGCGGCCTCGCGATGTTCGTCGGCTTCCT
Source organism: Streptomyces sp. Ncost-T10-10d (assembly GCF_900091955.1). Taxonomy (GTDB): domain Bacteria; phylum Actinomycetota; class Actinomycetes; order Streptomycetales; family Streptomycetaceae; genus Streptomyces. The sequence continues at coordinate 258,524 of NZ_FMDF01000182.1, forward strand.
GATCATCGGTCAGTCGGCTGGTACCTACCGGATCTCCGCCATCCTCGCCGGCCCGCCCGGGGCGAGCCTCGCCGTCTCGGTCGCCGTGGTGCTGATCCTGTGCGGGGCCCTGTCGAAGTCGGCGATCTGGCCGTTCAGCCTCTGGCTGCCGAACGCCATGGCCGCGCCCACCCCCGTCAGCGCCTATCTGCACGCCGCCGCGATGGTGAAGGCCGGTGTCTACCTGGTTGCCCGGCTTGCGCCCGGCTTCGCCGACGTGCCGGTCTGGCGCCCCGTCGTGATCGTCCTCGGCGCCGCGACCATGCTGCTCGGCGGCTGGCGCGCGCTGCGCCTGAACGACCTCAAGCTCGTCCTCGCCTACGGCACCGTCAGCCAGCTCGGCTTCCTCACTCTGCTCGCCGGGGTCGGCAACCGGGACGCCGCACTGGCCGCCGCCGTCATGATCCTGGCCCACGCCCTGTTCAAGGCACCGCTGTTCCTGGTCACCGGAATCGTCGACCATGCGGCCGGCACCCGGGATCTGCGCAAGCTCTCCGGTGTCGGCCGGGCGCTGCCGCACGTCTGCACGGTCGCGGTGTCGGCCGCGGCGTCCATGGCCGCACTGCCCCCGCTGCTGGGCTTCGCCGCGAAGGAGGCCGCGTTCGAGGCGCTGCTGCACGGAGACACCGCCGACCGCTGGGCGCTGGGTGTCACGGTCGCGGGCTCGGCGCTGACCGTCGCGTACACCGTGCGGTTCGTCTGGGGCGCCTTCGCCCGAAAACCCGGGGTCGAGGACACCCCGGTGCACCGGGTCGGCTGGGCGTTCCTCGCGCCGCCCGCCCTGCTCGCGGTCTGCGGGCTGGTGCTGGGACCCGGCGTCGGATGGACCGACCGGCTGCTCAGTGCGTACGCGGACACGTTCCCGCCATCCCCGCATCCGTACCATCTCTCGCTCTGGCACGGATTCGGGACCGCCCTCCTGCTCTCGGCCGTCGCCTTGGCGGGCGGCGTGGTGCTCTTCGCCGTACGCACCACCGTGACCCGGCTGTCCCGGCGGATCGCCTGGCCGACCGCCGACAGCGTCTTCGGGCACCTGCTGCTCGGCCTGGAACGGCTCTCCCTCCAGCTCACCGGCCTCGTTCAGCGCGGCTCGCTCTCCGTCTACCTCGCCACCACCCTGCTCGTGATGCTGGCCGGCCAGCTCACCGTTCTCGGAGTGGACCGGCCCTGGCACGGGGCGGCCGTCCCGAGGGTCTGGGACCTCCCGCTGCAGGGCGCCATCGCCGTGCTGACCTGTGCCGCCGCACTCCTCTGTCTCACCGTCAGGCGCCGGATGAAGGCCGTGGTCCTGGCCGGGCTGACCGGGTACGGCGCGGCGCTGCTCTTCGTCGTCCAGGGCGGCCCGGACCTGGCGCTCACCCAGTTCTGCGTCGAAACCGTGTCGATGATCGTGTTCGTGCTGGTGCTGCGGCGGATGCCGGTGCACTTCCAGGAGTCGGTCAGTACCTGGCGGCGTGCCGTACGCATTCCGGTGGCGCTGGCCGCAGCGGCGACGCTCGGCGTGGTGGTGTGGGTCGCCGCGGCCGCCCGCATGGCCGCCCCGGCGGGCGCGGCCATGGTGGAGGAGACCGCTCACCACGGCCTCAAGGACGTCGTGGCCACCATCCTGGTCGACCTGCGCGCCTGGGACACGATGGGGGAGTCCGCCGTGCTCGCCGCGGCCGCGATCGGGGTGACGAGCCTGATCTACCTGCACCGCCGCACCGAGGGATCGTCGCTGCGGGAGGAGTTGCACGGGCGCACCGCGTGGTCGCTCACGGCCCCCGAGATGACGGGACTCCCACACGGCGACGAAGGGGCGCCGGAGCGCAGCTGGCTGGCGGCCGGCTCGACTCTCGCACCCGAGCACCGCTCGATCGTCTTCGAGGTCGTCGCCCGGCTGCTGTTCCACCCGATCCTGGTGCTCTCGGTCTATCTGCTGTTCTGCGCCGAGAACATGCCGGGCGGCGGCTTCGTCGGCGGGCTCGTCGCCGGGCTCGCCCTGATCACCCGCTACCTGGCGGGCGGCCGTTTCGAACTCGCCGAGGCCGCGCCGCTGCAGCCCGGACTCTTCACCGGCCTCGGCCTGTTCATCTCCACCGGCGTCGCCCTGCTCGGCCTCGGCGAGGGAACGGTCCTGCACGCCTGGACCCACCACGGCCGGCTGCCCCTGATCGGCGAGTACCACCTCGGCACCCCGGTCCTCTTCGACTTCGGCGTCTATCTGCTGGTCCTGGGCGTGGTGCTGGACATCGTGCGCGCCCTCGGCGCCAAGATCGACCGGCAGATCGAGCGCGCAGCGGTCGAAAAGGCAACCGCGGCGAGCACCTCCACCCCGCCGGGAACAGCACCCGGTACGGGAGGAAGGCCCGGATGACGGTCAGTTTCTCGCTCCTGGCCACCGCCTCGGTGCTGTGCGCGGTCGGCGGCATCCTCATGCTCACCCGGCCCCTCACCCGCATCCTGCTCGGCGCGGTGATCGCGGGCAACGGCATCAATCTGCTCGTCCTCGCCGCGAGCGGATCGGCCGGCCGGGAACCACTCCTCTACGGCGTCCCGCTGGGACAGGTCACCGACCCCCTGCCGCAGGCCATCGCACTCACTGCGATCGTCATCACCCTCGCCACCACGGCGTTCCTCCTCGCCATGGCCTACCGCAGCCACCAGCTGACCGGCACGGACGAGGTCCACGACGACCTGGAGGACCGGCGCATCGCGCTGCGCTCCGAGGTATTGGGGGAGCGGGACGAACTGCGTGAGCGCTACCGGGCCGCCCCGGCCGTCACGGACGAGGAACGCGCCCGGTACCGCGAGGAGCGCCGCCGCCTGAGGGCCAGGCTGCGCGCCGACCGAGCCCTGCAGGCCCGCGGCCGGTACGCCACCGGAGACCTCTGGCACGACGTACTGGGCGCGGACCCCGCGGACTACGCCCAGCAGCAGGACCACCCCGCCGACGCCGACCCGGGAGCCACCGGATGAACGCACTCGTCCCCCTGCCGGTGCTGCTGCCGCTCTGCGCCACCGGCCTGAGCCTCGCCTTCGGCACCCGGCTCAAACAGGTCCAACGCCTCATCAGCGTCGCCGTGCTCAGCGCCGTACTCGGACTCTCCCTCACCCTGATGATCGTCGCCGACACCCGCGGCCCGCTCTCCGTCCACCTCGGCGACTTCGCACCACCGCTCGGCATCACCCTGGTCGCCGACCGGCTGTCCGGGCTGATGCTGACCGTCTCCTCCGCCATCACGCTCTGTGTGCTGGTCTACTCCCTGGGCCAGGGCATGGCCGACCGGGACGAGGTGACACCCGTCGCGGTCTTCCACCCCGCGTATCTGATCCTGGTTGCCGGGGTCTCCTGCACCTTCCTCGCCGGTGACCTGGTCAACCTCTATGTCGGCTTCGAGATCATGCTGGTCGCCAGCTTCGTCCTGCTCACCCTCGGCGGCACCGGACCCCGCGTCCGCGCAGGTTCCACCTACGTGATCATCTCGCTGTTCTCGTCGATGCTGTTCCTCACCGCCATCGCCATGACGTACGCGGCGACCGGCACCGCCAACTTCGCCCAGCTGGCCGGACGGCTCGCCGAACTCCCGCTCGGGGTACAGACCCTGATCCAGGGGATGCTGCTCACCGTCTTCGCCATCAAGGCCGCCGTCTTCCCGCTCGCCGCCTGGCTCCCCGACTCGTATCCGACCGCGCCCGCACCCGTCACCGCGGTCTTCGCCGGTCTGCTCACCAAGGTCGGTGTCTACTCCATGCTGCGTACGGAGACCCTGCTCTTCCCCGGCAACCGGCTCGGTGACCTGCTGATGGCCGCCGCGCTCGCCTCGATGGTCGTGGGCATCCTCGGAGCCGTCGCGCAGACCGACCTGAAGCGGCTGCTCTCCTTCACCCTCATCAGCCACATCGGCTACATGGTCTTCGGTATCGGCCTCGCCACCCGGGACGCGTACGGCGGCGCGATCGTCTACGTCGCCCACCACATCACCGTCCAGACCACGCTCTTCCTGGTGGCAGGGCTGATCGAACGCCGGGGCGGCACCACCGAACTCACCCGGATCGGCGGACTGGCCAAGGCCGCCCCGCTGCTCGCCGTCCTCTTCTTCGTACCCGCCATGAACCTGGCCGGCATCCCGCCGCTGTCCGGATTCATCGGCAAGCTCGGGCTGATGCGGGCCGGTGTCGCCGACGGCAGCGTCTGGGCGTGGATCCTCGTCGTCGGGTCGGCCGTGACCAGCCTCCTCACCCTGTACGTGATGGCCAAGGTCTGGAACCTGGCGTTCTGGCGGGCCGCGCCCCCCGGGCAGGCCGCGTACGGCACCGTTCTGGAGTCCGACTCCGACGAGGACGACACCGACGCCGACGAGGGCCCCGACCACATCCCGGGCAGCGGCGACGAACCGGTCAGCCCCCGCCATCAGCCCGCCGGACGCGCGGTTGCGGCCACCCTGCACGGACACGCCGTGACCACCACCACGAAACTGCCGCGGCCGATGACCGCGGCCACCGCAGCAGCTGTCGCCCTCGGACTCGCCTTCACCGTGTTCGCCGGGCCGCTGACCTCCTACACCGACCGCGCGGCCGCCGAACTCCTCGCACGCGCCCCCTATGTCGAGGCGGTGCTCGGTCGGTGAAACGCCTGATCAAGCTGTCCTTCCGGAACAAGGACCTGCCGCCCTTCAGCTGTGAGTTCGGCGGGCGGGGACGGGTGCTCGACCTCCCACTGATCGCCTGGCTCACCCTCATCTGGGTGCTGCTGTGGTCCAGCCTGAACTGGGCCAACCTACTGACCGGTGTGCTCGTCGCGGTCGCTGTCTGCCTGGCCTTCCCGCTGCCCCGGGTCGACCTCGGGCTCCGCCTGCACCCATGGGGCATCCTGATGCTGGCCGGCTATCTGCTCTACGACATGTACACCTCGGGTGTACGCGTCACCCGGCAGATCTTCGTCGACCATCCGCACCGGGCCGCCGTCATCGCCGTACCGCTGCGCTGCCGCTCCGACCTGATGCTCGCGGCCACCGCCGTCGCCGTGTCGAATGTGCCCGGCGGATCGGTCGTCGAAGTGCGTCGCGCCACCGCGACCGTCTTCCTGCATGTCCTCGATGCGGACAGACCCGCCGCACTCGACGCGGCGCGGCACTCCGTCTGGCGGCTGGAGGAGCTGACGGTACGAGCCTTCGGCACCCCCGACGAGATCGCCCGCGTCGCCGAACCACCGCCACCGATCAGGCACGACAGGGGGGACGGCACATGAGCGTGCCGGAGTCCGTCGACCGGGTGCTGCTCACCGCGGCCGTCGTCGTGATCCTCATCGCCGGAGCGGGGCTCCTCAGCCGGATCTGGCGAGGCCCCTCCATGCTGGACCGGGCCATCTCGCTGGATGTGTGCGCCGCCCTCATCATCGCGGGTCTCGGCGCCAAGTCCGCCTTCGCGCGCGACCCGTTCTACTTCCCGATCATGCTGGTGCTGGCCTTTCTCGGGTTCACGGGGTCGGTCGGCATCGCCCGCTTCATCGCCGCACGCGACCGGCCGACGCCGCGGCGAGGTGCGGACGGAACCGGAAGCAGCGACGGACGCCAGGGGGATGCCCGGTGAGTGCCCGGCTCCAGATCCTCGACACGGCCGGTGCGGTGCTGGTCTTCATCGGTGCGGTCATCTGTCTGCTCGGTGTGATCGGGATGCTGCGGCTGCCCGACGTGCTGTCCCGCAGCCATGCCGCCACCAAACCACAGACGCTCGGCATGCTCCTGGTCCTCGCCGGGGTGGCCCTGCGGCTGCGCAGCGGCATGGATCTCGCCACCCTCGCGCTGATCGGCTTCTTCCAGCTGATGACCGGCCCGGTCGCCGCCCACCTGGTGGCGCGATCCGCGTACCGGACCGGTCAGACCGGCCACAGCGAGCTGCTCTTCGACGAACTGGACGAGCAGCTGACCGAGGAGCGCTGACCCTCTCCCGCCGTCGGCAGTCGTGGCGCGCCGCGCTCCGGCCGGGAGCGGGCGCGGTCGGTACGGGGGACATCCGTGCGGTTCGGCGTCCCGACCGTGAGGCGGGGTGACGGTCAGTGCGTCGGGGGTCGCGCGGCCCGGCGGGTGTACTGGTCCGGGGAGGTGCCCACGGTGGCGGTGAAGTCACGGACGAGGTGGGACTGGTCGCTGTAACCGAGTTCGGTGGCCAGTTCCGCCCAGTCGATGGATGCCCTTCGCATGGCCGCCTCCGCGGCTTCGTGGATCCGGCACCGGTTGATGACCCACTTGGGACTGAGACCCACATGATCGGCGAACAGCCGTTGCAGCTTGCGCGTGTTCATTCCCAGCCGATCGGCGAGATCGCCGACCCTGGTCAGCGACCTGTCGGCGACGATGAGGCCGACCACGGCGTTCAACGGCCCGGTCGCGGGCAGCGGTTGTGCGTCAAGGGAACGGAGAAGGCTCTCGACGACGGCCGTCGCCCCGTTCACGTCGTCGGCCCCGGCCAGCACACGCGCCGTGTCGTCGGCCTCCGTGCCGAACACGGCCGACGCCGCGAACCGCTGCCCGGCGACGGCGGACACCCGGCCACGCAGGAAGGGCCGGAATCCCGCCGGCCGGAATTTGACGCCGAAGACCTGGCCACGGCGCTCCAGCCGTCGCACGAACTCGTGCGGCGAAATGGCCTCGATCGTGGCGGCACCGGCCTCGAACACCAGATGTACGGCGGCGTGCGGGATCACGCGCTGCTCGTAGGACTCCCCGTCCGGCATGTCCCAGCGAACGACCCAGTAGCAGTCCACCGCCCAGGCCAGGTCGGGCGAGGGCGGGTGCCGGGTCAGCTCGAAGTGCTCGAATCCGGTGCGGGGGTCGACGATGCCGCGAGTGTCCTGATCGGTCGGCGGGGTCACGGAACCATGCTAACGAGGCCGCGGTGTCGGGTTTCTTCAAGACTCCTTCCTCGGTCCCGCCTAGGCTCCGACCATGAGTGAAGTCGATCTCCTTGCGGGTGTGCTGTCCAAGACCGGCGACGTCATCGAGGGAGTCGGAGCCGACCAGCTGAGCCTTCCGACTCCGTGCGACGACTACGACGTCGAGGCCCTGATCAATCACATCGTCGGGTGGCTCATCGTGTTCGAGGCCGGCGCCCAGGGCCGGCCCCACGACGTCGATGCGGCCAACCACATGTGCGGCGCCGACCCCGCCCGCGAGTTCCGCGCCGCCGCTGCCGGCGTCGTCGAGGGCTGGGAGAAGTACGGCTTCGACCGCCGGGTCAGCGTCACGGGCGGCGAAATGCCGGGCGAAGCGGTGTTCAGCATGACCCTCATGGAGTACCTGACCCATGGCTGGGACCTGGCGGTCGCCACCGGGCAGCCGATCCCCTACACCGACCAGGAAGCGGCAGAAACCCTCGCCCGCGCGGAGGTCACCCTGCCGCCGCAGTACCGGGGCGAGAACCTGCCCTTCGGCCAGATCGTTCGCGTCGACGCGAACGCGTCTGCCGTCGACCGGCTCGTGGCCTTCCTCGGACGCCGGCCGGTGCCGACAACGGCGCGGTAGCCGCTCTCCGGACACGGCCCATGGCCACGCGGCTGACGGCCGTACCGGATCCGCTGTGGGGCCGGATCACCCGGGCCACCGTGAACCCCACGTGCCGGCCGGTCGTCCCGCGCAACGTGCCCGTCGGCGGCGTCCATGGTGCGGACGGGCCGAAGTGGTGCGGGCCCGTCATCCCCGCTGCGCGTGCGGCCCCATGATGTGCAACACCGCTGCCCCGACCGGTTTCTCCCACGTGTGGGTGGTGCCCGCGACTAGCCTCCGAACATGCTGCGTATCGCCGACACCCGCACCGGTCACCTCGTGGAGATCCCCGCCGCCCCCCGCCGCCTGCTGCGCAGCTGCGTCCATCTGCCGGCCATCGGCACCGGGGCCGGTCCGATGTACCTGCGTGTGCCGCTGGTCGGTGACGTGCTGGCGCGCACCGCGGAGCTGAACGGCCTGCAGGTCGTCACGGTCCTCACCACCCCGGACCTGACGCCTGATCAGGCGCGGGCGCTCGACCGCGTCATGGCGGTGCTCGGCATCCATCCGCCCGTCGTCGTCGCAGGCCATCATCCGGACCGGGCGCTCGGTGGCCCCGCCGACGTACACGTGGTCGCCCAGGGCGCCGACACGGACGACGCCATGGGCGGGGTCCGGATCGATGTGGGGCAGGTCAGTACGACGCCGCTGGACGATGGTGTCCCGGACCCTGGCCACCTTCTCTCCCCGGATCTTCCGGACGTGCTCGTACCGGAGGTCGCCGACCCACTGGCCGTGCGCCTGCTGTTGCTCGGCCGCCCCTATGGCACACCTGTCACGGTCACCGGTGGAGCGCTGGCCGACGCCCGGCGCACCCTGCGGCAGTGGCGTCAGCAGGTGGCCGACTGGGCGCAGGAGCCGTCCAGACCGATCCCCGCCGACCTGCTGCGACAGTCACATGCAGCGCTCCTCGACGATCTCGGTGTCGACGCCGTACTGGATCTGCTGGCCGACGTCGCGGGACGGTCCGATGTGCCGGCCGGTGCCAAGTTCGAGACCTTCGCCCATCTCGACCGCGTCCTCGGCCTGGACCTCGTCCGCGACGTCGGCCACCAGAACCGCCCGGAACGGCCGACGGCCCCGTGAACAGGCGCAGTGCCTGGACCGGGGAAGTGTGGCGACGGGGTCGCACAGTGCGCTGCGGGCTCGTTCGTCACGGCGGACATGGTGATCCTCCGGGTCGCCTTCTTCCACTGCGCGTGTGACAGCACGGCGTTCGGCTCGGTGCGGTGGATGTCGCGTCCGACCGGGCCCCGTAAACCTCACGTGTCTGCCGACGAGGCATCCGCGACGGCGTCCGCGTCTGCAGCGACCGGTGCGACAGGCGTGGGAGCTTCGCTCGCCACCTCGCCACCCCGACTGCGATGCGCTCAGCGGCCGTTGCGCGAGGGTTTGGCGGAGGACGAGTTCGCCATTCCGCCACGATCTTGCCCAAAGCCCTTCTAAGATCGCTGGCAAGGCGGTTCTCCGCATCTCTATGTACTCCCCCACGAGCAGGGCTTCGGGCCCTTCTGAACGCTGAGAGCAGGAGATGACATCTACAAATGAACAAGTGAAGGGAGCCGCGCCCGAGTCACGTCGGCGGCGGCCGAGCGTGCTCGGTCGCCGCACTGTTGGCTGCGTGGTCGCGCTCGCCTTGGGAATCGGTAGTGGCTCGTTAGCCATGGCGCCTGCGGCGTACTCGCAGGCGGACGACGGGTCGGTGACGGTCCGGGTGATCCGGGCCGTGGACACCAGCGGCGTGTGGAAGCCCGCGCTGGAACCAGGCATCGCGGGCGTCAAGGTGGCCCTCACCGACGACGCCGGGGCGGGTATCGAGGGGGTGACGGCGGCCGACGGCACCGTGACTCTGACCCCGGCGGCGGGCGGGACCACCAACGGCAAGTACCGGGTGCAGGTGGTGAATCCGAAACCCGGTGTGCTGTTCCCGGCCTTTGCCTCGCGCCAGGGACTGGACGGTGCGCCCAACCAGTTGAGCAGTAACGAGGAGTTCGTCGACCTCTCCGGCGGGAAGACCGTGGCGTACACCACCGGGCTCTGGAGTCCCGGTGACTACTGCCAGAAGAACGCACCGCTGATGACGACCTGTCAGCCCACCACGCGCGAGGGTGGGGCTCAGCGCACGCTGGTCTCCTTCCCGTACGACGCGCGCGGCCAGGACGGCGTCGACGTCAATGTCACGAACGTCGCCACCAACGCCGAGACGGGCACGCTGTTCGGCATCGCGTGGAACAAGGCCGACCGACGGGTGTTCTCCTCGGCGGTGGCCAAGCGCACCACGGACTACGGTCCGGGTGGCGCCGGGGGCATCTACGTGACCGATCGCGCGCAGAAGAAGACCACCCTGTTCACCGTCGTCCCGGACGCGGGGACGACGGCGCACGGCTCGGGTACTGACGACGCCTTCCTCGCCGTACCGGGCAAGGAGAGCCTGGGCGGCATCAAGATCACCGATGACGGCAAGGACCTGTTCGTCGTCAACCTCAACAACCGCAAGCTCTACCGCTATGACGCCACGGTGGCGACCGCGGCGGCGCCGAAGGCCGTCTACGCGATCCCGGACCCGGGCTGTCCGGCGGCGGTGGACTGGCGCCCCTTCGGCCTGGGGATGCAGGACGGCACCGGCTACCTCGGCGGGGTCTGCTCGGGCGAGTCCACCGGGAAGGTCTCGGACCTGCGCGCGGTGGTCATGCCCTTCGACCTCGGCACCGGAGCGTTCCAGAAGCCGGTGCTGGACCAGCCACTGGACTATCCGCGCCAGTCCACGGTCGGCGGACCTCCCTGCGACGGCGCGGGCTGGTTCCCCTGGACCAACACCTTCCCGACCTCGCAGAACGGCCAGGCATGCCAGAGCTATCTGGCCCAGCCCGAGCCGGAGTTGGGCGAGATCGACTTCGAGTCCGACGGCTCCATGCTGCTGGCCTTCCGCGACCGCTTCGGCGACCGCGCGCCGGCCGGCCCCACGCCCGGCTCGGTCGCCAACGTCATGTCCGGCGGCGACCTGAACAAGGCGTGCTTGGCGGACGGCGGGTACGTGATGGACACCAACAACGGCTGTGGGCTCTCCCCCCGGGGCACCCGGTTCTTCGACACCGGCTGGGGTGGTCACCACAACACGGCGTTCGCCGGCATGGCGCTCTCCAAGGTCGAGAACACCATCGCGACCTCCGCTTTCGACCCCAACCACACCGCTTTCGGCTACGGCACGTCATTCCTCCAGCGTGACGGCACGCAGGACCCGAAGTTCGGCCTGCGCCTCAACCCGCAGGGGACCGCGGCCCCGTTCGGCAAGGGTGCCTCGATGGGCGACCTGGAGGTGCTCTGCGATCAGGCCCCGCTCCAGATCGGCAACCGGGTCTGGTACGACCCCGAGCGCAAGGGCATCCAGAACCCGGGCCAGCGGCCGGTCGTGGGCGCGACCGTCAACCTGTACGACGAGTCTGGCAAGCTCGTGGGCACGACCGAGACGACGGCGCGTGGCGAGTACTACTTCGACGACTCCAATGTCACCGGCGGCCTGAAGCCGAGGACCAAGTACACCATCCGCCTCGACAAACCGGCCGACTACGCCAAGGGCGGCCCGCTTTACCAGTGGGTGCCCACAGAGGCGGATGTCGGCGACAACCACTTCATCGACTCCAAGGGAATCGTCCCGCGCGACGCGAAGTTCCCGGAGCGGGCGCTGACCACCGGCGGGCCCGGGGAGAACGACCACACCTACGACTTCGGTTTCCGGCAACAGGAAGGCGCGCTGCGCCTGGTCAAGCACGACCAGGACGGCAAGCCGCTGGCGAAGGCGAAGTTCCAGCTGTGGAAGGAGACTAATGGTTCCGACGGCTTGCAGGCCACCGGGAAGGAGCCGGACACGCCGGTCGACAAGCCTTGCCTGACCGGGACCGACGGCATCTGCCAGGGCGCCGGCGCGCCGGGGACGTACTACTGGCAGGAGGTCAGCCCGCCCGAAGGGTACGCCGTACCCGATGTGGCGGTGTTCGGGCCGCTGGTACTGACCTCCGACAACCTCGACGAGGGGGTCTCGGTGACCGCGGTCAACGAGCGGCTGCCCGGCCCCACTCCGACGCCGACGCCGACACCGACGACGCCGGCACCGGGCAAACCGGGTTCGCCGGGGGCTCCGGGCGCCCCGGGTGTACCAGGTGCACCGGGCCACGCGTCCAACTCGGGCCTGGCGTCCACCGGCATGAGCCAGGCGGTTCTGCTGGCCCTGGCCGGCTGCGCCGCGCTCACCGCCCTCGGCGGGGCTCTGGTCGTACTGATGCGCAGGCGAAGGGCACAGCACCGCTAGCCCCGAAACGGGGCAACCGGCACCGGTGACCCCCGGGCCGGACTGGGCGGGTTCGCGGACCAGCGGTTCGCGAACCCGCCCTCCTGCGTGACCGACCGAAGAGAGAAGGCGACCGCATGGCTCGGAAGAGAAAGACCGACGGCCGTACGCCGCGTCGGGCCCTCTGGTTGAGAACACTGATCGCGATCACGGCGTGCGGTGTCGCAGTGGGCGGCCTGGCCGCCTACCGGACCTTCTCCGACGACACCGCCACCGAGCGGCCGGTGACGACGGAGGAGGCGTCCAGGCTGGCGCTGTCGCGGCTGAATCTGTACCAGGCCAGTCCCGTGGCGGTGACCCTCACGGCCACCGAGGGCGGCGGAGTGGTGGTGCGGGTCAAGGGGGTCGTGGACTACCGAACCCACCGGGCCGTGGGGAGCTACCAGGTCACCGGGGCCTCCGGTTCCTCCGGGACCTCCGGACCCGCCACCGGGCAGCTCGACCACGGGCTGATCGTCTGGGACACCGGCGGCCTCGGCCTGGCCCCCGCACCCAAGGGAGACAACAGCCCGGCCTGGCAACAGGCCGAGCACATCCCGCGCTCGGGCTGGTCCGCGCGCTCCTACACGACCGATCCCCTGGACGCCGGGCTCCAGTTGCTGATCGGGCTCGGCGCGGACCGCCCCGACAACCCGCTGTTGCTCGCACAGTCCGGAGCCCGCTGGCTGGGGCGCGACCACGTCGACGGCCGCAGCTATGACCGGTTCGCCGGGCCGCGCGCCCAGGGTGCCACGCCCGGTGCGGGGCCCGACGGCGGACGGTCGCCGCTGACGTACTGGGTCGACGGTGACGGCGGCCTGCGACGGGTGACGATGCGGATGCCGGGCCTGGGGACCCCGACCACCTTGGAGTTCTCCGGACGCGACGGCCGCGCGAAGCTCCCCGAGGCACCGTGGGCCACCAGCTGACATCTCCGTGCCGATGCGCCCCGGCTGTCGCGGTTGCCGACGACCCGCCTCAACTCACCCTCCAGGGCGGCATGGTGAGCGGGGGCCGAGTCCACCGGAGCACCGTGCTCAGCGCGAGTGCGGCACGGCGTCCACCTCCTTCGGGAGCGGGTACGCGGCCGCGTCGACGGCCCCCGGCAGGCCGGTCGCCGG
>NZ_FMDF01000016.1 GCF_900091955.1 Streptomyces sp. Ncost-T10-10d
GCGCCTGCACCGGCGCTGTCCGGCCGGCGGGCAGCGCGCCCCGACCGCGATTGCCGCAGCCCGCGCGACCCTCCAGGTCGTCCGGGCTCTGGGTGGCGGGCCGGTTGCCGGCGAAACAGTTGCCGGGGTCGACAGAGGCCAGCACGAGGTCGATGCCGTTGCCGGTGGCGCGGTTGCCCTCGACGCGATTGCCGCTCGCCGGATGCCCCGGCGGGTCGGTGACGATCACTCCGGCCGCCCGGTTGCCCCGGACCAGGTTGCGCTGGACGCGGTTCGCGGTGCCGCCGCCGATGCCGATGCCGATGCCGAAGCCCCCGTCCGCCTGCTCGGGCGTGTCGGCGGCGTTGTTGTCTGCGACCACGTTGCCCGCGATCACCGCGCCGTGCTGCGGGGCGAGGGCCTCCAGGTCGTTGGAGTTGACTGTGACGCCGACCCGGTTGCGGGCGACGCGATTGCCCAGCACCGACAGGCCGTCCGAGGCATTGGTCAGTTCGATGCCGACCGCGTTGCGCTCCACCGTGTTGCCACGGACGACGGTGGCGCAGGGCTTGCACTGGCCGACGTAGATGCCGGAGTCTGCGTGCCCGGAGGCGTAGGAGTCCTCGATCACGCCGTCGCGCGCGTCAAAGGCGTAGATGCCGTACAGACCGTTGTTGTACGACGTCACCCGGGTCGCGCGGAAGCCCCGGACGGGAGGGAAGCGGGTGGTGTCCAGCGGGTCGTAGGCGGAGCCACCCGCGCCGCGCTGCTGCAACCGCTCGTCGGTGACGCCGGTGAACAGCACGCCGTTGGCGAGGTAGCCGTGCACGGTGAGGTTCTCGACCACCGAGCCGGCGCCGGTCACGGTGATGCCGTTGGCCAGACGCACGCCGCCGTCGAAGACCACCTTGTTGCGGTCCGTTCCGCGCAGTACCACGCGGGGCCTGGTGACGCGCACGCTCTCCCGGTACACGCCCGGGCCGATCAGTACCGTCTCGCCCTCACGAGCGGCGTCGACCGCCTGCTGCACCGAGGGGAAGTCCTGCGGAACACGCAGCACGCTCCCCGCCGGATGCCGCGCATCGTCCGACGTCGACCCCGTACCGGAGCACCCGGTGGCCGCCATGGCGACCGAGACGACCAGCACCGACAGACGCAGCGCCGCCCGGAAGACGGCCGCCGGAACTGCCGCACGCGTCAACAGGGCTTCTCCAGACAGGATTTGCATGGCAGTTGTTTTATCGTCTCCAATAGGCGTATGCCCACCGAACAGGGAAATGCGCAGGATTCACCCCGACCCGCGGCAACCCGTTTCGGGCGGCGCCGGGCACTGCTCGCCGGCGGAGCGGTGCTCGCCGCCGGGATCGGCGCGGCGGCCGACGAACTGGCGAGAGACGGCCGGACAGCCGTCCGTGCCGCCACCGGCGCCCCGCCGGCCGAGGCCGCGATTCCCTTCCACGGCGTCCGACAGGCGGGTGTCACGGCGCCCCAGCAACCGGCGACGCACCTGCTCTCCTTCGACATCCCGCAGACCTCCGCCGCCACCGACCGGAAGACCCTGCGCGGCGTCCTCGACGCGCTGACCCGCACGCTCGCCACCGCAGCCTCCGACGCCCCGCCGGACCCGCGACTCCGGGGCGGCGGTGCGACCCGGCTCACCTCCCTGGTCGGCATCGGCCCCGCCCTTGCCGCCCGCCTCGGCCTCAACGTCCCCGATTCTCTTGGCGAGTTGTCCCCCTTCCCCGGCGACCGTCTCGACCCGCACCGCAGCAACGGCGATATCCTGGTCCAACTGTGTGCAGCCGACCGCTGGACCCTCACCATCGTCGCCGAACTCGCCGACAGGGCCGCGCACGCCGCCGGCGCCGTATCGCGCTGGACCCAGTCCGGCTTCCTGCCCCACACGGTGCCGGGCACCACGCCGCGCAACTTGTTCGGCTCCAAGGACGGCACCGCCAACCCCGATCACGCGGCGGCCGAGCAGTGGGTCTGGGGCCCACCCGGAGCCCACCGGAACGGCACCGTTCTGGTCTACCGCAGGATCCGCATGGACGTCACCGGCTTCGCGGCCCTTCCCGAGGGCCGGCGCGATCGGGTGATAGGCCGCCGCGCCCGCGACGGCGTCCCCCTCAGCGGCACCGCCGAGCATGACGAGCCGGACATCTACGCGAAGAACCCCGACGGTTCCTACGTCATCCCGGCCACCGCCCACGTGCGTCTTGCCAGCCCCCGCTTCGACGGTGGTGCCCGTATGCTCCGCCGCAGTTACAGCTACGACGACGGCCCGACCGACCGCGGCCTTCTCTTCTGCGCCTTCATGCGCGACCCTGCCCAGTTCACCCGCGTCCAGGACCGTCTGGCCGCCCGCGACGCCCTCACCCCCTTCCTCCAACATCGCGCCTCGGCCGTGGCCTACGTCCTGCCCGGCCCCGCACCCGCCGGGACTTTCGGCGAACAGCTCTGGACATGAAGCCCGTCTCGCTCCCTCCTCCCCACCACGACCACCGGCCCGAAGCGGCGGCGGGCTGCTGCCGGAGATCATCGCGACGTGGTACTCGACGGCGCCGGACGGTCGGATGTCGTGGAAGGGACCAGGCGGCTCCGTGACCATGGCGTCGGCCCGCCACGGGGCGTTCTCCTCGGAGAGCACGGCCATCCCGTGAGGGTCGAGACGAGGGTGTGGTCGAGTCTCGTGGGGTGCGACGAGGGTCGCCACGATGGAGCGCGCCCACGCGCTGTGGTGGCTCGACTCGCCCTGCGGGTGTTCAGCCACTCGCTTCGGTCCTCCTTGTGTCCTGTGCCGTGAGGTAGGTGTCGGTCCGATTCAGGCTGCCGCGACGGATGTCCGGTCGTCGGCTCGTGCGGTGAGGGAGGCGGAGTAGCGGCGCAGGAGCAGGATGGCGGTGGTGGCGAGGCCGGTGAGCAGGCCGAGCCAGATGCCCACGGCTTCGAGGTCCAGGGCGTAGGCGAGGAGCCATGCCGCGGGCAGGCCGACGGCCCAGTAACCGATGAGCGTGATGCGAAATCCGCTCTTGGTGTCGTCGAGTCCACGCAGCAGGCCGACGCCGATGTTCTGGGCGCAGTCGAAGAACTGTAGGAACGCGGTCACGATCAGCAGGTGGCCGGCGATGGTGAGCGCGTTGTCCGAGCCGGACTCCAGGAAGGGGGCCAGGACGAGCTCGGGCAGGGTGAGGTAGAGGATGCCGACGACGATCATGACGACGCCGGCGCAGGCCAGCGCGGTGTTCTTGATGCGTCGGGCGTCGTCGTAGCGGCCCAGTGCCAGTTCGCGGCTGACGTTGATCGAGGCGGCGTGGGAGAGGCCGACGGCGACCTGGAAGACGATGTAGACGAGTTGGTTGACGGCTGTGTGCGCGGCCAGTGCGGCGGGCCCGAAGGACCCGGCCATCAGCGCGGTGAGGGAGAAGAACCCCGCTTCGGAGCCGTAGGTGGCGGCGATCGGAATGCCCAGGCGCAGCAAGCGCTTGAGGACTTCCGGATCGGCCTTCATCAGTTTCAGGGACAGCAGCGGGGCGAGGGTGGTGTCCTTCTTCGCCGACAGGTAGAGAGCGATGAAGGTCAGCAGGTAGACGCTGGAGGTGGCGATGCCGACGCCGGTCAGACCCATGCGGGGCAGGCCCCAGGTGCCGTGGATGAGGATCCAGTTGAGACCCGCGTTGACCGCGATCGAGGCGATGGTGATCTGCAGCAGGGCCTGGGGGCGCTGCATGCCGACGGTGAACTGGCGGATCACCTGGAACCAGAGGCAGGGCAGCAGGCCGGGGGCGAGCGCGAAGATCACGGTCTGCGCGCGGTCGGCGACTGCGGCGTCCTGCCCGAGCCACGGCAGGGCCTGCCCGATCAGGATCATGAGGACGGCGCCGGCGATGCCCGCGAGGGTGGCCAGCGCCATGCTGGCGCGGACGATGCCCTGCACCTCCTCGCGGCCTTGTTCCTGCCCGTCCTGGTTCGCATCCTGAGCGGCTTGTTCGGCGCGGGCTCCGGCGGCGGCGATCTGGTTGCCCACGGAGGTGACCAGGCCGACGCCCATAGTGCGCAGCTGGTTGAAGATGACGATGGCCAGGCCGCCCGCTGCCAGTTCCTGTGTGCCGAGGAAGCCCATCATGACGGTGTCCGTCGTGGTCAGGGCGACCTGTGCGAGCTGGGTGAGGATCAGCGGGACCGCGAGGGTGGCGAGGGCCCGGCTGTCGCGGAGGAGGGTGGTGAGCATCGGGTTACCGGTTCCTGCGGAGCATGGTGAGGAGTTCGTCGATCTCCCGTTCCGCGTCGGGATCGAGGAGGCCGCGGGCCTGCATCCAGTCGTCGTTGAACACGGTGTCCATGTACTTCTCCCCGCCGTCATTGACCAGGGCGACCATAGTCGTCCCCGGCGGCAGCGAAGGCAGGCGGGTCAGCGCCTCGTGGACCACGCCCCCGGCGGAGCCGCCGATGAGCAGGCCGGTACGGGCGACGGCCCGGCAGGTGGCGAACGCCTCGACGTCGCCCACCTTGACGCCCTCGTCGATCAATGGCTGTCGCGCTCATGGCAAGAAGA
This sequence comes from Streptomyces sp. Ncost-T10-10d, assembly GCF_900091955.1. GTDB lineage: Bacteria > Actinomycetota > Actinomycetes > Streptomycetales > Streptomycetaceae > Streptomyces. The sequence continues at coordinate 4,535 of NZ_FMDF01000016.1, forward strand.
TCCGTTCCGTGCGGGGATGGCAGACGGTGCCGCCGGTGCGCAGCAGGCGGCGGTCGCCAACTGGCAGCAGCACAGGGCAATTCAGCCAGCCACTGCAGGCGCTACGGCTCCCGGTGGCGACCGAACGCTAGCATTGAACTTAGGTAAGGCATACCTTTCTTTCGAGCTAGGATGACTGGAGCCCTTCAAGGCGGGATCGGTCGATGAGTGAGTGTGCAATCTCCTGCGCGTGATCCATCCCGCCCCTTCTTGTGGAATTGACTGTCGTTAGGGTAGGCAAACCTTAGGCATCTTTGGGCTGCCCGGAACATGGAGCGAGGACGTACGTGGACATCAACAGGCGTCAGGTGCTGTTGGCCGGCGGGGCGATAGGGGCGGCCGCGCTGCTGGCGGCGTGCTCCTCGGGTAGCGGTGACACCGCGGCCGACTCCTCCGGCAAGGGCGGCAAGCCCCGAAAGGGTGGCACCCTGCGCATCGGCGCGCTCGGCCGGGCCGGCGCCATCACCCGCGACCCGCATGGCACGCAGGCCAATGAGAGCGACTACCTGATTCTCGCGCTTACCTTCGACACGCTCGCCGTTCCGGGCGCCAAGTCCAACACCGTGCCCCGGCTGGCCTCGTGGGAGCCCTCGGCGGACCTGAAGACGTGGCGCTTCAAGGTGGCCAAGGGTGCGGTCTTCCATGACGGCACCCCGGCCACCGCCGACGACGTGGTCTGGTCGCTGCGTCGACTGCGCAACACGCCGGCCGGTGCAGCCCGCCTGCCCGGAGTGAAGAACGCCGACAGCATCACGGCCGAGGGCGCCGACACTGTGGTGGTTGTCTCCGAGTACGCCAACGCCGACTTCCCTCTCATGACGCGCTTTGCCACGTTCGTCATGAAGAAGGACACGCCGGACAAGGCAGTGGCGAAGGCGCCGGGCACCGGCCCGTTCAAGCTGGACTGGTACCGCAACGGCAACGCCCGTCTGGTGCGCAACGACAAATGGTACGGCGGCACCGTCTACCTCGACGCGATCGAGGTGACCATGTTCGAGACGCCGCAGGCCATGGCCAACGCCCTGTTCGCCGGGCAGATCGACGTCGCCTCCAACGCCGGCCCCATCGCCGCGCGCACCGCGGAGTCCCGCAAGGACATCCAGGTCGTCCGCCGCCCCGACGACATGTCGATGCCCATCGTCATGCGCACCGCCGACGGCCCATTCGCCGACCCGCGGGTGCGGGAAGCCATGCGCCTGGTCGTGGACCGCGAGGCAATGGTCAAGCAGGCCCTCTCCGGATACGGGAACGTCGCCAACGACATCATGGGCACCGGCGACCCCGACTACGCCAAGGACATCCCGCAGCGCAAGCGCGACCTGGCCAAGGCCAAGCAGCTCCTCGAAGACGCCAAGTTCGACCTGTCCAAGACCTATGAGCTGTACACCACCGAAGACGTCTCCGGAATCGCCGACTCCGCGACCCTGTTCGCCTCGCAGGCGCGTGAGGCCGGGATCAAGATCAAGGTGGTCAAGCAGGAGTCGGGAACGTTCTACGAGAAGACCTGGCTCAAGGGCGACCTCTACACGAACTACTGGGGCACCAACGACTCGGTGCTGTTCTTCGCGTCCAAGACCCTGCTCAGCGGCGCCGGTCAGAACGAATCGGGCTTCGCCGACAAGGAGTTCGACGCCACCTACCGCAAGGCCATCGGCACCACGGACGAACAGGCGCGGGCCAAGGCCCTGCACGAACTGCAGCAGATCGAGTACGACCGCTCCGGCTACCTGCTGTGGGGCATGGCCGACGGTGTCGACCTGGCCGCTGCGAAAGTCCAGGACCTGCCGAAGCTGCCCGGCTACGGCCGTGTCCAACTGGAGAACGTGTGGCTGAGTTGAGCCACGCGCCCGAGGACAGCGCGGTGGCCGCTCCTGCCGGCACAGGGGCGGCCACCGCGCGACGCCGCCCGTTCCCGATTCCGTTCCTCGGCCGCTTCGCCGCGGCCGTGGGGCGGCGGGTCCTCATGCTGGTCATCCTGCTCGCCCTGGTGTTCGCCGCTGTCGAGCTGCTTCCCGGGGACGCTGCGACCGCGACGTCCGAACGCGGCGAGAGCGCCGCCGACATCGCGGCCCGCCGCCACCTGCTGGGACTTGACCGGCCGGTGTGGGAACGCTTCTGGGACTGGATGACGGGGCTGTTCACCGGGGACCTGGGTGTCAGCGCCCGAGGCGAGAAGATCACGCAGATGCTGGCCGACCCGTTCCCGAACACGCTGCTGCTCGCGGCCCTCGCCTTCGTCCTGACCGCAGCGGCGTCCCTGGCCCTGGGGTGCTGGGCCGCCGCCCGCCCCGGCCGGCTCATCGATCGGGTCATCGGCCATGCCTCGACCTCGGCATTCGCCATCCCCGAATTCGTCGTCTCCGTCGGCCTGCTGATGTTGCTCTCGCTGTGGACCGGCTGGCTGCCCGCAGTGACCGTGGCCGGGGCCGACGGCAGGCCGGCCACGTGGACCATGCTGATCATGCCGGTCCTCGCCCTGGTCGTCCCGCAGACCGGATGGAACACCACCATCGTGCGCGGCGCTCTCGCCGACCAGGCGGCCACACCGCACGTCGAGGCCGCCCACCTGGACGGCCTGCCGGTGCGCCGCGTCATCTGGCGCCACGCCCTGCCCGGCGCCGTCCCGGCCATCGCCACCGGCCTCGCCACCTCCACCGGCATGCTCCTGGGCGGCACCGTGGTCGTGGAAACGCTCTTCAACTACCCCGGTATCGGAAGCGTGCTCGCCAGCGCCGTATCCACCCGCGACACCCCGCTCATCGCCGGAGTCGTCGTCTGCGCCGGTGCCGCCATCAGCCTGGTCCTGCTGGCCGCCGACCTCGTCCGCGCCCGAGTTCTGGGGAGTCACGCATGAGCAACGCCCTCACCACAGCTCGTGCGCCGAGGGGCTTTGCAGGCCGCGGACGGGTGATCCGGCGTCTGGTCCCGGGTGTCCTGCTGGTCCTGCTGGCCCTCACCGGCCCGTTCCTTGCCGCGCACCCCCTCGACAAACCGGTCACCGCTCCCTTCGCCACCGCCGGCGACGGCGCACCACTGGGTGGGGACCAGCTCGGCCGCGACGTCCTCAGCAGGCTCCTTCACGGCGGAACCGCCCTGATCGGCAGCGCCCTCCTGGTCGCCGCCGTCGTCACCGCGCTCGCCGCGTTGGCGGGCTGCTTCGCCGTCCTGCACCCGGCCGTGGGGAGGGCCGTGGAACGCACCGCCGACGTCTTCATCCTGCTCCCGCCGATCCTCGGCATCATGCTCATCGCGCTGGCCTGGCCCGGCGGCGGACGATGGGCCGTCATCAGCGCCGCCATCATCCTGGGCACCCCTTACGCCGTCCGCATCGTCGCCGGCGCAGCCGCTCCCCTCGCCGACGCCGGGTACGTCGAAGCAGCCCTCGCCGGCGGCGAATCCCTCATCTACACCGCCACCCGCGAACTCCTGCCGAACCTGCGCTCCACCATCCTCGCGCTGTTCGGCCTGCGCTTCGTCGAAGCCGTCTACGTCATCTCCATGGCCGGTTTCCTGCAGATCGGCCCCCAGCCACCCGCCGCGGACTGGGCTTTGATGATCCGGGAGAACTCCTCGGGCATCCTCCTCAACCCATGGGCGGTCGTAGCCCCCAGCCTGGCCATCGCCGCCCTCGCCATCAGCGTCAACCTGGCCGCCACCTCCCTCGCCCCCCGCTCCGCACGCAAGGCGGTGATCACCCCGTGAACAACCCCCTACCGTCGCCCACCACCAACGAGCCCACCGCCCCTGCGTCAGCCGGCAAGGACAGCGCATCCGCGACAGTGGTGACGGTGACCGATCTCAGCATCCGGATCCCCGACGGACCCGTTCTGCTCCGGCCCACCAGCCTGACTGTCCGGGCCGGGGAGATCACCGCTCTGACCGGGGCCTCCGGATCCGGCAAGACCACCCTGCTGCGCACCCTGATCGGCCACCTTCCCGCTCGAGCCACCACCCACTGCACCACGTTCGACGTCCTGGGCCATCACGTCCCCAGCCTTGACCCGACGGCACTGCGGACCATGCGCCGCACCCAGGTCGCCTACGTCGGCCAGGACCCCGGCTCAGCGCTCAACCCCCGGATGAAGATCCGCCACCTCGTCGCAGAAACCGCCCCCACTGCGAGCGAACAGGCCGTGCTTGACCTGCTGCGCGAATGCAAGCTGCCCACGGACGGCGGATTCCCCGACCGCAGGCCCAACGCGATCTCCGGCGGCCAGCAGCGCCGCGTCGCCCTCGCCCGCGCCCTCGCCCGCACCCCCGACCTGCTGCTCCTCGACGAACCGACCGCGGGACTCGACAAAGCGCTGCGCGACGACATCGCCAGTCTGCTGCGCCATCTGGCCACCTCGCGCGGTCTGGCCATCGTCATGGCCTGCCACGACCCCGAACTCGTCGATGCCTGCGCCGACCACGTCGTACAGCTCACCACCGCGCAACCACGCCTCCCTCGACAACGCACACCGCTGACACAGCAGAAGGCCGAATCCGCGGACTCTCCCGTGGACGGGATCACGGCACAGTCCGTCAGCGTGACCTTCCGCGGCCGAGGCACAGCCCAACCGGCACTCGACAAGGTCGACTTCATAGCGCCCTCCGGCTCGGCGACCGCGATCATCGGGCCCTCCGGATCCGGCAAGACCACCCTGCTGCGCGTTCTCGCCGGCCTGCAGCGGCCCGACGCCGGATCCCTCGTCCTTGACGGGCACCCGCTGGCCCATGCAGCCCGCAAGCGTCGTCGCGAACACCACCGGCGCATCCAGCTGGTTCCGCAAAACCCACTGGGCGCGCTCAATCCGTCCCGCACCATAGGCGCGGCCCTGGCCCGGCCCCTGCGCCGGCACACCGAGCTGACCAAGGCGCAGATCGCAGCCCGGATCACCGAACTGCTCGACCAGGTCGACCTGCCGGCCGACTTCGTCCACCGCTACCCGCACGAACTCTCCGGCGGGCAGCGCCAGCGCGTCTCCATCGCCCGAGCCCTCACCGCCAACCCCGACTTCCTGCTCTGCGACGAGATCACCTCCGCGCTCGATCCCGACACCGCCATCGCCATCATGGAGCTCCTGCAACGCCTGCGCACCGAACACGACATGGCCATCACCCTCGTCAGCCACGAGACCCATCTGGTCGCCGCCTACACCGACACCGTGCACATCCTGGAAACGGGACGACTCACCGCGCACGGCCCCACCACGGCACTCATGCCAACCTGACCACCTGCGGTGCCTGCCGCACGCCGCAATCGCACCGGGGCACCGGCGTACTGATTGCGCCAGTGCGTGCCATCGGCCCTGGTGGGGTGGCCGTCTGGGGGCCAAAGTCCCGGAGAAGTCCCACAGATGCCGCCGCACCTCCTCTTGGTCTGCATTCGCGCAGGTCAGGAGAGGCGGCGGCATCTGCCGGTCAGATGTCGCGGCAAGGACCAGCGAGCCCATGGCGCGCTGTGTTGGATGATTGGGGGTCGCTGACCCGTACAGATGGCCTTTCGGCTGTTTCACGCTCGTGCCCATTGGCGCAACTGCAAGTACCGGAGAAGTCCCAGGAATGTCCACGCGGAGGGCACTTCGGCTGACCAGTTGCACCGTCGGCATGGCTGTTATCCCGACGAACCGGCGTCTGGGACGCTCAGCCGGGGACCCCTGCACCGATCCCCACCCGACACATGGACAGGGGAACGGTGTCGACGCTGCCCTCCGGGATTCCGATGACTTCGACAGCCACCCCTCGTGCTGCCAGGGCCTTCGCGGTCTGGGCAAGGGTGATCTGGGAGAAGCCGAAGACGGACTCAGGGGTCAGGTTCTCACGGTTCTTGAGCAGCATGGCAAGAACGATCCGCCTGGGCGTGAAGTCGTCGGGAAGTACGCACCTGCCCCCGCTGAGCCGGGTGACCTTCGCAGTGAACTCCGCACGAACCCGGGCGGATTCCTGGAGCAGTTCCACCGCCACCCTGGCCTGGCTGAACAGGTGACTCAGCGGACCGGAACCGCCTGCGCGCTTGACGAGGACCAGGGTGCCGTCGGGCGTGAGCAGATCGCAGATCTCGACCTGGTCCCTGGGCCGGAGGGGATTGGTGACGTTCTTGGTGTCGAGGCAGAGCCAGCCCGGCCGCTCCTCATCGGCCACCCTGTTGTTGTACGTATTCTCGGACTCACCGTCGAGCCAGGCGGGCAGCGAGACGGAGGGAGCGGGAGGGAACAGGGCCGCCACAGTGGCCCGGCTCTCCGCCACGTAGGCGGCCCCGCCCTCGTACCACTCGCCCTCCAGGAGGAAGAACCGCCTGGAGCCCAGCGAGGAGCCGACCTCCAGCCAGGACAGTGCGCTGGTCACGGCGAGTGTGTCGACGACACCTGCCCGGCGGTCCCTGGCGAGGGTCACCGTTCCCTCGCGCAGCACCTTGAGGCGACGCCCGGGCGGCGCGAGCCGGGCCCGCATGAGTACGTAATCGAGGTCGAAGTCGTCGGAGCGCCAGGCGTCGATGCTGTTGATCCGCGTGATGTAGGCGGTGGCCTCCGTGTACGCCGCCTGGTGATCGGCGGGGACGATGGAGGAGATCCGTCCGTCGGCGGGCCGGCCGTGGACCACCTGGACACCTGAGCGCGCGGGTGGCATGTGGTGGGTCGTTGCCGTCGCACCTCCTTTCCCGCTTGCGTTTCGGCAGGTCGGCTGGGGTGCGACGGCACTACAGCACTGGAGCCCTCGGACATCCCGGAAGAGACTGGGGGGACGACGCCTTGGCTCGCCGGCACAACCGGCCTCCCCTTTTCGGCCCGTGGCGGCGGCGTGCTGATGGGCGCGGACGATGATGGAGTCGATCTGCACCAGGCGGTCGATGTCACCGGCCGCGTCCGCGCGGGCCCGGATCTGCTGAAGAGCGTGAGTGAACACTCCATTGAAGGCGTGGCGGCGGAAACGCGTGCAGACCGTCCATGGCCCGCAGTGGTCCGGCAGGTCACGCCATCAGATCCCGGTCCGGACAGACCCGTTGATGACCTTCCGGTCCGACACACGCGGATGTCCCGTTGTGGCCCGCGGTATCAACGGAAGGTGAATCACGGCGATGTATCACCTCACCGTGATCCACCTTCCGTTGATCTCTGCAAACGGCCCCTGGTTCCTCAACTTCCGGTCACTGTACGGCCCGTGGCGCCGCGCACAGCCAGGCGCCGGCCGCCGCGAGCAGGGCCCGTACCCCGGTGGTGACCGTCGGCTCGGGCACTGGGGCGAAGAGGGGGGAGTGGTTGGCCGGGACGCGGGGCGGGATGCCGTCGGTGACGAGGTCGGCGGAGGACAGGCCGGCGAACTCGGCGGGGTCGGTGCCGCCGAAGAACCAGTAGACGGAAGGGGTTTCGAGGGCGGTGCCGAAGGCGCCGAAGTCCTCACTGCCGGTGACGCCGGTGGGCAGGGTGAACACCTGGTGTTCACCGAGCGCATCGGCCAGTGCGGTGCGTACGGTGGCGGTGGCCTCGTCGTCGTTGACGGTGACCGGGAAGGAATGGAAGCGGGTGATCTCCGGCTCCTTGGGGGCCCCGGATGCGGCGGCTTCCGCCCTGACGATCCGTTCGACTGCCGCGAAGAGCTGGTCGCGTACGGCCGGGGTGGTACTGCGGATGTTGATGCTGAGGTCGGCGGTGTCGGGGATGATGTTTTCCTTGGTGCCCGCGTGCAGCGAGCCGACCGTCAGCACCGCGGTCCGGTCGGCGGCCACTTCGCGGGAGACCACCGTCTGCAGGCGCATCACCACCGCGGCCGCGAGCACCACCGGGTCGACCGTGGCCTCGGGCCGGGAGCCGTGCCCGCCGCGCCCGAAGAGCCGTATCCGCAGGCTGTCGGACGCGGCCATCACCTGGCCGGGGCGCAGGCCGAGGAAGCCGACGGGTGCCGGGGCCACGTGCTGGGCGAGGCAGATGTCGGGGTGCGGGAAGCGGTCGGCGAAACCGTCTTCGAGCACGGCGGGCGCGCCGCCGACCTCCTCGGCGGGCTGGAAGACGGCGACCACCGTGCCGTGCCACGCGTCGCGATGCGCGGCCAACTGGCCGGTGGCGCCGAGCAGACACGTGACGTGCATGTCGTGGCCGCAGGCGTGCATGACCGGCACCTCGTTGCCGTCGGGGTCGATGCCGGTGGCGGTGGAGGCGTACGGCAGGCCGGTTTCCTCGCGTACCGGCAGGGCGTCCATGTCGGCGCGGAGCAGGACCACGGGGCCGGGGCCGGAGGTGAGGACGCCGACGACGCCGGTGCCGCCGACGCCCTCGGTCACCTGCCAGCCCTGCGCGCGCAGGCGGGCCGCGACGAGGGCGGCGGTGCGGGTCTCCCGGAAGGAGAGTTCGGGGTGGGCGTGCAGGTCGCGGTAGAGGGCGAGCAGGTCGGGGAGGCGCTCGTCGAGTCCGGACAGCAGGGCGGGAGTCGAGGTCATGTGTGCTCCAATGCGGGCTTGACGGTGCGGGCCGCAGCCTCGGTGCGGGCCGCGGAGGGCGGAGCGGACACACGGCACTCCTCATCACGAGGGGCCGGGCCTGGGCACCGGCCGGGAATGCCCCTACGATCTGAGGTATTGCCTGAGGAGGGGCCATAATGCCGGAAAGCATCACTGAGGCCGTCGATCTGCCGGATCCCGACGATCGCTTCACCGAGGCCGACCTCGCGCTGGTCGACGCGCTCCAGACGGCGCCGCGGGCCCCGTGGACCCGGATCGGCCGGGCGCTCGGTGTGGACGCGACGACCGCGGCCCGGCGCTGGGAACGGCTGTGCGCCCGCCGCCTGGCCTGGATCACCGCGTACGAGTCCGGCAAGGCCACCGTGGTCGCCTTCGTCGAGGTGCGCTGCCGGGCGGGCACGATGGAGTCCGTCACCGCCGAGTTGACCGAACTCCCGTGGGTGATCAGCGTCGACGAGACGGCCGGCGACTTCGATCTCTTCGTGTCCGTCGCGGCGGCCGACCTGCCCGCGCTCGGCCGCGCGGTGCACCGGGACATCGGCGGGCTGCCGGGCGTGCGCTCCACCCGGACCCGGCTCGGCATCACCGCGTACGGGGAGGGCAGTGACTGGCGGATCCGGGCGATGGAGCCGGCCGGGCACGCCCAGTTGTCGCAGGGCCGGGCGTCGCGGCACCTCACGTACAGCTCGGAGCTGGGGCGGCGGCCCGCGCCCGAAGACCTTTCACTGATAAGGGAGTTGGGGACCGACGGGCGGCTCGGGCACACCGAGCTCGCTGCCGCCACCGGCCTGAGCGAGCACACCGCGCGGCGCCGGCTGACCCGCCTGATCCAGGCCGGCGACCTCACCTTCCGCTGCGATCTGGCGCATCCGCTGGCCGGGCTGCCGACGATGATGATCTACCGCACGGTGGTCCCGCACACCCGGCTGGAACAGACCGGCCTGCTGCTGGCCCGGATGGAACAGGTCCGCCTGTGCGTCTCGGTCAGCGGGCCGCACAATCTGCTCGTCCTGGTGTGGCTGCACGGGCTCTTCGACATCGGCCCGTTCGAAACGACGCTCGCGCAGCGCTGCCCCGAGCTGGAGGTCAAGGACCGTACGGTGGCGCTGCGTTCGCTCAAGCGCATGGGCTGGCTGCTCGACCTGCACGGGCGGGCGGTGCGCCGGGTCCCACTGGGGCCGCCGCAGAAGTGATCTGGAACTCGTGGTCGTCCACTTCGGCTCGCGGGTCATGTCGCCCGCGGTACCGCCGGTCCCGCTCGTGCAGGCGTTCATGCGGATCGGAGTCCGCCCCGACGCGTAAAGCGTGCCTTGGAGAGACGGAGTCCGTGACCGGGCGACGGCCACGGACTCCGGTCGGCTCATTGCCGGTCGTTCTGTCAGCGCGGGTCTTCCCTGAAGGCCCCGCCGACCGTGACGGGCAGGCCGGGGCCGTGCCCGTCCGTGCCCTTCTTCTGCCGGTCTGCCGAGAGCCGTTCGCCCTCGATGTCGAGGTCGGGCAGCAGCCGGTCCAGCCACTTCGGCAGCCACCAGCCCGCCCGGCCGACCAGGGCGAGGACCGCAGGGACAAGCGTCATACGGACCAGGAAGGCGTCGATGAAGACGCCGACGGCGAGGGCGAAGGCGATCGGCTTGAGCATGGTGCTGCCACCGGGGACGAAGCTCGCGAACACCGCGAACATGATGAGCGCGGCGGCGGTGACCACGCGGGAGGCGTGGCATGAGCCGGCCAGGACGGCCTCGCGGGGTGCGGCGCCGTGGACGTGTGCCTCGCGCATGCGGCTGACCATGAACACCTCGTAGTCCATGGCGAGTCCGAACAGGACCGCCATCACGAGGATGGGCAGGATGCTGACGACGGGGCCGGTCTCCGTGACGCTGAGCGCGCTCGCGAGCCAGCCCCACTGGAACACGGCCACGACCGCGCCGAACGTGGCGGCCACCGACAATAGGAAGCCGAGGCTGGCCTTCAACGGCACGACCACGGAACGGAAGACGAGCAGCAACAGCAGCAGGGACAGGCCGACGACGACGAGCGCGAAGGGGATCAGAGAGCTCGCCAGCCGGTCGGAGACGTCGATGTTCACGGCGGTCGTACCGGTCACCGACACCTCGGAGCCGGTCTGCTTCTGCCAGCCGGTGGCCTCGTGGCGGATGTACTGGACGAGGTCCTTCGTCTTCTGGTCCGAGGGTCCGGTCTTCGGTACCACCTGGATGACGGTCGCCTCGCCGTGATCGATGACCTGCGGCTCGCCGACCGAGGCGACGCCGTCGGTGGTCTTGAGGTCCTTGACGAGCGTGGCGGTGGCCGCTTGCGAGTTCCCGGCGTGGGAGGTGTCAGCGAGAACGAGCAGCGGGCCGTTGAAGCCGGGACCGAACTTCTCGGAGACCAGGTCGTACGCCTGCCGCTGACTGCTGCCTGCAGGTGCGGAGCTGTTGTCGGGCAGGGCCAGTTGGAGGTCGCGGGCCGGTACGGCGACGGCCAGCAGGCCGATCAGGACGGCCAGCAGGGTCAGCAGCGGCCGGCGGATGGCGATCCTGCCCCAGCGCTCGCCCATCGTCCTGCGCGCACCGTGCCCGCCGTGTTGCCCGCTGCCGTGGGCGGCCTGCTCGCGGCGGGCGGCGCGTGAGCCGGGCCTGGGACGCAGCCGTTCCCCGGCGAAGCCCATCAGGGCGGGCAGGAGTGTGGTGGAAATGCCGACCGCGATGAATACGGCGGCTGCACCGCCGACGCCCATGACGGTCAGGAACGGGATGCGTACGACGGCCAGCCCGCACAGCGCGATGATCACGGTCAGGCCGGCGAAGACGACCGCGCTGCCTGCGGTGGCGGTGGCCCGGGCCGCCGACTCCTCGGTGTCCATACCGGTGGCGAGCTGGGAGCGGTGGCGGGAGAGGACGAACAGCGCGTAGTCGATGCCGACCGCAAGACCCAGCATCGACGCCAGCGAGGGCGCGGTGCTGGAAATGGTCAAGACGCCGGTCAGCGCCGAGAGGCCGAGCAGGGTCACGGCGACGCCGGTGATCGCCGTCAGCAGGGGCATGCCAGCGGCGAACAGCGAGCCGAAGGTGATCGTGAGCACGACGAGGGCGACGGCGACGCCCAACAATTCCTTGGTGTGCCCGGTGCTCTTGCCGCTGCCGTAGGCAGAGCCGCCGACCTCGACCGTGAGCCCCGCATCCTTTGCGGGCCGGGTGGTCTTCTCCAGCGAGGTGAGGCTGTCGTCGTGCAGGTCGGCGCGGCTGACCTGGTAGCGGACCTGGCCGAGAGCGGCGGTGCGGTCCGGCGATATGACCTTGCTCTGCACGGGATCGGTGACGCCGACAACCTGTGGGGCCTTGTCGGCTTCCGCCATGGTGGTGCTGACCGCTCTGACGTACTGCGGTTCGGTGATGTGGTGCCCCTCGGGGGCGGCGAAGACTATCTGGGCGCTGGTGTCGGCCGCCGAGGGCAGCTCGTTCTTGAGGGTGTCCATCGCGGTTTGTGCCGGTGAGCCGGGGACCGTGAACTCGTCGTTGGTCGTGCCACCGAACGTGATCACGCAGGTGACCACCGCGGTCAGCACCAGCAGCCAGGCGGCCAGCACCGCCCGGCGATGCCGGAAGGCACCGCGACCGAGCCGGTAGAGGAGGGAGGCCATGGAAACGTGCTCCTTGAAGGGGGATGTGCAGGGTTGAGCGGCACGTCGGGGGATGAAGCCGCGTGCGGAAGCCGTGGTGCGCCGCATGTCCATGCCGAGATGCGGCGGCGTTCTGCTCATTCGGCCTGTGGCGTGAAGACGGTATTGACCAGCGGATCCGGGAACTCCTGTGCTGCCAGGCGCGGGAGAGAGCCCGGCGATTGGAGGCCCCGTCCCTCGTTATCACCGACACCCAGTCCGTCCGAGCGGCCACCGGTGTCCCGAAGGCCACGACGGAACTGGACGCCGGCGCCATCTTCCGTCCCCGGGAGCTGAGTTCATGCGCGGCGACCAGCCCGGTGAGGTCCTGCCCCGACGGCGCTGACGTCAGCGTCCACGGTGGATGCTCCCTGCTGTGCCGGACCGGGTTTCGGCCTCGGAGAGTTCGGTGGCGATGGTGTGCAGGCGTGCGGCCGGCAGCAGGCCCACCGCGAAGGCGGCGATCTGGAGAAGGGAGAGGTCGGCGGCCATGCGGGCGAAGGGGCCGTCGAGGAGGGTTGCGAAGTGCTCCCTCAGAACGGCCGCTGCCCCGGGGTGCGTGAGCAGGTCGCACAGGGGGACATGGACGCTCAACGGCCCGGTGGGGAAGTTCTCGGGACGCGGTGGTGGCTGCCGTGATGCCTCTGCCTGTGCCCGCTGCTTCTGCACCAGCAGGTGCTCGTCGATGACCGGCCCCGACTCCGGCAAGCCGAGGCGCTCGTACTGGTCGAGCGGCGCGTCCGCGGCGCGCAGCTGCTCGACCAGCAGGGCCGTCATGCGCAGTTCGAGTGCGTCGTCGACGAGCGGGGCCTCTTGTCCGGGGTCGGTGTCGAGGTCGAAGAGGAGGGTGCCGAAGGCGTACGGATTGGACATGGCGTGCCCCGGCACCCGCAGAAGTGGCACCTCCTTGGTGAACGGGAACGGCGGTGTCAGCTCGGCGTTCTTCAGCTCGGCGGGGCCGAACAGCCCGCGCATGTGGGCGGGCATCAGCGTGTACTCGTACAGGGGCTGGTTGAACGGGTTCGCGCAGGCCCGCATGTACACGTACCGGCCGTCGGTGACGCTGACGTGTCCCCCGAACGCGCCGAAGAGGGCCGCCTCGCGCACGGGCGTGTCGTCGGCGACGGTCTGCCGCAGCGGACGTCCCTGCATGTCGGGGGTACGGTCGACGCCGAAGTACTCCAGCAGGGTCGGGCCGAGGTCGATGGTCTGGACGAGGGAGGCGCGGCGCTCGCCCTGGACGCGGCTGCGCGGGTCCCAGACGAAGAGCGGGGTGTGGATGGTCTCGTCGTACCAGGGCTGGACGTTCTTGCCCCACCAGCCGTGCTCGCCGAGCAGCAGCCCGTGGTCGGTGCAGACGATGAGCATCGTATCGTCCCACAGGGCCAGTTCGTCCATGGTGTCCAGGACCCGGCCGAGGGACCGGTCGCACATGGTCAGCAGGGCGGCGTACTCGTAGCGGGCGTGGTCCACCTGCTCCTCGGTCTCGACGACCTGCTTGTAGTCGGGCCAGTCGAAGTGGGGGCCGTCGTAGGCGTGCGGGTACCGCTCCTTGTGCCGGGGATAGCTGAAGAACGGCTCGTGCGGGTCGAAGGTCTCGATCTGGAGGAACCAGCCGTCCTCACCGTGGTTCGTGCGCAGAAACTCCAGGCCGGCGTCGAAGGTCCGGGTCTGCGGGTGGTCCGCCTCGTCGGCCAGGTACCGCCGATTGACCCAGTCCTGGCGCCACGCCTCGCCCCGCCGAACCCGCAGACTCTCCGAGATCTCGGGGTCGGCGACGTGCCCCTTCCACGGGTCGCCCTCCTGGCCGCGGAAGAACTCGAAGGTGCGGTAGCGGCCGTGGTAGGTGGCACCGCCGTCCTCCCAGTAGTGCTGATGATCGGTGACCAGGTGGGTGTACACCCCGCTCTCGGTGAGCATCTGCGGCACGGAGTCGTCGAAGGGCTCCAGCGGGCCCCAGCCCCGGTGCAGGAAGTTGTGACGGCCCGTGTGCAGCTCCCGCCGGGCCGGCATGCACGGCATCGACCCGGCGTAGCAGGTGTCGAAGGTCGCGGTGCGCTCGGCGAGGCGCGTGAAGTTCGGAGCGTGCGTCCAGTCCGCGCCGTACGGAGGCAGGAAGCGTCGGTTGAGTGTGTCGAACATGACCATGACGGCCTTCATCGGGGTGTCCCTCCCGTGGCCTGTCGGCGGTGATCGCGCGTCGGACAGGTCGCACATCTTCTCAGTGACTATGTACGTTAGAACATAGGTACTCGGAAGCAAAGGCCCTTCCGTTCCACAAGGAGCACTCATGAGCGATCCCGCCTCGCCCCCGCGCTGCTGCATGCCCGCCGGCGGGAGCCCGACCGCCACCGCAAGCCCGACCTGCGCCGAAATCGGGACCCCGCCCGCCTCGCGCGCCAAACCCTCGCCCCAGGGCATGGTGTTGCTTCCCGGCGGTGAGTTCCTGATGGGAACGGAGGACGCGGAGGGCTTCCCGGGCGACGGGGAGGGGCCGGTGAGGCCGGTGCGGCTCAGCCCGTTCCGGATCGACGCCTGTGCGGTGACCAACGATGCCTTCGCCGCGTTCGTCGCGGAGACCGGTCATGTCACGGACGCGGAGCGTTTCGGCTGGTCGTACGTGTTCGCGGGTTTCCTCCCCGCCGCACTCCGACGTGGCGCCCCTCGCCCGGAGCGCACCCCCTGGTGGTGCGGGGCCGAGGGCGCCGCCTGGGACCGGCCCGAGGGGCCGGGCAGTACCCTCGACGGCCGCGGCGACCACCCGGTCGTGCACGTTTCCTGGAATGACGCCGCCGCCTACGCACGGTGGGCCGGCAAACGGCTGCCCACCGAGGCCGAGTGGGAGTACGCGGCCCGCGGTGGCCTGGAGCAGCGGCGCTACCCCTGGGGGGACGAGCTGAACCCGGGCGGCGCCTTCCGCTGCAACATCTGGCGGGGCACCTTCCCCTCGAAGAACACCGCCGAGGACGGCTACCGCGGCACGGCCCCGGTCGACGCCTTCGAGCCCAACGGACACGGCCTGTTCAACATGTCCGGCAACGTGTGGGAGTGGTGTGCGGACTGGTGGAGCACCGACCACGGCGCCGCCCGTCCGCTGATCGGTCCCAGGGGCCCGGACACCGGCACCGACAAGGTCATCCGCGGCGGCTCTCACCTGTGCCACCGGTCCTACTGCAACCGTTACCGGGTCGCCGCGCGCACCGCGAACAGTCCGGACAGCTCCAGCGGCCACGCGGGTTTCCGTTGCGTTGCGCCGGCGTGAACACTCTTGACACCCGTCGACCGGCGGGTGAACCTAAAAGAGCAAGTTCCTAGGAACATAGGTGACCTCGAATGCATCTCGACTACGTGATCCTCGGAGCGCTGGCCGTGCGCCGTCTCTCCGGATATGACATGCGCGGGTGGATGGAAGGGCCGGGCCGCTACATCGGCTATGGCGTGCAGCTCCCACAGGTCTATCGCCGGCTCGCCAAACTGGTCGAGCGCGGTTGGGTGGACTTCGACGTCGACCCTCGCGAGGGCCGCCCCGACGCGAAGGTGTACCGGCTGACCGAGGAGGGCCGCATGGCGCTCCTGGCGTGGGCCCGCTCCCCCTTCGAGCCGTCACAGCGGCCGATGGACCCCGATTTCAAACTGCGGTTCGTCTTCGGCGGCCAGCTCGGGCCGGAGATCGCGCTCGACATCGTCTCCACCGAGCTGGAGTACCGGCTCAAGCACGTCACGACCTCACCCGGGGCGTCCCTTCCCTTCGCCTACGAGGCGCAGATCCCTGAGCTCGACCCGGCCTGGGCCCGTGAGATCCACACCATGGCCCACGAGAACGGCTACGCGTCCACCGCCGCGTACATCGCCTGGCTCCAGCTGACCAAGGCACGCCTTGAGGCCCAGATCGAGCGGCGTCGGGAAGACCGGGAAACGGAGCGCCACGAGCGCTGAGCCACCCCCTCGCCCTCCTCCGCCTCGTCTCCCCTTCCCTCATCTCTTTCTCCGGCAGCACCTCCTGCCGTCACCGGCTGTCGCCCCCCTGCCCCGGGCGCCCCTCGGGCGAGCCCGCGGTCAGGCGTACCCGAAAACGCCTGGAGTTCGTCATGCGCATCATCTACGTGGACGTCGACACCCTCCGCGCCGACCACACCATCCCCTACGGCTACCACCGCCCCACCACCCCGCACCTCCAGCAACTGGCTGAGAAGTCCGTCGTCTTCGACCGCTACTACTGCAGCGACTCGCCCTGTCTGCCCTCGCGGACCGCCCTGACCAGCGGCCAGTTCGGCATCAGCAATGGCGTCATCGGCCATTTCGGGCCCGCCGCCCAGTTCCGGCTCGACGCCGGCCACGGCCCCGAGCCCGACCGCCCCCTGCTCGGGCAGCGCCTCGGCTGGGGCGGCTACTACACCGCCGCGGTCTCCGTCTTCGCCGAGCGCCACCGCGCATACCACTTCCACGCCAACTTCCGCGAGTCGATCCGCGCCACGGACCGCTCCGGCGACGAGGAGGCCCAGGACGTCAACCGGGCGGCGATCGACTGGATCCGCCGTCACGCCGAGGACGACAACTGGTACCTGCACCTCACTTACTGGGACCCGCACACCAACTACACCCAACCCGCCGAGTGGACCGAAAGGATGGCCGCCTCCGGCCCCGTGCAGTCCTGGCCCGACGAGGAGACCATCGCTGCGCACGCCGAGGTCTACGGTCCGCGCAGCGCCCTCGACCTGCACTACTCCCTCATGGGCGAGGGAACCTCCCCCGTCCCGCACAACATGCCCGACGCCATCCGCTCCCGAGCCGACTTCGAGCACCTCATCAACGGCTACGACGGAGCCGTCTCCTACTGGGACCACCACTTCGGCCAACTCATGTCCGTCCTGGACGAGTTGGGAATCGCGCAAGACACCGCCGTGATCGTCAGCGCCGACCACGGCGAATCCTTCGGCGAGCAGGGCTCGTACGCGGAACACGGTCTGGCCAACGAGCCCACCCACCGCCTCCCCCTGGTCGTGTACTGGCCGGGCGTCACCGACGACCTGCCCGCCGAGGCCCGCCGCAACGACGCACTGCTCTACAACATCGACCTGGCCCCGACCCTGTGCGAGCTGCTGGACCTCAGCACGCCGGCCGGCTGGCAGGGCACCTCGTTCGCCGGAGCGGTGCGGGGCGAGCGGATCGACTCCCGCGACTACCTGGTCCTCGGCCACGGCGCCCACACCTACCAACGGGCCGTCCGCACCCGCGACCACCTCTACATCCGCACGTACCACCCCGGCGCCTTCCGCGCCGAGTGGGAACAGCTCTTCCACGTCACCGAGGACCCGTACCTGACCACCGACCTCATGGAGACGGATCCGGAGCTCGCCGCACGGATGCGCGCGCGTCTCGCCGAGTGGTGGAACGAGTACGCGGGCCGGCCCGGCTGTCTGCCCGACCCCATGCAGACCACCCTTCAGACGGGCCCGACCTACTACAACGACCCGGTCCGCTACGCCCAGCACCTGCGCGACACCGGCCGCGCCCAACTCGCCGACGACCTCGAAGAACGGCTCGCCACCGTGAACATCCCAGTCTCCTGGCACGCGCCCGATCGGCCCCGGACCGCCGAACTGCTCCGGCGGTGGGCGCACCTGCTCCAGACCCGTGACCAGGAGTCCGTCCGGAACCGCTGAACCACCTCACCGATCCCGCCCGGGCGCCGATGAAGGAGCCGCACGATGCCGACCGAAGCCGTACCACCTTCCCCTCCACAACCGGACGTCGCCCACCTCCCCACCACCCCGGGCGAGAAGCCGCGAAGCTGGCGTCAGGTCGCGCTCCTGGGTGGGCTGATCAGCGCCGACAGCGGCGAAGGGAGCGTGGTGTCGGTGCTGTTCCCCGCCCTGCGGACAGCTCTCGGCCTCCCGCTCGCCGCGCTCGGCGTGCTCGTCGGCGTCGGCAAGCTCGTGGGGGTGGTCTTCGGACCCGTGTGGGTGGCGGTTGCCGAGCGCTACCCCCGCAAGAACGTCCTCGGCGTGTGCTCCGGCCTCTGGGGTGTATGGACCATAGCGGCGGGGTTCGCACAGAACTACGTGCAGCTTCTGGTCCTGTTCACCATCGCAGCCGCGGGCGTCGCCGGGGGCGGCCCCCTGGTCAACGGTCTCCTCGCGGATCTCTTCGACGACAGGATGCGGGGCAGAGCGGCCGGTTACATGTACGGCCTGGCGTCCTTGGCCACAGGAATCAGCGGGCCGCTGCTCGGGCTGCTCTCCGACGTGAAGGACGGCTGGCGGTACGGGTTCTTCGTCGCGGGCTCCATCCAGGTGGTGTTCGGCGTCCTGATCCTGCTGTTCCTCCGCGACCCCGGAGTCGGCGCCGCCGAACCTCAGGCCGCGGGGGCGGCCTCCGTCGAGCGCGCGCTGACGTGGGCCCGTGCCCGCGAGCTGCTGGGCAACCGCTCCCTGCTGCTGATCTGCGTCCAGCGTCTGACCACCGGGCAGTTCGTGGTCCTCAGTTTTGGTGTGACCTTCCTCGTCGACGTGCGAGGCTTCGCCAACTCCGAAGCCTCGTTCCTGACTGTGCCGTTCGCCATCGCCTACTTCGCCGGAACGTTCCTGGGAGGACTGGTCACCGACCGGGTTCACCGTCGCAACCCCCGTACCGGCAGGGTCGCAGCGCTGCAGTTCACAGTCTTCGCCTACGCGCTGGGCGCCTATGTGACGACACAGTTCGTCTGGTCCTCCCTCGGCACGTACATCGCGCTGTTCTCCGTGCTCGCCTTCGTGCAGGGCGCCACCCCCGGCATCAACCGGCCGCTGGTCATGTCGGTGACCCTGCCGGAAATGCGCAGCGCAGCGTTCGCGCTGATGCTCTCGGCCGAGGCTGCCGGCTGGGCCTTCACCACCGTGCTGGTCGGCTATATCGGTGACGCCTTCGGACTCCAAGCGGCGTTCCTGTGGGTCGTCGTCGTCCTGATGCTGGCCAACGGCATCCTCCTCACCCTCCTCTACCGCACCTGCCCCCGCGACGCGTCCGCCCTCCAGGCCGAACTGGACCGCCGCGCGGCAGGAGCCGGAGCCGGCCCTTCCTGACACTGTCCGGCCCCCTACCCCTTCTCTTCGAGACGACGGACCCTCCATGCCCCGCATCACCGAGTCCCGCGCCCATTACGCCTCCCCGGGCGGCACCGAACCGCCTCTGCCGGTCTGGGCGCCCGCGGACAGCCGTCCCACCTCCGTGGTCCTCTTCCTCCACGGCGGCTGGAGCACGGGAGCCCCGAGCAGCTCGCCCCGCAGTGCCGCCTGCCGGCCGCCGACGGCGTCCTCGCCGCGAACGAGGACTGCCGGCTCACCGGCCATGGCGCCACCACGCTCGCCGGGTGTCTCGACGACGCCCGCGCCGCCGCCCAGCACGTACGGCGTCTCGCACCGGGAGTCCCGCCCTTCCTCGCGGGGGCTCCGCCGGCGGACAGCTCGCTCCGACCACGGCGCTCACCGCGACGGCGGATGATCCGCCGGTCGCCGGACTCATGTTGTTCAACCCGGTCGTGGATCTCCGCGGCACCGGCGGCGTCGGGTTCGCACTCCGCGACCTTCTCGGTTTGTCCGGCCGGACGGCCGCCGCCTCGCCCCTCCATCCCGTCCGGCCCGGTGCCCCGCTCACGATCGTCTGTCACGGGACCGCGGACGAACTCGTCCCGATAGCCGACGCACGACGCTTCCGCGCCGCTATGGGGCGGCCGGCGGCGACTGCCGGCTCGTCGAGTACGAGGGAGCACCCCACGGGTTCTTCCACCCGGGCACGGGGGCGGCCCGGTGCTTCGAGGAACCGGCGGCGGAGGCCGTCGCTTTCGTCCGTTCCCACTCTCCCAGTTAGGAATCGTGAACGTGGAACACATAGAACACCTGGCCCAGGCCGAGGGCGCCGACTACCACCTCGTCGTCGAGGCGGCTCTCGCCCGCCTCGGCCTCGATGCCAAGACCCGCCTGCTCGCGGGCCAGGACCTGTGGACCCTGCCCGCGCTGCCCGAGATCGGTCTGGACTCCCTCGTGATGTCGGACGGACCGGTGGGCGTGCGCGGCGCCGCGTGGAGCGCCGACGACCCGTCCCTCTGTCTGCCGAGCCCGACCGCGCTGGCCGCGACCTGGGATCCGGCGCTGGCCCGCCGCGCCGGCCGGCTCCTCGC
Source organism: Streptomyces sp. Ncost-T10-10d (assembly GCF_900091955.1). Taxonomy (GTDB): domain Bacteria; phylum Actinomycetota; class Actinomycetes; order Streptomycetales; family Streptomycetaceae; genus Streptomyces. The sequence continues at coordinate 24,821 of NZ_FMDF01000016.1, forward strand.
TCAGGAGGCCCACCGCAAAGGCGCCCACGTGTTGCTCGCTCCCACCGTGAACCTGCATCGCTCTCCTCTGGGCGGACGGCACTTCGAGGCGTACTCCGAGGATCCCCTGCTCACCGCGCGCATCGGCACCGGCTACGTCACCGGCGTTCAGGAGAGCGGGATCGCCGCCACGGTCAAGCACTTCGTCGCGAACGACGCCGAGACCGAGCGCTTCACCGTCGACAACCGCGTCCCTGCACGCGCCCTGCGCGAGCTGTACCTCGCACCGTTCGAGGCGATCGTCCGGGACGCTCGCCCATGGGCACTGATGTCGGCGTACAACCGGGTCAACGGTGCCACGATGACTGAGCACCGCGCCCTCCAGGTGGGGGTCCTGCGCGAGGAGTGGGGCTTCGACGGGGTGGTCGTCTCCGACTGGCTGGCGGCCCGCGACACCGTCCAGGCAATCGAGGGCGGCCTCGACGTGGCCATGCCCGGCCCACTGACCGTGTTCGGCACCGCGCTGGCCGCCGCGGTACGGGACGGGCGCGTCGCGGAGTCGACGGTGGACGCGGCCGTCCGGCATGTCCTGCTGCTTGCCGCACGCCTCGGGCTCCTCAAGGGCGTGGCGCCCGCCGTTCCAGCCGACAGGCGCCCCGCCCGCCTCGACGGCCCGGCCGTCGCCCGTGAGATCGCCGCCCGCTCCTTCGTCCTGCTCCGCAACGAGGAGCAGGCACTGCCGCTGGATCCGTCGACCGTCCGAAGCATCGCGCTCATCGGCCGCGCGGCCCGCGATGCCCGCTTCCGGGGCGGCGGTTCGGCGACCGTCTACCCCGCCCGGGTCGTCTCACCGCTGGAGGGCCTGCGCGAGGCGCTGCCGACGCACGCCACGCTGACCTACGCCATGGGAGCCGACCCGAACGACGAACTCGGCTTGGCCACCGAGGGTTTCGCCCTGCGGGCCGTACTGCGCGACGCGCACGGAACCGTGTTGGCCGAACAGCCCCTCACCCTCGGTCGCGTCCGGTGGATGGACGCCGCACTGCCCGGGGACGCCGACTACGACGCCCTTGCGACTGTCGAGATCACCGGCACCTTCACCCCGCGCGACAGCGGAACCCATCACTTCGGCACGGGCGGCACCGGCGACTTCCGGCTCACCGTGGACGGAACGGTACTGTTCGACGACGCCGACCCGGAGGGGGCGACCCCATGGAGGTGCTGACCGGCAGAGCGATTCCGCGCGGGACTGCCGGCCTGGAGGCGGGGCGTACCGTCGAGGTCAGCCTCCTCCACCGCGCTCCGAAGGTGTCGTACGGGCCGATCCGCGGCGTCACCTTCGGTCTCACCCACCGCGACCCCGAACGCGACGAGGACGCGCTGATCGAGGAGGCCGTCGCCGCCGCCTGCGCCGCCGACACCGCCGTCGTGGTGGTAGCCACCACCGAACGCGTCGAATCCGAAGGCTTCGACCGGGCAAACCTGCGTCTGCCCGGCCGCCAGGACGAGCTCGTCACCCGCGTAGCCGCCGCCAATCCCCGTACCGTCGTCGTGGTCAACGCCGGGGCCCCGGTCGAGATGCCCTGGTGCGAGGACGTGGCCGCCGTCCTCCTGACCTGGTTCCCGGGCCAGGAGGGCGGCGCGGCCCTCGCTGACGTCCTCCTCGGCCGGGAGGAACCGGGCGGCCGTCTCCCCACCACATGGCCCGCCCGCCTGGAAGACGCACCCGTCACCCGCGTCATGCCCGAGGACGGCGTCCTGACGTACGACGAAGGCGTCTTCATCGGCTACCGCGCCTGGCAGCGCGGCGGCGTCGCACCCGCCTACCCCTTCGGCCACGGCCTCGGCTACACGCGTTGGACGTACGAGCACATCGAGCTTCGCGACCGCACCGTCCGGGTCCAGCTCCGGAACTCCGGCGACCGCCCGGGCCGCGAAGTCGTGCAGATCTACCTCGCGCCTGCCGAAGCCGGACCGCCGATCGAACGGGCCCGGATGTGGCTGGCGGGCTTCGCGAACGTCGTCGCCGAGCCCGGCGAACCGGTCGTCGCGGAGATCGATCTGCCGGCACGCGCCTTCCAGATCTGGGGCGAGTCAACCGGCACTTGGACCACCCTCCCGGGCCACTACACCGTCCACGTCGGCTCCAGCCTGGAGTCGCTGCCGCTCGCCACCACCGTGAACGTCCGGTCCTGACGCCTCCCCCTCAGACCGCCCGGGACCGGTACCTGACACCCGGTCCCGGGCATGGAACTGCCCCTGACGGGAGTCGGTTCCCCCGCAGTGCGGGGCACGACAACCCGGGCGGCAACGAGCACGTGTACGCGCATCTTCGATTCCCTGGCCAGTATTTCGCCCCCATGACCGCCTGCGCATCGGGCCGCCGTGCACTCCGACCCCGGGTTCACGCTGCGGAAGTACTCCCACTTCCCGCCCCGCGCCGGCGCACGGGGAAGTGCCGCCATCAACGCGATCTTCGTGGAGCCGTAGCCGGTCGGCAGAGCCTGTGGAGCGTGGCCCGTAGCCCGCCGCAGGCCCAAAGTCCCAGAGCTGCCGCCGCACCCCTCCCTGACCCGCTAAGTAGCAGGCCAGGCGGGGTGTGGCGGCATCCACTCATCAAATGTCGCGGAAGATCTCGATCTGCGCGCCCACGGAGTTGAGCCGTTCCGCCAGCTCCTCGTAACCGCGGTTGATGACATAGACATTGCGCAGTACGGAGGTGCCTTCCGCCGCCATCATGGCGAGCAGCACCACCACGGCGGGCCGCAGCGCGGGCGGGCACATCATCTCGGCGGCGCGCCAGCGGGTCGGGCCCTCGACCAGTACCCGGTGCGGGTCCAGGAGCTGCAGCCTGCCGCCGAGGCGGTTCAGGTCGGTGAGATAGATGGCCCGGTTGTCGTAGACCCAGTCGTGGATGAGGGTCTGGCCCTGGGCCGAGGCGGCGATGGCCGCGAAGAAGGGCACATTGTCGATGTTGAGCCCGGGGAACGGCATGGGATGGACCTTGTCGATCGGCGCCTCCAGCTTGGAGGGGCGGACCGTGAGGTCGACCAGCCGGGTACGGCCGTTGTCGGCGGCGTACTCGGTCGTGCGGTCGCAGTCGACGCCCATCTCTTCCAGCACCGCGAGCTCGATCTCGAGGAACTCGATCGGCACCCGACGGATCGTCAGCCGGGACTCCGTCACCACGGCGGCGGCGAGGAGGCTCATCGCCTCGACCGGGTCCTCGGAGGGGGAGTAGTCGACGTCCACATCTATGTGCGGGACGCCGTGCACGGTCAGTGTGGTCGTGCCGATGCCGTCCACGCGTATGCCCAGTGCCTCCAGGAAGAAGCACAGGTCCTGGACCATGTAGTTGGAGGATGCGTTACGGATGACGGTCGTGCCGTCGTGCCGGGCGGCGGCCAGCAGCGCGTTCTCGGTCACGGTGTCCCCGCGCTCGGTCAGCACTATGGGACGGTCGGGCGTGACCGAGTGGTCTATCTGGGCGTGGTAGAGCCCTTCCGTCGCGGCGATCTCCAGCCCGAACCGGCGCAGCGCGATCATGTGCGGCTCGATGGTCCGCGTACCGAGGTCGCAGCCGCCCGCGTACGGAAGCTTGAACGAGTCCATCCGGTGCAGCAGCGGACCGAGGAACATGATGATGGAACGGGTCCGACGAGCGGCGTCCGCGTCGATGGCGTCCATGTCGAGCCGGGCCGGCGGGACGATCTCCAGATCGACTCCCTCATTGATCCACCTCGTCCGCACGCCGATGGAGTTCAGCACCTCCAGGAGTCGGTAGACCTCCTCGATGCGGGCCACGCGGCGCAGCACCGTACGGCCCTTGTTGAGCAGCGAGGCGCAGAGCAGTGCCACGCACGCGTTCTTGCTCGTCTTGACATCGATGGACCCCGAGAGCCGACGCCCGCCGACCACCCGCAGGTGCATGGGCCCGGCGTATCCGAGCGACACGATCTCGCTGTCGAGTGCCTCACCGATGCGCGCGATCATCTCAAGGCTGATGTTCTGATTGCCGCGCTCGATGCGATTGACGGCGCTCTGACTGGTGGCGAGCGCCTCGGCGAGCTGACTCTGTGTCCAGCCCCGGTGCTGACGGGCGTCACGGATGAGCTTGCCTATGCGTACGAGATAGTCGTCTGACATGACGAAAGGTTATCTCAGATATGAGATGGGGCCTGTGGTGGGGTGTGGCGTTCGGGTGACGGCTGCGTGAGGAGGCACGGCGGTTACGCAGCCCGATGTGCGTGAAAGGTGCGGGCTACCGGCGCGCCGTGCGTTCCATGGTCCACGCGTATCGCCGCGACTGCGCGCGGTGTGCGTCCATCCGGGGCGAGGCCGGGGGAGCGGCGCGGGCCTTGACGGGAGCCTGACGCCGAATCGGCCCTCGAATCAGCCCTCGAAGCCGCCTTCGGTCAGGATCTTGTCGATGCGGGTGCGATGCGCTTCCTCCCACGCATCGAGGGATTCGCCGGCCTCCTCGGCCAACTTCTTCCGGGCGTCGAGGAGCACCTGCTCCCGGCGGGCGCGGGGAGTGACCACGATGCCCTCTTCGTCGGCCACCACGATGTCGCCCGCGTCGACGCTCACGCCGCCGCACCGCACCGGGCCGTTGAGCGGCGCAATGGCCTTCTTGGCGCCCGGGACGGGTATGACGCCTCTGGCGAAGACGGGAAAGCCCATCTCACGCACCTCGGCGAGGTCACGGATCACCCCGTCGGTCACGAACGCCGCGATCCCACGGCGCTGAGCGACGGCGCAGACGTTTCCTCCGGCGAGTGCGTAGTCGACGTCACCTGCCTCGACGACGATGACCGAGCCCGGCTCCGCGCGGTGGATGGCTGCGTGGAGCATGAGGTTGTCGCCCGGAGGGCACCGCACGGTGAACGCCGGGCCGGCGACGCGCGGGACCGAGGGCCACAGGGGGCGGATGCCGATGTCCATGACCTGCTCGCGGCCCAGGAGATCGGCGAGGGTGGTCGGGGAGATGTCCTTGAACTCGGTGACGTCGTTCATGTTCCTCCTTCGTCCGGGTACCCGTCCCACCGATGACGGCACGTTCCCGCGCCGCCGCGGGGTCGGTACGTTCATCGGAAGAAGAGGTGTGCGGCGGCGAGAGTAGCGGGCGCAGCGCAGCCGCGCCGCCCGCGCATGACCGTGCGGCGGTGATGTACTAGAGTTATCTCGACATCGAGATATATGCCGAAGGCGCACCGCAGTCCGCCAGATGGTAAGGGTTACCTAACTAAGCCTTACCTTAGCGGATGGTCGAGGGGCCGTAGGCGGCACCACGCGGCGCCCGCCGTAATGAGGCGCGGCGCGGAGTACGCGCACATTGATGAAGGAGACTGTCGTGTCGGCGAACAGCTTCGACGCCCGCAGCACGCTGCGCGTGGGCGACGAGTCGTACGAGATCTTCAAGCTGGACAAGGTGGAGGGCTCCGCGCGCCTCCCTTACAGCCTGAAGGTGCTGCTGGAGAACCTGCTCCGCACCGAGGACGGCGCGAACATCACCGCCGACCACATCCGGGCGCTCGGCGGCTGGGACTCCCAGGCACAGCCCAGCCAGGAGATCCAGTTCACGCCGGCCCGCGTGATCATGCAGGACTTCACCGGTGTGCCGTGTGTCGTGGACCTCGCCACCATGCGTGAGGCCGTCAAGGAGCTGGGCGGCGACCCGGCCAAGATCAACCCCCTCGCCCCGGCCGAGCTGGTCATCGACCACTCCGTCATCGCCGACAAGTTCGGCACCAACGACGCGTTCGCGCAGAACGTCGAGCTGGAGTACGGCCGCAACAAGGAGCGCTACCAGTTCCTGCGCTGGGGCCAGACCGCCTTCGACGAGTTCAAGGTCGTCCCCCCGGGCACCGGCATCGTCCACCAGGTCAACATCGAGCACCTGGCCCGTACGGTCATGGTCCGGGGTGGCCAGGCATACCCCGACACCCTCGTCGGCACCGACTCGCACACCACCATGGTCAACGGCCTCGGTGTGCTGGGCTGGGGCGTCGGCGGCATCGAGGCCGAGGCCGCGATGCTCGGCCAGCCGGTCTCCATGCTCATCCCGCGCGTCGTCGGCTTCAAGCTGACCGGCGAGCTGAAGCCCGGCACCACCGCCACCGACCTCGTGCTGACCATCACCGAGATGCTCCGCAAGCACGGCGTCGTCGGCAAGTTCGTCGAGTTCTACGGTGAGGGCGTCGCCGCCACCTCCCTCGCGAACCGTGCCACCATCGGCAACATGTCGCCGGAGTTCGGCTCCACCGCCGCGATCTTCCCGATCGACGACGAGACGCTGAAGTACCTGCGTCTGACCGGCCGTGACGAGCAGCAGGTCGCGCTCGTCGAGGCGTACGCCAAGGAGCAGGGCCTCTGGCTGGACCCGGCCGCCGAGCCGGACTTCTCCGAGAAGCTGGAGCTGGACCTGTCGACGGTCGTTCCGTCGATCGCCGGCCCGAAGCGCCCGCAGGACCGCATCGTCCTCGCCAACGCTTCGCAGCAGTTCGCGCAGGACGTCCGCAACTACGTCTCCGAGGACGAGGAGGCAGGCAAGGAGTCCTTCCCGGCCTCCGACGCCCCGGCCTCCGCCAACGGTGTGCCGTCGCGTCCGACCACGGTCACGGCCCCCGACGGGACGACGTACGAGATCGACCACGGCGCCGTCACCGTCGCCGCGATCACCTCCTGCACCAACACCTCGAACCCGTACGTCATGGTCGCCGCGGCGCTCGTGGCCAAGAAGGCGGTCGAGAAGGGCCTGACCCGCAAGCCGTGGGTCAAGACCACGCTCGCCCCGGGTTCCAAGGTCGTCACCGACTACTTCGACAAGGCGGGCCTGACCCCGTACCTCGACAAGGTCGGCTTCAACCTCGTCGGCTACGGCTGCACCACCTGCATCGGCAACTCCGGCCCGCTGCCGGAGGAGGTCTCCAAGGCGGTCAACGAGCACGACCTCGCCGTGACCTCGGTGCTCTCCGGCAACCGTAACTTCGAGGGCCGGATCAACCCCGACGTCAAGATGAACTACCTGGCGTCCCCGCCGCTGGTCGTCGCGTACGCCATCGCCGGTTCGATGAAGGTCGACATCACCAAGGACGCCCTGGGCATCGACCAGGACGGCAAGCCGGTCTACCTCGCGGACATCTGGCCCTCCGAGGCCGAGGTCAACGACGTCGTCGCCAACTCCATCGGCGAGGACATGTTCAACAAGTCCTACCAGGACGTCTTCGCGGGCGACGCCCAGTGGCAGGCGCTGGCGATCCCGACCGGCAACACCTTCGAGTGGGACGCCGAGTCGACGTACGTCCGTAAGCCCCCGTACTTCGAGGGCATGACGATGGAGACGACCCCGGTCGCCGACATCACCGGCGCACGCGTGCTCGCCAAGCTGGGCGACTCGGTCACCACCGACCACATCTCCCCGGCCGGTGCGATCAAGGCCGACACCCCGGCCGGCAAGTACCTGACGGAGCACGGCGTCGAGCGCCGCGACTTCAACTCGTACGGCTCGCGCCGCGGCAACCACGAGGTCATGATTCGCGGCACCTTCGCGAACATCCGCCTGCGCAACCAGATCGCCCCGGGCACCGAGGGTGGCTTCACCCGCGACTTCACCCAGGCCGACGCGCCGGTGTCGTTCATCTACGACGCCTCGCAGAACTACCAGGCCGCCGGCACCCCGCTGGTCATCCTGGCGGGCAAGGAGTACGGCTCCGGCTCGTCCCGCGACTGGGCCGCCAAGGGCACCGCGCTCCTCGGTGTCAAGGCCGTCATCGCCGAGTCGTACGAGCGCATCCACCGCTCGAACCTCATCGGCATGGGCGTCCTCCCGCTCCAGTTCCCGGAGGGCGCGACCGCCGAGGCCCTCGGCCTCACCGGCGAGGAGACCTTCTCCTTCACCGGCGTGACCGAGCTGAACAACGGCACCACGCCGCGCACGGTGAAGGTCTCCACCGACACCGGTGTGGAGTTCGACGCGGTCGTCCGCATCGACACCCCCGGTGAGGCGGACTACTACCGCAACGGCGGCATCATGCAGTACGTGCTCCGCAGCCTGATCCGCAAGTAGTCGCGAGGCAGGCAGCAGAGCCGAAGGGCCGCACCCGGGAGTCCCGGGTGCGGCCCTTCGCGTGTCTTCCGAACCGGTCCCTACTGCTTGATGCTCTGCACGAAGGCCGCCCAACTCGTGGTTCGGAGGGCCAGGACGGGACTGTCGGCCAGCTTGGAGTCGCGTACGGGGACGAAGCCGGGGACGTTGTCGGCGACCTCGACGCAGCTTCCACCGTCTCCGTTGCTGTAGGACGAGGTCCGCCAGGCGGCACTGCTGAGGTCGGGCGTGCTGTTCATCGGTCGCAGTCCTTCGCCGCCGAGGCGATCAGTGCCAGGGACGCCTCCGGCGACAGCGCGACGGCCCTGGCCAGATCGTATGCCGATCGATACTGCGCCACCAGGGCCGCCTCCTCGACGAGTTGACCCGTGTAGGCGCCCTCCGTGTAGACAACGGGCGGGGCATCGGCGAACTGCATCAGCGAGGACATGGTGTTCAGAAAAGGATGGAAGCCGGCGGAGAAAGGCAGAACCTGCAAGATCGCATGAGGATGGGCCCGGGCTGTCTCGACGAGATGGGCGAGCTGATCCCTCATGGTGGGGAGGCCGCCGATCGGCACGCGCAGTGCGGCCTCGTGAATAATCGCCCAGAAGTCCGGCCTGTTCTCGCAGCTGAATAGTTGAGCGCGCTCCATGCGAGCGCTGACCGTCCGTTCCACCCCCTCGTCGGACGTTCGCCGCATCGTGCCTCTGGTCAACGCCGTTGCGTAGGCACGGGTCTGGAGCACACCCGGCATCAGCATCGGTGCGTACTCCTCGATGGACCTGGCCCGTTTTTCCAGTTCCGCCGCATCCGCGAAGTAGCTCGCCACCTTCGACTTCCGCGCCAGCCGGCACAGCCGCTGAAGGTGCTCGCCGCTCCCCAGCAGTTCGTCGAAGGCACGGGACATGTCCTCCTGCGGGCGCCGTTCCGCCATCTCGAACAGCCCGATGTATGTACCCGAGCAGAAGACCCGGTCGCCCAGCTCGCTCTGGGACAGCCCGGCGGCCTCGCGCAGGCGGCGCAACTCGGAGCCGTAGAAGGAGCGGGCGTCGGTGTACGGATCGAGGTCCTTGGGCTGCGGCATACGCCGAAATGTAACGGCGCGCGGACGCGCCGGCCGGGAATCGGGGAACGCGCCACCCGTAGGTGGCTGCCGCCGCCCGGTTGTCGAGGGCCGTGCGTGGTAAACGAGTTGACGGGTGGCGCGCGCGAGCGTTCGTATGGCCGTCGGCCGCCAACCGCCGGTCGGTGCGACACTCCTGAAGGGTCCTCATGCACACCGGCAAGATGCACGCCGACGAACCGGACATCGACCGATCACTGGTGCTCCGGCTGATCGCCGCACAGTTCCCGCAGTGGATCGGGCTGCCCGTCGAACCGGTCGTCCCCGTGGGCACGTCCAACGCCATGTACCGGCTCGGCGAGGACCTGGTGGTGCGACTGCCCCGTACCGCGGGAGCCGCCGGTGACGTGGAGAAGGAGCACCACTGGCTGCCCCGGCTCGCCCCGTCGCTTCCCGCCGCGATCCCCGTACCGCTGGGCAGGGGCGGGCCCGCGGATGGCTATCCGTGGCACTGGTCGGTCTTCCGATGGCTCGACGGCGCGAACCCGGCGGTCGGGGAGGTCCTCGAACCCGGCCCGCTCGCGGTGGACCTGGCGAACTTCGTCGCCGCGACTTCGGCTGCATGGGGCTGGGCGATGCCGCCGTCGACCTGATCGCGGCGTGGTACCTGCTGCCGGCCCACGCGCGCGGCGTCTTCCGTACGGCTCTGCGGGCCGATGACGCGGCCTGGGCGCGAGGCCGCGGCTGGGCGCTGTCGACCGCGCTCGGCGAACTGCGCTACTACCGGGACTCGAATCCGGCCATGGTGACGATCGCACGACACGTCATCCGTGAAGTCCTCACCGACGACGGATCCGCGCCGTGAAGCCGGTGTGACATCGCCCGGCCGGCCCGGCTTCAGGAGTGGGTGCGGATCAGGTCCAGCAGCCCCGGGAAACGCTTGTCCGGTTCGTCCTTGCGCAGCGTGGCCGCGCGGCTGTTGCCACGGTCCACCTGCCGGGCCGGCCCCGCCTCCCGCAGGGGCCTGAAATGGTGCGTCGTCTTCGACTTGGAGACCGGCGGGCTGAAGACGCGCAGGTGCGGGCCGTGCCCTCCGGCTCGTGGAGCAGGGCCACGACGATCCCCCATCGCAGGGGATCGGGGATCGCGTTCAGGACCGTGCGCAGGTCCATTTCCTCCGGTTCCGGATGGCCTTCCTCGTCCTGTGCGCCGTCGTCTTCGCCCTGCTGCGCGGTGGCAACCGCCGGGAGCAGCGCGCCGCGTGACCGGTTGCGGCCCTGCCGGGTCCGGTCCGTCCGGCTGGGGCATTTGACGGAATGTCGCGGACCACGCGGCTGCCGTACCCGGAAACGAGCCACCGCCCGCTTCATCGTGGGCGCACGGAATGCGATGGTCGACCAGCGGGTTTGCAGATCTGCGAGCCACGCGGAACGAACAGCACAGAGAGCGGATGGCACCCATGGGCGAGTTGATCCTGATCCGGCACGGCGAGACCGAGTGGTCGCGGTCCGGGCAGCACACGAGCCACACCGACCTGCCCCTGACCCCCCTCGGCGAACGTCAGGCACGCGCGCTGGCGCCCCTGCTCGCCGACCGGCAGATCGCACTCACCCTGGTCAGTCCCGCGGTACGCGCCCGGCGCACCGCGGAGCTCGCCGGACTCGCCGCCCCCCGCATCACACCCGAGCTGCGCGAATGGGACTACGGCGGCTACGAAGGGGTGACCACCGAGGAGATCCACCGCACCCGCCCCGAGTGGAACCTCTGGACCGACGGAGTCGCCCCCGGCCCCGAGGCACACCCCGGGGAAACCCCAGCCGAGGTCGGAGCCCGCGCCGACCGGGTGCTGGCCGAAGTGGCGGAGGCGGCGGGCCGCGACGCGGACGAGGACATCGCGCTCGTCGCCCACTCCCATTTCCTGCGCGTTCTGACCGCCCGCTATCTCGGCCTGACCCCGGCCGAAGGCACGCTGTTCCAGCTCGCCACGGGGGCCGTCTCCCGGCTCGGCACCGAGCACGGTCAGCCGGTCATGACGGCGTGGAATGTGACCTTGCCCGAGAGCCTGTTCCCTCGGGCTGTTCCGGATTCCCCGAACGGGACCGAGGGCGTCGTACCCGGCTGAGGGGGCCGCCGGCCGCCGCCTCGTCGTCCTGAGCGCCGTGGCCGATCGGAGGCGCGATGCCGTCCCCGTCCCACCGTCGAAGCGCGCAGGCCGGCCGGTACCTCACAGGGGAGGTACCGGCCGGCCGTGTGAAACGCGGGTGGTGCCACCAGCGGGGGGAGCGTCGGATCAGGAGAGCAACTCCAGCTCCGCGAGCGTCCCTTCACCGGCGAACACCAGGCGGTAGTGCGCGTACGAGCCCGGCGTGCTCACCGAGAACACCCTCGTCTGCTTGTCCCAGGCGAACGACTGGGCCGACCGCTTGTCGAGGTCCTTCCATGTCGTGCCGTCCGACGAGCCCTGCAGGACCCACCCGGTCGGGGCCTTGTCCGCCGCGCTCGACGTCAGCGTGTACTGGACCGCGTTCGTGGCCGAGGGCACCGGCAGGTCCACCGAGGTGACCGACGCCGAGGTGGCCGATGTGTTGTCGAACAGGGCACCCTCGCCCTTCAGCACGTCCGCCTTCGGCGATGGCACCTTGTCGTCCGTGGTGATCGAGGTCGGCGCCGCGTCCTTGCCGGTGCCCCACTTCGACGGCTTGGCGCCCATGTCGAAGTCCAGCACACCGCCCTTGGCCAGCAGGTCGTGCGGCAGTGAAGTCGAGTTCCACTTCTTGCCGTTGACCTTCAGGCCCTGCACATAGATGTTCTTCGCGTTGTTCTTCGGCGCCCTGACGACCAGGTCGTGGCCGTTCTCCAGATGGACCGTGGTCTTCGTGAAGAGCGGGGAGCCGATCGCGTACTCGCCACCGCCCATGACGAGCGGGTAGAAGCCGAGCGAGGAGAAGAGGTACCAGGCCGACTGCTCGCCGTTGTCCTCGTCGCCGTGGTAACCCTGGCCGATCTCGCTGCCCGTGTAGAGGCGGCTCAGGACCTCGCGGACCTTCTCCTGCGTCTTCCAGGGCTGCGAGGCCGCGTCGTACATATAGGTGACATGGTGCGCGACCTGGTTGCTGTGGCCGTACATGCCCATCCGTACGTCACGCGCCTCCGTCATCTCGTGGATGACACCGCCGTACGAGCCGACGAACTCCGGGCCCGCCGTCTCGGGAGTGGAGAAGTACGTGTCGAGCTTCTTGGCCAGGCCGTCGCGGCCGCCGTACAGGTTCGCCAGGCCCCGGCTGTCCTGCGGGGCCGTGAAGGCGTAGCCCCAGCCGTTCGTCTCCGTGTAGTCGTAGCCCCAGACCCGCGGGTCGTACCGGTCCGACGGGAGCCGCCAGTCGCCCTTGGCGTCCTTGCCCTGGAAGAAGCCGGCCTTGCTGTCGAAGAGGTCGACGTAGTTGCGGGCGCGGTTCAGGAAGTACTCGGACTCCTCCTTGTACCGCTCCTTCTTCGTCTTCTTGTACAGCGCCCGGCCCATCTGCGCGATGCCGTAGTCGTTGAGGTAGCCCTCCAGCGACCAGGACAGGCCCTCGTGCGTGGAGGTGTTGGCGTAGCCGACGAACGGGGACGTCTGCATGCCCTTGCGGCCGACGCCCGAGGACGGCGGGACCACGGTGGCGTTCTTCAGGGCCGCGTCGTACGCCGCCTCGGCGTCGAACTTCACGCCCTTGACGTAGGCGTCCGCGAACGCGACATCCGAAGAGGTGCCGGTCATCAGATCGGAGTAGCCGGGGGACGACCAGCGGGAGATCCAGCCGCCGTCCTTGTACTGCTGGACGAAGCCGTCCACCATCTCGCCGGCCTTGTCCGGCGTGAGGAGGGAGTACGCGGGCCACGTCGTCCGGTAGGTGTCCCAGAAGCCGTTGTTGACGTACACCTTGCCGTCGACGATCTTCGCGCCCGTATGGGTCGGGGTGTCGGAGCCGACCTGCGGTGAGAAGGGGCTGGCGTACTTGTCCTTGCCGCCGACCTTCTCGAAGCCCGAGTTCGGGTACAGATACAGCCGGTACAGGCTGGAGTACAGCGTGGTCAGCTGGTCGGCCGTCGCGCCCTCGACCTCCACCTTGCCCAGGATGTCGTCCCAGGCCTGCTGCGCCCGGTCCTCCACCCGGCCGAAGGAACGGGAGGCGGGGATCTCGGCGGCGAGGTTCTGCTTCGCCTGGTCGATGCTGATCAGTGAGGTCGCCAGTCGCAGGTCGACCGTGCGGTCCTTGCCCGCGTCGAAGCGGAGGTAGCCCGTGACATCGTCGCCACCGCCGCCGGACAGCTTGCCGCTCGCGGTGACCGGCGCGTCGAAGACGCCGTAGACGAAGAGGCGGGTGGCGCCGGTCGAGCCGCCGCTCTTCACATCGGAGAAGCCGGTGAAGGAGCTGCTCTTCGGGTCGAGGGTGAGCCCGCCGTCGTTGGAGACGTTGTCGAAGACGATGCTCGCGTCGTCACCCGGGTAGGTGAACCGCATCCGGGCGGCGTGGTCGGACGGTGTCATTTCGGCCTTGATGCCGTTGTCGAATGTCACACCGTAGTAGTGCGGCTTCGCCGTCTCGTTCTCGTGGTGGAACGGCAGGGCCCGCGCCTTGCGGGAGGCGTCCGGGGTGCCGGAGACCGCCGACGGCATCAGCTGGAAGGTCTGCCGGTCGCCCATCCACGGGCTCGGCTCGTGGCTGGCGCTGAAGGCCTGGAGGGTGGGCAGGTTGTCGTCGTTGTTGCCGCGCGCGTAGTCGTACAGCCAGCTGGTCGATCCGGCGTTGGTGACCGGCGTCCAGAAGTTGAAGCCGTTCGGGAGCGCGGTGGCGGGGAAGTTGTTGCCACGCGAGAAGGAACCGCTGGAGTTGGTGCCGCGGACCGTCGACGCGTAGTCGGAGAGGTGCGAGCGGCGCTTCTCGGGTGCCTTCGGGGCGATCTTGATGTCGTCGATCCAGCCCTGGAACTTCGCCGGGCCCTTGGGGGAGTCGTACGCCACCAGAATCCGGTCGACGGTCCTGCCCGCCGCAACCGAGCCGATCGTCGCGTCGACCTTGTTCCACTGGTTGACATACAGCCGCTTGGCATCGGCCTGGCCCTGCGGGGTCAGCAGGCCGCCGTTGCTGTCGGTGGCCCGCAGATCGCTCAGATACGTGCCGTCCGTGAACGCCAGGTCCACCGAGACATGCGTCGCCGGGTAGGAGAGGTCCGTCTCGCCCATCTGGGGGTAGATCAGATAGGAGAGTGAGGTGTCACGGGTGACAGCCGTGTTCACATCGAAGATCTTGTTGTACGAGTAGGCCCGGCCGTCCGCCTTGTGCGTACCGGCGTACCGCAGGGCCTTCTTGCCCGTGAAGCCGGCGCCCGCCTTGGCGGTGGGGGAGCCGGACGGGCCGCGGTCGATCTGGCTGCGCATCGAGTCGGGAGCCGGGACCGGGGTGCTGCCGTCGGAGAACTGGACGTCGGCGAGCTGGGTCGCGTCGGCGGCGCCGTTGTTCTTCGTGATCTGCAGACGGTAGTGCTGGTATGCCGTGTCAGATGTGAAATCGTACGACTTCGTCTGGAACCGCTCGGTGAACGTCTGGCCGGTCCGGGAGTCGAGGTCCTTCCAGTCCTTGCCGTCGGCGGAGCCCTGCAGGGTCCAGTCCTTCGGATCGCGCTCGTCGTGATCATTGGCCGACGTCAGCGCGTATGTCACGACCTTCACCGGTTCGGTGAGATCGAACTCGACCCAAGCGGTGGGCTCGAAGGACAGCCATTTGGTGCCGGACTCCCCGTCGATCAGGTTCTCCTTCACCTCCCCGCCGCCGGTGTTCTCGTTGCTGGCGCGGACATCTGTCACCTTGTCTGTGACATTGCCCGGTATTCCTGCGGAGAAGCCGCCATCGACGCCCGATGACCGCTTCTTTCCGTCAGGGCCTTCTTCGACGGTGTTGCGCCAGTCCGGCTGCTTTTCATCCGATTCGAAGGACGAACTGAATGTCCGTTCCGCCGAGGGGCTTTGGCCCTTTCCGCCTGTCCCTGCCGACTGAGCGGCGGCTGCGGTGGGGGCTGTCACGACCAGAACCAGTGAAGCCGCGATCAGAGCGGCCGTACGGCTTTCTCTCTTGCGAGAACCATGTCGGGGCTGCATGCCGAGCCATTCCTCCCGAGGAAGTGCGCTTTGGACAACGTTGTCATGGAGATGCGCAAGGTCCAGTAGGGAGCCAAGTGCCGCGATGTGTCAAGGGTGTTGAGCGTGAATCGCCGGCCGAATCGACCGTAATGCGGAAATCGTTACACCCGGACCGGGGCGCACGGGGTCCAGGTATCCGCGAGGTCTCAACTCGGGAAAGACTGCTGCTCGACCTTGCATTCGATCTTGCTCAGGCGGCCGTGAGTGGACTATACCTGTCGGCATCCGCACAGCTTTTTCCGGCGACGCGGACAAGGGGGACACGGGGGAACGGCCAAGGCGCGCACAACAAGTGCATCCGATGCCCGATCTCCCGAAGCCCCCACTGCACATGGCTAGCCTGAGATCAGCACTACCCAAGCGCAACTGACCGCGGTGGCGGGGCCCTTCGCCTGAGGCGAATATCGACGGGCGACCGGTACACACCGCCTGAGTCCTGGAGAAGGCGAGGACTTGAGCATGGGATCCACCTCCGCCCACAAGAATGAGGGCCTCGGCCGTCGCGATGTGATCAAGCGATCTGCCGCGCTCGGCCTGCTCACCGTTCCTACGATGGGTTTCCTGTCGGCGTGTGCGAGCAGCGACAGCGGCAGTGACAAGAAGGTCGAGAAGGGCAAGGTCAGCAAGACGAACCCGCTCGGCGTCAACGAGACGGCCCCCCTTGAGGTGGTCATCTTCGACGGCGGCTTCGGTCAGCAGTACGCGATCGACGCGGAGAAGAAGTACAACGCGGCGTTCCCGAAGGCCCCGAAGGTCAAGCACGTCGCGACCCAGAAGATCCAGTCGCAGCTGCAGCCGCGCTTCAACGGTGGCACCCCGCCGGACCTGATCGACAACTCCGGTGCCGAGCAGATGGACATGGGTGTCCTGGTCGGCAAGAAGCAGCTGCTGGACCTGACGCCGCTGATGGACGCCCCGTCCATCGACGACCCGACCAAGAAGGTCCGCGACACGCTGCGTCCGGGTGTCCTGGAGATGGGTCAGTTCGACGGCGACCCGGTCTGGATCATGTACTACGCGTACACCGTGTACGGCGTCTGGTACTCGCAGACCGCGCTCGACAACCTCGACGCGCAGTACCCCGAGAACTGGGACGACATGCTCGCCCTCTGCGCGAAGGCGAAGAAGAAGGGCATCGCCGGCTGGACGTACGCCGGTAAGTACCCTTACTACCTGCCGTTCTCGCTCTACCCGTTCATCGCCAAGATCGGTGGCCGGGAGGTTCTCGACAAGATCGACAACCTGGAGCCGAACGCCTGGAACGACCCCGCGGTCAAGGCGGCGTTCGAGGCGTACTACGAGCTGTACAAGAAGGGGTACATCCTCAAGGGCACTCCTGGCCTGACCCACATCCAGTCGCAGACCGAGTGGACCAAGGGCAAGGCGCTCTTCATCCCGAACGGTTCGTGGGTGGAGAACGAGGCGGCACCGACCACGCCCAAGGACTTCAAGATGATGGTCGCGCCGCCGTCCAGCCTGGACTCGTCCGACAAGATGCCGTTCGGCACCATCTGGGCCTCCGGCGGCGAACCCTTCGTCGTCCCGGCCAAGGCGAAGAACCCCGAGGGCGGCATGGAGCAGCTGCGCATCATGCTCTCCGAGGAGTCCTCGAAGAACTTCACCAAGCAGGTCAAGTCGCTCAGCGCCTTCAACGGCGGCACCGACGGTCTGACCCTGTCGACCGCCATGCAGTCCGGCGTCGACTCGCTGAAGAAGGCCGGCGACAACGTGGTGAACCCGCGTCTGCAGGACTGGTACGTGAAGCTCCAGAAGGAGCAGATCGGTGTCGCCGGTATCGGCGAGATGATGGCCGGCCGCGCGACCCCGGCGGAAGCCATCAAGAAGATCCAGGCCTTCGCCGACGCGGCGGCCAAGGACCAGTCCATCAAGCACTACAAGCACCAGTGAGCAACCGTCACCAGCGGCGGCACCCGCGGAAAGATCGGGGTCGGTAAACGATGCAGCACGGCAAGTACCGTTTCATCGTGGGGTTCTTGGTGGTCCCACTCGCGTTGTACGCGGTCTTCGTCATCTGGCCGTTCATCCAGTCCATCTACTACTCGTTCACGGACTGGACCGGCCTGAGCCCGGACTTCAAGATGGTCGGGTTCGACAACTACACGAGGATGCTGAAGGACGACATCTTCTGGAAGTCGTTGCAGCACAGCGTGCTGCTCGTGCTGCTGCTGCCGCTGGTGACGCTGGGCCTGGCGTTGTTCTTCGCCTTCATGCTCAATGTCGGAGGCCGGCGGCGCAAGAACGCCGCGGTCTCCGGCGTGCGGGGCTCGGGTTTCTACAAGATCGCCTACTTCTTCCCGCAGGTGCTCTCGATCGTCATCGTCGCTCTGCTCTTCCAGTTCGCTTTCAACCCCGTCAGCGGGATGCTGAATTCGACACTGAAGGGAATCGGTCTGGGCTCCATCCAGCCGGACTGGCTGGGCGATCCGAGTCTCGCGCTGGTCTGCGTCATGTCGGTGCTGGTCTGGTCGACGGTCGGATTCTTCGTCGTCCTCTTCTCGGCCGGAATGGCGTCCATCCCGAAGGACTTCTACGAGGCAGCGCTCCTGGACGGCGCCAACCGCTTCACGACGTTCTTCCGGATCACGCTTCCGCTGCTCTGGGACACGGTGCAGTCGGGCTGGGTCTACATGGGGATCCTGGCCCTCGGCGTGGAGGCGTTCACCGCCGTACAGGTCATGACCGTGGGCCCCGGTGGTCCCGACTACTCGACCACGGTCCTTCCGCTGTACGTGTACCAGACGGCCTTCCGCGACGGGCAGGCCGGATACGCAACGACGATCGGTGTCGGACTGCTCATCGTCACCATGGCCTTCGCCGCCATCGTGATGCGGCTGGGCCGGCGCGAGCGGCTGGAGTTCTGATGCTGCGATTGACGGGAGACGGCCCCCGGATCACCGGCAGGCACCACAGGTCGGCCTCCGTGTCCGGCTCGACAGTACGAGGTGAGTACACGTGAAGACCACTGACACCCCGCCCGCGGTCCCGGACGTGGACCCGGCCCCCGTGGCCAAGGCGTCGGCGCCCGCAGTCAAGGAGAAGAGCAGCGAGGGCCAGGTCCTCAATGTCTTCTCGCACGGTGTGCTGATCATCTGGGCGATCCTGGTCGTCATGCCGCTGCTGTGGGCGGTGATGGCGTCGTTCAAGACCGACGACTCGATCCTGTCGACGCCCTGGGCGCTGCCGGACAAGCTGCACTTCGACAACTGGTCGCGCGCCTGGAGCCAGGCGCACATGAGCGACTACTTCTTCAACACGGTCGTGGTGGTGGGCTGCTCGCTCGTCGGTACTCTGGTGCTCGGGTCGATGGCGGCGTACGTACTGGCGCGGTTCGACTTCCCCGGCAACCGCTTCCTCTACTACCTGTTCATCGGCGGGATGAGCTTCCCGATCATCCTGGCGCTGGTTCCGCTGTTCTTCGTCATGAACAACATGGGCCTGCTGAACACGCGGCACGGACTGATCATGGTCTACATCGCGTACTCGCTGCCGTTCACCGTCTTCTTCCTCACCTCGTTCTTCCGGACGCTGCCGACCTCGGTCGCGGAAGCGGCGATGCTCGACGGGGCCTCGCACACCCGGACGTTCTTCCAGGTGATGCTGCCGATGGCGAAGCCCGGCCTGATCAGCGTCGGTATCTTCAACTTCCTCGGGCAGTGGAACCAGTACATGCTGCCGACGGTGCTCAATACCGATCCGGGCCACCGGGTGCTCTCCCAGGGGCTGGTCGAACTGGCCAACAGCCAGGGATACAAGGGTGACTGGTCCGGTCTCTTCGCCGGTCTGGTGATGGCGATGCTGCCGGTTCTCGCGGCGTACATCATCTTCCAGCGTCAGGTCGTCGCAGGGCTCACCGCGGGTGCGGTGAAGTAGTACTCGTACCCTCCGTACACACACGAACCGCCCGTCGGCCACGCGCCGGCGGGCGGTTCGTGTGTGCAGGCGGCTGCCTCGGTGCGGGCAATGCTGCTCATCCGAGGCTTCGCATGCTCAAGGTCTTGACGGGGAGCACCCCAAAACGCTCAGCTTAGAGTTCACATGTTAGAGAAAATGGTAGGAGTGAGAGAGTCGATGGAGACTCCGGGGTCGCAGACATCTCTGCATCGCGCCAACCTTGAGCGGGTTGTGCGCGCGGTACGTATGGCCGGCTCGCTCACCCAGGCGGAGATCGCACGGAGCACCGGCCTGTCAGCGGCCACCGTCTCCAACATCGTTCGCGAACTGAAGGACGGCGGCACGGTCGAGGTGACCCCCACCTCGGCGGGCGGCCGCCGGGCCCGCAGTGTCTCGCTCAGCGGTGACGCGGGCATTGTGATCGGCGTCGACTTCGGGCATACGCATCTGAGGGTGGCAGTCGGCAATCTCGCCCACCAGGTGCTCGCCGAGGAGTCCGAGCCGATGGATGTCGACGCCTCGGCGGCGGAGGGGTTCGGGCGGGCGGAGCGGCTGGTCAAACGGCTGATCGAGACGACCGGGATCAGCCCGGACAAGGTGATCGGGGTCGGCCTCGGTGTTCCCGGCCCGATCGACGTCGAGTCCGGCACGCTGGGCTCCACGTCGATCCTGCCGGGCTGGACGGGCATCAACCCCAGCGAGGAGCTCGCAGGCCGGCTCGGCGTGCCGGTGTACGTCGACAACGACGCCAACCTCGGGGCGCTCGGCGAGCTGGTCTGGGGGAGCGGCCGGGGGGTCAAGGACCTCGCTTACATCAAGGTCGCCAGCGGTGTCGGCGCCGGTCTGGTGATCGACGGGCACATCTACCGGGGGCCGGGCGGCACGGCCGGCGAAATCGGGCACATCACGCTCGACGAATCGGGCCCGGTGTGCCGCTGCGGCAACCGGGGGTGCCTGGAGACGTTCACGGCCGCGCGATACGTCCTTCCGCTGCTCCAGCCCAGTCACGGGCCCGATCTCACCATGGAACGGGTGGTCCAGTTGGCCCGCGGGGGCGATCCGGGCTGCCGTCGGGTGATCGGGGACGTCGGGCGGCACATCGGCAGCGGGGTGGCCAATCTCTGCAATCTGCTCAATCCCAGCCGGGTGGTGCTCGGCGGTTCGCTCGCAGAGGCGGGCGAGTTGGTGCTCGCACCGATCCGCGACTCGGTCTCCCGCTATGCCATTCCCAGCGCCGCCAGGCAGCTCTCCGTGCTGCCCGGGGCGCTCGGCGGCCGGGCCGAAGTGCTGGGCGCACTGGCCCTGGTACTGAGCGAGATGGGGGATTCGACCCTTTTGGAGAGCGCCCGGTCGACGGCCACCCCTGTCTTCACTTAGATAACGAATGGCACCGTTGTCATCTCGTTAAGAATTTACTCCTTGACGCTGGCGTCGCGGCCGAGTTGACTTCCAGCCACCTCGGCCGCAACGCTGCGGCCTCGTCAGGGAGGCAAACCCCACAATGAACGCAATGACGCGACGCATCGTCATAGGCACGGCCGCAGTTTCGATGGCCGTCTCCCTCGCCGCCTGTGGCAAGGCGGGCGACGACAAGGACTCCGGCGGCGGTGACAGCAAGACCATCGGTCTGCTCCTGCCGGAGAACAAGACCACGCGTTACGAGACGTTCGACCGCCCCATCATGGAGGCGAAGATCAAGGCGCTCTGCGCCGACTGCAAGGTCAAGTACAACAACGCCGCGCAGGACACCGAGACCCAGAAGAAGCAGTTCGACGCGCTCGTCACGCAGGGTGTGAAGGTCATCATCCTCGACACCGTCGACTTCAAGGCCGCGAAGTCCTGGGTCCAGCAGGCCGCGAAGAAGGACGTCAAGGTCGTCGCGTACGACCGTCTTGCCGAGGGGCCGATCTCCGCCTATGTGTCGTACGACAATGAGAAGATCGGCCAGCTCCAGGGTGAGGCGCTGGTCAAGGCGCTGGGCGCCAAGGCCAAGGACAGCAACGTTGTCATGATCAACGGCTCGCCGACCGACCCGAACGCCCCCTTCTTCAAGAAGGGCGCGCACAGCGTCCTCGACAAGCAGGTCAAGAAGGTCGTCTACGAGCAGGACATCCCGGACTGGTCGGCGGACGAGGCCAACAAGAAGATGGGAGCGGCCATCGACTCCCTGGGCAAGGACGGCTTCCAGGGTGTCTACTCCGCCAACGACGGCATGGCCGGCGGCATCATCACGGCCCTGAAGAAGCAGGGTGTGAAGATTCCGGTCGGCGGTCAGGACTCCGAGCTCGCCGGTCTGCAGCGCATCATCGCGGGCGAGCAGGCCTTCTCGATCTACAAGCAGATCAAGCCGGAGGCCGAGACCACCGCCGAGATCGCCGTCAGGCTGCTCAAGGGCGAGAAGATCGACGATCTGGCCCCGATCAAGGTCGACAGCCTCTCGGGCGAGTTCAAGGGCACCCCGTCGAAGCTGTACGACGCCTCGGTCGTGACCAAGGAGAACATCGCCTCCACGATCGTCGCGGACAAGGTCTACACGGTCGAGGAGATCTGCACCGCCCAGTACAAGGCGGCCTGCGACGCGGCCGGCATCAAGTAACACCCGAGGGCAAGCTCCCCCGGGCACCTCTGCCAGTCCGGCACCCGCCCCGTCAAAGCCCCGCAGGCGGGGGCGGGCGCCGGACTCCTTCCCAGGTCCGGTCGTCGGACCGCCGCCGCCCCCTCGGGCGACGGCGGCGGTCCGACGACGGGACCTGGGGGCACGTCGTCACCCCGCCGTCTGTCGAGCGACGGCCCTCCGGGGCAGGACAGCGGTCGGACGACGGCCCTACCCCCCTGTGCTCAGCAGCACCATCCCCGCCGGTCAGGCGGCGAAGGAGATGATTCACGTGTCCGCTACGCCCGTGCTGGCGTTGCGCGGAATCTCCAAGCGGTTCGGCGCCGTCCAGGCGCTCACCGACGTGGACCTGGAGATTCACCCCGGCGAAGTGGTTGCCCTGGTCGGCGACAACGGCGCCGGCAAGTCGACCCTCGTCAAGACCATTTCGGGTGTCCACCCGATCGACGAAGGCGCCATCGAGTGGGAGGGCGAGACGGTCCGGATCAACCGGCCGAACGACGCCCAGGAGCTCGGAGTCGCCACCGTCTACCAGGACTTGGCTCTCTGCGACAACCTCGATGTCGTCGCCAACCTCTTCCTCGGCAGCGAACTGCGCAAGGCCTCCGTCCTCGACGAGATCGCGATGGAGAAGCGCGCCAAGGAACTGCTGGACACCCTGTCCATCCGGATACCCAGCGTCCGCATCCCGGTCGCCTCGCTCTCCGGCGGTCAGCGCCAGGTCGTGGCCATCGCCCGCGCCCTGATCGGTGACCCCAAGGTCGTCATCCTCGACGAGCCGACCGCCGCCCTCGGTGTCGAGCAGACCGCCCAGGTCCTCGACCTCGTCGAGCGGCTGCGCGAGCGCGGTCACGGGGTCATCCTCATCAGCCACAACATGGCCGATGTGCGCGCCGTCGCGAACAAGGTGGCGGTGCTGCGGCTGGGCCGCAACAACGGAGTCTTCGACGTGGCGACCACCTCCCACGAGGAGATCATCTCCGCGATCACCGGCGCCACGGACAATGCCGTCACGCGCCGCCAGGCACGCACAGCCACGAAGGAGGACGCGAAGTGAGCGACCTCGCCAAGACCCCCGGGACTTCCACCGACAAGCCCGCCGCCGAGGCGGCACCGGCAGCCGAGCAGTCGGCGGCCCCCATCCCCGCCGTGGACCCGCGCCTGTTCATCCGCGAAGAGGGCCTCAAGGGCTACTGGTCCGAGTTCACCCGCAAGTTGCGCGGCGGCGAGCTCGGCTCACTGCCGGTCTTCGTCGGGCTGATCGTCATCGCGATCGTCTTCCAGTTCCAGAACAGCAACTTCCTCTCCGCCAGTTCCGTCGCCAACATCGCCGTCTACAGTTCCGGCCTCGGCATCATGGCGGTCGGTATCGTCTTCGTGCTGGTGCTCGGCGAGATCGACCTGTCCGTGGGCTCGGTCGCCGGTGTCGGTGCGGCCGTCTGGGCCGTGCTCAACGTCAACCACGGCTGGAACGGCTGGCTGGCGGTTCTCGTCGCCGTGCTCTCCGGCATGGCGCTCGGCGCCCTGCACGGCTTCTTCTTCGCCAAGATCGGGGTGCCGGCCTTCGTCGTCACCCTGGCGGGCTTCCTCGGCTGGAGCGGTCTGCAGGAGTGGATGATGGGCGGTGAGGGCTCGATCAACACGCCGTCCGGCAGCATCGTCGAGAACCTGACCAACTACTTCTTCGAGGACAAGGCCGCCGGATACGGTCTCGCCCTGGTCGCCGTCCTCGCGTACGCCGCCTCGCTCCTGGTGGACAGCAGGCGCCGCAAGGCCGCAGGCCTGCCCGCCCGGCCGACCAGCGAGGTCGTGCTGCGCACCGCCGTCGTCGCGGTCCTGTGCTTCGTCGTCGCGTACGTGCTGAACGAGCCTTCGGGTGCCCGCGGCCTGCCGCTGGCCCTGGTGCTCTTCCTCGCCGTGCTGGTCGTCGCGGACTTCGTGGCCCGCCGGACCACCTTCGGCCGCCAGGTCTTCGCGGTGGGCGGCAACCCGGAAGCGGCGCGCCGCGCCGGTATCAACGTCGACCGGGTCCGGATCACCGTCTTCGCGCTCTCCGGAATGCTGGGCGCCTTCGGTGGTCTCTTCATCGCGAGCCTGTCGGGCGGAGCCACCAAGAGCGTCGGCGGCGGCAATACGCTGATGCTGGTCATCGCGGCGGCCGTCATCGGTGGCACCAGCCTCTTCGGCGGCCGGGGCAAGGTCTGGTCCGCGCTGCTCGGCATGATCGTGATCCAGTCGATCCAGCAGGGCCTGAACATGATCGGTATGGCCAATGCCATTCAGTACATGATCACAGGCGCTGTTCTGCTGGCCGCAGTGGTCATCGACTCGGTCTCCCGCCGCACCCAGAAGACGGCGGGCCGCGCGTAGCACCACGCCCGCCCGATCCTGTGCCCGGCGCCCGATACAGGTGCCGGGCACAGCTGTGTCCGGGGACGGATGCGGCACGGCCGTGTCCCCAGCCGGAAGTGGTCACCCCGGTGTGACGGCGGCGGCGCCGCGTGCGCCCCGTACGAGGGCCCGGGCGGCCGTCCGCACGTCGTCCTCGCCGGTGTACCTGCCCAGGCCCAGCCGTACGGTACGGCTCGCCTGCGCCGCCGACAGCCCGATCGCCGTCAGTACGGGTGACGGTGCGCTCGCACCGGTGTGACAGGCCGCTCCCGCCGAGAACGCGACCTCAGGGACCGCGGCCGCGAGTGCGGCGGCGCAGGTGGCGGGCAGGGTGAGACTGAGATTCCCCGCGAGGCGGTGCTCCCGCGACCCGTTCAGTCTCAGCCCGGGGATCCCCTCGATGAGCAGGCCGAGCAGGAGATCGCGCAGGCCCCGGATACGGGCCGCGTCGCTCTCCCGCTCCTTGAGCGCCAGTTCGGCGGCGGCGCCCAGCGCGACGATGCCCGGCACGTTCTCCGTCCCGGCGCGCAGCCCGCGTTCCTGGCCGCCCCCACCAACCGCGGGGCGGGCCCGGGGTTCCCGCCCGCACGTACAGGGCACCGACCCCCTTCGGCGCGTACATCTTGTGTCCCACGACGCTCAGCAGATCCACCCCGAGCGTGGTCACGTCGGTGACGACCGTGGCCAGGCTCTGTGCCGCATCGGTGTGCAGCGCGATGCCGCGGCCCCGGACTGCCCGCGCGATGTCGGCCAGCGGCTGGACGGTCCCGATCTCGTTGCTGGCGTGCATCACCGACACCAGGACCGTGCCGGGCACCGCGGCGCTCGCCACGTCGTCCGGGTCCACGAGCCCGTCCGTGCCGACCGGCAGCCGGGTGACGCGGAAGCCGTCCTGTTCGAGCTGTGCGCAGGCAGCCAGGGTCGCGGGGTGGTCGATGGCCGAGGTGACGACATGGTCTCCGCTTCCGGCCGCCCGCCTCGCGTAGGCGGTGCCGGCCAGCGCCAGCTGGTTGCTCTCGGTGCCGGACGAGGTGAACACGACCTCCTCGGGCCGTGCCCCGATCAGCGCGGCCACCTGAGCGCGCGCCCTGCCCACCGCCTCGGCCGCCGCTCTGCCGTAGACGTGGGAGCTCGACGGATTGCCGAATTCGCTGGTGAGGTACGGCAGCATGGCGTCGACGACACGCGGGTCGACCGGTGTCGTCGCCTGGTGGTCCAGATAGATGGGCCGGGGCAGTCCGTCCGTCATACCGACCGGTACCTGTTCCACCGTCAATTCTGCTCCTTTTCCGGTCTGTGGTCCGCGGTCCGCGGTCTTGCGGTCCGTGGTCTCCGGGCGGCATCCCTGATCGTTGGTCCTCGTGGGGCGTATTTCAAGGTCTGCGGTGAACGCGGAATGGGAAACCCCCTTGTGGAAGCGGCGGTTTCGCTTCCACAAGGGAGCGAGCGGCAGCTCGACTTCCCCGAACTGTGGTGCCGTTGTGACCTCTTGACGCTCCAGATGGCCGTGGGCATGGTGATCCGCGGTGAGCCCGGAGAGATCCTTTCCTGTCATGGACATGATAGAACTCATCCGCGGCAGTGACCGCCCGTGCGGCTGCTTCGGCATCGCAGACAGCAAGCCCCTCGGAACGGCCAACATCGTGGGCGGCCTGGCCTCTGTCGCTGTGGCGGTCGCCGGCCTGCTCGGGCCGGCCGCCGCCGGCACGGCCGCCATGACGGCCCTGCTCTGCTGGCCGACGCCCAGACCTCCGGTGGCCTCCTGATCGCGGGCGAGATCCCCGGAGCCCCCGTCATCGGCCATCTCGCGCCGCTCGGCGACCACTTCGTGACCGTAGGCTGAATCCATGGCCTCCGAATCTCCCGCACCTGTCGCACCCCGGCGACGGGTGCCGCGCACCGACACCGTCCTGGCCGACCCGCGCCTGTCCGAAGCCGCGGCGCGGCTCGGCCCCGCCCTCGTCAAACAGGCCGTGCACCAGGCTCAGGACAGGGTCAGGGCCGGCGAGGTGACGCCGGATCGGATCGGCGATCTGGCCGTCGGCCTCCTGCCGGACCACGCGACCACCCTGCGCCCCGTGCTGAACGCGACCGGTGTCGTCATCCACACCAACCTCGGCCGTGCCCCGCTCTCCGCTCAGGCACGCGCGGCGGTGGACATCGCCGCCGGTTATGTGGACGTGGAGTACGACACGGCCACCGGCCGCCGCGACCGGCGCGGCCGGGCGACACTGGACGCCCTTCGTGCCGCCGTGCCCGACGCCGAGGACGCCCATCTCGTGAACAACGGCGCGGCCGCGCTCGTCCTGGCGGCCACGGCGCTGGCGCAGGGCCGGGAGATCGTGGTCGGCCGGGGTGAACTCATCGAGATAGGCGACGGTTTCCGGCTGCCCGACCTCCTGGTCAGCACCGGCGCGAGACTCCGCGAGGTGGGCACGACCAACCGGACCCACCTCGGCGACTACCGGGCCGCCGTCGGCCCCGACACCGCCTTCGTGCTCAAGATCCATCCTTCCAACTTCCGCGTCGAAGGCTTCACTTCCGCCGTGTCCGTCGCTGAACTGGCCACGCTCGACGCGCCCGTGGTGGCCGACATCGGCTCGGGTCTGCTCCGCCCCGACCCGCTGCTGCCCGCGGAACCGGATGCCGCCACCTGGCTCCGCCAGGGCGCCGCCCTGGTCACCGCCAGCGCCGACAAACTCCTCGGCGGACCCCAGGCAGGGCTCCTCCTCGGCACCACGCAGCTGATCGACCGGCTCCGCCGCCATCCGCTCGCCCGCGCCCTCCGCGTCGACAAGCTCACCCTCGCGGCGCTGGAGGCGACTCTGCGCGGCCCGGAGCCGCCCGTGCGCCGGGCCGTGCACATCGACCCCGAGCGGTTGCGGGAGCGCAGTGCCGCGCTCGCCGCCGCGCTCAACGCCCGGGGGCTCGCCGCCGCCGTCACGCCGCACCCGGGCGCCGTCGGAGGCGGCGGAGCACCCGGGCTCGCCCTGCCGGGTTTCGCCGTACAGGTCTCCGAGGCCCTCGCCGCACCGCTGCGCCGGGGCCGGCCCGCCGTGGTGGGCCGCATCGCCCACGGCGCGCTGCTGCTCGATCTGCGCTGCGTCCCCGAGGAGCGGGACGGCGACGTCCTCGCGGCGACCGTCGCCGCCGCCCGGAGCACGGGGCTCGTCGACGACCGCGCGGGCGGGTGACGCCGTCATGCACGTCGTGGCCACCGCGGGACACGTCGACCACGGGAAGTCCACCCTCGTAAGGGCGCTGACCGGCATGGAGCCCGACCGCTGGGCCGAGGAGAAGCGGCGAGGCATGACCATCGACCTCGGGTACGCCTGGACCACCCTGCCCACCGGCGAAACCCTCGCCCTCGTGGACGTGCCGGGCCACCAGCGGTTCGTCCCCAACATGCTGGCGGGCGTCGGTCCGGTACCGGCCGTGCTGCTCGTGGTCGCCGCCGACGAGGGCTGGAGCAGGCAGACGCAGGAGCACGTGGACGCCCTGCGCGCCTTCGGCGTCCGCGACGGTGTCCTCGTCGTCACCCGGGCCGATCTCGGCGACGGTTCCCTTGCGGTCGAGGAGGCCAGGGACCGGCTGTCCGGCACCCCGCTGTCCGGCCTGGAGGCCGTCGTCACCAGCGCGCCCACCGGAGCGGGCATCCCCGAACTCCGCCAGGCGCTCGGCAGACTGGCCGCAAGGCTGCCGAAACCCGCCCCCACCCCGCGCGCACGGCTGTGGATCGACCGCGTCTTCACGGTGCGGGGCGCCGGCACGGTCGTGACGGGCACGCTGGGCGCCGGCACCCTCGCGCGCGGTGACGAGCTGCTGCTGTGGTCCAGCCGTCGGCCGGTCAGGGTCAGGCAGCTGCAGAGCCTCGGCGAGAGCGTGGACCACGCCGAGGCCGTCGCCCGCGTCGCCGTGAACCTCCGCGGCCTCGACCGCGACCACGTCCGCAGGGGAGACGCCCTGGTCGCGCCCGGCTGGTGGGCGGGCGCGCGGGAATTCGACGCGCGGGTGAACTGGCTCGCCGACTGCCGGTCCGGTGAGCTGATCCTGCACGCGGGGTCCGCCGCCCTGCCCGTACGGGTGCGCCGCCTCGGCGACGGCACGGCGCGGATACGGGCGGAGCACGACCTGCCCATCGATGT
>NZ_FMDF01000092.1 GCF_900091955.1 Streptomyces sp. Ncost-T10-10d
ACGGGAGCCGTTGCCCGCGCCGCTGCCGCCGCCGAGCAGACCGCCGGGGGCGGAGGACTGCTGCCCCGGTCCCGGCTTCGGGGGCCGACTGCTTGCCGCCGTGCGCGACATCGACGGGGAGCATGACCAGCGCGGTCGTACCACCGGAGTCCGAAGGCCGCAGCTGGATCCGGATGCCGTGACGCAGGGACAGCCGGCCGACCACGAACAGACCCATGCGGCGGGAGACCGAGACGTCCACGGTGGGCGGCGAGGCGAGCCGCTCGTTGATCGCCGCGAGGTCCTCGGGGGAGAGGCCGATGCCGGTGTCGTGGATCTCGACCAGCACCCGCCCGTCGGGCAGCGCGTGGCCGGTGACCCGGACCTTCGTCTGCGGCGAGGAGAACGACGTGGCGTTCTCCAGCAGCTCGGCGAGCAGGTGCACGAGGTCGTTGACGACGCGGCCCGCGACCTCGGTGGCGGGCACCGCGGCCAGTTCGATGCGCTCGTACTGCTCCACCTCGGAGGCGGCGGCACGGAGCACGTCGACCAGCGGGACGGGGCGGGTCCACCGGCGGCCCGGCTCCTCGCCCGCGAGAACGAGGAGGTTCTCGCCGTTACGGCGCATACGGGTCGCGAGGTGGTCGAGCTTGAAGAGCGAGGACAGCTGGTCCGGGTCGGCCTCGCGCGACTCCAGCTCGGAGATGAGGGAGAGCTGACGCTGGATGAGGCCCTGGCTGCGGCGCGAGAGGTTGGTGAACATCGCGTTGACGTTGCCCCGCAGAAGAGCCTGCTCGGCGGCGAGACGGACGGCCTCGCGGTGCACGTCGTCGAAGGCTGCGGCCACCTTGCCGATCTCGTCCCGGGAGTGGACACCGACCGACTCGACCGAGGTGTCGACGTCCTGCGGGTCGGCCTCGGAGAGCTGCTTGACGAGTTCGGGCAGCCGGTCCTGGGCGACGCGCGTAGCTGTGTCCTGCAGTCGCCGCAGCGAGCGGATCATCGACCGGGCGACGACGAAGGCGCCGACCAGCGAGACGCCGAGCACCAGCAGGATGAGCGCACCGCTGATGATCGCTTCACGCTTCGACTGGTCGCGGAGCTCGCGGGCCTTGCCCTCCATGTCGCTGAGGAGGGTCTCCTCGATGGTCTTCATGGCCTGGATCTTGGTGGAGCTCTGGTCGTACCAGTCCAGGTAGGAACGCCGGGGCATGTCGTCCATGCCCGAGGGGCTGTCCAGGACCTTCTTCGCGTAGGTCTCGGAGGCCTTGATCTCCGGGTTGCCCTCCTGCAGCGTGGCGATCAGCTCTTCGGCGTTGTTGCCGGTCGCCTCGTAGACCGCCTTGAAGGAGCGGAGCGCAGAGTCTTCCTTGCGCAGTGCGGCGCGGCCGAACTGCTGGTCGTTCTGGTCGAGGTGCGGCTGCTTGTCGTTGCCGCCGGGCAGCGCCGCGGCGATGACCGCCCGCTGGACCGAGGCGTACTCCTTCGCGGAGGAGAAGGCCGCCAGCGCACGGGTCCGCTTGATCATCTCCGAGTTGCTGGTCGCCTGCGCCATGTCCTGCGAGAGGCTCAGCAGCGAGGTGATCAGCTGGCTGTACTGGTCGACGGTCTGGAGGCTGGGGGAGCCCTTGGCGTACGCCGTCTTGCGGATGTCACGGATCGCGGCCAGCTGGCTGGCGATCTGGTTGACGCTCGAGTAGATGCTCTCGAGGGCCTCGTCGCCCGACGGGTCGCCGATCGAGTTCGTCGCGTCCAGGAAGGCCGTCTTCGCCCGGTCGGTCTTCTTGCGGGGCTCGGTGACCTTGAAGTCGTCGGCCTTCACCCCGTTGGACAGCGGACCGGCAGAGCTGTCGCGCTCCGCCTGGAGCGCCTGGGCGAGCGTGGTCGCCTGCTTGGTCATCTTGGTCAGCAGCTGCATGTGATCCAGCTGCTGGATGTCGTTCATGGAGTCGTTGATCCGCAGTCCGCCCAGGGTGGTCGCGGCGACCACGGGAAGGGCGAGCAGGGAGACCAGACGCGTGCTGATCCGCCAGTTGCGAAGAGCTACTCGCGAGCCGGTGCTGACGGGGCCACGGGGCTTGAGCGACGAGATCGGATCGGTGTCGCTGCCCGCCGTGGCACCGGGGCGCCGGTCGCGGTCACCGCTGTCGCCGGCCGAGGCCGGTCCGGGGTTCTGGGCGTGCTGGGGCGAGGAACCGCGGTCGGTCCCGCCGTGCGGCTCCTGTTCCGCCGCAGCGCTGCCATCCCTCTTGAAACGTCCCTGCACTAGCGTCGCAACCTCTGGACCAGGCGTCCCTCCGCACGAAGCGGGTGGGACGGTGTCGGCGTCGTGGGGCGTCGTGTCCGCCCCCTGGTGGTCGTGAGTGACCGGCGCTCTTCCCCTTCCCGCCGCCACTCGGCGCTGCGTTGCGCCCCTGCGCGCCGGTTTGTGAACCCGCGGCGGTGCGTGGAATTCCAGCACAGTGCCGGATCTCCAACAAGGGCCTCGTGCTGGGCCGTGACCTGGGTGACTTGTTGTGACGACCAAGTAACAAAACGTGGAGCGTGTTCGCGGGCAAAGTGGATCATTAGGGGTGAATCGGTGGACGGTGGAGGGTGTCCCAGTCGACATGATCAGGAGCGGAATAGCTCATTCAGTGGCGCAATGTCCGTTTCTGTCAGCGTGGTCAGCCGCCCGAAATGGGGCAATTGTCAATGCAGTCGTGAGGAAACTCACATGATGATCGCCGTCTCATCCGGGCTTCTGAAGGGAATTGGATGTTTAGCCTGACGCTTTACAGGGATGGCAAATCCGACAACCGGCGCCCCTCCGGGCGGCGCCCATACCGACAGGGTCCGAACGGTAGATGAAGACGACGATGATGTTCCGCAACATTGCCAACCCCCGGCGCACCACGCTGGCGCACCTCAAGGACGCCGACGAGCTGCAGACGCCGGAACTGCCGGAGCGCGCCGTCGAGCTGCCCACCCAGACGGCCAACCCCCGCCGCACCATCCTCATGGAAGCCCCGGTCACGGCCTCGGCCGCAGCGGCCGAGTAATGCGCGGTTGTCCCCCCTCACCCGCGTTAGCCTGGAGCGTCAGTCTTCAGCCAGCCAGCAAGTGAGGGGCGACAGCATCCCGTGCGCATCGCCAGGTTCTCCATCGACGGCAATGTCGCCTTCGGCGCCGTCGAGGGCGAGGGGCCCGATGGTCTCGTCCTCGACATCATCAAGGGCATCCCGTACGCCGAGTTCGAGCTCTCCGGCACCAAGGTCCCGCTGAGCAAGGTCCGCCTCCTGCCGCCCGTGCTCCCCAACAAGGTCGTGGGCATCGGCCGCAACTACGCGGAACACGCCGCGGAACTCGGCAACGAGGTACCGGACGTCCCCGTCGCCTTCTTCAAGCCCACCACCTCGGTGATCGGCTCCGGCGACGCCATCGAGTACCCCTCCTTCTCCAACGAAGTCCACCACGAGGCCGAACTGGCCGTGGTCATCGGCCGTATGTGCCGTGAAGTGCCGCGTGAGCGCGTGAAGGACGTCATCTTCGGCTACACCTGCGCCAATGACGTCACCGCCCGCGATGCCCAGAAGCGCGAGAAGCAGTGGGCCCGGGCCAAGGGCTTCGACACATCCTGCCCGCTCGGCCCCTGGGTGGAGACCGACCTCGACCCCAGCGACCTGACCATTCAGGCCACGGTCAACGGCGAGCAACGCCAACTGGGCCGTACGAGCGACATGATCCGCTCGATCGAGGATCTGGTCGTCCACATCACGGAAGCCATGACGCTGCTCCCGGGCGATGTGATCCTCACCGGCACTCCCGCAGGGGTCGGACCCCTCCATGTCGGCGACGAGGTCGCCGTCACCATCGAAGGCATCGGCACTCTCACCAACAAGGTGATCAAGCGTGGTTAACGCACCCTCCCCCAAGCTCTCGGCTCCGCTCGACCAGGGGGTACCCCCCCGCGTACGTTTCTGTCCCTCCCCGACCGGTAACCCCCATGTGGGCCTGGTCCGCACCGCCCTCTTCAACTGGGCCTTCGCCCGCCACCACGGCGGCACCCTGGTCTTCCGCATCGAGGACACCGACGCGGCCCGCGACTCCGAGGAGTCCTACAACCAGCTCCTGGACTCGATGCGCTGGCTCGGCTTCGACTGGGACGAGGGCCCCGAGGTCGGCGGCCCGCACGCCCCGTACCGCCAGTCGCAGCGCATGGACATCTACAAGGATGTCGCCGAGAAGCTTCTCGCAGGCGGCTACGCCTACCACTGCTACTGCACCACCGAGGAGCTCGACACCCGCCGCGACGCCGCCCGTGCCGCCGGCAAGCCGTCCGGCTACGACGGCCACTGCCGCGACCTCACGGCCGAGCAGATCGCCGCGTACGAGGCCGAGGGCCGCACCTCCATCGTCCGCTTCCGGATGCCCGACGAGGCGCTCACCTTCACCGACCTGGTCCGCGGCGAGCTGACCTTCCAGCCGGAGAACGTGCCGGACTACGGCATCGTCCGTGCCAACGGTGCCCCGCTGTACACGCTGGTCAACCCGGTCGACGACGCGCTGATGGAGATCACCCACGTCCTGCGCGGCGAGGACCTGCTCTCCTCCACCCCGCGTCAGATCGCCCTCTACAAGGCGCTCATCGAGCTGGGTATCGCCAAGGACACCCCTGCGTTCGGCCACCTCCCGTACGTCATGGGCGAGGGCAACAAGAAGCTCTCCAAGCGCGACCCGCAGGCTTCGCTCAACCTCTACCGCGAGCGCGGCTTCCTGCCCGAGGGGCTGCTCAACTACCTCTCCCTGCTGGGCTGGTCCATCGCCGAGGACCGCGACATCTTCTCCATCGAGGAGATGGTGGCCGCGTTCGACATCAAGGACGTCAACGCCAACCCGGCGCGCTTCGACCTGAAGAAG
The DNA here is from genome assembly GCF_900091955.1 of Streptomyces sp. Ncost-T10-10d. Taxonomy (GTDB): domain Bacteria; phylum Actinomycetota; class Actinomycetes; order Streptomycetales; family Streptomycetaceae; genus Streptomyces. The sequence goes on from NZ_FMDF01000092.1 coordinate 4,879, forward strand.
TGCGAGCACATCAACGCCGAGCACATCCGCAAGCTGGATGTGAAGACGTTCACCGAGGCGTGCGGCCCCTGGCTGAAGGCGCCGTTCGCCCCGTGGGCCCCGGAGTCCTTCGACGGGGAGCAGTTCGCGGCGATCGCCCCGCACGCCCAGACCCGTGTCACGGTCCTTTCGGAGATCACGGCCAACGTCGACTTCCTCTTCCTCGACGAGCCGGCCACCGACGAGGCGTCCTGGGCCAAGGCGATGAAGGAGGGCTCCGACGCCCTGCTCATCACGGCCCGCGCCAAGCTGGCCGCCGCCGAGTGGAACGCGGACGCCCTGAAGAACGCCATCCTCACCGCCGGCGAGGAGCACGGCCTGAAGCTCGGCAAGGCCCAGGCCCCGGTCCGCGTCGCGGTCACCGGCCGCACGATCGGCCTGCCGCTCTTCGAGTCCCTGGAGATCCTGGGCCGGGAGAAGACGATCGCCCGCATCGACGCGGCACTGGCCAGGCTGGCCGCCGCGTAGTCGTCACCGCTGTACCCGAAGGGGCGGCCACGGTTCAACCCGGTGGCCGCCCCTTTCGCGTACTTACGGGATGAACGCCTGCTGCTCCCCGGAATGAGCGGCGCGCTGCTGCTACCCGTCCGCCGCTGACGGTGCAGGCCGTCGGATCGTTCGAACTCATAGGCTGAGGAGAGGGACTACAGGCGCGGGAGAGATCACCTGGAACGCAGTCGTCCCAGCAGAACTCGCCCACGACCACCGCACGGTGGTGGGCGCCGGGCCCACACGACCGTCGTGGGCGCATGACTGACACAACCGCAATCGCAACCGCGGATCCGGGGGAACGAATGACACGGCTGAGACTGTCCCTGTACGTCGGAGGGCTGCTCCTCGCGCTGGTCGCCGGCGGGCTGACCTGGACCGTCCGGTCCCGGGACACTGATGGCGAAGACCTCGCAGACCGGTGCCAGGGCTCCCTCGCGGTCGAGGAGGCACGGGAGTTCTTCTACGGCGCCAGGCTCAAGGCGCGCGGTCACACCAACGACTGGAACGGTCACGACACCCAGTGGTGCTCGGTCTCGGCCGAGCACGACGGCGGCGGGCCGGTGCTCAAGCTCCGGGTATCGCCACGGGCGGCCTACCGGGCGAGCGGCCCCGCCGCGGAAGCCTCGGCAACGCCGATCGGGCACGGCTGGACCGGGTCCTTCGTCAGCGGGTACTCACCGGGAGCCGCTGTCCTGGTCGACTGCAGGACGGTGGCGGGCGCCGGCCTGCTCGTCACGGCCGAGACGAGCGCGAAGTCGGAGGATCTCACCGCCCGGCAGGTACTCCAAGTGGCCCGTGTCGCGACCGAGTCGGCGCGTCGTGCGGCCGGCCACGCCAAGTGCGAGGGAGCACTCGGTGAACGCCCGGGGGCCGTCGACCGTACGGCGTGGAGGACGAAGCCCATCGACCAATCGACGGGTACGTGCCGCGACGTGATGACCGGGCGTGAAGCTGTCCGGCTGCACGTGACCGACGTCAGCGAGAAGCCTGCGGGACGGGCGCTGACGGAAGAATGCGAAATGAGCCGGGGCAAGGCGGACCTGTTCCACATGACCGCCTACTACGGGCCGTCGGCGGAGGAGGAGATGTATCTCGACGGCAAGTACCCGGGAACGGTGAAGGGTGCGTACACCCGGACCGTCGCATGCGGGGGCGCCATCGGGACCGCCTACTTCAAGCTTGAGCGCGCCAAGGGCAAGGCGGCGGACGGCGCCGCCGGAACGCAAGGAACGATCGACTCCGCGGCGCTGAACCGGATTCTGACGTCGTACGCCACCGCCTCCGGCAAACGGCACGGCTGCCCCACCCCCTGACAGCCCCCGCCGGACCGCGCAAGGCGCCGATCGCGCTTTCAGCGACTGCGGGCCAGGCCCGCAGTCGCAACACCTGCCGCGCGAGAGGCCGAGCTTCCTGCCGCCGGGAGTCGACCAGCAGCAGTTCTGAGCCCTGTCTCCCGAGGAGCCGCTACGCCCGCCGCGCGAGCGGTAGCGTGGCTGTATGCCGATCCGAGCCGTGCTCTGGGACATCGATGACACGATCTTCGACTACACGGGTGCCGACCGCATCGGCATGAGCAAGCATCTCGAACACGAGGGCCTGCCCGATGGATACGGCTCCGTCGAGCAGGCCCTGTTCACGTGGCGGGCGATCACCGATGCGCACTGGGCACGGTTCGCCGCGGGGGAGACGGATTTCCAGGGGCAGCGCCGGGACCGTGTGCGGGAGTTCCTCTCGCGGGCGTTGGAGGACGAGGAGGCCGACGCCTGGTTTGCCCGGCACGTGACCCACTACGAGGCCGCCTGGTCGCTCTTCCCCGACGCGCTGCCCGCTCTGGACGTTCTGGCGAACGGATTCCGGCACGGCGTGCTGTCGAACTCCAGCATCCACAACCAGGACCGGAAGCTGCGCACGCTCGGTGTACGGGACCGGTTCGAGGCCGTGGTGTGTGCCGTGGAGCTAGGCGTCTCCAAGCCCGAGGCCGGTGCCTTCCACGCGGCCTGCGAGGCGCTGGCGCTGGAACCGGGAGAGGTCGCGTACGTGGGGGACGAGCCGGACATCGACGCCGCCGGCGCGGTCGCGGCGGGGCTGATGGGGATCTGGCTGGACCGGGGTGGACGCGGCGGGCGGCCCGAACTCGTCCGCATCGGCGGGCTCGATCAGCTGCCCGGCCTGCTCGTCCCGGCCCGACCCTGATCCGAGGTGTGGACCCTGGCGGGCAATACCCGTTTTGGAGCGCCGGACACCTTCGGGTAATGTTCTTCCTGCGCCGCCCGAGCGGGCCGAAAGATCCGGCCGGGAAGCGCAGAAATGAAACCTCCTCCAGAGGTTGCGTTTCAGTGGGCTATGGTGTAATTGGCAACACTACGGTTTCTGGTACCGTCATTCTAGGTTCGAGTCCTGGTAGCCCAGCGCAGA
>NZ_FMDF01000184.1 GCF_900091955.1 Streptomyces sp. Ncost-T10-10d
TGTGTCGGTCATGGAGATGTGGGGCGCCCTCACCACCGGCGGACGCCTCGTCGTCGTCCCCTACCTCACCAGCCGGGACTCGGAGGCGTTCTACGCACTCGTACGCGACCGGTCGGTCACAATGCTCAGCCAGACCCCTTCTGCCTTCCGCCAGTTCGAGACGGTCGATGCGGTGGAGGGTGGGGAACTGGACCTGCGGGCTGTGCTGTTCGCAGGCGAGGCGCTGAACCGGGCCTCGGTGCGCCGCTGGGGCGCCCGTCACGGATACGCCTCGCCGCTACTCATCAACCTGTACGGCATCACCGAGACCACCGTGCACGTGACATACGCCGAGGTGGACGAGGGGCAGCTCGACGGTACGTTCAGCCGGATCGGCAGGGCGCTGCCCGATCTCCGACTCTACGTCCTGGATCCGTCGGGCGAGCCGAGTCCGATCGGTGTCGTCGGGGAGCTCTACGTCGGCGGGCCCGGCGTGACACGTTGCTACACAGGCCAACCGGCACTCACCGCACAGCGTTTCGTGCCGGACCATCTCGGTCGTACGCCGGGAGCCCGGCTCTACCGCAGTGGGGACCTCGCCCGCTGGAAACCCTCCGGCGACCTGGAATACCTCGGCCGGGCCGATGCCCAGGTGAAGGTGCGCGGCTACCGCATCGAGCTGCCGGAGATCGAGGCCCGACTGGGCCGGCAGCCCGAGATCCGGCAGGCCGTCGTGGTCGTGCGGGACGATCTCGGCGGCCACACGGACCTCGTCGCGTACCTCGTACCGGAGCCGGACGTCGACCGGCCCACCACCAGTGAACTCCGCGACGCGCTCGCCGGCCACCTCCCCGACTACATGATCCCGAGGAACTTCGTCTTTCTCGATGCCCTCCCGCTCACTGCGCAGGGCAAGCTCAACCACCGGGCTTTGCCCGCTCCGACGACCGAACGCCCGCAATTGGAGGCCCAGTTCGTCGCTCCGCTGCCCGGGACGGAGGAGCTGCTCGCGGAGATCTGGAGCAACGTTCTCGGCGTCGACCGGGTCGGCCGCCACGACAACTTCTTCGACCTCGGCGGCGACTCCATCCGCAGCATCCAGGTGCTGGGACTGGCCCGCACCCAGGGGGTCGGTTTCGAGCTGCAGGACCTCTTCCGCACGCCCACCCCGGCGGGGCTGGCCGAGGCCGCCTCGACCCATTCGGCATCCGAAGCTCCGCAGCGCGACCGTGAGCCGTTCTCCATGGTGAGCGCCGAGGACAGGGCGCGGCTGCCGCAGGGCCTTGTGGACGCCTATCCGATGGCGGAACTCCAGGTCGGCATGATCTACGAGATGGAGCTGGACCGTGAACGGCTGCCGTACCACAACGTGGACAGCATGCGCATCAACGGCCGGTTCGACGAGCGCAGCTTCAAGGAGGCGCTGCGCCTGGTCGTGGAACGCCACCCGATACTCCGCACGTCCCTGGAGCTGAGCGGCTACAGCGAGCCGCTCCAACTGGTGCATGCCACGGCGGAGATGCCGTGCGTGGTGTCCGATCTGCGCGCACTCGACGACGAGGCGCAGCAGTCGGCGATCGCCGCATACGTGACCTTCGAACGCTCCCATGTGTTCGACCACTCCCGGCCGCCGTTGCTGCGGTTCGGTATCCACTGGCTCTCCGACGATGCGTTCCAGTGGACGGTGACCGAGCACCATGCCATTTTCGACGGCTGGAGCCTCCATTCCACGCTCGCCGAGATCACTGGCCTCTACCACCGGCTCGCGACGGGTGCGGGCACGGTCGTCGCCCTGGACCCGCCCGAGTCGGCGTACCGCGACTTCATCGCGGCGGAACGGGAGGTGCTGCGCTCGACGCAGAGCGAGGCGTTCTGGCTGGAGCGGCTCACGGACCGGCCCACGGGCCGGCTCCCTCGCTGGCCGAACCGGCACGACGCCCGGCTGGCGACGCCCGAGCGCGACAACGAGTGGCGGGTGCTGCACACGGCGGAGAAGCACGGCTCGATCGAGACGCTGTTGCCGGCGGAGCTGTGCGACGAGCTGCTGGCGCTGGCCAAGCGTTGTGGGGTGCCGCTGAAGTCCGTGCTGCTGGCAGCGCATCTGCGGGTCATGAGTCTGGTCACCGGAAGCACGGACGTGTTGGCCGGGCTGTCGTCCAACGGACGGCTGGAGGAGGCCGGGGCGACCGAGGTTCGGGGGCTCTTTCTGAACACCGTCCCGTTCCGGCTGGAGCTGCCGGACGGCAGTTGGCTGGACCTCGTACGCGCGGTGTTCCAGGCCGAACAGGACATGCTGCCCCACCGCAGATACCCGCTGGGGGCGTTGCAGCGTCGTATGGGTGGCGAGGCCCTTTTCGAGACCAGCTTCGTGTACAACCACTTCCACGTGCTCACCGACGAGTTCGGCGAGGGTCGTCTGACGATCGTGGACGGGAAAATCGACAGCTTCAGCACGCTGCGTGCCGAGCCGACCAACTTTCCGCTGAGCGTCGGCGTGATCCGCAATCCGTACTCGACACGGCTGCTCCTGAGTCTCGACTACCACCTCGGTGTTCTGGTCGAGGACCAGGTGGCGTTGATGCGGGACTACTAC
>NZ_FMDF01000113.1 GCF_900091955.1 Streptomyces sp. Ncost-T10-10d
CGCGGTGAGTGCCTCGACGATCTCGCGCAGCGTGCGGAGTTTGCCGAGCTGTCCGATGTCTCCCGTCGCCACGTCGCCCACCCTCCGGCGTACGGCCGACAGGATCTCGACACGCTTGATCGAGTCGACTCCCAGATCCGCCTCCAACTCCATGTCCACGTTGAGCATCTCCACCGGGTAGCCGGTGAGCCGGGCCACCACCGAGAGCAGTAGTTCCTCCAGTTCCGGCGCCGACAGAGGAGTGGCATCGGTGGCCGGTACCGAGGGGTCCACCGGGACGGCGGCCGGGGCCCGTTCCTCGACGGCGACCGGTGCGGGCGACGGCGCCTCGCCGGGCCCGGCGGGTACGAAGGCGGGCACGGTCCCGGGAACGCCGACCGCCGCCGGGGGCGGTGTCGCGGGTGCCGGGGTCCGCCGAGGTGCCGAAGGACGGGGGAGCGGCAGGGGTGCCGGGGAAGCCGGGGCGTCGGGCACGGCGCCGGCGTCCTGTGCCCCGAGCATCGCGGTCAGGGTGGTCTCGGTCATCCGCAGAAAAAGCCATATGGCTGTCGGTCAGCATGCGTTGGCAGGCCGCGTGGGCCTGTGCCGTCTGCCGCTGGACGCTCTCCACCGCGGCGTACCACTCGGGGCCGAGGGCGACATCGGGCTCGGCCCCGTACGCGGACACGGGGTCGTAGGCGGGCACGGGCTCGCGCGGCGGCTCGGCTCCGTACGCGGGCTCCGGTTCCTGGGCGGGCGCCGCCCCGTAGACCGACGGCTCCGGAGTGTGGGCGGGAGCGGGTGCGTACGCGGACACGGGAACCGCCAGGATGTCGGACGAGGGGGCGGGATGCGGGTGGCGTTCCGGCCTGCGTTCCGGCGCGGACACGGGCGGCTGCGGTTCGGCGGCTTCGGTGCGGGGCGGGTAGAGCTGACCGTAGTTGGCTCCGCTGATCTTCACGGTCATCCGGGGCTTGCGCTCCTTCACTGAGGTTCCGGGCGAGGCGTACGGCGCCCAGAGGGGATCGAAGTCCAGAGGGATACCGCGTACGGCGAGTTCACCGAGCGCGGTGTGCAGGGTGCTGACCCCGGACCGGTCCGCCCGGTCCAGGGGGACGGCCGCGTGCTCGCGGTCACCCAGGATCTGTCCGACCAGGCCGGTCAGCGCGGTGCCCGCGCCGACTTCGACGAAGGTCCGCACGCCTGCCGCGTACATCGCCTCGATCTGGTCCTGGAAGAGCACAGGTGAGGCCAGGTGGTCGGCGATCCGGCGGCGTACCCCGTCGGGCGACGACGGGTACGGTTCGGCGTCCGCGTTGCCGTACACCTCGATCCGGGGCTTCGTGAGCGGGACCGTGCGCAGGAACGCGGCGAGCGGCTCACCGGCCGGGGCGACCAGCGGGCTGTGGAAAGCGGTCGAAGTGGTCAGCCGGCGTGTGCCGACACCCTCGGCCGCGAACGCCTCCTCGGCGCGCGCGACAGCCTCCCTCGTACCTGAAAGCACCACCTGAAGAGGGGAGTTGAGGTTGGCCGGCCAGATGTCGCCGAACTCGTCGCCGGCCAGCACCGCCACCACGTGCTCGCGGCCCGCCGCCACGGCCAGCATCGCGCCCGGTACGCCGGCCGCGTCCCGCATCAGCTCACCGCGCCTGCGGGCCAGACCGACCAGCGCATCGGCGTCCAGGACACCCGCGCAATGCAGCGCCACCAGCTCACCGAAACTGTGGCCCGCCACGCAGTCCGGTTGCAGCCCCAGACCCCGCAGTACGGCCAGCAAGGCGAGTGCGTGCGCCGCGAGCGCGGGCTGCGCCCACTCGGTGGCGGCCAGACGCGCCGCCTGGGCCGCGCGTTCCTCGTCGGTGAAGGCGGGCGGCGGGAACACCACCCGGTGCAGGGGCCGCCCGTCGAACCTGGTACCGCCCAGCCGGTCCCACACAGCCTGGGCGGCCGGTGACAGCATCGCGAGGCCGGCGCCCATCCCGACGTACTGGGATCCCTGCCCCGGAAACAGGAAAGCGAGACGGCCGGGCATGGGATCCCCGAAGGCGTACCGGACACCGTTCGGTGTCGTGAACGCCGTACCGGGCCGCTGCCGGATCAGCGTGAGCGCCTGCGCGCACTTCTCCCTCAGGTCCTCGGTGTCCGTGGCGACGACGGCCAGCCGCACCGGATCGGTGGGCGAGAACGCGCTGTGGCTCTCCCGGGCGAGCGCGGCCAGCGGACGGTCGCCGTACGATTCCGGCGGCACCAGGTCGGACGGCGACGCGCCGCTGAACAGGACGAGTTCGCTCGGCGCGGAACGATGGCGCGGCGGCACCCGGGCCAGGGTGCCCGACGGCACGTACTCCTCCAGCGTGACGTGGAAGTTGCTGCCCCCGAAACCGAAGCTCGACACCGACGCCCGGCGCGGATGACCGGCGGAACGCACCCACGGCCGGGCCTCGGTGTTGACGTAGAACGGACCGTCCGGGGCGGCGGCCGCCGGCATCGGCCGGTCGACCTTGATGGTCGGCGGCAGCACCTTGTGGTGCAGGGCCATCACCGCCTTGAGCAGCCCCGCCGCGCCCGCCGCGCACTTGGTGTGGCCGATCTGCGACTTGACCGAGCCGATCGCACACCACTGCCCCTCCGTACGTCCCGACGCCTCGAACACCTCGCGCAGCGCCGTCAGTTCGGCAGTGTCCCCGGCCTTCGTGCCGGTCCCGTGGGCCTCGACCAGCTCCACGGACTGCGGACCGTAGCCCGCCTCCTCGTAGGCGCGCCGCAGGGCCCGCGCCTGACCGTCGGGAAGCGGCGCGTAGATCGCCGTGCCCCTGCCGTCGGACGAGGTGCCGATGCCCCGGATCACCGCGTGGATCCGGTCGCCGTCCCGCTCCGCGTCGGACAGCCGCTTCAGTGCGTACATGACGACGGCCTCGCCGAGCATGGTGCCGTCCGCCGCATCCGAGAACGGACGGCAGTCACCGGTAGGGGAGAGCGCGGGCGTCTTGGAGAAGCACAAGAACATGCCGATGTCGTTCCCGGTGTCCACACCGCCGCTGATCACCAGGTCGGTCCGCCCGAGCGTCAGCTCACCGACCGCCGTGGACAGTGCCGCCAGGGAGCTGGCACAGGCGGCGTCGGTGGTGTGGTTGATGCCGTGCAGGTCGAACCGGTTGGCGATCCGGCCCGCGACGACATTGCCGAGCAGGCCGGGGAAGGTCGCCTCCTGCCACGGGCTGAAGTGCGCCGAGATGCGGTCGCACACGGCCTGCGCCTCGGCCTCGGCGAGACCGCTCTCCCGCAGCGCCGTCAGCCACACCGGGCGATGGGCGCGCCCGTACATATGGGGGAGGAGCTCCAGGGAGGCCGCGCCGAGGACGACGCCGACCCGGTCCCGGTCCATGCCCGACGGACCGCCGGCGTCGGTCAGCACTTGGTCGGCGACCATCAGGGCGAGCAGTTGGGAGGTGTCCGTCGCCGACAGGTTGGCTGGCGGCACACCGTACGCCAACGGGTCGAAGTCCACCTCCGGCAGAAAGGCGCCGCGGCGGGCGTACGTCTTGTCGGGGGCGGCCGGGTCGGGGTCGTAGTGGTCCGCCATCAGCCAGCGGGAGGCGGGCACTTCAGTGATCAGGTCCCGGCCGCCGGTCAGGATCCGCCAGTAGCCTGCCGCGTCCGTCGCGCCGGGCACCAGGGCGCCGACACCGACCACGGCGATGGGCACCTGCCCACATGTGCGGGCGGACACGTTGTCTCCTCGGGGCCGGACGGCTGCCGCTGACGCCTCCGGGGCGCCGGGGCCGCTCACGCCAGCCCGCGCGGGGTGTAGGCGAATGCCTCGGACGGCAACGGAACTCCATAGGTGCGCAGTTGATGGGCGCGGGTGAGTACCGCAGCGCCTTCGAGCAGGTTGAGCGCGATCTGCACCACGGACCGGTTCGCCGGTTCGGCCAGGAACGTGCCCGCAACCCAGCGGTTGAACGCGCCCGTCGCCGGCCCGCACCAGATCTGGTAGTCGGTACGTCGGGCCGCCTCGCCGCTGATCGCCCACCGACTGGAACTGCCCAGGTACCAGCGGAAGACCAGCGCCATACGGTGCTTCGGATCGGCCTCCGCACGCGTGATCTCCGAGGGATCGCGCCGCTCCCAGAACGCGCGCGTGTGCTGCCAGACCTCGTCGAACGAGGCGCGCAGCACGTCCCGTTCGATCGCGGCGCGCACCGCGGGTGGGATCTCCTCCAGCGAACCGTGCGCCCGGTAGGCCGCGTGGAGCCTGCCGGCCCGCTGGGCGAACATCGTCCCGCGGGACAGTACTTGCAGCGTGACCCCCAGCTCGAACATGTCCGCCGCCGGTGCCATGGCCACATCGGCGACATCCGCCTCGCAGAGCATCGCCTTGGCCTCTTCGGACAGGCCCGCCTCGGTGGCGGTCTGGTTCACCGATCCGACGACCACGTAGGAGGCGCCGAGGGCGAAGGCGGCGGCCACCGCGGCCGGCGTGCCCAGCCCGCCGGCCGCGCCGACCCTGACCGGTCGGCGGTAGCCGAATCGCCGGCACAGCGCGTCGCTCAGCAGGGCGATCCTCGGCAGCAGGGCCGACAACGGCCGGTTGTCGGTGTGACCTCCGCTGTCGGCCTCCACGGTGATGTCCTCGGCCACCGGCACCAGGGCCGCCAGGCCGGCCTCCTGCGGGGTCAGCTTCCCCTGGACGACGAGCCGGTCCAGCAGCGCGGCCGGGGCGGGCGAGAGGAACCTCTCGGCCACCTCGGGCCGGGAGACCTTGGCGAACATCCGTGTGCGCCGGACGATTCCGCCGTCGGCGCCGCGGCGCAGTCCGCGGGCCGAGCACAGCACGACGGCCGGGGTGAGCTCCATGAACGCCGACGCCGAGATCCGGGGCACACCGCAGCGCAGCAGCAGCTCGGCGACGCGGAACTCCAGCGCGGGTTCGGCCGGTGAGTGGATGAGGTTCACGCCCCAGTTCGAACGGGACCGCAGCTCCCCGGCCAGCGCGTGCACGGCCCGCTCCACATCGGCATACGCCAGGCCGCCGGCGCCGAAGAACCCGAGCATCTCCGCCCGAGCCATTGCGGACACCATCCGGGTGGTCGCGATGCCGTTCGCCATCTCGCCCGCCACATAAGGGAAACGGACGCCGTGTGCCTCGCAGAAGGTGCGCCCGCCGAGCCACTCGGGGTACAGCGGCGGCAGCGTCCCGAGCACCGGGCCGTCGGGTACGGGACCGGCCGCGAGACCCAGTTCACGGCCGTTCGGCCCGCTGACGATGTGCACGGGCTCCCGGATCCGTCGGGCCCGGGCGGCGATCTCCTCGGGGGAGAAGACCGGCGGGGACACGGGCGGGGGCGACGGGAGCGGAGAGGACAGACACGGAGGGGCTCC
>NZ_FMDF01000186.1 GCF_900091955.1 Streptomyces sp. Ncost-T10-10d
TCCACACCCACGGTTTCGAGACCGAGGACCTCGGCGAACGCGGCGCACAGGATCTCCTCACGCGCGTTGGACGGACCACGGCCGACAGCAACCGGATACACCGGCACAGGAAGCGCCCCGCGGTCCACCTTCCCACTCGCGGTCAGCGGCAACTCCTCCAGCACCACCACCGCCGCCGGCACCATATGCGACGGAAGCCGCCCCGCAACAAACCCATTCACCAACCCAGGAAGATCACCCGAAACCTCACCCGAGGCAACCACATACGCCACAACACGCTTGTCACCCACCACATCCTCCCGAACCACCACCACCGCCTGAGCAACAAGCGGATGCTCAGCCACCACAGCCCGCACCTCACCCGGCTCGATACGGAACCCACGCACCTTCACCTGCTCATCCGCACGCCCCACGAACACCAACCGGCCATCCGCCGTCCACCGCACCCGGTCACCCGTGCGATACATCCGCTCACCACCCACACCGAACGGATCCGCAACAAACCGCTCAGCACTCAGACCCGGCCGACCCACATAACCACGCGCCAACTGCACCCCCGCCACATACAACTCACCCGCAACACCCACCGGCACCGGCCGCAACAACCCATCCAGCACATAAACCCGCGTATTCACATTCGGCCGCCCCACCGACACCTCATCACCCCCCGACAACGGACCCGCCGTCGCCACACAGACCGACGCCTCCGTCGGCCCATACGCATTCACCAACCGACGACCCGCACCCCACCGCTCAACCAACTCACCACCCAACGCCTCACCACCCGACAACAACACCTCCACCGAACCCAGAGAACCCTCCTCCAACACACCCAACACCGAAGGCGGCAACAGAACATGCGTCACCCCATGACGCTCCACAACCCCCGCCAGACCCACACCCGGCAACAACTCCTCCGCAGAAGCAACCACCAGACACCCACCCGACGCCAACGCACCCCACACCTCCCACACCGCCGCATCAAAACCCACCGACGCAAACTGCAACACCCGCGAACCCACACCCGCACCCCAACCCCCACCAGCCAACAGATTCACCACACCCGCATGCGGCACCACCACACCCTTCGGCCGCCCCGTCGAACCCGACGTGAAAATCACATACGCCGCCTGCCCCGGCAACACCTCCACCCCCAACCCCCCAGACACCCCAGGCATCTCTGGCACATCCGACATCTCATCCAACAACACCACCGGCACACCCTCCGGCACCACACCCGCCACCACCGACGACGACACCACCAACCCCACACCCGCATCAGAAACCATCACAGCAACCCGCTCCGCCGGATACGCCGGATCCACCGGCAGATACGCACCACCCGCCTTCACCACCGCCAACAACGCCACCACCAAATCAACCCCACGCTCCAACACCACCCCCACCACCGACTCCCGACCAACCCCACACCCCACCAACAACCGAGCCAACCCATTCGCCCGCTCATCCAACTCCCGGTACGACAACTCACCCCCATCCCACACCACCGCCACCGCATCCGGCACCCGCACCACCTGCGCCTCGAACAACCCCGGCAACGTCGAAGACTCCACCCCCACCACCGTGTCATTCCAAACCCTCAACAAGCGGTGCCGCTCCTCCTCACCCAGGACGTCCACCGCGCTCA
>NZ_FMDF01000089.1 GCF_900091955.1 Streptomyces sp. Ncost-T10-10d
CCCGAAAACGCCCCCGCTCCTCAAGCGCCGGATTTCACGGCCGAAGCCTGCCTCCCCCGACTCGGGGGAGGCAGGCTTCGGCGTGGATACCGGGCCGCGGACCGCAGGTCAGACGCTGCGGAACGCCAGGACCACGTTGTGACCGCCGAACCCGAACGAGTTGTTGATCGCGGCGATCGACCCCTCCGGCAGCGGCCGGGGCTCATCGCGCACGATGTCCGCCTCCACCGCCTCGTCGAGGTGCTCCACGTTGATCGTCGGCGGAGCCATCCGGTGGTGCAGCGCCAGGACCGTCGCGACGGTCTCGATGCCGCCCGCGCCACCGAGGAGGTGACCGGTCATCGACTTCGTCGCGGAGATCGCGACGTGGTCGAGATCGTCGCCCAGAACCTTGCGCAGAGCCTTCAGCTCCGCGACATCGCCCTGCGGCGTCGACGTGGCGTGCGCGTTGAGGTGCACGACCTCGGACGGCTTGAGGTCCGTCTGGTCCAGCAGGTTCTGCATCGCGGCGGCGATGCCACGGCCGGTCGGCTCGGGCTGCGCGATGTGATGGGCGTCAGCGGACAGACCCTGGCCCAGCACCTCGCAGTAGACCTTGGCGCCACGCGCGGCGGCGTGCTCCGCGGACTCCAGGACGACGACCCCGGCACCCTCGCCGAGGACGAAGCCGTCACGGCCCGTGTCGTACGGACGCGACGCCTTCTGGGGATCGTCGTTGTTCTTGGACATCGCCATCATGTTGGCGAACGCGGCGATCGGCAGCGGGTGGATCGCCGCCTCGGTGCCACCGGCGAGAACCACATCGGCACGGCCGGTGCGGATCATCTCGACGGCGTACCCGATCGCCTCCGCGCCCGAGGCGCAGGCGGAGACCGGAGTGTGCACACCGGCCTGGGCGTTGACCTCCAGGCCGACGTTGGCGGCCGGGCCGTTGGGCATGAGCATGGGCACAGTGTGCGGGGAGACGCGGCGTACGCCCTTCTCCTTGAGCACGTCGTACTGGTCGAGCAGGGTGATCACGCCGCCGATACCGGAGGCGATGACCGAGCCCAGCCGCTCGGGCTGGATCGTGTCGTCCTCACCGGCCTTGCCGGTGAAGCCGGCGTCCGCCCACGCCTCGCGGGCCGCGATCAGCGCGAACTGCGCCGAGCGGTCCAGCTTGCGGGCGAGCGGGCGGGGCAGTACGTCGCCCGGGTCGACGGCCGCGAGGGCGGCGATCCGGACGGGCAGTTCGGCGAAACGTTCGCCCTCGAGAGGCTTGACGCCGGAACGACCGGCCATCAGACCTTCCCAGGTCGACGCCGAGTCGCCACCCAGCGGAGTGGTTGCGCCGATACCGGTGACGACCACGGTGCGATTGGTCGAGTTCACTGGAAAATCTTCTCCACGTGTAGAGGGTCGTGAATCAGCGGCGCCACCGCCGGGTGGCGACACAGGAGCCGGCCTGATCAGGCCTGGTGCTTGAGGATGTAGTCGGCAGCGTCGCCGACCGTCTTGAGGTTCTTGACGTCCTCGTCGGGGATCTTGACGTCGAAGCGCTCCTCGGCGGCGACGACGACCTCGACCATGGACAGCGAGTCGACGTCCAGGTCGTCGGTGAAGGACTTGTCCAGCTGGACGTCCTCGACCGGGATACCGGCGATCTCGTTGACGATCTCGGCGAGACCGTTGACGATCTCTTCCTGGGTGGCGGCCATGTTGGCGCTCCTTCGATGTGTTTCAGCAGGGTTCGGACGTCCGGACCGGAAGGTCCGGTGTGCCTAGGGGAGAGTAACGACCGTCGCGGCGTAGACGAGACCCGCCCCGAAGCCGATGACGAGCGCGGTGTCGCCGCTCTTCGCCTGACCGGTCGCCAGAAGCCGCTCCATAGCGAGCGGAATCGAGGCGGCCGAGGTGTTGCCGGTGGTCTCCACGTCACGGGCGACCGTGACGTTCTCCGGCAGCTTCAGGGTCTTCACCATCGAGTCGATGATCCGCATGTTGGCCTGGTGCGGAATGAAGACGTCCAGGTCTTTCGGGGCGATCCCGGCCGCGTCCAGCGCTTGCTGGGCGACCTTCGCCATCTCGAAGACGGCCCAGCGGAAGACCGCCTGGCCCTCCTGCGTGATGGCCGGGAACTTCTCCGGGCGCTCGGCGTGGAACTCGTCCCACGCCACGGTCTGCTTGATCGTCTCGGACTTGTCGCCCTCGGAGCCCCAGACGGTCGGGCCTATGGCCGGCACCTTGGAGGGGCCGACGACGACCGCGCCGGCGCCGTCGCCGAAGAGGAAGGCCGTCGTGCGGTCCTCCTTGTCGGTGAGGTCGCTGAGCCGCTCCACGCCGATGACGAGAACGTACTCCGCCGAACCCTCGACGATCATGCCCTTGGCGAGGGTCAGTCCGTAGCCGAAGCCCGCGCAGCCGGCCGAGATGTCGAAGGCGGCGGGCTTGCCCGCGCCGACCTTGTGGGCGATCTCGGTCGCGATGGCCGGGGTCTGCTTGAAGTGCGAGACGGTGGAAACGATCACGGCGCCGATCTGCTCGGGCGTGATCCCGGCGTCGGCGATGGCCTTCCCGGACGCCTCCACGGACATCGCGGCCACGGTCTCCTCCTCGGAGGCCCAGTGGCGGGTGGCGATGCCGGAGCGCGAGCGGATCCACTCGTCGGACGAGTCGATCGTCTCGAGGATCACCTCGTTGGGCACGACACGGGTCGGACGGTAGCCGCCGACACCCATGATGCGTGCATACGGGGCGCCCTGACTGGGCTTGATCTTCGACATGCTCTCGGGCTCCTTAGGCGCCCGCGTGCTCGGAGATGAGCGCGCGGGCCGCGTCGAGGTCGTCGGGGGTCTTGAGCGCGAGGGTCTGCACACCGGGCATCGCGCGCTTGGCGAGACCCGTGAGGGTGCCGCCGGGGCACGCCTCGATGAGAGCCGTGACGCCCATCTCCTTGAAGGTCTCCATGCACAGGTCCCAGCGGACCGGGTTGGCCACCTGGCCGACCAGTCGCGAGATGACCTCGTCGCCGATGGCCACGGGCTTCCCGTCGGCGTTCGAGACATATGTCACGGCCGGATCGGCGATCTTCAGCTTCAGGGCGGCCTCGCGCAGCCGGTCGACGGCGGGCGCCATGTGGTGCGTGTGGAAGGCACCGGCGACCTTGAGGGGCACCACGCGGCGTACGCCCTCGGGCTTGTCCTCGGTCAGCGCGGCGATCTGCGCGGCGGTGCCGGCGGCGACGATCTGGCCGCCACCGTTGACGTTCGCCGGGGTCAGCCCGAGCTTCTCCAGGTGAGGAACCGTCACATCGGGATCGCCGCCGAGCAGCGCCGCCATGCCGGTCTCGGTGACCGCCGCGGCGTCGGCCATGGCGAGCCCACGGGTACGTACGAGACGGAGTGCGGCCTCGTCGCCGATGACTCCGGCGAGGGCGGCTGCGGTGATCTCGCCCACGCTGTGACCTGCGACGACGTCGGGCGACGCGTTGAGCGCGGCGGCGGACAGCAGGCCGGCGGCGACCAGCAGCGGCTGTGCCACCGCGGTGTCACGGATCGCCTCGGCGTCGGCCTCGGTGCCGTAGTGGGCGAGGTCGAGCCCGATGGCGTCGGACCAGGCCGCGATGCGGTCGGCGGCACCGGGGAGTTCGAGCCAGGGAGTCAGGAAGCCGGGCGTCTGAGCGCCTTGGCCGGGAGCGACGAGTACGAGCACCCTCACACTCTCTCTTGTGAACGGTCCGGAACACCCGTGGGGACAGGGACGAAGAACCGTATGGGGAATTGTTGATGTCCGACAAAAGTCTAGGACTGTGGATCTCTGGCGGCCAAGCGTCCCAAAATCAGGGCGATTCGCAGAGTGAACGCCGAGCGGACATCGGAAGGTGACCATCCGGTGACGTCAGTCACACGTCGGAGCCGGTAGCGCACGGTGTTGGGGTGGACGAAGAGCATCCTGGCCGCACCCTCCAGGCTGCTCGCCTGCTCCAGATACACACTCAGTGTCTCCAGGAGCGCAGAACCCGCTTCTTCCAGCGGTCTGTAGATCTCCTCCACCAATTGATCCCGTGCGGCGGGGTCGCCCGCCATCGCGCGCTCCGGCAGCAGATCGTCGGCCAGCACCGGTCGCGGGGCGTCCTGCCAGGCACTGCACGCCCTGAGCCCGGCGGCCGCCGCCTGCGCGGACCGGGTGGCCGCCAGCAGGTCGGGCACCACGGGCCCGGCGACGACCGGACCTGCGGCGTACGGGCCGATCAGCGCCTTCGCGACCTGGAGCGGGTTGTCGCTGCCACCTGCGATGACGACCAGCCGGTTGCCGAGCACCCCGGTCAGGACCTGGAGCTTCGCGTGCCGGGCGGCCCGCCGGATCGCCTCCACCGTCAGTTCGCTGTCGCCGTCCGGGGCCGTACCGAGCAGCACGCACACGTGCTCGGGGGAGTTCCAGCCGAGCGCCGCGGCGCGTGACACGGCGCCCTCGTCGGCCTCGCCGGACAGCACCGCGTTCACCACGAGCGATTCCAGCCGGGCGTCCCAGGCCCCGCGGGCCTCGGCGGCCTGCGCGTACACCTGGGCGGTCGCGAAGGCGATCTCCCGCGCGTAGACGAGCAGGGCCTCCCGCAGCACGGACTCGTCGCCGGGCGCGGCGACCTCCTCGATCGCGGCCTCCATGACCTCGATCGTCGTGCGCACCATCTCGACGGTCTGCCGCAGGGTGATCGCCCGGGTGAGCTCGCGCGGAGCCGTGCCGAACACATCGGTGGAGATGGCCTGCGGGGTCTCCGGATGCCGGAACCACTCGGTGAACGCCGCGATCCCGGCCTGGGCCACCAGGCCGATCCAGGACCGGTTCTCCGGTGGCATCGCCCGGTACCACGGCAGTGACTCGTCCATGCGGGCGATCGCATTGGCGGCCAGCCGGCCGGAGGACTGCTCCAGCCGTTTCAGGGTCGCGGCATGCAGGTGGGCGGCGTTCGCAGCGGGCTGCTCAGGATCGGGTCGGGGCACGAACACAAGACTGCCTTATCGGAGCACGTGCACGGAGGGCCGGGGCGGTGGCGGGTCGTACTGCCGGGTAGTGGACGGGGCTCGCGGAGGGTCACGGACGGCCCGCGCCGGGCTATCGTGGACGGGTGATATCCGTTCAGCGCTCCGACGACCGCTTCACGGGCGGGGACGAGGCCGCCGGCATCGCGTCTCTGCACGCCTTCTCGTTCGGCGCCTTCTACGACCCGGACAACCTCCGCTTCGGCGCGATTCTGGCCTGCAACGAGGAGCGGCTCGCCCCCGGCGCGGGCTTCGACGAACACCCGCACAGCCACACGGAGATCGTCACCTGGGTGGTCGAGGGCGAGCTGACCCACCGCGATTCGACCGGTCACGCCACGGTCGTACGGGCCGGGGACCTTCAGCACCTCAGCGCCGCCGCAGGCGTCCGTCACGTCGAGCGCAACGACGGCGAACGTCCACTGACGTTCATTCAAATGTGGCTGGCGCCGCACGAACCGGGCGGCGACCCCTCGTACACGATCGTTCCCGGCATCGCCGACTCCACCCCGTACGCCCTCCCGGCGGCCGGTGCGATGCTGCACGTACGCAGACTGGCCGCGGGGGAACGCGCGGCGGTGCCGGACGCGGCGCGGGCGTACGTCCACGTGGTGGCGGGGTGTGTGCGGATCGGCGACGAGGACCTGGCACCCGGCGACGCGGCGTGGATCACGGGGGAACAGGGCCTGGAAATGGTGGCGGCCGACGCGGCCGAGGTGCTGATCTGGGAACTGTCGGCCTGAGCCGGCAGGACCACGGGCAGCCCGAATTCAGATCGGTCGCGGCGCGGCGATGAGTTTTGTCGGCCCGGAGAGTCTCACCACCGTTCACGACAACACAGGAGGAACACGTGGCTCAGCTACTGAGAGTCCAGAACTTCAATGTCTCAAGCGACGGAATCGGTGCCGGCGAGGACCAGAGCTTCGAGAGCCCGTTCGGTCACGCCGATCCCGAGAGGCTGTTCTCCTGGGCCGGTGCCACGGCGAGCTGGCCCATGCGTACCGACCCCGGGGGGAGCCGGGGTCTCGACGACCACTTCACTCGGGACTACGACCGCAACATCGGTGCCGAGATCATGGGCCGCAACAAGTTCGGGCCCCAGCGCGGGCCCTGGCAGGACTACGAGTGGCGCGGCTGGTGGGGAGACGAGCCGCCGTTCCGCACGCCGGTGTTCGTCATGACTCACCACGGGCGTCCTTCGTTCACGCTCTCCGACACCACGTTCCACTTCGTCGACGGCGATCCTGCCGCGGTCCTTGAGCAGGCGCGGGAAGCGGCACAGGGCAAGGACGTCCGACTCGGCGGCGGGGTGACCACCATCCGGCAGTTCCTCGACGCCGGCCTCGTCGACACCATGCATGTGGCGGTCTCGCCGGTGAAGCTCGGATCCGGAGTACGGCTCTGGGAGTCACCCGACGAGCTGCTCGACCGGTACCACCTGGAGGTGGTGCCCAGCCCGAGCGGTGTGACGCACCACCTGTTCTGGCGGAAGTGACGAGAGCCCGCTCAGGGACGCCGGAGCCACCCACGAGTGCCTTCCGGTGAATGACACTGAATGACTGCGTGGTTGCGGGCGGGACACCGGGACGGGTCGCCGTGCTCGTCCGCAACCACCGCACGGCCGTGGGCGGCGGGCCCGCGCGTCGGTGAAGCGCTACCGGTCCGCGTCCCAGCGCCACATCGACCACATGGGCGGCCCGGCCCGGAACGTCATCTCCTCCTGCACGGTGAAGCCGTGCCGCTGGTAGAAGGTCAGGTTGCGGCGGTTGCTCGACTCCAGGAACACCGGCCGCCCGTCCGCGTCCGCCTGCTCCAGCAGCCCGCCCAGCACCTGCGATCCGCGCCCTGTGCCGCGCGCGTCCGCGTGGGTGCCGATGTACTCGACGTACCAGTGCGCGGGCTCGGCCGGGTGGCGGTGCTCCAGCGCGAGCAACCGCATTCCGGTCCGGGGCAGTTGGGACCGGCCCGCCCACAGGAGCGTGCCCGCGTTGCGCAGCAGATAGCTCAGCGGCAGCTTCCACTTCCCGGGCTCCGCCCACACCGCCGCCACCGTGCGGTCCGGATCGGTCCACACCCGGCCCGCCGGAATCTGCTGCGCCAGATGCGCGGTGAACAGCAGCCGCAGCCGCCGGTCCCGGTCGTGCGGCATCAGCCAGGACCAGACGGGGTCCTCGGCGTAGGCACTGGCGAGTACGGAGGCGAGCGCCGGGACGTCGGAGGCGGCGGCGCGGACTATGTCGGCCATGGCCGAGGAGGATAGCGGTTCCCTGGGTGCCGAACTCCATCCCACTCGAGTGATCGGCGCAATCGTCGGCTCAGGCGTGCGTACCTGTGCCCGTGACACCGGTGACGTCCCCATCGTTCACCCCCTGATCGCCGGACTCGAACAGCCCGAACAGCTACGGGAACGATCGTGGGCGGCACCACTGACAGTCCGACGGGGCTTCGTTTCGGGAAAGCTGGAAGACGCCTCAAGAGGGGCCGATAGTCTCAGGGAATCCTGGTTCGGACATCGCTACGCACGGAGGCCCTGATGATGCGGTTGGAGCGGGGTTCAGGCCGGCTGTACGGCATGATGCTCATGCTGGCGGCGGTGGTCCTGCTCGTGGACCAGCTCACCAAAATGTGGGCGGTCTCCGCGCTGTCCGACAGCGAGCGCGTCGCCGTGATCCCCCCTCTGATCCACTTCCGACTGCTGTACAACCCTGGCGCCGCGTTCTCCATCGGCACGGGGGCGACATGGGTGTTCACCTTGGCGGCGGCAGCGGCAGTGGTCGGCATCCTCTACACCGCACGCCGACTGGCCTCTGCGGGCTGGGCGCTCGTGCTGGGCGCGCTGCTCGGCGGTGCGGTGTCCCACCTGGGCGACCGACTCTTCCGCGAGCCCGGGGTGGCCCGCGGGCATGTTGTGGACTTCATCGACTACGGCCCGTTCGTGGGTAACGTCGCCGACATCGTGCTCGCCTGCGGGTGCGTCGCGTTGGTGCTGCTCAGCCTGCGTGGTGTGGAGCTCGCCAAGGTGCCGGGCGAAGAATCCGCCTGACCCGGTACTAGCCCCACGTGATCTCGGCATCTCCAACCACGTTCCGCGGCGCGGACTCGTCCATCCGGCAGAAGAGTTCGGCACCGGCTTGCACTCAGCACGGGGCCCCAGGCGAGCCGGGTGTGGCCCGGGCCCGTGGTGGCGCTGACGGTCTCACTTGTCATCGTGCGTCGCTCCTCCTGTTTTGACCGCGACGTCCAGGCGCGGCTCGCCGGCCCTCTCGTTGCGGCCCTCGTCCTTCGGTCGCGACACGTCCTCGATGCCTGGATGGCGGCGGGCCGATACGACGAGGCAGGCGACGGCGCCGAGGAAGACCACGACGGAGGTCCAGTTGTTCAGGCGCAGGCCGAGGAACGTGTGGGACTCGTCGATGCGCAGGTACTCGGTCCAGAACCGGCCGGCCGTGTAGGCGGCGACGTACAGGGCGAAGGTCCTGCCGTGACCGAGCGCGAACCGGTGGCCCGCCCAGAGGACCAGTGCGGCGACGCCGATGTCCCAGAGGGACTCGTAGAGGAAGGTGGGGTGGTACGTGGCGATGTCGAGCGTGCCGGACGGACGGTGCGCGCGGTCGATCTCCAGGCCCCAGGGGAGCGTGGTGGGGCGGCCGTAGAGTTCCTGGTTGAACCAGTTGCCCCAGCGGCCGATCGCCTGCGCCAGGGCTGTGCCGGGGGCGACCGCGTCCGCGAAGGCGGGGAAGGGGATGCGGTGGCGACGGCAGCCGATCCACGCGCCGACCCCGCCCAGGGCGATGGCACCCCAGATACCGAGCCCGCCCTCCCACACGTACAGGGCTCGGATCGGCTCGCCGTGTTCGCCGAAGTACGCGTCGGGGCTGGTGATCACGTGGTACAGCCGTCCACCGGCGAGACCGAACGGCACTGCCCAGATGGTGACGTCCGCGATCACGCCCTGATCCCCGCCGCGCGCAACCCAGCGCCGGTTGCCGAGCCAGACGGCCACGAACACGCCCAGGATGATGCAGAAGGCGTACGCCCTCAACGGAACCGGGCCAAGGTGAAGAACCCCGGTCGAGGGACTGGGAAGGTAGGCGAGATTCATGGTCACTCCGTTTCACTCACTGCCCGACGAGGCCGGCGTCCGAGGGCTGTGCCCAGTGCGGCGATCCAGATCAGCAGCAAGGGCAGGGAGATGAATGCCGTCGGGGTCAGGGCGGTGGACAGGAGCAGGTATCCGATGCCGGACGCGGTAATCGTGGCGGCGAGGGCCCAGCCGACGACGACCTCCCAACGCCGCAACAGCGCGCCGTGCCGGGAGGCCGCACAGGCAGCCGCGGCGAGCACGGCGAACGCGAACATCTTGACACCGTCCACACGCTGAACCGCCTCGAACAGTGTGCCGGTCCTGCCCGGTGACGCCGGATCAGCTCCGGACACCGCGATCAGTTCCATGACGAGTTGCACGCATGCGAGCGCCCCCGCGACTCTCCCGGCCCATCCGGCCGAGCGAGCCGCAGTGTTGTTGGTTGAGCGGGCCCGGTCGAGCAGTCCGGATCCGACGACGAGCAAGGCGGCAGCTGCCACACCGTGGACGAGCAGCGCCTGGGCGACAACCTGGACCGGCCGGTCGGCGTACGCGGTCGTGATCCCGGCGCGTGTGTCACCGACTTCGGGTGCGGCTCCCCATGCGGCGGCGAGCCCGAGAATCCACGCCGCGGCGTGTACGTATCCGGCGGCGCGGGCGGTGATGCCGGTAGCGGGCTCTTCGGCGACTGTGGTCATGCGATGTCCTACCGGGTCTCGTCTCGGATTGCCTGGGCGAACGCATCGCAGCCGGTGCGCCACGCGGCGTCCAGGTCTGCGCCGGGCGGGAAGCGACCGTCGAGTTCGAGCACGACCATGCCGTGCGCGAATGCCCAGAGCGAGCGCGCGATGTGAATGTCGCCGTGCACCGCGTTGGCCAACGGCGTCGCCGCGCGATCTTCGAGTCCTTCGGGAAGCGCGGCGCGGGCGAGCGGCCGACTATGAGTGATGCGGTAGAGGTGCGGGCTGGCGAGAGCGTGACGTCGGTAGGCGCGGGCGAGCACGAGCAGGGGCGGTTCGTCGCCGATCTCGGCTTCGGCGGCCTCCAGTTCCTCAGCCAGCTGGGTCATCCCCTGCACCTGGAGTCCGGCCTCGACAGCGGCCTTGTCAGGAAAGTGCTTGTACAAGGAAGGTGCCCGGATGCCGACGCGCTCGGCGATGCGCCGCATCGACAACGCATCCGGACCTTCGGCGTCGAGCAGTTCCCGGGCGGCGGCCAGGATCTGCTGCGCGCGGTCAGCCACGGCGCTCTTCTCCTGGAACCGTCATCGCCCCGGAGAGGAGCGCCGGCGCCTTCCATGCATCCCGGAAGGGCCGGGTCGGGACACTGCTGCACGGGGTGCTGCTGGCTGTGGCGGTGTTCACTGCAGCCCTCTCACGTTGCGACTGACCGACATGGCTAACGATGTTAGCCGCGTGGCGCCAAGCTACGGCTAACGGCGTTAGCCGTCAAGTCTGGAGGGTGCCGAATTCCGACCTGCCGAGCCTCAACGTCCATGCTGGTGGTTCTGGTCTTCGTCGCCTCGGTGGTCCTACGACCACCCGCATGTGCAGAACATGCAGTGACATGACGCATGCCGCCCGTGGCGGCACGCGTCACGGGGGAGCGGAAGGGGGCCCGGGACGACCATCGGTCATCCCGAACCCCCTTTGCTGTACGGGCTTGCAGCGAATTCAGCGGAGCCCGTCCACGAAGCTCTGCCAGGCATCCGCCCCGACGGTCAGCACGGGCCCGTCGGGGTTTTTGCTGTCGCGGACGGGGACGGCGCAGGGGAGGCCGTCGGCCACCTCGACGCAGTCGCCGCCGGTGTTCCCGCTGTAGCTGGACTTGCGCCAGACCGCGCCGCCGGTGACGGTGCACTCGACGCATTCGCCGCCGTTGGTGCCGCTGTAGGTCGACTTCCGCCACTGTGCTCCGGTCAGGTCATGACTGGTCCCCATAGCGTTCCTCCATCACACGAGCGATCAGTGTCGCCGAGTCCTCGGGGGAGAGGGCTGTGGCTTGCAAGCGAGCGTAGCCGACCGAACGTTCCTTGATCACCTGCGGATTGGCGGTCATGTGCCCCTGGTCGTAGCTCTCCACGTAGAAGAGGTCGGGGTCGTCCTCGAACCTGAGCAGGGTGAACGAGCCCATCATTCCCGTGTGCTGGCCGACGGAGAACGGAAGCACCTGGATCTGTACCCAGGGATCTTCGCGGAAGCCCAACAGCTGTGCCAGTTGGGCACGCATGACGTTGCGTCCCCCAACCTCCTGGAGCAGCGCCGCCTCGCTCAGGATGACCCACAGAGCGGGCGGATTCTCGCCCCTCAAGATCCGCTGGCGTTCCAGCCGGGCCGCCGCCATCTCGTCGACCCTGCTCGGGTGATCGACACCGAGGAGGGCCCGCGCGTACCCCTCCGTCTGCAACAGCCCGTACACCAACTGCGCCTGGTACGTGGAGATGTACGCCGCACGGGCCTCCATGTCCGCGTACGCCTGGAACCAGGTCGGCAACTGGCTGCGCAGGACCAGGCCGACGAGGCGCGAGAACACGCCGCCCGTGCCGAGTGCCGCGTCCACCCGCTCGGAGAAGTCGCGGGTGGGGATCTTCTTCGTGGTCTCGATCTGGCCGATCAGGGAGCCCGTGCAGAAGATGATGTCGCCGAGCTGACCCTGTTTGAGGTTGTGGGCCTCTCTCTGGCGCCGGAGCTCCCAGCCGTAGTAGTCCAGCGGGGAGGCGTGGGGGTCGAGCGTGTGGATGTTGGCCACGGCGGGGGGCACCTCCGGCGTTCAACGCCTCGCGGCGTTCGTTTCCGTACGTAGCCGAGCGTAATCAACCCACTGCACGCTGGTGACATGAATCATGTAATTGATCCGAGCGCAGGAGATGCGGTGGAGGCGACCTACCGCGCCGACTTTGCGATGGGCGAGCACTCGGCCCGGCATCTGCGCCGCATCCTGCGCCTTTACCTCACCGTCTGGGGCCTCCTCGACGTGGCCGATGCGGCCGAGTTGGCGCTCACCGAACTGATCGCCAATGTCGTACGGCACGTCCCCGGCCGCCGTTGCCAGACGCTCATCTTCCTGCTCCCGGCCGGGGGCGTGCGCGTCGAGGTCGCGGACGGCTGCCCGGAACTGCCCCGCCCGGTCATGGGCGATGCGCTTGACGAGGGCGGGAGAGGGCTGGTCCTCGTCGATGCCGTCACCGACCGCTGGGGCGCGGAAACCGCGCCGCGACGGCCGTGGCAAGACGGTCTGGTTCGAGTGTCTGGCCACGAAAGCGGCCGACGGGTGACGCCTTTCAGTGGCCGGAGCGGAGCTCCGCGAGCACGGCGTCCGTGAACGCCGGCCACACCTCGACCGCCCACGGGCCGAAGGCGCGGTCGGTGAGCGCGACGCAGGCCGCGCCCGCGACCGGGTCGATCCACAGGAAGGTTCCGGACTGCCCGAAGTGCCCGAAGGTCGCCGGGGACGAGGAACTGCCCGTCCAGTGCGGCGACTTGTGGTCCCGGATCTCGAAGCCGAGCCCCCAGTCGTTGGGGTTCTGGTGGCCGTAGCCCGGCAGCACACCCTTCAGGCCGGGGTGGACGACGGTCTGCGCGGCGAGCACCGTACGCGGGTCGAGCAGCCGCGGCGCCTGTATCTCCGCCGCGAACCGCACGAGATCGTCGACGGTGGAGACGCCGTCCTTGGCGGGCGAGCCGTCCACCGTCGTCGCCGTCATCCCCAGTGGCTCCAGCACCGCCTGGCGCACGTACTCCGGGAACGGGATGTCGGTGGCCTTGGCGATGTGGTCGCCGAGTACCTCGAAGCCCGCGTTGGAGTAGAGCCGCCGGGTGCCGGGTGCGGCCGTCGTCCGGTGCTCGTCGAAGGCGAGCCCGCTGGTGTGCGCGAGCAGATGCCGGACGGTGGAGCCCTCGGGTCCGGCCGGCTCGTCGAGCTCGACCGCGCCCTCCTCGTACGCCACGAGCGCCGCGTAGGCCGCGATCGGCTTGGTGACGGAGGCGAGCGGGAAACGGTGCGCGGTCGGGCCGTGCGTACCGACGACGGTGCCGTCCGCTCGTACGACAGCGGCTGCCGCGGTGGGGACGGGCCAGTTCTCGATCATCGCCAGGCTCTGCATACATATGAGCCTAAAGGGCCGTCCTGCACGGCTCGGAGGGGGTGGCCCGGCCGTCGCCGAAACCCGTCACCGTTCGTGCTTGCTTAGAGTGCACTCCAAGGTTCTAGCGTGGAGGCCATGACGGTGATGGAGAGCACTTCCGTGAAGGTGGACGTCTGCGCCTCGGCCCCGCGGGCGCATCCGCGCCCCGAGGGTCAGGACCGCTACACCATCAGTGAGGTCGTCGCCTTCACCGGGCTCACCGCGCACACCCTGCGCTGGTACGAGCGGATCGGGCTGATGCCGCACGTCGACCGTTCGCACACCGGTCAGCGCCGCTTCACCAACCGTGACCTGGACTGGCTGGCCTTCGTCGGCAAGCTGCGGCTGACCGGGATGCCGGTCGCCGACATGGTCCGGTACGCGGAGCTGCTGCGCGAGGGCGAGCACACCTTCGAGGAACGGCAGGAGCTGCTGGAGGCGACCCGCCGCGACGTGAAGACGCGGATCGCGGAGCTCCAGGACACCCTCGCCGTCCTCGACCACAAGATCGACTTCTATGCGAGTGCCCGCCGGGCGCCGGAAAGGCCTTGTGCCTGATGACTGACAACAAGATCACCACCGTGGAGCTCGGAAACGGCGGCCCGCAGGTCGGCGTGCAAGGACTCGGCTGCATGGGCATGAGCGAGTTCTACGGGGACACCGATGAGTCCGCCGCCCGCGAGACGCTGGAGACGGCCCTGGCGGCGGGCGTCACCCTCTTCGACACCGCCGATGTCTACGGGAGCGGCGCCAACGAGGAGTTCCTCGCCCCGTTCGTCGGGGCACACCGGGACGAGATCACGCTCGCCACGAAGTTCGCCATAGAGCGCAAGGGCGACGACCCGCACTACCGAGGCGTGCGCAACGACCCCGCGTACATCCGGCAGGCCGTCGAGGACAGCCTGCGGCGACTGAACACCGACGTCATCGACCTGTACTACATGCACCGGCGTGACCCGGCCGTCCCGCTGGCCGAGTCCGTCGGCGCGATGGCCGAGCTGGTCCAGCAGGGCAAGGTCAAGCAGCTCGGGCTGAGCGAGGTGACCGGCGCGGAGCTGCGCGAGGCGTACGCCGTGCACCCGATCGCCGCCCTGCAGTCCGAGTGGTCGCTCTTCAGCCGGGACGTCGAGCGCAGCGCCGTGCCCGCCGCCGTCGAGCTCGGGGTGACCTTCGTGCCCTACTCGCCGCTCGGCCGGGGCTTTTTGACCGGGGCGTTCGCCGATGCCGCCAAGGACCTGTCCAAGGGCGACTTCCGCCAGTACCAGCCCCGCTTCACGGGCGACAACGCGAAGACGAACGCCGCCCTGCTGGAGCCCGTCCACAAGATCGCGGCGGCGCACGGGGCGTCGGCCGCACAGGTGGCGCTCGCCTGGGTGCAGCAGCGTGCCCAGGTGCACGGTCTGACCGTGGTGCCGATCCCGGGTACCCGCAGGAGCAGCCGGCTGCTGGAGAACGTGGCCGCTACCCGGCTCACGCTGACCGCGGAGGAGCTGGCACTGCTGGAGCCGATCGCGGGGCAGGTGGCGGGGGACCGGTACCCGGACATGAGCTCGACGTCCGCCGCGCGCGAGTAGTCGTTTCCGGCGGGCCGGGGCGCCCGGCGATCATGGTGTCCTCAAGCGCCGGACGGGCTTGAAGGATGCCCTCAATCGCCGGGCGGGCCGGGTCTCCCGGCCCCGCACCCCTACGCCAGCCCCAGCGCGTACACCGCGAATCCCGTCGCCAGTAGGCCCGCCACCGCCCGGCGGGCGTTCGCCGCACGCGTACCGGTCTGCCACGGGGCCTCGAACCGGCGCGCATACCGGGCGATCAGCACCAGCAGCCCCGCGAACACCGGCATCCACGCCATCCGGGCCAGGACCCAGCCGACGGTGTCGGGCCCGGTCGTCAGCCCCGGCACCGCACCGGCGAACGACGCCGGGACCGCCGCGGCCAGCATCGCCGTCTGGTGCCAGCACAGGATCGTCATCGCGGACAGATTGATGACGACGACCGGCGCCCACAGCAGCGGCTTGCGCAGCAGCCGGCCGATCCGGTCCCGCAGCAGGATCGCCGCGCCGCTCTGCGCGGCGGCCAGCGCCAGAACGAGCAGCGACGGAGGGTGCGAGTTCGTCCGCGCCTCGCCCAGTACGCCGACCATCGACGCCGGGTAGTGGAAGGCGAGCAGCAGCGCGGCGAACAACACCGTCCCGCCGATCAGCAACAGCCGGGCGCCCCGCCTGCCGATCCGGCCCTCGCCCCAGGAGACGCCGAGCTGGTACGCGAAGAGCCAGCCCGGAAGGATGTTCAGCACGCTCAGCCAGGACGGCATGGCGTCGGCGAACGGCCCATACCGCAGGAAGTCGACGACGGCGACCGAACCGAGCAGCGGCACGGCGGCCCAGCCGCCCATCTTCCGTGCGGCCTCGACGCAGTACGGGGTGAGCGCCGTGACCACCGTGTACACACCGACGAACCACAACGGCTGGATCACCAGCGTCGACCCGGTCCGCAGGGTGTCTCCGGGCACGCCGAGCGTGCTCAGCACCGGGATCATCGCCGCCCAGACTGCGGTCACCCCGAGCACCGGCCTGCCGAGGCGGGCGACGCGTCCGCGCAGCCAGGCCCCGGTGGTGGACTTCCTCCGGTGGTACGAGAGCACGGAGGCGTACCCGCCGACCAGGAAGAAGATGCCCAGCATCTGAAGCACCCAGCTCACTGGGGCGAGGCCGCCGAACGTGGAGAGCGGGCTGGCGTTGTGCAGCGCGCCGTCGCCGTCGAGGCGGAAGCCGCCGAGCAGCCAGTGGCCGGTCGGGACGGCCAGCAGGGCGAGGGCGCGCAGGCCGTCGATCGCGCGGTCGCGATGGGCGGGGGTACGAGCGTCGATGCGCTCAGCGAGAGCAGTGAGACTCATCGGGCTTCCCCCTCCGTGATCGAGGCGAAGGCGCGGAGCGAGTCCGTGCCGGGGGCGAAGTAGCCGGTGTGCCCGTGGGCGTCATGGGTCGGCACGCGGCGTGCGCCGAACTCCGGGCCGGTCGGATCGGGGCCGTGTCCCAGGCCCGCCACCTCGACGTTCGGTACGTCATCGATCCAGTCCGTGGCGTCCTTGGCCGCCCAGACCCGGGCGGTGGTGTGCAGATCCTCGACGTCGTCGGCGCGCATCCCGGGCGAGCCGAGGGCGACCAGGTCCGTGGCGTGCAGCCGGGACGCGGCGAGTCCGCACACGACGGAGCCGTAGCTGTGGCAGAACACGGCGGCCGCGGGCACGCCGTCGGCGGCCAGCCCGTCCGTGAACCGGGTCAGCCGGTCGGCGCCCGCCTCGGCGAGCGAGCCCGTCGCGGCATCGATGCCGATGCCGACGGGAGTGGTGTAGCCGGCCCAGGCGACGACCGCGCTGCCGCGTCCGGTCTCCGCGTACAGGGATTTCGCCATGCCCGCCGGGGTGCCGTACACATCGTTCGTGCGGTCGAAGGTCCCGGCGTCGATGTCCGAACCCGGCACCACGACCGCCACATGGCGCGCGGTGCTCAAGTCCCCGAAGACCTCGGCGACCTGACCGCGTCCGCGCGGGTCGAAGGCGAGGATCTGCCGGTGTCCCGATCCGGTGAGATGCGTGTATCGGGGGTCGTGACCGGCCCGCAGTGAACGGGCGTTGGCCCGGTAGCGCAGTGCGACGGGTACGCCGTCCAGATTCCCGACGACGCGTGGGTGCCGTACGACCAGGGTCTGTTGCTGTGCGGCGGTCAACCCCCGGAAGAACCGGCTCACTTCAGCGGGTGCGGCCTGCTCGGGGTCGGGCAGCTCCCGCCCCAGTACGTGATCCGCGCGCCAGGCCGCGGTGCCGGGGGGTGGCCCGGTCAGGGCCTGCTGTGCGCTCCCGGACGCCCAGCCGGCCGTACCCGCCACCACGGTGGTCGCCAGGGCGACTGCGACCAGAGTCCTTGCGTAACGGCGCATCCCGTCCCTCCCTCTCCGGCTGACCCGGCTCCCGCACGCCGTTCGGCGCGACGGGGAGGAAGGTAGGAAGGAGGTGGGTGCGGGGGCGTCGCACCCAGGAGCCAAGTGCGGGTTGATACCCGGGTAGGGGGTGTACGGGGGGACTGCCGGAGAGGCGGGCGGGGGGAGACCCCCTACTGCTCTCCCGGTACCACCACTCCCGCCTCGTACGCGAAGATCACCGCCTGCGCGCGATCCCGCAGGTCCAGCTTGGCGAGCACCCGCCCGATGTGCGTCTTCACCGTCTGCTCGGCCAGCACCAGCCGCCCCGCGATCTCCTGGTTGGACAGCCCCCGCGCGATCAGCTCCAGCACCTCCGTCTCGCGCGGAGTCAGCGCGTTCAGCCGCAGCGCCTGCCCGCTCCGGGCGGCTCCGGACGGCCCCTGCCGGGCGAAGTCCGCGATCAGGCGCCGGGTCACGGACGGCGCCAGCAGCGCCTCGCCCGCCGCGACCACCCGTACCGCCGAGATCAGATCCGCCGGCGGCGCGTCCTTCAGCAGGAAGCCGGACGCCCCGGCGCGCAGCGCCTCGTACACGTAATCGTCCACGTCGAACGTGGTGAGCATCAGCACCTTGGGCAGGTGCGTCACCCCCATCGGCGGGTTCAGCAGCTCGCGGGCCGCCGCCAGGCCGTCCATCTCGGGCATCCGGACATCCAACAGGACCACGTCCGGGTGGACCCTCCGGCTGACGTCGACGCCCTGGCGCCCGTCCGGCGCCTCACCGACCACGTCGATGTCGCTCTGTGCCGAGAGCAGTGCCGCGAACCCCGCCCGCACCATGGCCTGGTCGTCGACGATGATCACGCGGATGGTCAAGAGTCCTCCGAGGTCGGGGGCGGAGCGGGGGCGAGAGGCAGCCGCGCCGCCACCCGGAAGCCGCCGTCGGGCAGAGGTCCGGTGTCCAGCGTGCCGCCCGTCAACCGTACGCGTTCCCGCATGCCGACCAGGCCGTGCCCGGTCCCGGTCGTCTCCAGCGGCGAACCGGGCTGCTCCGGCCGGTCGTTGACCACCAGCACGGTCAGGTGCTCGCCGTCGGACGTGATCGACACCCGGGTCCGCGCTCCGGGCGCGTGCCGGACCACGTTCGCCAGGGCCTCCTGCACGATCCGGTACGCCGACAGATCCACCGCCTGCGGTACGTCCGGCAGATCGGCGGACAGCGACAGCTCGGCCGGCAGCCCCGCCCGTACTGTCGCCTCCACCAGCTGCTGCACCCGGTCGAGCCCCGGTTGCGGCGCCCGCTCGCCCTCCGTGCCCTCGCTGCGCAGCACCGTCAGCAGCCGCCGCATCTCCGCGAGGGACTCCCGCGCGCTCGCCGCGATCGCACCGAATTCCTCGCGCGCCTCCTCGGGCAGCCCGCTGATCCGGTAGGGCGCGGAATCGGCCTGGACCGTGATCACGGACATGTGGTGCGCGACCACATCGTGCAGCTCGCGGGCGATCCTGGTGCGCTCCTCCAGCAGTGTCCGCTGCGCCCGCTCGGCCTCGCTGATGGTCTCCTGCTCGGCGAGCCGACGCTGCGCGTCGCCCCGTTCCCGCAGTGCCGCGCCGATCACCAGGACCACCGCGCCGAGGATCACGAGCAGCAGCGCGCTGCCGTTGCTGCGCTCCGGCGAGATCAGGTGCAGGACCAGGCTCGCCGCACCCGTCGCCACCCAGACCGAGATCAGCGTCCGCCGGGTCTCGCGCAGGGCCAGCGCGAGCAGCACGAAGAGATAGCCGACCAGGGTGGGCGGGGGCCACGGCCAGATGTCGAACTTGTGGACCGGATACCCGAGCAGCGCGGCCGCACCCAGGATGTCGGCGGGGAAGATGATCCACCAGGCCTGCAGCGGCCGGTGCGCCAGCATCAGGAGCGGCGCCGCCTGCGCGACGGCCAGGGCTCCCGCCAGTCCTCCGTTCACGCCGTACGCCTCGGTCAGGATATTGATCGTGACCGGGATGAAGGTAGCGACGAGAGCGAGGACGACGACGTACGGCAGCAGCCGCTGCCACCGTTTCGGCGCGTCCGCCAGGAGCGGCGTCGCGGG
The DNA here is from genome assembly GCF_900091955.1 of Streptomyces sp. Ncost-T10-10d. Classification (GTDB taxonomy): domain Bacteria; phylum Actinomycetota; class Actinomycetes; order Streptomycetales; family Streptomycetaceae; genus Streptomyces. Next base: position 19,233 of record NZ_FMDF01000089.1, read on the forward strand.
ATGGGACGGGCGGGCGAGCCCGTGGGCGAGCTCGCGCAGATTGCGTCGGGCAGCGCTCACCAGGCCGTCGGTGACGGGCGGTGGGGGCGGCCCGTGCGGCGGGGAAGTGGACATGGCTTGATCAGCGTAGGCATGGAGCGGCCCGATGGCGTCATACCGGGGTTCCCGTCCACCGCCGCACTTCTCGTACGGGAGTACTACCGGCGAGCCGGACGCCGGACATCCGACACCCCACACCTACAGCTCGGCGAGCAACTGGGCCTTCTTCGCACTGAACTCGTCATCCGTCACCAGGCCCGCCCGGTGCAGTTCCCCGAGGTGCCGGATCCGCTCCGCGATGTCCGCGGGATCGCGCCGCCCCACGCCTGCCGGTACGGCGGCCGGCGCGGCGGGAGCCGGCTGCTTCCTGCGTACGGATTCCAGTACGGCCGCGGCGAACGGCAGTGACTCGTGCACCGGGCCGTAGCCGAGGCCGAAGACCACGGCGGCCGGGTCCTGGTCGGCCCGGGCGGGACGGTGGGCCATCGGCTGAGCGCTCTGCACCGTGCCCGAACCGAGCCTCGTGCCCGGCTCCGTACCCATGCCGAGGTCGGTACCCGGTCCCGGAGCCGCACCTTCCTGGCCTCTCGGCACCAGCCGCAGATAGCCGTCGAAGGCATCCGGCGAGCGCCACTCGACGCCGCTCAGCTCCGTCACCGGGAATGTCTGGTCGCCGGCCTTCCACTTCGCCGTGGAGGCACCCGTCCAGAACCACCGGAAGGAGACCCGGTCCCCGTCGAAGCCGGCCCGGCCGTCGTACGCCTTGAACTGCATCGGCGCCTCGGGGGCCGCGACCAGGAACCGGCCGGCGGGCTCCGCGGCGTCGGGACCGAGCAGCGCGCGCAGTTCGTCCGCGTAGTACTCGGCGAGCGTCTCGCGCTCGGCGGGGAGCACCAGCCGGTACGGATCGCAGCCGTCCTTCAACTGCCCGGCCGCGGCCTCCAGCAACGGGTCGGCACCGGGCCTCGGTACCGCGTGCAGGACCACCGTGCCCCGCTTGCCCGGGGTCAGCGTCACCGATGACAGCGCCGCGTGCGGGACACGGCGCTCACGCAGGCTCTGGAAGAGCTTCGGCGTGCGTATCCCCCGTTCGAAGCGGATGAGCACGCAGTCGGTGTCGAACTCCCAGGTGGCATGAATTCCGGCCAGCACATCACCCATGTGCCTCATCGTATGCGGCACTTGCCCGCACGTCCCCCTCGGCGTAGGTCCCGATGTGTGGCCGACCATGGCTCGCTGTGCCGGTCAGATCCCCTGGCCGCCGGTGACTCCGTCGCGGCAAGCGCTGTCGGAGTTCGCACACCTGATCGAGCTGTAGGCCCCCACACCGATCGAAGCGAAGTTGCTGAGGCTCTTGGTGCCCGGCTCGAAATAGCCACTGTGCCCGACCGCGTCGGCCGCCGAGACGATCCGTGCGCCGAAGCCCGGGTCGACCGGATCGGCACCGTGCCCGAGACCTCCCAGCTCCAGGTTCGGTACGTCCTCGATCCAGTCGTCGTGGTCCCGCATCGCCCACACCCTGGCCCGGGTGTGCAGCTGCCCCGCGTTCTCCACCCGCATGCCGGGGCTGCCCGCGACCGCGATGTCGGCGACCCTGGAGGGCAGTTCATGTGCGGCGACACCGCACAGCACCGAGCCGTAGCTGTGGCAGAACAGCGAGACGGGGGCGTCCCCGGGCAGCGCGCCCACCAGCGCGTTCAGCCGCACCGCCCCGCGCTCGGCGAGGTTCCCCAGGGCCGCGTCCATACCGATTCCGGCGGGCGTGGTGTAGTCGGCCCAGGCGATGACGGCGGTACGGGTGCCGGGGCGCGCGGCGCGCTCCGCCGCGTACAGCGACTTCGCCATACCGACCGGCGCGGCATTCACCCTGGGGGCGGACCGCTCCAGCGTCAGCAGGTTGGTATCGACGCCGGGCACGATCACGGAGACCCGGTCGGCCCGGTCGAGATCACCGAACACCTCTGCGGCTCGGCCCTTCCCGGACGGGTCGAAGGCGAGGATGTGCCGTCCCTCGGCGAGCATCGACTGGAAGCGGTTCATCCGGCGGAGCGCCTCGGCGCGGCCGTCGGGGGAGAGCCTGGCGTCGTGCATGCGCTGCCGCTCGACCTTCCGCGCCTGCACCAGAGCCAGCCGGTTGGCGTGGTAGCGCAGGGTGACCGGGGCGCCGTTCAGATTGCCCACGACCAAGGGGTACTTGTCGGCCAGACCGGTGCGCTGAGCGGCCGTGAGCGTGGCGAAGAACTGCGCCAGCCGGTTTGGCGGTGCGTCGGCGTCCGGCAGCGTACGACCCGCCACGTGGCCCCGCGCCCAGGAGGCGAGCGCGACGGTGCGTGGCTCGTCGGAGTGTGGGTGACGTACGGCGGTCCAGCCAGTGGTCGCCAGCATCACGAACACAACCGCGACGGCGAGCAGCGCGCGCCATGCGGTGAGCGTGGGGGAGGAGTCGAAGGAAGTCACTCCGGCCCACATTAGGAGACGCGCGACGGCAGCCGTGACGAGGGTGACACACATCACCCGCCTGTCGGGAATTCAAGACGGTTCATTTCACGCTGTGTTGGTGCGGCGCGCACGCTCGGGCGCGCGGAATGCCCCCGGAGCGTCGCATATGACCATCGGGGCAGGGCGGTTGTGAAGTCGGTCATGCCGCGGCGGTGAGGCGTGCGGCACATCGGACGGAGTTTCCATGTTGCTACCCCGGCCCGGCGTCGGCCCCCGCCCGCCAGTTCCCGGCCAGTGCCGGTCCGAGCTGGTCCAGGTACATCTCGGTCAGCTCGCGCAGCGAGTCCACGCTGGTGTCCTGCCCCTGCCCCCAGAGCTGCCCGGTCACCCGCATCACCCCGGAGAACGCGGCCACGGCGACCCTCGGCCGGGGGTCCGTCTCCACGTCGAGCCCCTCACGCTCGGCGATCAGCCGCGCGACCTGGTTCTCCAGATCCACGCTGCGCCGCAGGTGGGTGGCGAGCAGCGACGGCGTCGACTCGATCATCCGGTACGTACGCATATGGAGTTCGACCGTGACGATCGCCTCGATCGCCTCACCGATACTGTTCCAGGTGCAGAGGACCGCGCTGCGCATCGCCTCGAACGGGGCTTCCGCGGCGGGGCGCCGGCGCAGCTCCGAGAGGAAGTGCGACTCCTCCATCTCCTGGATGGCGAAGGCGGCCTCCTCCTTGCCGGCGAAGTAGCGGAAGAAGGTGCGCTGGGAGACCTCGACGGCGTCGACGATCTCGTCGACGGTGGTCTCCTCGTACCCCTGGCCGGTGAAAAGATCGAGGGCGGCGTGCAGCAGGGCGTCCCGGGTGCGTCGCTTCTTCCGTTCGCGCAGTCCGGTCGGATGCACGGCCCGCTGCCCATCGGTCACTTAAGTGGCCCTCTTTCCCCTGCTTTGTCCAGCTCAGCGTACCTGTGAGCTACGTGACAGTTACCGGCTTGTGAAATGGTTTGTCAACTGTCAGCGACTGACACTAATCTCCCGGGCATGACTAGTCAGACCACCGTCGAAAAGGCGTCGCGGGAGCCGCAGGACACCGCCGTGCCCGCACCTGCCAAGGGGCTGCGCGGCCACCCCTGGCTGACGCTCTTCTCCGTGGCCATCGGCGTGATGATGGTCGCGCTCGACGGCACGATCGTCGCGATCGCCAACCCCGCCATCCAGCAGGACCTGGGCGCCTCGCTCGCCGACGTCCAGTGGATCACCAACGGCTACATGCTCGCCCTCGCGGTCTCCCTGATCACCGCGGGCAAGCTCGGTGACCGGTTCGGCCACCGCCAGACCTTCCTCATAGGTGTCGTCGGCTTCGCCGCGGCATCGGGGGCCATCGGCCTCTCCGACAGCGTCGCACTGGTGATCGTGTTCCGGGTGCTCCAGGGCCTCTTCGGCGCCCTGCTGATGCCCGCCGCGCTCGGCCTGCTGCGCGCCACCTTCCCGGCCGAGAAGCTGAACATGGCGATCGGCATCTGGGGCATGGTGATCGGCGCGTCCACCGCGGGCGGCCCGATCCTCGGCGGCGTGCTCGTCGAGCACGTCAGCTGGCAGTCGGTCTTCTTCATCAATGTGCCGGTCGGTGTGATCGCGCTTCTGCTGGGCCTGCTGATCCTCAAGGACCACCGCGCCGAGAACGCGCCGCGCTCCTTCGACATCGGCGGCATCGTGCTGCTGTCGCAGGCGATGTTCTGCCTGATCTGGGCGCTCATCAAGGGCGCCGAGTGGGGCTGGGGCGACTACAAGACGCTCGGCTTCCTGGGCGCGGCCGTGGCCCTGTTCGTGGTCTTCGCCTTCTCCCAGAAGAACGTCAGGGAGCCGCTGATCCCGCTGGCGATGTTCCGGTCCGTGCCGCTGTCCGCGGGCGTGGTCCTGATGGCGCTGATGGCCTTCGCCTTCTTGGGCGGGCTCTTCTTCGTCACCTTCTACCTCCAGAACGTGCACGGTCTGAGCCCCGTCGACAGCGGTCTGCACCTGCTGCCGCTGACCGGGATGATGATCGTCGCCTCGCCGCTCGCGGGCGCCATGATCACCAAGTTCGGCCCGCGGGTCCCGCTGGTCGGCGGCATGGTCTGCACGGCGGTCGCCATGTTCGGCATGTCCCAGCTGACCGTCGGCACCGGCACCCTCACCATGTCGATCTGGTTCGGTCTGCTCGGCCTCGGCCTCGCCCCGGTGATGGTCGGCGCGACCGAGGTCATCGTCGGCAACGCCCCGATGGAGCTCTCCGGCGTCGCGGGTGGTCTGCAGCAGTCCGCCATGCAGGTCGGCGGCAGCCTCGGCACCGCGGTGCTGGGCGCGGTCATGGCCTCCCAGGTCGATTCGAAGCTGGCCGACAACTGGACGGCCGCGAAGCTTCCGCCCCTTACGCCGGAGCAGCTGGACGCTGCGTCCTCGGCCGTCGAGGTCGGCGTACCGCCGGTGGACGGCAACACTCCGCCGGAGGTCGCGGCGCAGATCGCGGGTGTCGCCCATGACACGTTCGTGTCGGGCATGAGCACGGCGTTCATGGTGGCCGGCATCGTCGCGGTGGCCGCCGCGCTGGTCGCCACGCTCACCAAGCGCGGTGCGAATGCCGAGGCGGGCGCGGGCGCGGGTCACATCTGATCGCTCGTCACGATGCCCCCGGGGCGTCAACACCGTGCGTACAACAGCCCCGTCGGACCGTTCCGGCGGGGCTGTCGCCTATCAGGGTGGTGTGACCCGCAGCCCCTTCCCCGGGTGTCGCCCCGCGGGTCAGGGTGCGTGCAACTGATTCGCACCACCACGGGGGTCGATTTCCATGCGTATGACCGTTCTTGCCGCCGCCCTGGCCGTCACCGCCCTGATTCCGCAGGCCGCGGCCCACTCCGCACCCGCCCGGCCCGGGGCCTGCGGAAGCGGTCAGCTCTGCCTCTGGGAGAAGCCGGGCTTCACCGGAGCCCGGCAGGTCCACGAGCTGTCCACGATCGACATCGAGAGCTGTGTCCCGCTGCCGGCGGGCAGCAAGGTCCAGTCGCTCGCCAACCGCACGGGCCGGCCCGTCGCCACGTACCAGTCGGCGGAGTGCGCCGAGACGGGTGAGTTCGAGACCTATCCGGGCGGCGGCACCTGGGTGCCCCAGTCCCCGTACCAGGTCAGGGCCTTCAAGGTCTGGGAGAACTGACCGGACACGCCGAAGGGCGGCGGGACCAGGAGGTCCCGCCGCCCTTCGACCGTGGTTCGTCGTGCCTACGCGTCGCCGCCGGCCGCGCCCGGGTCGGCCGCGGTCACATCCAGCAGCTCGTACCGGTCGATCGCCGTCTTCAGCAGCGAACGGTCGATCCGGCCCTCCTTCGCGAGCTCGGTGAGCACCGCGAGGACGATCGACTGCGCGTCGATGTGGAAGAACCGGCGGGCCGCACCACGGGTGTCGGCGAAGCCGAAGCCGTCCGCACCCAGCGACTGGTACGCACCGGGCACCCAGCGCGCGATCTGGTCCGGTACGGAACGCATCCAGTCCGAGACCGCCACGAACGGGCCCTCGGAGCCGGAGAGCTTCCGCGTGACGTACGGGACGCGCTGCTCCTCCTCGGGGTGCAGCAGGTTGTACCGCTCCACGTCCACGGCCTCGCGGCGCAGCTCGTTCCAGGAGGTCGCCGACCAGACGTCCGCCCTGACGTTCCACTCGTCGGCGAGGATCCGCTGCGCCTCCACCGCCCACGGGACCGCCACACCGGACGCCATGATCTGGGCCGGGATCTCGCCCCGATCGGCGCTCTTGTAGCGGTACACGCCCTTGAGGATGCCTTCGACATCCACGTTCTCGGGCTCGGCCGGGTGCTGGATCGGCTCGTTGTAGACGGTGAGGTAGTAGAAGACGTCCTCGTTCTCTTCGGGGGTCCCGCCGTACATCCGGCGCAGACCGTCCTTGACGATGTGCGCGATCTCGTAACTGAAGGCCGGGTCGTACGCGACACAGCCGGGGTTGGTCGAGGCGAGCAGCTGCGAGTGGCCGTCCGCGTGCTGGAGACCCTCACCGGTCAGAGTCGTACGACCGGCGGTCGCACCCAGCACGAAGCCGCGCGCGAGCTGGTCGGCCATCTGCCAGAACTGGTCGCCGGTGCGCTGGAAACCGAACATCGAGTAGAAGACGTACACCGGGATCAGCGGCTCGCCGTGCGTGGCGTACGCCGAGCCGGCGGCGATCAGCGAGGCCGTGCAGCCGGCCTCGGAGATGCCGTCGTGCAGCATCTGACCGGTCGGCGACTCCTTGTACGCGAGCAGCAGATCGCGGTCCACCGCCTCGTACTGCTGACCCAGCGGGTTGTAGATCTTCGCGCTCGGGAAGAACGCGTCCATGCCGAAGGTGCGGTACTCGTCGGGCGCGATCAGCACGAAGCGCTTGCCGATCTCCTTGTCCCGCATGAGGTCCTTCAGGATGCGGACGAACGCCATGGTCGTGGCGATCGACTGCTGGCCCGAACCCTTCTTCGCGGTCGCGTACGTCTTGTCTTCGGGGAGAGCCAGCGGCTTCGCACGCACCACACGGGTCGGGACATAGCCGCCCAGACCCTTGCGGCGGTCGTGCATGTACTGGATCTCTTCCGAGTTGCGGCCCGGGTGGTAGTACGGCGGGTAGCCCTCGTCCAACTGCTTGTCCGTGATCGGGATGTGCAGCCGGTCGCGGAACCGCTTGAGGTCCTCGACCGTGAGCTTCTTCATCTGGTGGGTCGCGTTGCGGCCCTCGAAGTTCGGCCCCAGCGTCCAGCCCTTGACCGTCTGCGCCAGGATCACCGTCGGCTGGCCCTTGTGGGCCTTGGCCGCCGCATAGGCCGCGTAGACCTTCCTGTGGTCGTGACCGCCACGGCCCAGGTGCAGGATCTGGTCGTCGGTCATGTCCTTGACCATGTCGCGCAGCCGCGGGTCGTCCCCGAAGAAGTGCTGACGGATGTACGCGCCGGACTCGGTGGCGTACGTCTGGAACTGACCGTCCGGCGTGGTGTTCAGCTTGTTGACCAGGATGCCCGTGCGGTCCTGCGCGAGCAGCGGGTCCCAGGAACGGTCCCAGACCAGCTTGATGACATTCCATCCGGCGCCGCGGAACTGCGACTCCAGCTCCTGGATGATCTTGCCGTTGCCGCGCACCGGACCGTCGAGGCGCTGCAGGTTGCAGTTGACCACGAAGGTCAGGTTGTCCAGGCCCTCACGGGCGGCGATGGAGAGCTGGCCGAGCGACTCGGGCTCGTCCATCTCGCCGTCGCCCAGATACGCCCACACGTGCGACTGGGAGGTGTCGGCGATGCCGCGCGCCTGCATGTAGCGGTTCATCCGGGCCTGGTAGATCGCGCCGAGCGGGCCGAGGCCCATCGAGACGGTCGGGAACTCCCAGAAGTCCGGCATCAGTCGCGGGTGCGGGTAGCTGGACAGGCCGTTCGGCGCCTTCGACTTCTCCTGGCGGAAGGCGTCGAGCTGCGCCTCGCTCAGCCGGTCGAGCAGGAAGGCGCGGGCGTAGATGCCCGGGGACGCGTGCCCCTGGAAGAAGATCTGGTCGCCGCCCAGACCGTCGTCCTTGCCCCGGAAGAAGTGGTTGAAGCCCACGTCGTACAGCGAGGCCGAGGAGGCGAAGGTGGCGATGTGGCCGCCGACGCCGATCCCCGGACGCTGGGCGCGCGACACCATCACGGCCGCGTTCCAGCGGGTCGCGTTGAGGACCTTGCGCTCGATCTCCTCGTCGCCGGGGAAGAACGGCTCGTCCTTCGTGGCGATCGTGTTCACGTAGTCCGTGCTGCGCATCTCCGGCACGGCGACGCGCTTCTCGCGCGCACGCTCGATGAGCCGGAGCATCAGATAACGGGCCCGCTCACGGCCTCGCTCGTCGACCGCGGCGTCGAGCGAGTCGAGCCATTCCTGGGTCTCTTCGGGATCGAAGTCCGGGACCTGGCTCGGCAGGCCGCCAATGATGATCGGGTTGCGATCGGATCCGGAAGCCACGCTGTTCCTTCGCTATTAGGTGCTGCTCTACGGGGCCTGGTTACGGGAGAACATGCCCCCGGGATGTATGCATGTACGCCATCACCATCGTGTACCGCAGGGGCGCAAACGTCATCTCTACCGAGGGGTAACCGCCGTGTTGCGAGACATCGCGTCCGTGGCGCGGGGATGGGCTGGTCCAAACCGCAACCATACGCCCAACCCGTCCAAGCGTTCCCAAAGGATGTTCGACTCCGAATGGCGGACCGAAACGGCATAAGCTGTGGAAGGACGTAAAGGGTGTGACGGTAGCGCTCGGCCCCCGCAGGGGACCTGCCGACAGTGCGGCGACGTGGCAGGGAACGTCACCGTTTAGGCGGTCTCGCACGCTGGGTACTTGCGCGATCCGCCGCTCCCGTGTGGACTACGGCCAACGCCCCGCGCACGCGCGTGGCTGAAGCATTTTCCGAAACATGATCAGGAGGCAACCCGTGAGCGCGACCGCGGACCACGCGGAGGAGCGGACCAACCCGGCAGCACGCCTGGGGTTCGAGCCCGGACAGGTGGTCCAGGAGATCGGCTACGACGACGACGTCGAGCAGGAGCTCCGTGAGGGCATTGAGGCCACTATCGGCCAGGATCTCGTCGATGAGGACTACGACGACGTCGCAGACGTCGTCCTGCTGTGGTTCCGCGACGAGGACGGCGACCTTACGGACGCGCTGGTGGATGCCATTGGTCTGATCGAGGACGGCGGCGCGGTCTGGCTGATGACGCCGAAGACCGGCCGTGATGGATACGTCGAACCGAGCGACATCAACGAGGCTGCACAGACCGCCGGTCTCTCCCAGACCAAGAGCATCAATGCAGGCAAGGACTGGACGGGAAGCCGTCTGGTCACACCGAAGGCGGCCAAAGCCAAGCGCTGAACCGCATTCGCCACGCACTCGCCCTGAAGGCCTCCGACGGCATGAGCCGCCGGAGGCCTTCTTCGTACGGCTCCATGCGCCCTCTTGCGTACGGCTGGGGCGCAGGGTGCCCCCGCGCGGGCGCTGCGTGGCCTGCTGCGGGCTCTGCGTAGGGTGGGAGCCACCCGGACAGCCCAGCCCGGTGGACGTAGCGAAGGGACGCGTTTCATGGCGATCGAGGTCGGTACCCAGGCCCCGGATTTCGAGCTGAAGGACAACCACGGCCGGACCGTGAAGCTCTCCGACTTCCGCGGCGAGAAGAATGTCGTGCTGCTGTTCTACCCGTTCGCCTTCACCGGCGTCTGCACGGGTGAGCTCTGCGCGCTCCGCGACGAGCTGCCGAAGTTCGAGAACGACGACACGCAGCTGCTCGCCGTCTCCAACGACTCCATCCACACCCTGCGCGTCTTCGCCGAGCAGGAAGGTCTCGAGTACCCGCTGGTCTCGGACTTCTGGCCGCACGGCGAGACCTCGCGGGCCTACGGCGTCTTCGACGAGGAGAAGGGCTGCGCGGTGCGCGGCACCTTCATCATCGACAAGGAGGGCGTGGTGCGCTGGACCGTCGTCAACGGTCTGCCCGACGCGCGGGACCTCAACGACTACATCAAGGCGCTCGACACGCTCTGATCCGGGACCGGAGGATCCGCGGGCGTCCCGGCCAAAAGCCTGCTTTGGCCGGGAACCGGTCACTAGGATCCACTCGTTGATCGGATGCCAACGCAACGTGGAGGCGCCGGCAGCCGCCGGCCCCCAAGGAAACCAATGGGAGGACTCGTGGGAGTCAGCCTCAGCAAGGGCGGCAACGTCTCGCTGACCAAGGCCGCGCCCAACCTGACGGCGGTCATCGTCGGTCTGGGCTGGGATGCTCGTACCACCACCGGTGGTGACTTCGACCTCGACGCCAGCGCCCTGCTGACGAACGCCGAGGGCAAGGTCGGCAGCGACGGCAACTTCGTCTTCTTCAACAACCTCAAGAGCCCCGACGGCTCCGTCGAGCACACCGGTGACAACCTCACCGGTGAGGGCGAGGGCGACGACGAGGTCATCAAGGTGAACCTGGCCGGAGTTCCGGCCGATGTCGACAAGATCGTCTTCCCGGTCTCGATCTACGAGGCCGAGACCCGCCAGCAGAGCTTCGGCCAGGTGCGCAACGCGTACATCCGCGTGGTCAACCAGGCCGACAACAGCGAGCTGGCGCGTTACGACCTGAGCGAGGACGCCTCGACGGAGACCGCCATGGTCTTCGGCGAGCTGTACCGCAACGGGGCGGAGTGGAAGTTCCGCGCCATCGGTCAGGGTTACGCCTCGGGGCTGCGCGGTATCGCGCAGGACTTCGGCGTCAACGTCTGACCGGACGCGACCGGGCCGAGCCGCCGAGGCGCGGCCCGGTCCGCGTCAGCATGTACCCCGTCCGGCGCCGCACCCCGTGCGGCGCCGGATGCGCTGAACAGCCGGTTCGGCAGCTCAAGCTCCGGCTGCTGAACGGCTGGACGGCTGAACGGTTCGACAGCTCAACAGACGGTTCATCGACTCGGGGAGGACACACCATGGGCGTCACGCTCGCCAAGGGAGGCAATGTCTCCCTCTCCAAGGCCGCACCCAACCTCACCCAGGTGCTGGTCGGGCTCGGCTGGGACGCACGATCCACCACGGGCGCCGACTTCGACCTCGACGCCAGCGCGCTGCTGTGCCAGTCGGGCCGGGTGCTCGGCGACGAATGGTTCGTGTTCTACAACAACCTCACGAGCCCCGACGGCTCCGTGGAGCACACCGGTGACAACCTCACGGGTGAGGGCGAGGGCGACGACGAGTCGGTCATCGTGAATCTCACTCAGGTGCCTGCGCACTGCGACAAGATCATTTTTCCGGTCTCGATCCATGAGGCGGACAATCGAGGGCAGACCTTCGGGCAGGTCGGCAATGCGTTCATCCGTGTGGTGAACCAGGCGGACGGTCAGGAACTCGCGCGTTACGACCTCAGCGAGGACGCCTCGACGGAAACCGCGATGATCTTCGGTGAGCTCTACCGGTACAACGGCGAGTGGAAGTTCCGTGCAGTGGGACAGGGGTACGCGTCGGGGCTGCGCGGCATCGCTCTAGACTTCGGGGTCAACGTTTCGTAAAGCCGCGCACGGCGCGGGGGAGCCCCGTACACACCCGGGGGAGACCCGTTACATAACACGATGGGGTAGCCAGTGCTTCTGAAAACCTTCGGCTGGTCGTTCGCGGTTACCGCGCTCGGCCTGGTCGCAGCGGTGATCTACGGGGGGTGGGAAGCCTTCGGAGTGGTTGCGATTCTTTCCGTCCTGGAGATCTCGCTGTCCTTCGACAATGCGGTGGTCAACGCCGGAATCCTGAAGAAGATGAATGCCTTCTGGCAGAAGATCTTCCTCACGGTCGGTGTGCTCATCGCGGTCTTCGGTATGCGGCTGGTGTTCCCCGTCGTGATCGTGGCCATCACCGCCAAGCTGGGTCCGATCGAAGCGATCGATCTTTCGTTCAACCAGCCCGAGCGCTACCAGGAACTGGTCACGGACGCCCACCCGGCGATTGCCGCCTTCGGTGGCATGTTCCTGCTGATGATCTTCCTCGACTTCATTTTCGAGGAGCGTGACATCCAGTGGCTGCGCTGGATCGAGCGGCCGCTCGCCAAGCTCGGCAAGGTCGACATGCTGTCGGTCTGCATCGCGCTGATCGTGCTGCTGATCACGTCCATGACCTTCGCGACGCACGCGCACCAGCACGGCGGCGGCCACGCGGACAAGGCGGAGACCGTCCTGCTCGCCGGAGTCGCGGGTCTGATCACGTACCTGATCGTCGGCGGTCTCTCCGGCTTCTTCGAGAACAAGCTGGAGGAAGAGGAGGAACGGGAGCACGAGGTCGAGGAGGAGGCCAGGAAGACGGGTAAGAAGGTCTCCGCGGTCGTACTCGCCGGCAAGGCCGCGTTCTTCATGTTCCTCTACCTGGAAGTGCTCGACGCGTCCTTCTCGTTCGACGGTGTCATCGGCGCCTTCGCCATCACCAACAACATCGTGCTGATGGCCCTCGGCCTGGGTATCGGCGCCATGTACGTCCGGTCGCTCACGGTCTACCTGGTCCGTCAGGGCACCCTCGACGACTACGTCTACCTGGAGCACGGCGCCCACTACGCCATCGGCGCGCTGGCCGTCCTCCTCCTCGTCACCATCCAGTACCAGATCAACGAGCTCATCACCGGTGGCATCGGCGTCGTGCTGATCGGCTGGTCCTTCTGGTCCTCCGTCCGGCGCAACAAGGCGCTGGAGGCCGCAGGCGGGGACGACGCAGGTTCCAAGGCAGAAGTCCCGTCCGGGGTGTGACCCGGTAGGGATTGAGGAACGCTCTCAGCGGGGCGGTCCGTACGGCGACGGTTCTCCGGGAACACCCGGGCCCGGCCCGGCGGCCGCCCCGCAGTGATGTGTGCGGGGCCGGTGCACTACCGATACGTGTGGGGGTTGGGGATGGCGTTCTGGGACAGCCTGTGGCCGAGGCGGGAGGCGCAGTTCGAGTCGGGCAACGCGTCGACCAGCTCCATCGTGCTCTCCAGGCGGCACGCCACGGTCTCGTTGACCAAGCAGGGTGCGCTGACCGGCAATCTGCGGGTCAACCTCTCCTGGCGGATGCGTACGTCCGACATCGAGGGCAGGTCGCGGCAGAGCGGCCGGCTGCTGCGCCCCATGAAGCTCTTCCAGCCCGATGTGGTCCAGGCGCACACCCAGGGCATGGTCAATGTCGACCTGGACCTGGGCTGCATGTACGAGCTGAAGGACGGCACCAAGGGCGTGGTCCAGCCCCTGGGCAATCTCATCGGCGACCTGAACGGGCCGCCGTACATCCGGCTCAGCGGGGACGACCGCTTCGGGGCACCGTCGGGCGAGACCGTCTACGTCAATCTCGACCAGCGCGAGAAGATCAAGCGGCTGCTGTTCTTCGTCTACATCTACGACCAGACGCCTGCCTTCGACCGTACGCACGCCATGGTGACGCTCTACCCGGGCAACGGCCCGCGGATCGAGATCGAACTCGACGAGCGAGCACCGCAGGCCCGCTCCTGCGCAGTGTTCACGGTGGAGAACATCAAGGACGAGCTGATCGTGCGGCGCGAGGTGAAGTTCGTGTACGGATTCCAGTCGGAGCTGGACCGGCTGTACGGCTGGGGCATGCAGTGGGGGCGGGGCTACAAGTCCCGGACCTGAGCCGACACCGGACGGCCCGCACGCGGTTCAGGGGCACCTCAGGGCCGTTCCGGGGCCGCGTTCCACGGCCGTCTCCTGGCCGTCTCAGGTCCGTACGAACTGCGGCCCCTGCGGGGGCAGCACGAAATTCGGGTCAGGGGCCGGCGCCGCAGCCGCGGCAGGCTGCGGGTAGCCGTAGGCGGGCGGGGCGACGGAAGGCTGCGGATACCCGTACGCGGGCTGCGGAGCCGGCTGGGCCACCGCGGGCTGCGGGTAGCCGTAGGCGGGCTGCTGGTGCTGGACGGTGACCTGCGAGTCCGGGCCGGGGGCCGGCGTGGGCGGGAACGCGGGCACGGGCGGCGGAAAAGCGGGCGCTGATACGGGTGAGGGAACCGTCACCGGTGAGGGGGCCGGGTCGGGCTCCGCCGCGGCCTCCGCCTCGTCGACCGAGATACCGAAGGCGGTCGCCAGACCGACCAGGCCGGTCGGATAGCCCTGTCCCACGGCCCGGAATTTCCAGCCATCGCCGCGCCGGTAGAGCTCGCCGCAGATGATCGCCGTCTCCTCGCCGGTCTCCGGCCGCACATCGAAGACGGCGAGCGGGTCCCCGCCCACCGATGCCGCGTCGTACAGCAGGATGCGCAGATCGCGCACCTGAGCGAATGCGGCTCCGTCGGAGGATGCGGCGATCACCACCTGATCGACCGAGGAGTCGAGCGCGCCCAGGTCGGCCTCGATGCTGTCCGTGAGTCCCTCGGGGACACTGCGCTTCGGCAGCCGTCGCACCAGGCCGGAGGGGTGGCGGGGCTGGTTGTAGAAGACGAAGTCCTCGTCCGAGCGCACGCGGCCACCGGTTCCGAGCAGCAGTGCCGAGGCGTCCACATCCGGAACCCCGGCCCCCGGGGTCCAGCACAGCACGGCCCGTACGGCCATGGTGTCCAGAGGGACGTTCGAGCCTTTCACCATCGCGTGCGTCATGCCCGTCATCCTGCCTGCTGGCTGCCTGTGCGGACAACGCGGGGGGCGCACCGGATGTCTCGGCGGTGCATCGGAACGACGTCGTCCGCAGTACGTGGACCCGTCGGGAAATGGACGAGTTACCCGGAATTCATGCACGTAGGGAACTGTTGACACCCGTCCGTACGTACTATTACCGGCCATACGTTGTCCGGTCTGTCAGGCAGTTCGGGGGAATCACATGCGTCATTTCGGGCATATAGCGCCCGCTGCGAGAGAGGGTCTGTTCTTCCAGGAGCCGTGCGAATTCGGTGCGGACTCGCCGGCCGGCATGCTTTCGGCCGCCCTGGGAGCGACCCTGTACAGCCCTGCCACCAGGCCGCGACTTGCTGACGATGTCATCAAGCAGGCCGGGCGCGGTGTCGTCTCGATGGTGCTGTGCCTGGAGGACTCGATCGATGACTCCGAGGTGGTCGGCGCCGAGGAGAACCTGGTCAGGCAGTTCGCGGACCTCGATGCGCGCGGCTCCGAGGTGCCCCTGCTCTTCATCCGGGTCCGGGAACCGGGCCAGATGGTGGACCTGGTGAGTCGGCTCGGCCCCAGCGTCCGATTGTTGTCTGGTTTTGTACTTCCGAAGTTCACCGAAGAGCGTGGCGTGCCCTTCATGGAAGCACTCGCCAACGCTGAAAAGACGTGTGGGCAGCGCCTGTTCGCGATGCCCGTTCTCGAATCGCCCGAGCTGCTGCATCTGGAAACCCGCAGGGAAGCACTCCGGGGCATCAGTCGCACCGTCAACAAATACCGCGAGCGGATACTCGCACTGCGGCTCGGCGTGACCGACTTCTGCTCGGCCTACGGGCTCCGCAGAGCGCCCGACATGACTGCGTACGACGTACAGATCGTCAGCGCCGTCATAGCCGACGTGGTCAACGTGCTGGGCCGGGCGGACGGCACGGGCTTCACGATCACCGGCCCGGTGTGGGAATACTTCCGGCTCCAGGAGCGCATGTTCAAACCGCAGCTGCGCCGCAGCCCCTTCCTGGAGGGCCGAGCCGAGGAACTGCGCACGGCACTGATCGAGCACGACCTGGACGGTCTGCTGCGCGAGATCGAGCTCGACCGGGCCAACGGCCTGCTCGGCAAGACCTGCATTCACCCGTCGCACGTCGCGCCCGTGCATGCACTGTCCGTGGTCAGTCACGAGGAGTTCAGCGACGCACAGGACATCCTGCGGCCGGAACGCGGCGGCGGCGGCGTCATGCGCTCCGCGTACACGAACAAGATGAATGAAGTGAAGCCGCACCGTGCCTGGGCCGAGCGGACCCTGCAGAGGGCCGAGGTCTTCGGCGTGGCGAGGGAAGACGTCGGCTTCGTGGAACTGCTGGCCGCGGGCCTCGCGGAATGAGCGGGCCTCGTGGAACGAGCGGGCCTCGCGGAATGAGCGGGCCTCGTGGAACGAACGTGTCTCGATGAGCGAGCGCGTGGCAAGGAAAGAGACGGCGAACGTGGTGTGGTCGGGCAGCTGGGTGGCACAGCGACTGGGCGTCGAGCTCGTCGGCGACGGGAAGCCCGACGGCGACAGGGAGCTGAGGGACCTGCTGGGCCTCGCCCTGCGCCGCAACCCCAAGCGGGCCCATCTGCTCGTGTCGAACGTGCTCGGCAAGCACGTGCCGCAGAAGCCCTCCGTGGTGTACGGCGTCGGATTCGAGCTCGGCTGCCGGGTGCGCGAACTCCTCGGTGACGCCGAGGCGCGCCGGGCGGTCGTGCTCGGTTACGCGGAGACGGCCACCGGTCTCGGCCACGCGGTCGCCGACGGGCTCGGCGTGGCGCCGTACCTGCATTCGACGCGCCGCCCCGTCGAGGGCGTGCAGCGGGCGGGCGGCTTCGAGGAGTCGCACTCGCACGCCACCTCGCACCTGCTGCTTCCGGAGGACCCGAACCTCCTGGCGGGCGAGCGCGGCCCGACGGAAGCGGACACGGATGCATACGCGGACGCACCGCTGGTGCTGGTGGACGACGAATTCTCCACGGGCAACACCGTGCTCAACACCATCCGCGCGCTGCACGAGCGATACCCGCGCAGCCGGTACGTCGTCGTCGCCCTGGTGGACATGCGGTCGCCGGCCGACCAGGGACGGCTGACCGAGTTCGCCGCCGAGATCGGCGCGCGCGTCGACCTGGTGGCGAGGAGCTCGGGCACGGTCACCCTCCCGGAGGGCGTCCTGGAGAAGGGCCGGGCACTGGTCGCCGCGCATGAGGGGGCAGGTTCCGCCGGTCCCCGAGCGGCCGTCGAGCAGGGGCGCCGACCGTGCACCAGGGTCGACCTCCAGTGGCCCGCCGGTGTGCCCGACGGCGGACGGCACGGCTTCACCCCCGCCCACCGGGCCGCCCTCGAACCGGTCCTCCCGGCCATGGCCGCCCGTATCGCCGCGTCACTGGGTGATGCCCGCCGCGTACTGATCCTCGGCTTCGAGGAGCTGATGTACGCCCCCCTCCGCCTGGGCGCGGCCCTGGAGGACCACACCGACGCCGAGGTGCGCTACTCGACGACCACGCGTTCCCCCGTCCTCGCCGTGGACGATCCCGGCTATGCGATACGCAGCCGGCTGGTCTTCCCGGCCCACGACAATCCGGCCGACGGCCCCGGTGACCGGTACGCGTACAACGTCGCGGGCGCCGGTTTCGACGCCGTGGTCGTGACCGTCGACTCCACCGCCGACACCCCCGAACTCCACGCCCCCGACGGCCTGTTGGCACAGCTCGCCGCGCACACCGACCACGTCCTGCTCGCGGTCGTCCCCTCGTACGTCCCGTCGGGCCTCCCCTCGTACGTCTCCGAACGGCAGGAAACCCCCATGCTGCCCGAGCCCCTCCGCGGCCCCGCCTTCTCCTCCTATGCGCCGGACGAAGTCGGCTGGCTGCTCCAGGACCTCTCGGACACCGAACTGGAGGCGCCCACCGAGGAGCGCGAGGAGGCGATACAGAGCGGTGGCGCGCACTACGCCGAGTCGCTCCCTGTCGAGTACCAGCCGTCCGCCCAGTACCAGAGTCTGTTCAAGGCGGCGCTGGACCTGTCGGCCGCACGCGTCGCGCGCGCCGTCGGCACCGTCACCGAGACGGTCCTCGCCGAGCTCCCCCACAGCCGAAAGCGTGGGGGGACCCCCTCCGCTCGCCCCGTCCTGGTCTCGCTCGCCAGGGCCGGCACCCCCGTCGGCGTGCTCATGCGACGCTGGGCCCGGCACCGGCACGGACTCGATCTGCCGCACTACGCCGTCTCCATCGTGCGGGGCCGCGGCATCGACGCCAACGCCCTGCGCTGGCTGGCCGCCCATCACGATCCGGCGGATGTCGTCTTCGTCGACGGCTGGACCGGCAAGGGGGCGATCACGCGTGAACTGTCCGCAGCGCTCGACGGGTTCGACGGATTCAACCCCGAGATCGCGGTCCTGGCCGACCCGGGCGGCTGCGTCCGCACCTACGGCACCCGCGAGGACTTCCTCATCCCGTCCGCCTGCCTCAACTCCACTGTGTCCGGGCTGATTTCGCGGACCGTCCTCCGCTCCGACCTGGTCGGACCCGACGATTTCCACGGCGCGAAGTTCTACCGGGAGCTTGCGGACACCGATGTGTCCGGCCACTTCCTCGACACCGTCGCCGACCACTTCGACGAGGTCGCCGACGCCGTGGACGCCGAGGCCAAGGAGATGCTCGCGGCCGACCGCGCACCCACCTGGGAGGGCTGGGCCGCAGTGGAACGCATCAGTGAGGAGTACGGCATCCACGATGTGAACCTGGTCAAGCCGGGCGTCGGCGAGACGACCCGCGTACTGCTGCGCCGCGTCCCGTGGAAGATCCTCGCCAAGCGCGGCGCGGGCGCCGACCTCGAGCACATCCGCCTGCTGGCCGGGCAGCGAGGCGTACCGGTCGAGGAGGTCGACGAACTCCCCTACACCTGCGTCGGGTTGATCCACCCGAAGTACACCAGGGGCGCGACGGGCGCGGACGGCAAGGCGGTGGAGTCGAAGTGACCACCCCGGCCACCGCGGCCACCCCGGCCGCCCCCGTGGCACTGGTCGCCAGCGACCTCGACCGCACCTTGATCTACTCGACGGCAGCGCTCCAGCTCCCCATGCCGGACGCCGAGGCCCCCCGGCTGCTCTGCGTAGAGGTGTACGAACACAAGCCGCTCTCCTACATGACCGAGACGGCCGCGACGCTGCTCGACGAACTCGCCCGCACCACGGTCTTCGTCCCGACGACCACCCGTACCCGCGAGCAGTACGGGCGCATCCATCTCCCCGGTCCCGCACCGCGGTTCGCGATCTGCGCCAACGGGGGACATCTCCTCGTCGACGGCGAATCCGACCCCGACTGGCAGACGCAGGTCTCCCGCAGGCTCGCCGACGAATGCGCCTCGCTCGCCGAGGTCCGCGCCCATCTCCTGGCCGCGGCCGACCCCGCCTGGCTGCTCAAGGAACGGGTCGCCGAGGACCTTTTCGCCTATCTCGTCGTCGAACGCGCGCTGCTGCCCGAGGGCTGGGTCAAGGAACTGGGGGAGTGGGCGGAGACCCGCGGCTGGACGGTCTCCCTCCAGGGCCGCAAGATCTACGCCGTGCCGGGCCCGCTCACCAAGAGCGCCGCCATGAGTGAAGTCGCCCGGCGCACCGGTGCCACGCTCACCCTCGCCGCAGGTGACAGCCTCCTCGACGCCGACCTGCTCCTGTCCGCCGACCGCGCCTGGCGCCCGGCCCACGGCGAACTCGCCGACACCGGCTGGAGCGCCCCGCACGTCGATGTGACGGCGGAGCACGGCGTGGCGGCGGGCGAGGAGATCCTGCGCCACTTCCTCCGGGCGTCGGGCCCGGCGCAGGGCGCCCCCGTCCAGCAGTAGCAGTATGTGAGGACAGGGCGGCGCGGGACCGGCCCGATGGGACCGACGAGGAGCATGCGATGACCAAGGGCAACGAAACCAAGATCACGGACGAGCTTTACGCGTACATGCTGGCGCACAACCCACCGCTCGACACGGTGCAGCGCGAGCTCGTCGAGACCACGTACGCACGCCTCCCCGACCAGGCCGGCATGCAGTCCGCCGAGGAACAGGGACCGCTGCTCGCCTTCCTCGTCCGGCTGACCGGGGCCCGGCACATCGTGGAGGTCGGGACGTTCACCGGCTTCTCCGCCCTGTCGATGGCGCAGGCACTGCCCGCCGACGGACGGCTGATCGCCTGTGACGTCTCGGAGGAGTGGACCGCATACGGCCGGGAGGCGTGGGAGAAGGCGGGCGTCGCCGACCGGATCGAACTCCGTATCGCCCCCGCGCTCGACACACTGCGGGCGATGCCGGCCGAGCCGCACATCGACCTCGCCTATCTGGACGCGGACAAGGGCAACTACATCCCTTACTGGGAGGAACTGGTGCCCAGGATGCGGCAGGGCGGTCTCGTCGTCACGGACAACGTGCTCTTCCACGGCAGGGTGACCGACCCGCAGGCGACCGGAGGAGCGGCGGCGATCAAGGAATTCAACAACCATGTGGCCGCCGATCCGCGGATGGACAGTGTGCTGCTCACCGTGTCGGACGGGCTGACGCTCTCCCGTAAGCGGTAGGAGCCGCAGGCCGCGACTCCGGTTGCCCGCTCTCAGCCGCAGCAACCTCCGCCGCAGCAGCCGCCCCCGCCGCCGCCGGCGGACGGCGCGGCGGGCGCGGACTTGGCCGACGAGCCGCCCACGGCCACGGTGGACAGAAGCTTCACGGTGTCGGCGTGTCCGGCGGGGCAGGAGGCCGGGTCCGAGGACTGGGCCATCGGGCGGCTGAGTTCGAACGTGTCTCCGCAGGAGCGGCAGCGGTACTCGTAACGAGGCATGGCCCCAGGCTATCCGGCGCCGGCCCGGGGCAGACAGGCACGACGGCCGACCGGTGGTACGGGGACGTGGTACGGGTCACGGACGGCGGACAACAGGCATCGTCGGCGGCGTTGCCTTCCGGCCCATCCGCACCTCCCGCGCGGCCTCGTCGGGATGGCGGGCCCGCCAGTACGGGTTGTCGTGCGGAAGACCGCCGCTGACCCGCCCGTACATCCCGAACATCATCAGCATCAGGCCGACCACAAAGCTGAACAGCACATTCTGCATGTGGAAGGCGAGGAAGTTGTAGTCGGTGTCGAGCAGCGCGAGATTGATGAATCCGCTGAGGATGAAGGCGATGCCCAGAATCATGTTGAGCGTCGAGGCGAAGTTGCCGCCGATCACCATCCCGATGAACAACAACAGGCCGACGCAGATGGACAGGACGCTGAGGGCACCGTTCGTGTTGAGACCGGCGACGGTGGCACCGCCGGTGCTGAAGAAGCCGATCTCGTCGATCAGCCCCAGGATTCCGAAGGCGAGAAGCACCAGCCCCATCAGTCCCGCCCCGACCCGGTAGACGCGGTTCAGCCGGTGATCGACCGGAAGGTGCTTGTCGAGTTGGGTGACCCTACGGGGGCGCCGCGGGGTCTGTCGTCCGGTGGTGTGCAGTACATGGGTGGCCATTTCGGCCTCCTTCGCGCGTACTACCAGGATCCGTCCACGGGGATGCTGCCGCACATCAGAAGGGCCGAAGGACCCGAACCCGGCGTATCGGAACCCGACGTATCAGGAGGGCTGTCGCCGCCGCACGTCACCCGCCGGCCCCGCGCTCCTCACGGATCTCGGAGACCACCCGCGCCACTGTCTGCCGTACCGCTTCGGTCTCGGTCAGAAAGTGCCAGTAGTCGGGGTGGCGCCCCTCCAGACCGGTGACGGCGCGCTCCAGCCGGGCCACGGCATCGTCCAGCGGACGGGCATGACGCGGATCGGGAGTGTTGCGTCCGGCCATGGCCAGGCGCTGGGCGTCCCGGATCGCGAACCGGGTTCGCTGGATCTCCTGCTGCGGGTCCTTGGCCACATCGTTCAGCCGGTGCAGCCGGTCGCCGGCCGCGGACACCGCCTCGTCCGTGGCGTTCAGCAGGGCGCGCACCGTGCTCAGCCGGGAGGTCGCATCGGCCCACCGCTGCTCGTCCCGCGCCTTGGCGGCTTCCTTCAGCTTCTCCTCGGCCTGCCGCACATTGGTCGCCGCCTGCTCCGGCACCGGCTGGAGGTCCTGCCAGCACGCCGCGGAGAACCGCCGCCGCAGCTCGCTCAGCACCGGCTCCACGGAGCCCGCTCGGGTCGTCAACGCCTGGGCGCGGGTACGCAGCGACACCAGCCGGTGGTCGATCTCGGCGGCCCGTTCGGGCAACTGGGCCGCCTCTGCCCGTACCGCCTCGGCATCGCGCAGCACCCGATCGGCACGCTGCAGGGTCTCCGGAACGCCGTGCCGGCCGGCGCCCTGGTTGAGCTTGGTCAGTTCGGGAGCGAGGGCCGCCAGCCGCGCGGCGAGGTCGTCCGCCCGCAGTCCGGACGCCCGCACCGCATCGAGAGCATTGCTCGCACCGAGAAGCGCCTGCCGGGCCCGCTCCACGGCGGGCGCGAGCCGGGCGAGCTGCGTCTCCGCGTTGCCGAGCAGCGGCCCGAGCCCCTGTGCGAACCGGTCCAGCTCGCCCTTGACCCGCACCAGCTCGTCCTTGGCCGCGGTCAGCTCCGTCCTGGCACGGGCCGCGACGGCCGGCTCCAGATCGTCCCGGTCCAGGTCGTGTGCGTCGACCGCGGTGATGTACGTATGACTGGCCTCGTCGATCCGCCGCCCGAGAGCAGCGAAGTCATCCACGGCCTTGCGCGCACCGGGCGAGCTGTCCACCGCGGTGATCGTCTCGATCGAGATCCGCAGATCGCGCTGGGCCGTGTCCAGCTCGTAGAAGGCGGCAGCGGCTGCGTCCTTCGCGGCCTGCGCATCGGCGCGCTGACTCTCCCCGCGCCCACCGAACCAGCGTCTCGTCCCGCCACCGGCGAACGCGGCCGGCAACGCGGCGGCGAGCAGCGGCACCGGCAGCAACATCAGCGCGAGGACGTCCCCGACACCCCGGAAACCCTTGACGGCGGAATTCTCACCCGCTCCCGCCTGCGGCCGCGCGTGTGTCGCCGTCACATCCCTCTCCCGTGCCGTTTCGCCCTGCCCGGTACATTCTCCCACCAGGTAAGGACGAACACACGGGTCGGTTAGTTCACGCTTCGGACCGTGACTTGGCCGTTGTCGCTCCGGGCCTTCACCACGTGGCCGCTGTTGTCGCTCCGCGGCGCGTCCACCGAGACACGTCCGTTGTGGGCGACGGCGTCCACCGCATACCTCACGGAGCCGCCCGGCAGATCAATGGTGATCCCTCCGTTGTCGCTCTCGGTGTCCACGAGATCGGGCACGGAGTCGAACCCCAGCTGGATCCTGCCGTTGTCGGACCGAGCCGATACGGACTTGGCCGAGATCCCTTCGGTGAGGATGCCACCGTTGTCGCTCCCCAGTTCGAGCGGCCCGCTGGAGTCCCGGACGGTCACCATCCCGTTGTCGGCGTGGAGCGTAAGGGGAGTGTCGAAGCCGGACGCGACGATCTTTCCGTTGTCCCCCTTGACGACCACCGCCACCCCGCGCGGCACCTTCACCTGGTGCTGCGAGGCGCAGTCGCTGATCAATGCCCGGCATTTCACCTGGAGCGTGAGCGTGTCGTCCTGCATCTTCCACTTGGGGTCGGGTCCGTTCCCGAGAACCACCCACCCGTCGACATGACGGGTCACCTCGACCTTCCGTACATCGGCCGGTACGAGCTCCAGGGACGTGTGACCGGAGTCGATGGTCAGCGTCTTCCCACTGAGCGCGAACGACTTGTGCTCGGCAGGCGCGTCGCCCGGATCGGTACTGCCGCAGCCGGTGAGGGCAAGACCGAGCAGCAGGGCCCCTCCGGATGCGATGAGAGTGCGGATACGGAGTGCCACGATGATCTTTCCCCCAGGTCGTACGGCGGGCGGTCCCGACCGTGTACACCTCACCGTACGTACACCCGCCCACCCGGCAGAATCCGGACGGCTACCGTATGAGGGGTGGGGATATCCCCCGGACACCGCCACAGCCACCCGGGCCGCACCCCGGACGCCGCCGCCTCCTTCCCTGCCGTTCCCGGCACCGTTTGTGACCGTGGGCCGTAGTCCATGTACGCTGTTGCCTCATCCACGGGTGCGTAGCTCAGGGGTAGAGCGCTGCTCTTACAAAGCAGATGTCGGCGGTTCGAAACCGTCCGCGCCCACCAGTAGGAAGCACGACAAAGGCCCAGGTCACCGGTACTGAACCGGGAGCCTGGGCCTTGTTCGTTCCTCAGCCGCGGAGGCGGGGGAGAGGCGTCGTGCCAGTTACGTGCCAGATGCGTTGCCAGGCTCTGCCGGCCGGACCTTCCTGATCTGCTCGTCGACATGGGCGGCGATCGCATGGTCGCGGCCGTTCACCAGGTGCTGATAGATCAGCGCGGCTCGCACCGAGGAGTGGCCCATGCGCTGCATCAGCTCGCGCGTGGTTGCACCGCCGGTCGCGGCGAGGGTGTTCCCGGTGTGGCGCAGATCGTGGAAGTGGACGTCTCCGAGGCCGGTCGTTTCCAGGGCCCGCAGCCACAGGCGGCGGAAGTTGTTCCGGCGAAGTTGCCCGCCGCGTGCTCCGGTGAACTCGAGTCCGGTGCGGCCTGGCTCGGCGTACGTGTCGAGATGAGCGGCCAGACTTTCCGACAGCGAGGCCGGGAAGGCGACGGTGCGCACGCCGGCCGCGCTCTTGGGTGCCTTGGCCAGGATGCCGTCCGTGCGGGTCTCGGCCAGGGCACGCCGCACGGCGACGGTTCGCCGTTCGAGGTCGACGTCATGGCGCTGGAGCGCGGCCAGCTCCCCGAGGCGGAGGCCGGTGAAGGCCGCCAGGAGGATGAACACCCGGATGCGCGCCGGCACGGCATCGGCGAGCTGGAAGACCTCGGTGACGTCAAGGCACCCGGCTGCGCTCCGCTCCGCCGGGCGCGCTTCCCGGCTCTGGCT
Organism: Streptomyces sp. Ncost-T10-10d; assembly: GCF_900091955.1. GTDB lineage: Bacteria > Actinomycetota > Actinomycetes > Streptomycetales > Streptomycetaceae > Streptomyces. The sequence continues at coordinate 43,760 of NZ_FMDF01000089.1, forward strand.
GCGCCCGCGCTCCTGCCTTCGGCCCGCTCGGCGCTGCCGCCGCCGACGCGAGCCCACAACTGGCTAGGCCCGGAGGGCATGAGACGAGAACCAAGCCCGCGGCTTCAAGACATGCCTCCGGCGGGGGCGCTCAGATTCCGGGATGGACGGGGCGCCGTTCGCGAGCGCCGGCCGGAGCGTGGCGAGCGTCGTGGGCTCCCATCCCGACCACCTTCGACCCAGGCAGAGCCGAGCAGTCGCGGCCCAGGGCGTCAAGGTCGTTCGTACAGTGGCGCGCTCCACCTTGACGCCCTGAACCACGCCCGCTCCACGGTGTGTGGCGGCCATCTGGGAGCGCCCGGCGTTGTGGACGCAGGCGAAGAGCACCAGGAGATCACCGACACTGCCTCCAGGCCAGGTGGTACACGGTTTGGATGTTGCCGTCCGTCGAGTCCATCTCCATGAAGCTGGTGGCGCTCGGGCTCGAGGTGCCGCGATCGACCCCCAGTTCAGTGTTGATGGTGAGGTTGCGCCCCTCTCCGCAGCGGGCGACGTCCCGGGCGGCGATGTGCACGGTGTCGGTCGTCTGCCAGTTGTTGTTGAACCCGCCTGGGAAGTGATGGGTGAAGTTGGTGGTGTGGGCATCTCCCTGGAAGTGGTAGCTGGCCCGTTGGGTCCCTGACGCGCCCGGCGCCAGTGACGCGAAGCCCATGTAGGTGGCGGACACGATCGCGTACATGGAGCGGCGACCGGGGACGTGCAGAAGCAGGTTGAGCTGACAGTTCTTCCGGTCGGTCGACGGCGAGCTGGGCCCCACCTGGGCGAGGTAGTTACTGTAGGTGACGGTGAAGGTGGTTTGGTCGGGGGAGATGGCCACGGCGGCCGTCCCCGGCGGGCAACCGGAACCATTGGCCGTCACGCTGTCGATGACGATCCGGGCCGGCGGCGGGGGCGGGTGGCCGCCGAAGGCCGCCGAGCCGAACAAGGATGTAGCGACACCAGTCGCGGCCAGCGCGCGGAGCACCATGGGCTTCCCTTCAGTCGTCCACGGATCCAGGGCGGGCGTCGCTTTCTGAGCCCGACCTTCGGTTTTCCCGTGGACATCGCACCACACGCTGCGTGTCCGCGCACAGAAGGTGACGCTCCAGTCACTCAAACGGCCTTCAGGGTGGAGACCTCGTTCACCCACGCACGGGGACAGAGCGACGCGAAGTCTCAAACCACTGTCTGACATCCATCGTTGACATCAGCGAACACGGACAGCGGCGTACCTCCTGGCTAACCGGCGTACGGCGCGCAGTAGTAAGACGCCGAGTCCGCGGAGACCGGATTGAACTTACAAGGCAGGTGTCGCCTACGCCGCACGTGCCAGATCCGTGCCAGAACGAGCGGTCAGCCACGGTCAATTGGGGTGTGAGAGGGCGCGGGTACGCGCTGCCAGGCTTGGTGCCGTTGTACGGCTGTTGACCAGCCAAGACCGTCCCGTGATCGGCGCCAGGCTTACAAAGCAGATGTCGGCGGTTCGAAACCGTCCGCGCCCACCAGATTGACCAGCACAGCAGGAAAGAAGGCCCAGGTCGGAGCACATCCGGTCTGGGCTCTTTGCGTTTTGGGGCACCCTGACTACGGCCATGCGCACTCTGACTACACCCTCAGTACCGCACCCCGTCCCCTGAAGATCTCCTAAACGATCTTGGATAGGTGCAGGTCAGGACTAAGTTCCCGGACTTACAGAAGCGGCCCGGCCCCCAAGGGGTCGGGTCGCTTCTGCGTTCGCGCCAAGTGGTCCGCTCCGGAAGTCTTTCGGGGGTTGATCGCGCGGCGAGGCGGAACGAGGATTCTTCCTGGTGATCGGCTGTGTGCCGGTCGAGCCTGTCCAGCAGTTCGTCCAGGCCGGAGGTGGTGAACCCTCACTGGAATGGCTGTGCTGTGGCGTTGTAGCGGTCTTCGAAGGCTCGGAGCCGGTCCCCGACCTGGGCAAGGTCGGTGAAGTCGTTGGGCGTGACGACCTTGCGATGCACGGCGGAGAAGTAGAAGGGCCTGGATGGAGCGGCAACGGACATGGCAGACAGGCCGATCGTGATAAGTGGGTCAAGACAGCGGCAGGCTGCCGTGTCCACGACGGCTGCAGCGAAGCCGTCCATCCATCGGACACGGCATCCAGAACGGGCAGGATGGCCGCCCCGCCCACACCCGCCGAGTCCACCGAGACCTCACTGACCCGGAGGCTGACCGGCCGTGCCCGCACCGCCTGGCCTCAGCTGCGCTCGACCGGAGAGTCTCAGCTGGTGGCGGCCTTCGCGACGAGCTCGCTGATCTGATTGACCGCGGCGGAAGGACCGGGGAAGAACCGGTTCTTGGTCAGCGCGAAGGAAATGCCGGTCGCTGTGTCGGCATACGCCGCGCTGCCTCCCATGCCGGGCATGCCGAAAGCGCTCAGCGTCTCCTGCGGGTTGGCCCCGGGCCTGCCGAGGTTGTAGCCCAGCGCGCGCGGTGTCGGGAAACCGACCATCTGGTCGACGTCGGCCGTGGCCAGGGCCGTGGCCTCGCGCAGCCGCTCGTCCGAGACCAGCCGGACACCGTCCACCTCGCCAAGCAGCGCGGCGTACATCCTGGCCACCGCGCGGGCGGACATCGTGCCGCCTGAGGGAATGTCCGAAGTGAGCACTACGGGGCTGTTTCCGTACTTGGCGCTGGGGGTCACGGCGGGCGGCGTGGCCTTGAGCATTGGCATGTCGGCGGGCATCGCTGCCATCATCGCGGCGGTACCGGGCGCGTCCTCGAGTCGGGCGAGTCGGCCGAGCTCGGACTCCGGGACGCCGAAGAACAGCTCGTCGGCGATGCCCAGCGGAGCCGCCACCTCCTGCCTGAGTACGTGCGAGATCGGTTTGTCGGTGGCCCGGCGAACGATTTCGCCCATCACGAAGCCCCAGGTCATCGCGTGGTAGCCGGTCTTGGTCCCGGGCTCCCACCAGGGCTCGGAGTCGGCGATCAGGGCACACATCCTGTCCCAATCAGCCAGGTCCTGCACCGTGAGGTCGGACGGCACTGCCGGGACGCCGATGGAGTGGGTCAGCGCGTGGCGGATGGTCGCCTTGTTCTTGCCGTGGGCGCCGAACTCGGGCCAGAGCTCCACGATCGGCGTGTCATAGTCAAGGGTGCCGCGGTCTGCGAGGACGTGCACCACCGTCGCGGTCACACCCTTACCGGTGGAGGCGCTGTAGAACGGGATGTCCGAGGTGACCGGACGGCCGCTGTCCGGATCGGCGACGCCCGCCACCGCGTCCACCACCAACTCACCGTGCTGATACACCGCGACCTGGATCCCCAGCTCGGCGCCCGACTCCACCAGCTGGTCAATGGCCTGTTGCACAAGCTTCTGCATGATGTTCATGCCCTCTCGGTCTTTGGCTGCGGCGCTTGTGGGCACCGTTCACCCGAGAGTCGGCACCAACGGTGAGATCTTGACATCTGCACAGCACTACTCGGCGCTGCCCGACCATCAGGCTGGCGAAGCTCGGTGATCTGGGACGAGAACCCGAACGACCGCCCCCGACATCTGAGAAGGCACCACCCACGACATCGGCTCCGGAGTCAACCCCCGAAGGACTTCGGAGCCGACCACTCAGCCGTTAGGACTGACCATCAACAGGTGGTGATCACGCGCCAACCCGCCGGCTTCGTTCACCTAGCCAGCGACAGCGTTTGTCGATCTGTTCGAGCAGCAGTTCGTGCCCAGCCTCGCAGTGAGTGTTCACGGGCAATGACGGCACCGCTGTCCGCCAGCGGCGGTTCGGTAAAACGGATCACCGGGATTCGCCGCCCGGGGAAGGTCGTCAGCCTGCCGCAGTGCTGCGTCAACGGGTAGCAACGGCCAAGCTGACCACGTAGTGCTCCTCGACCGTCCCGTTCGGGAAGACCTTGGCGAGGAGGTCGCGTTCCTGGGCAAGGAACGTGTTGGTCGCCTCCTTGCCGAGAACGAGGAAGTCGGAGTAGCTGGAGAGGTTGGCGAGATGCTTGTCGAGAGGAACGCTCCGGGTCCACGGCACGTGCCGGTTGACGAAGCCGAGCTGGGGCGGCAGTCCGCGGAATCGAGCCATGGGATCGGGGGCGCTGTCGGCGGCTCCGAAGAGGCGCCGCAGGCGGGCGTCCTGGTCGGCAATCCACGGAACAGCGCTGTCTGAGTCGTTCCACCAGAGGGCGAGTGCACCACCGGTGCGAAGGACTCGGAGAGCTTCCGGTACGGACTTGCGCTGATCGGTCCAGTGCCAGGCTTGGGCATACGTGAGGATGTCGATGGAGCCGGAGGCCAGCGGCAGATTGTTGCCGTCACCGATCACGAGCGGGACTCCGGGCAGGCTGAGGCGGAACTGCGAGGCCATTCCGGGGCCGGGCTCGACCGCGATGACGTTCGCACCGCGGGCGCGGAGGAGCGTCGTCGCCAGTCCGGTGCCGGCCCCGACGTCCGCGACACGGGCGTCCTTCAGGGGGCAGCCGGTGAGTTCCTCGACCGCGTCGAGCAAGGCGGGCGGGTATGAAGGGCGGTTCGCAGCGTAACTGGCGGCAGCCAAGTCGAATGAGCGAGCCTGCGAAGTGATCGTCATACGAACATTCTTGACGGGGCACAGGTGCTTGGCCTCGTACTTTTGTGCCTTTCCTTCGACGGTAGGCAGTCACCGGGTACGTCGGCGGGTGCACCAGCGTGACGGCGCGCCTCCCAAGCCCGTCGACAAGCGACGTCACCACCACTGCTCGATAAAGCGCCCGTGGGGGCGGAGTGAGTAGAAACCTTCTCTACGGGTTCAAGGCTCCGGACGCCTCGTTGCCGAGGTGTTCGGAGTTGTCACCGGCCGAGATGAGCAGGACGGCGGCGCTGTCCGGGCCGACGCCGTGGACGCGAGCAGATCAGGAGCAGTCGCTTTAATTGCTTCGGTTATCCGCTTGGTGAGGTCGTTGATCTCTCACCTCCAACCGATCACGGTTGGGGGCCTTTGGCATCCATTTCTGAGTCATGGGTGTGGTCACTCACGGCCGGCACGCTGCTTGAGCATGCGGTCCAGGCGACTCACTGCCTCGCGCTGGGTGTCCTGAACGACGTGAGTCGTCAGCCAGCCGCCTTGGCGATGATGCGCTCCATCGCTTCTGGGCCGAAGGCCCGCAGAGTCGTGGACCGGACGTTGCCCACCCCACCGAGCTGCAGGAGTGCTGCCGTGGCAGTTTCGTCGTCGGGTGCCTCGACGATGGCCACGAGGTCATACGGACCGACGGTCCAGTAGATGCTCAGGAGCTTCGCCCCGAGCTTCTGTACCGCTGACCCGAAGGCCTCGGCGCGCTGTGCGGTGTCCTTGTAGTTTTGGACCCCTTGATCGGTCCAGCTCAGCAAGGTGACGTACGTCGGCATGTTCTTTCACCTTCACGAGGAGACACATCGTGAGGCCAAGCCTGGACATCTGAGCCAGAACCCGCACGAGATACGCACCCGAACGAGCAACACGAGCGACCACAGGCACCGAGGGGCAGGCCGACAGCCATGCCTGACATCCACGCCTGACATCAACGACAGCGGACATCAATGGTCGCCGCGGTTCTCTGCGGAGTAGATGCAGTCATACAGCCGTAGCGATCCAGGGCCGCTGTTCTCCCTCACGAACGCATCGAGGGCGTTTCTGAACGCCACTCGGCGACTCTTCGGATCAGCTCGGCGTTACCCGTTCTCGCAATCACTCGCGTCAGGAGGGGCCTCGGTCCAGCAGCGCCGCAGCCATGAAGTGCGAATGGGGACGTAGCCCACGGTTCGGTTCGGGACTGGCAACGGGGTGCGGTCAGCGGCTGCGCAAAGCCTCGTCGAGTCTGTCGCGTAGTGTGCGTGCAGCCTTGGGCGACAGCAGCGCCTCCATCTCGCCGTCGTCGAAGAGGGCGAGCCGGATGTGGTCGTGGAGGCCTGTGGTGGCGACATCGATGCTGATTGATGGGTCGCCCCGGCGTGGTAGCGAGCGGCCTCGTTGTTGTCCCGTCGCCAACGTACTCGGTCTGTGACGAGCGTGCTGCCCACCCCGATCACCGCACCCACCGCCGTGGCGACCAACGCTGTCCATTCCATGGCCCGGAGACTATGAGTCCGCCGAGCCCGGCGGCCAGGGTCCCTTGACTCTTCTGTCATCGCATCCCAGGGGCGCCATCCCGGGGCCGTCTCGGGGCCGTGGTAGGGCGCTCAACGATGACCAACTCTGTCAACTGCCGACAGCTCAGCAGCAGGTCACGGTGTTGATCGATGACGTGACCGCAGGTCGGGAACCCGGCGTGTCGCTTCTTCGGCTTCTGAACTGTTGGTTCGTCGGAACGTGAAGCGTGTGGGGTGGTTGGGGAGCGAAGAGCATACGTGAGTGGCCCGGTGACCAGGGCTTCAGCCACGGGTCATCATTGATGGGGCTCAGTTCGACCGGCGAGAAACATCGGTTGCCGCCTCCTGGACGGACTCCATGATCGTGGACCATGGCAGCTCTCGAACTTCTGGGCCCTCGCGGGGTTCATGCAATGGCCAGACGTCAGGGCCGTAGACGAGATCCACGTCGGCCTTCCTCAGTGACTCGATGTGCCCCTGCCATGCCGGATGTCTTGCATGAGCTGCGTTGACCCGGGGGAACACCACGACGGGGACGCCGATCGTGCCGAGCGCCTCGCTCACCTGCGTCAGGGCTTGGTTGTCGGCGATGCCCGTCGCGAGCTTGGCGATGTAGTTCGCACTCGCGGGGGCGACGACGTAGCAGTCGGCGACCGGGTGGGGGCGGGGCTCAGTCGGCAGACGAGGTGTGTCCCGCACCGGCAGGCCGGTCAGTGTCTCCAGCCGGTCCAGCTCGCCGTTGGCCCTCAACCATCGGGCGGCATTCGGCGTCAGGGTCACGGCTACCTGCCAGCCGAGGGCGATGGCCGGCTCCACCAGTCCAGCGCGCAGCGTCTCGATTCCATCGGCTGCCGTACCTACGACTGCCAGCACTCCGCGACTGCCTACGCTCACCGTTCCACCGCCCCGTATCGGTCCGTCCCCAAGGCGAGCAGTACAGCAGACGAGCAGTACAGCAAAGAAGTGCAGCAACCACACCGACCACCAGCCACCGTGGCTGATCCCTACAGCCCGTGTGGCCGGGCCGACAGACCGCGGTGACCGTTGTGCCGATGGTTCGGGCCGAGGGGGTCACAGTTGAGCCCCCTCCCGTCGCCCCCGTTGCCGACCTGCACCGAGACATCAGGACGACCGGCCGACAGGATCAGGGCCGGCAGCTTCTTCGCCCCCGCAGGCGTTCCTTCTGCGAGGACCGCGCAGCAGGATCTGGTTTCTGTGAATTTCGAGCTGGGTACCGAGGCGGTTGTCGGCGACCGGCGAGGTCTGTCGCCAGGAGCCGCAACTCTTCCGGATCCGCTTCCTCGTCGCATTCGACCGCGTCGGGCGGTGGCCGGCCGTGCCCGTCAGTGGTTCGAGCCCTTGATCCGATGATGAGAGACCTGTTCCCGTGCCGTGCGCCACCGCGACCGAGTCTGCTCGACCACCCTGTCCCACTGCAGGCGGACCTCGTGGTCGGAAGGGCGGTGTCCCTGACGGATCCGGCTGAGCTCGTCTCGTACTTCTCGTCCCAGTGCCGCCGATGCAACCAGGGCGAGCATGGCGGCGAAGAGCGCAGAGAGCATCGCGAAGACAGCACCGACCACTCCGTAGCGTGCTGCGGAGGAATTGAAGAGATGCGGCATGTAGATGGTTGCGCCCACTGAGTAGGCCGCCGTCAGGACGGCGCCGGTGACGCCGAAGGGAAGCAGGTCCGGCCGGCTGATCCGCTTCGCCGACAGGATCCGGCCGCTCCAGACGAGGAATGCGGCGGTCACCAGTACCCCACACAGCGAGGCGGCCAGATCCAGCGCGCCCCCGCCACGGAGCGCGGAGAGCAATGTGGTGACCACTACGTAGCCGCCGAGAGTGAGAATCCACCACAAGCCGTTGCGCGTGTTGCGCACACTGAGGGGCTTGAGCTCCCACGCCTGTTCGAAGAGTCGCTGTGCGGCTCGCGCGAAACTCAGCACCGAGATCGTCAGAAACACGACCCCGAAGATGCCCACACTCGCGCTGGCCGCTTCGGCAGGAGAGAACAGCGAGCTGACTGCTGTGGCCCCTGCTCCGGTGAGGTTGTAGCGCCTGATGATCCGCTCTGCGGCGTCGTAGTGCACGAAGTTGCTCAAGACAGCGCCGAGGAGGATGGAGAGCGGGACCAATGCCGTCAGGGCGCTGGACGCCAGGGCCATCGAGCGGTCGAAACCCACGATCTTCTGAAACCGGTTGATGACTCGCAACGCGAAGGCCGGCCGCAGCCAGAACGTCAGCGTTCTGACGAGGCGCTCTCGATTGATTCTCGTCGTCCTGCCCTCCGTGAAGATCGGGACTTTTGTGGCGAAGCGAGCCTAACGGCCGGTCGCCCGACCGATGAAGGACGACACGAGAAGCGGCACGCCGGCCGCACGACATCCCGATGCCTCACATCATCATGTAGCCCGCTGTACTACGGGAGATCGGGGCTGAAGGGCTGTGAACGAGCCTTGACGTGGATCAAGCCATCGATCCTGTGGAGGATGTACTGCTGCGGGTGGGGCACCAAGGAGCCTTCTTGGCGCAGCCGGCCATCGAGCAGCCCGTGTTGCCAGGTGGGCAGACCTCAGTGACCGTCATGCCGGTGGTTCATCGAGGGGGCCGACCTGGGCCGGCGCCCTGCCGGAAGAAGCGGGGAATCGCCGTTGTACGTGATCGCGTTGAGCGCGATGGTGCCGGGGGCAGTCGCTGACAACGGCGATGTCCCGGCAATGGGCCTATGGCCGGGGGTAGTTGGCGGGGCGAGGTGCCGGGGGTCGGGCGTCAGTGCGCGAGGAGCGTGCTGGCGAGGACGACGTAGGTGGTGGTGCCGCAGAGGATGCTGAGCAGGGCGTTGCGGCGCCACAGGTGCAGGCCGACGGTGACAGCCAGGGCCGCCAGGGGAGCAAGGGCCCGAGCCTCGGTCACGGGCAGGTCGCGCAGGCAGTAGACGAGCAGGATCACCATGACGCCCACGGGCATGCGGGTGCTGAGGTACTGGACGGTCTTGCTCGCACGCAGTGGTGTGAGGGCGGCGAAGGGCAGGGCGCGCAGGGCCCAGGTGACGGCGGCGGAGACGGCGACCGCGGCGATGAGGTAGGCGGTGTCAGGCACGGGCGGGCCCTTCGGGGGCGGTGAGGTGGCGGCGGACCAGGAGCCCGGCGGTGAACAGGGTGAAGGCGGCCAGAAGCATCTGGCCGGGGAACACGAGCCGGGCGGCCAGGGCGCTCAGGAGAGCGAGGACGGGGGTGGGCAGGTCGTTGCGCCGGTCCCGGACGGCGTCGAGTGCGAGGACGGTGAACAGGGCCGTCAGGGCGAAGTCCAGACCGGTGACGCTGTCAGGGATGAGCGAGCCGAGCAGGGCGCCGATGGTGGCGCTGCCCGCCCAGTACAGGTGCATGAACACCTGGAGCCACAGGATCCGGCGACCGGACCAGGACCGGGCTTCCACGCCGCTGGTCAGCGCGTACGCCTCGTCGGTGAGGGCGAAGGTGCTGTATGCCTTGGCCAGGCGGCCGTGCACGCCGGGAAGCGGGAATGACAGCGCGTAGAAGACGTGCCGGATGTTCACCAGGAGGGCGGTCAGAGCGACCGTCGCGAGCGGGGCGACGGCAGTGACCAGGCCGATGAGCAAGAACTCGAACGATCCGGCGTAGACGAATGTGGTGAACAGGCTTGCCCACCACCAGTCGAGGCCGGACTGGGTGATGAGTGCGCCGAAGGCGAGGCCGAGCGGGACGAGCCCCAGGCCCACGGAGGCGGAGTCCTTGAATGCGGCCCGGGCCTCGGAGGCTGTCTGCGGTGAGGGGGCAGGAGGGGCGGGCCGAGCAGGGCCGCCGACAGTGGCAGGAGGTATTCCCATAGAGAAATTTTAGGTCAAATCGGGCCTTATATGGTTGCTGTTTGTGGCTCTAGGATGGCTCTGTGAGCAATGAAATGGACCTCGATGCGATCGATCGTGAAATTCTGTTTCACCTCCGGCAGGACGGGCGGCTGACCAACGTCGAGCTGGCCAAGCGCGTCGGTCTGACCCCGCCGCCGTGCCTGCGTCGAGTCAAGCGACTGGAGGAGTCCGGCGTCATCTCCGGCTACCGGGCAGTCATCGACCCCGCGGCCGTAGGCCGGGAACTGGAGGTCCTGGTCGACGTCGAGGTGTACGCCACCGACCGCAGGACGGTCCAGGAGTTCGAGGACACCGTGTCCTCCTACGAGGAAGTCGTCGAGCTCCGGCGGTTCTTCGGGCGCCCCGACTACTTCCTCCGTGTCGCTGTCGCCGACCACGCCGCTTATGAAGCCTTCCTGACCGGCAAGCTCACCGGACTGCCCGGAGTCCTGCGCACGGAATCGCACCTGACCATGAAGAAGATCAAGACCGAGTCCTGACCGGCACGCGAAGGGTGCCGCCGCAGTCCCCTTTTCGCGAACCTTCCTGAAATCTTCTCGGAGCGTCGGTGGTCCGGCGGGAGACCGAGGGCGGGCGCGGCGCTGCCATGGACGGCCTCCGCCCAGCTGGCGGCCTCCGTGCCGACGTTCGTGCTCCCCCGGAGCGACGGCTTTCCGTCCTCCGGTCGCATCCACACCCGCGACCTCGATCGAATGCATCAGGGCCGCTGAACCCGCCCCGCAGGCACGGGCACCCCTGACGATCGTCAGAGGGAGGCCCTTGCCCTTCGGCCCGGGTTTCCCGCCTTCCCGGCTTCTAGGTTCACTTCCCATGAAGCGAGAAACCGGAAGAAACAGGACCCGGAACGGACGGCCGTTGGCCGCCTGTGTCGTGCTGGGGGCGGGCGCGGCCGTCGTCGTGGGGCTTGCCCCGGGCGGATCGGGCAGGGCCGGAGCCGTGGAGGTGACGGGCGGCGCGTCCGCGTCCGCGTACCGGTCGGTGACCGGGGCGGTGGCTGACGGTCCCTCATGGACGGGGCCGCTGCTGGAGGTGGCGACCGAGGGCACCCTGGTGGCTCTCGGGCTGCTGTTGGTGTGGACCTGGTGGAGTGCCGTACGGCGTGGGGACACCCGGCTGTCCGCCGGTACCGTGCTCACCGGCGTCGGGACCGTACTGGCCTACGCGGTCAGCGAGGCCGTGAAGCAGGTGGTGGACGAGGCGCGCCCCTGCCGGGCCCTGCACAGCGGCGCGGAGGCCGTCGCCGAGTGTCCGGCTCCTGGCGACTGGTCCTTCCCGAGCAACCACGCCACCCTGGCCGCCGGCCTCGCGGTGGGCCTGGCCGTGCTGCGGCCGCGCCTCGCCGCCGTCACCCTGCCGCTGGCCGGCGCGGCGGCGCTGCTGCGGGTCCTGGTGGGGGTGCACTACCCGCACGACGTGCTGGCCGGTGCGGTCCTCGGGGGTTCGGTGACGGCGGCTGCGCTGCTCGCCTTCCTGCCGCTGGCCCGGACCGCGGCGTCAGCGCTCGGGAGGCGGCTCGGCAGGCGTGACGATCCCGGCCTCGTGGGCGACGACCGCCGCGGCGGCGCGGTTGTTCACACCCAACCTGGCCAGGACGGAGCTCACATGGGCCTTGACCGTCCCTTCCACCACATGGAGCCGCCGGGCGATCTGTCCGTTGGACAGCCCGCTGCCGAGGAAGGCCAGCACGTCGCGTTCCCGGCCGGTCAGCGCACGGACCTGTTCCCGGGCGGCGGTGCGGCGGCCGGCCAGAGCGCCCGCGCCCGTCGCCGAGAGATGGGCGACGACCCGCGCCGCGACCTTCGGTGACAGATAGGCGGCGCCGTCGGCCACCGCGCGGACTCCCGCGATGAGCTCCTCGGGCTCGCCCGACTTGATCAGGAAGCCCGCGGCGCCGCCTCCGAGCGCCTGGAGGATGTAGTCGTCCTCGCCGAAGGTCGTGAGCATCACGATCCCCGTCTCCGGCACGGTGCGCCGGATCTCGGCCGCCGCCTCGATGCCGTTCATCCCGGGCATCCGGATGTCGAGCACGGCGACGGCCGGGCGATGGCGGCGGACCAGCTCCACGGCGTCGTGCCCGTCGGCGGCCTCGGCGACGACGTCGATTTCCGGATCGGTGGACAGCACGGAGCCCACGCCCCTGCGGATCATCGGCTCGTCGTCGGCGATCAGCACCCGGATCATCGGCCGCGCACCGTTCCTTCCCTGCATGGTGCACTCATGGGGTCAGGGCCTCCTTGGACATCAGCCTGCCGTTCCGGAAACAGAGCCGGTAGGTGTCCCCGGACCGGTCGTCGAAGCGGTCCGCCGTCATCGCGTAGTACTCGCACGTGGTGCCTTCTCCCTTCGGTTCCCCGGCCACCACCGGCCGCTGGGTGGTCTGGCGCTCGGGCAGCAGCCGTTTCACCGTGTCCCGATCCTGTCCCACCCGCAGCCGGGCGTAGTCGCCCGGGTCCAGCACGGACTGCCGGGCCGAGCGGATGTCCCAGCCCATGAGGGCGGCACCCAGCACCGCCCACGCCACCAGGGGCAGCACGACCGCGGTGGCCAGAGCACGGCGGGCACGGCTGCGAGCGTGCCGGTGTTCCGGGGGCAGTGCCGGGGCCGACGGCCGGGGTGCCGCGGCAGGTCGGCGGGCCGGCGGGGTGTGCGGTATCCGCGCGGTGACCTCGAAGCCGCCCGCGTACGGACCGTGTTCGAACGTGCCGCCCGCCAGCCGCACCCGTTCGTCGAGGCCGATCAGGCCTCGCCTTGTGCCCGGCACGCCCTCCGGACCGCTCCGCGCGGGCGAGGGCCCGTTCTTTACCCGGACCGTCGTCTCCTCGGCCGTGTGCGTCACCTCCACGCTCACCCATGCGTGCGGCGCGTGCTTGGCCGCATTGGTCAGGGACTCCTGGACGACGCGGTGGGCGGCTCGCGCGGCCGGTGGCGGTACCCCGTCGGCGTCCCCGTCGATCCGCAGGCCGATCGCGAGGCCGGCGGCTGCGGCCTCCTCGACCAGCCGGGGAATGCCGGTGCCGGGCGGCCGCGGCGGCTCGTCGTCCGCCTCCTCGCGCAGGATGCCGACCACCTCGCCGAGCCGCTCCACCGACGCGGCCGCCCGGGCCCGGATTTCCCCGGCCGCGGCCCGCTGGGCCTCGTCGAGGCCGGGGGCGAGCTTGAGGGCGCCCGCCGACAGGGCGATGAGACTGAGGTCGTGCCCGAGGACGTCGTGCATGTCCTGGGCGATCCGGGCCCGTTCCCGGGAACGCGCCTGTTCGGCGACGAGCTGCTGTTCGCGCTCCAGCCGGCCGGCCCGCTCCCAGCCCGCCCGGACGAGTTCCTGGTACTGGCGCCAGAAGCGCCCGGCGAACCAGGGCAGCATCGCGGCCATCACCACCACGGCGACGAATCGCCCCGCCATCAGCAGCCACGAGGGCACCAGGGCCACTGCCACGACTCCGCCCGCGACGACCGCGACGAGCACGAGGATCGTGGGTCCGGTCCTTCCCGGCTCCCGACCGGCGAAGAAGGCCGCTGCGGCCGCGGGCAGGGCCCACCACAAACTGACGGCGCTCAGCCCGACACAGCCCGCCGCGACAACGGTCAGAAGGCTCCCCGGTTCGACGGCCCGCCGGGCCGCACCGCTGATCATTGCTCTGTACACCCGTACGACGGTACGCAGCCGAGGGGCGTCCCGGCACTGCCGAAAGTCAACCCTGGGCGTGCGGTGTCCCGATCGCCCCGTTGTCATGCCGTGCGCCGTGCCCCGGCGTCGACAGCGGGGGCCGGACCGGCTCGCCGGGGATCCTGTCGGGCCCGACCCGGCGGGAGCGGTGGTTCTGATGGGGCATGAGCTCGCGGACCGTACCGACCGTCGCCGTCGCGTCGACCGGTGCGCTCCATGAGCAGGACGGTCGGCTTTTCACCCGCGGCGATCCAGACCGGCCCGGTCGTGCGCTCCGGACAAGCCTCATCATCCTGCAGCCACGGACGGGACGCCTCTCAAACGTGGAGTCGGCGTCCCCCCGGGCTGTCTGCTCGGTCGGCTCAGGCGTTGGGACGCTTGCCGTGGTTGGCGTTCTTCTTCTTGCGGGCGCGGCGCTTGTTTCCTCGCTTGGCCATGTTGCATATCTCCCTCATTCGGGACATTTCGGGCTTCGTCAGTCTAGGTTCGACCCGGTGCAGCCGCATCAGAGGTGCCCCGCGGCCGGGCGCGCAGCGCCTGCGTGAACCACGTGAATGCCGGTGTCGGCTCGTCCGGGGGAGGCCAGGCGTTGATCACTGCGAGCAGCTCCAGGTACCGCTGTCGGCGAGGGTCGCTCGCGGTCTCCACCAGGGTCAGCAGTCGTTGGCGGAGGGCGAGGTCGCCGGGGTGGCCGATGTCGTGTGCGTACTCGGTCACGACCGATTCGACGATCGGGTCCGCCTGTGGCGAGGTCGGGGTGATGCCGGCCGTCAGAGCCGGGGCGACGTGGGCGCGGACCGTTGCTGCCGGGTCGCGGCGCAGGCCGGTCGCATCGCCCCGGGCGCGCTCGGCCGCGTGGTGCTGAGCCATGCTGTGCAGCGCGGCGCGGAAGTCGGTGTCCTGGGACAGTTCGGCCAACTCCACCCAGGCCTCCACCTGTTCGGTGTCGGGGGAGCCGGGCAGCTCCGGGGTCATCGAGCGCATGATTCCGGTGAACCCGGCGGGGGCGTCCAGGCCGCCGAACGCGGTGTTGAGGAAATCGCCGATCAGGCGTCGGCGTTCGACCTCCGTGAGCGTGGCCAGTTTGTGCATGAGATCCATTTCCTCAGACGTGGACCCGCGCCTGGCCACCGTCGTCAGCACCGCGTGCCGCGTGCGCAGAGTGCGGATCTGCACCGCCAGGGCCTCGGCGTGCGCTGCGGCGACCTCGGGGAGCGAGAGCTCCCGGTCCACGACCTTCCGGATCGTGGGAAGGTCCAGCCCCAGGTCGCGCAGCGTACGCACCAGGTCGAGGCGTGCGGCGGCGTCGATGCCGTAGCGGCGGTGGCCGGCCGGGCTGCGGTCGGTCGGCGGCACGATCCCGCGGTCGGAGTAGAACCGGATGGTCTTGACCGTCAGCCCGGTCAGCCTGGCCAGATCACCGATCGAGTGGAGCGCGTCGCCGTCCATGTCCCCACTCTCACGCCTCCCCCTACGGGAGACTCAAGCCCGCTCACGTCGTACCGTGTCTCCTTCACATCCGCACCATCCGTACCATCCATCCCGTGGGGGGAATCGATGTCGTACGGCTACCCGCCGCCTCAGCCCGATCGACAGCCTTCGCCGTACCAGCAGTGGCCCGCGGCGGAAGTGGAGATCGTGAACCACTCCGGGGCACGGGCGTCCTGCATCGTGAACGTGGAGTTCATGGACGGGGACGGTACGCGCCACGGCGAGGGGCCGGCGTCGTCGTCCAGCCTGGATGCCGGGCAGAAGTCCGTGGACGGGGCCCAGGGGCTGGGGAAATTCACGGGCAGGCTCACATGCAGGGTCGCGCAGGTGTCGCGGTTCCCGACGCGCTAGTGCTGCGACCGGAAAGGTTCACCGGCTCGCGACGCCCGGAACGGCACCTCGCCGCGTTGTCGCATCACCCGAGTACATCCAGTACGCGGGCAATGCTCCGCCTTGCGATGCACCGCACCGGACGCCGCGAGCTTTCCGGCAAACCTCTCCGGTCACAGCACTAGCCCCGGCACCGCAGCCCCAGCTGTTCAGCCCCTCCGGCCGCTCGGCTCCGACCTGTTCACGGACCGGGTTCTCGCATGACGCACGGCTGCCCGGCTCCACCGCCGCGCTTCCAGGGGCATCACCCGTACGGGCGCGTCCGGGTGGTCGCCCGGGAAGGCGCCACGCAGGGTCGGTTCTGTCCTGCAGTCCCGCTCCGGCCAAGGAGTTCCCATGGCACATTCAGCGCACGCGCCCGGCACGGCCCGTTCCGCCGACCAGGGGGACATCAACCCCTGGGCGGCCGGCGGGATCATGTTCGCCGGTGTGCTGCTTCTCGTCGACGGTGTCTTCGGAGTGATCAAGGGCATCAGCGGTATCGCCTCCGACGAGGTCTACGCGCGCCTCAGCAACTACACGTTCAAGTTCGATGTGGCCGCATGGGGATGGATCCACCTCGTCTTCGGCGTCCTGCTCGGATTCGTCGGCTGGGGCATCCTCAAGGGCGCCACCTGGGCCCGTGTCACGGGTGTCGTACTTGCCGCCGTCAGCCTGGTCCTCAACTTCATGTGGCTGCCGTACCAGCCGATCTGGGCGATCATCTCCATCGCCATCGACACATTCGTGATCTGGGCCCTGTGCACGGAGACCTCGAAGGCGGTCATCTGAGCCGTCAGGGTGTACGGACCCGACTCGGCCTTCCTGGGCGGAGGCGGTCCACGCCGGCCCTTGCCGTGAGCGGGTGCAGTGAGTGAGCGAAGGGACTGCGGTGTCGAAGGAGAACACGGAAGAGCTGGTCGCTCTTGCCGCCGAGGCATATGTCTACGGCTGTCCGCTGGTCCATGGCCTGTCGGCAGTCGAGGACTTCATGCACACGGGCTTCGGTCCGCTGCCGCCCACTCCCTTCAACCACTTCGCGCACTCCGCTCAACTGGGCTTCCCTTACACGCACTTCGTGCCCGCCGACAACGACACCGTCCACTCGATCGCGCACCTCGACCTCTCCGGCGGTCCGGTCGTGCTCCATGTCCCCGACACGGGCGGCGCGTACTACGTGCTGCAGTTCGTGGACGCCTGGACCAACAACTTCGCGTACGTCGGCCGACGTGCCACCGGTACGGGGGCCGGGGACTGGCTCGTCGTACCGCCGGGCTGGTCGGGCAGCGTGCCCGACGGGGTGCGCGGGGTGATCGACGCACCGACCTCCGTCGTCTCCGTCATCGGCCGCAACGCCTGCAACGGTCCGGACGACCTGGAGCGGGTGCGCGCCCTTCAGGCACAGTTCGCCCTCACGCATCTCGAACCGGGTACTCATCGCACGGGACTGCCCGTGCCCGACCCCGATGTACCGGAGCCGCTGAGGTTCTTCGAGCAGCTCAGGGTCTGGATGGCGGACTTTCCGCCGTCCGCGGGCGACCAGGCGTATCAGGACCGGTTCCAGCCGCTGGAGCTGCTGGAGGAGGGGCCCTCGCCGTACGTGTCCGCCGACCCCTCCCTCGTACACGCACTGACCGAGGGCCTCGCGCGGGGCAGAGTGCGGGTGGAGGAGGCGAGCCGGCCCGCGGCGGCGCGCGGGGGCTGGGAGATGGATCCGCATCTCTTCGACTACAACCTCGACTGGCACGGCATCGGGGCCATCGACTCCCCGGAGTGGCGGATCACGGACCGCGAGGCCTCCTATCCGGCCAGAGCGGTGGCGGCACGGACCGCGCTGTGGGGGAGTCACGGGTACGAGGCGGTGTACGCCCACACCGTCCGCGACGCCGACGGTGAGCGGCTGAACGGCGCCCACTCCTATGTGCTGCGCTTCGAGCGGCAGCCGCCGGTCGAAGCGTTCTGGTCCGTGACCATGTACGGCCTGCCGGACGACCGCCTCGTCGAGAACCCGGCCGCGCGGTACTCGATCGGTGACCGCACGCCCGGTCTCGTACACGGCGAGGACGGTTCGCTCACGATCCACATCCAGAGGGAGCGTCCGGCCGCCCCGGATGCGGCGGCGAACTGGCTGCCCGCGCCCGACGGGGACTTCCGACCCGTGCTCGGGCTCTATGCGCCGGGGCCGGAGATCCTCGACGGTACGTACGAGATCCCCGCCGTCGAGCGGAGCGGTGAGCGGTGAGGTGAGCGGCACCGGGAGCGGCGAAGGGACGCGTGGCCCGATGCCATCCGCAGATGCTCGTCCCGCCCGCCCGTAGTCGCAGAGGCCTGCCCCCGCCCGCCCGTTGTCAGTGGCTCGGGTCACACTGGACGCATGTGCCGCAGTATCAAGACCCTTCGCCCACCCGCCCTCCCCGAAGAGGCCACCGAGGAGGAGATCCGGGCCGCCGCCCTGCAGTTCGTACGCAAGGTGTCCGGCTTCCGGGCTCCGGCCGCGCGCAATCAGGAGGTGTTCGACCGGGCCGTCGACGAGATCGCCGAGGCGACCGCCAGGCTGCTGGACGGTCTGGAGATACGGGGCGCCGTCAGGACGTCGTAGTGGCCGTCGCGGTCGATGCCCGGGCGGCGGCTTCCGCTGCCGGGCGCCGCATGACGTACGCGGCCAGGGCGCCCGCCACGAACAGGGCGAGGACCGAAACGGCTGTGCCCACCCAGGTCGCGCCGAGCCACTGGGCGCCGAAGTAGCCGAGGCCCACGCTGTAACCGGCCCAGGCCACGCCCGCCAGGGCCGACCAGGGCAGGAATTCCTTGGCCCTGCGATGCGCGGCGCCCGCGCCCAGGGAGACGACCGAGCGTCCGGCCGGGGCGAAGCGGGCGATGACGACGAGGATGCCGCCGCCCCGGGCCAGGGCGGCGCCGAGGCGTTCCTGCGCGGAGGTGAGGCGGCGGGAGCGGGCGATCGCCCGGTCCAGGCGCTCGCCGCCGCGCCAGGCCAGCCGGTACGCGACAAGATCGCCGAGCACCGAGGCGGTGGCCGCGCACAGGATCAGGGCGAGGAGGGAGGGGACCTCGGGCACCTGCTCGGCGGCGCGCGTCGCGGAGGCCGCGCCTGCGACGGTCGTCGAACCGGCGGCGGCTGCCGTGGCAGCGGTGATCACCAGGACTCCGCTGGGCAGCACGGGCAGAAAGACGTCCAGGAGCACCGAGACCGCGACCACGGCGTAGATCCATGGGCTGCCGGTCAGCGCACCCACACTCTCAAGCACCTACTACTCCCCGATCCGGAACAACGCCGCGACGTCGCAGGGGAGCGGCAGGAGCGGCAGGAGCGGCAGGGCCAGCTGTACAGCGTACGCCTGAGGCTCATCCGGTGATCTACAAATACGGACGATGTTGGAAAGGTCACGTACACCCAGAAATGGGAAGCCCAGGTTCCGGGTGTACGTGAGGGACGGCCCGGGAGCGGAAGGGGCGGTCCCGTGCGGATCGGGCCGTGGCGGCCGTCGGCAGGGCCGCCGCTGCGGCCGTCAGACCGTTACGGCCGGCGCCTGCTCGCGTGCGCGGTCCTCGCCGTCGCTGTCTGCGCCGCCCCGGCTGAACAGCCGGTCCAGGGCCAGCGCGCCGGGGCCGGTGAAGACCAGCAGGAGGAACACCCAGCAGAAGACGGCCGAGGGCTCGCCGCCGTTCTGCAGCGGGAAGAGTGCCTCGGGCTGGTGGACCTTGAAGTACGCGTACGCCATGGAGCCGGAGGAGATCAGGGCGGCGATACGGGTGCCCAGCCCGAGTACCACCAGGCTGCCGCCGACGAGCTGGATGACCGCCGCGTACCAGCCGGGCCAGGTTCCGGCGGGTATGGAACCGCCGCCCATCGCGCCGCCGAGGACGCCGAAGAGCGAGGCGGCGCCGTGGCAGGCGAAGAGCAGGCCTACGACGATCCGGAACAGGGCGAGGGCATAGGGCTGAGCCTGGTTCAGGCGTGTGTGCATGGGGGGAGGGCTCCTTCGGTCTGGTGGGGACGTGAACCGATTGAGTGGCCCAGATTAGGGAAACCTCACCAATGCTTGCAAGTTCAACATTTGGTTGACTGGCTGAAAGTTGTCCCATGGTTGTCGGTCAGGGTGCGGTCCAGCACCGTCTCCAGCTGCGCACCTTCCTTCGTCGCCTTGGCCTGAACCAATGTCAGCGCAGCTTTCCGGCCACGCAAGGTGAGTGTCATGAGCTGATTGCCGAACCACGGTCCGCCGGTCCTGCGCCAGTGGACCGGAGGTGTGCCCGTCCGCCCGTGCCGCGCCAGCAGCCGGCCGAGCCGCCGCCCCGCCCGGCTCCAGCCGAAACGGAAGCCGGCCCTGAGCGCGCCGGGGATCGAGTTGTGCACAGGGGAGCAGGTCAGCTGGAGGACGCGTGCCTCGGGGGCGCCTCCGGGCACCCCGTCCGGCCATGTCGGCTCCGCGATGTACGCGTGGTGCACATCGCCCGACAGCACGCATACCGACGCCGGGGCGTCCGGCCCGCGGCCCGCCTGCCGGATCAGCTCGGTCAGCTCCCCGAAGGAGTCGGGGAAGGCCGCCCAATGTTCCAGGTCGGAGCGTTGGCGCAGCTTTTCGCCGAAGCGCGCCCAGCGCCCCTCGGGCCCGCCGCGCTCGCCACGGCACAGCGCGGCGTTCCACTGCTCCGCGTCGTGGACGAGCGGCGGCAGGAGCCACGGCAGCGAAGTGCCGATCAGGAGATGGTCGTACGAACCGGGGTCGGCCAGGGCCTCCTCGCGCACCCAGCGCGCCTCTTCGGCGTCGAGCATCGACCGCCGCTGCTCGTCGAGCTCGCGGGCCGCGCGGGTGTCCACCATCAGCAGCCGTACTCGGCCGAAAACACGTCGGTAGCTCCAGCGCGTACGGGTCGGTTCGGCGTCCGCCTGGGCGGCGAAGCGGCGCAGCGTCTCGGTGCCGTCCGGGGCGGCGCGGACCGCGGCGTAGAGCGGGTCGGTGGTCAGTTCGGCGGGGGAGAGATTGCCGAGATGCTGATAGACCCAGTACGACATCAGCCCGCTGACGATCCGCTCATGCCACCAGTGGGTGGCCCGCATGGCGGTGAGCCAGGCCTCGCTGGTGTTCCAGTCATCTATGACGTCGTGGTCGTCGAAGATCATGCAACTGGGGACGGTGGAGAGCAGCCAGCGCACCTCGGGGTCGCGCCACGACTCGTCGTAAAGACAGGTGTAGTCCTCGTAGTCCGCCACCTGGGGGCCGGGCGGCTCGCGCAGATCGCGGCGTGCGGCGAGGCGGCGGCGGGTCGCCTGCGATGTCTCGTCCGCGTAGACCTGGTCGCCGAGGAGCAGCAGTACGTCGGGGCGTTCCGCGTCGGGGTCGTCGGCGAGTCGGGTGGCAAGGGTGTCGAGGGCGTCCGGGCCGGCCGGGTCCGGCAGGTCCGCGCGCGGACCGGGGCCGGAGGAGAGGTCCCGCTCGCCGGCCGGGGGAGCGGCCCAGCGGCAGGAACCGAAGACGGCCCGTACGGTCCGGTGGTCCGTCTCCTCGGCCAGGGGCGGGGTGGTGATGGTGCTCGGAGGGAAGCGGGAGTTCTCGGGCGGCCACACCCGTCGCTCGTCGAGCAGCACCTCGTACGCGGTGGTCGAGCCCGGTGTCAGGCCCGCCACCACGACCAGCGCGTAGTGGTGACCGGAGATCGCGAACGTACGGGAGGAGCCCGACGCGCCGTCCGCGCAACGGACTTCGGCCGTGCACGGCCGGTCCGCCTCGACCCAGACGGTAGCGGTCGTGGCGGTCTCCCAGTCGACGTACCGCAGCAGTGGTCCCAGCCGGAGCCCGGCCATGGCGTGCCCTCCTCGCGTCGTCCCGGTGTACGGGTACGGAGCCGTGCGGCGTGCACGGCTCCGTACGGTACGGAACGACGGGGGAGGGCGGGCCGGTTCCGCTCAGCGGCCCCCGGCTCTTCGGCGAGGGGCCGGACGCGGTTGCCCGGCGCGGTCCTCGCCGTGTCGTGCAGCGGCCGTTCAGCAGCCGTTCAGGACGGACTGCAGGGCGCTCTTCTCGGCCGAGTCGACGCTCAGGTTGTAGTAGTGCTTCACATGCACCCAGGCGCGCACGTACGTGCACCGGTACGCGGTGCGCGAGGGAAGCCAACTGGCCGGGTCCTGGTCGCTCTTGGACTGGTTGACATTGTCGGTGACCGCGATCAGCTGCGGGCGCGTCAGGTCATTGGCGAACGCCTGCCGTTGGGCGGTCGTCCAGCTGCTGGCGCCCGATCGCCAGGCCTCGGCGAGCGGGACCATGTGGTCGATGTCCAGATCGGATGCGGCGGTCCAGGTGGCACCGTCGTACTCCGAGTACCAACTTCCGCTGACGGCTGCGCAGCTGGAGTCCTGCGTCACATTCGTGCCGTCCCGCTTGAGGACGACCTCGCGGGTGTTGCATGTGCCCGACTGGGTGATCCAGTGCGGGAACTTGTCGCGACTGTAGCCGGTCGAGGAGCCCTCCGCGGAAACCGTCAGTTCGCTCAGATAGGTACGGGCGGTCGATGCGGAGACCGGGGTGGGCATGGCCGCCTGAGCGGCGGGGGCGGTGAGTAGTCCGGTGGTTGCGGCGAGGGCGGCGGATGCGGCGACGACAGCGATGCGACGCGCGTAGACACCTGACATGCGAACTCCCTTGATGTGGGGGGACCTTGGACGGGTGACCCGTGGGGCCCGGCCATCGTGGCGGCGCCAGGTTTCCGTGGGGTGGGCGCCAGGTAACAGAGTGGCGACATGGGCACGTCACAATCAAGAGTTCTGACGAACAGGGCCGGGGCATGGGGGCGTACGTCCGCATCTGTGCGGGCGCACGTGCTGACGCACCGGCAATTCGGCGGTCCGGTGGGCCGATTCGCGCAGGGACTGCGAGCCCGGCCGGTCGTAGGGTTACGGCGTGCTGCTACCGGTCAACATCACGCTCGGGGTCGTCCTGGCCCTGCTGCTCGCGGCGGCGGCCTCCGTCGCCGCCCTGGCCTCGCTCGGCCGGTCGCGCGAGATCCTGCTGGCCGGGCTGCGGGCCGCGGTCCAACTCGGCGCGGTTTCCCTGCTCATCGGCTGGGTGGTCCGTTCGCTGCCGCCGCTGCTCGCGTTCGTGGCGCTGATGTACGCCGTGGCGGTACGGACCGCGGGCCGCCGGATCACCCGCAATCGCACCTGGTGGTGGGCGTTTCTGCCGATCGGGGCGGGGGTCGCGCCGGTGGTCGCCCTGCTGCTGCTCACCGGACTCGTCCCGGTCCGGGGCATCGCACTGATCCCGGTGACCGGCATCCTCATCGGGGGTGCGCTGACCGCGACCGTGCTCGGCGGGCGGCGGGCGCTGGACGAGTTGACGACCCGGCGCGGGGAGGTGGAGGCGGGCATGGCGCTCGGACTGCTCGACCGTGACGCGAGGCTGGAGATCGCCCGGCCCGCGGCGGCGGACGCGCTGCTGCCGGGGCTCGATCAGACGCGGACGGTGGGGCTCGTCACCTTGCCGGGCGCCTTTGTGGGCATGCTGCTGGGCGGCGCCTCGCCGGTCCAGGCGGGGGCCGTGCAGCTGTTCGTACTGGTGGCGCTCATGGCCGTACAGGCGGTGGCCGTCACGACCGTGCTCGAACTGGTGGCACGGGGACGGCTGCACCGGGACTGAGGACTGCCGGAGGCCGGCTGTCGCGGACCGAGGCCCGCCGGGGCCCGGCTATCGCGCGCTGATGTGCAGCCGGATCGAACCGTCGGCCGCCGCTTCCACCCGGAGCCGAGTCAGGTCCTCGACGTGCGCGTCGGGCGAGAGTGCTGCGGCCCGCGGGCCGACGCCCACGACGCGCATGCCCGCCGCCCGGCCGGCCGCGATGCCCGCCTCCGAGTCCTCGAAGACGACACAGTCCGCCGGGGCGAAGCCCAGCTCGGCCGCCCCCTTGAGGAAGCCCTCGGGGTCCGGCTTGCTCGCGCCGACGCTCTCGGCGGTGACGCGGGTGACCGGCATCCGAAGTCCGGACGCGGTCATCCGGGTCCGGGCCAGCGCCTCGTCGGCCGAGGTGACCAGGGCGTGCGGGAGACCGGCGATCGCGTCCATGAAGGCGGGTGCGCCGGCGATCGGGACGACGCCGTCGGTGTCGGCGGTCTCCTCGGCGAGCATCGCCCGGTTGTCCGCGTGGTTCTGCTCCATCGGACGGTCCGGGAGGAGCACCGCCATGGTGGCGTACCCCTGCCGCCCGTGAACCACCTTGAGCGCGGCCTCCGGGTCGAGCCCCTCCCGCAGTGCCCAGCGCCGCCAGCAGCGCTCCACGACGGCGTCGGAGTTCACGAGGGTGCCGTCCATGTCCAGGAGCAATGCCTTAAAAACACCAATGGTCTCTGACCTGGGCAAGGGGGCCATCCTCTATGCGAGACAAGTTTGTTTCACCACGATACAAAGAGGATGCTGCTCTGGCCAATCCAGAGATGTGACGGAGTCCCGACCGCACTCGCGACCGGGACTCCGGTATTCTCTATCGCCGACGCACTCGGTGTACCGCTCGCCGACCTCGTACGCGAATGAGCCCCGGCCGGCCGACGGGGGGCGGCCGACCGGGGCGGTCTAGGGACGGTGTGGCTCCGTCAGTTCCCGCAGACGTTGCAGGGGTATGCGGTCTGACTGATGCAGTTGCCCTGATCGTCGTACACGTAGACGACCGACTTAGTGCCGGGGCAGTTCGGCGTGGAGCTACAGCTGATGGCGTGGTCTTCCTGGTGTCCCATACGAGAGCTTCGCCTTCTGTTCGAGGGTGGGCTCCCACGTCCGTAGACATCCGGCGCAGTACCAGTGCCACCGTTCCGCTGTGGTCGGTGTGGTGTGGCTGGTGTCTCGCCAGAGCGCCGGGTGGTTGGGGCAGTGGGGGCATGACGGCGGCCGATACACCACGTGGTCCTCCTGTATGGGGTCCTGGCCAGGGTGGCTCGGTCACTGGGGACGTGCTGTGATGACCCGCTGAGGCCACCCGTTCGGGGGACCTGGAGCGGGATCGAACCCACCCGCGGCCGATCGGCGTGATGGCAGCCGCGGGTGGGAGTCAGTTGCGCCACGTGGTGCCCGGCCGGTCCCACGAGGGGCGGACGAACCGGGCGTAGTGGTCGCCCTTGTGCTCAGGCGGCCTGGTGCAGCGCGCCTTGGTCTTGGGGTCCATGTCCCAGCAGACGTGGGTGATGAGGTGGGTCGACTCGGTTTTCATCGGCGGGCCTCCCGCCATGCGCGGCCAAGCCGAGCCGCAGTGGGGCATGCGACCGCGGCGCGGCAGGTGACGCAGGTCACGGTGTGGCCGATCCAGGTGCGGTACGCGGCATCCGGCGCGGTGACTGGCTTCGTCGAGGCGGTCACGGCTTTTTGCACCGCCCGCACTCGCAGGCCGGGAACGAGGTGCGGGGCTCAACAGTCTTGAGCGGGGTGACTTCGGCTTCCGGGCGAATGACGCGCGTTCTGCCGTAGCGGTCCACCTCGTACACCTTGATCGTCATTGCCATAAGTGGCCCCCGCCCTACGTCGATTGAGGGGAATGCAGCCAGTTCGCTGTACGGCCGCGCTGTCACACCCTGATGATGTGCGTGCACGGTGAGCAGTGAATAGGTCGCCGGATAGCCACGCGTGGCCACGTAGCGGCCACGGCCGGAAGCGCGAGCGATGACACCTCAGACTGGACCCATGAGCCGCAACGATGCGCTGCGGGCCGCCCGCTTACGCAAGGGGTGGCGAACCATCGAAGCCGCCGCTATGGCCATCACAGAGCACGGGCAACAGCTCCTCGATGATCGACAGTTCACCGTCTCAGCCCGCACCTGGCGACGCTGGGAAGGCGACCGCCCCGGGTGGCCGGCCGAGGAGACCGCGATCGTCATTCACGACGCGCTCGGCCGCTGGCCGGAGGACCTCGGGTTCACGACTCCGCCGGGCTGGATTCGGCCCGAGCACCACGAAGAGGAACAGGTGCGCCGCCAAGCTTTCGCCTCTGTTACCGCAGCCGCACTCGTTGCGGGACCGGTCGCGCCGCAGCACGTTGACCCTGCCCTGATCGACTACTTCCAGCAGCAGTTGGAGGGCCACTATCGGGCTGACATGTTCCTCGGCCCACACGACCTGATCGGTACCGTGTCTGCTCAGTACCAGCTCATTGACAAGCTTGTGAGGTCCGCGAAGGGTGAGACCCGCCGGGGTCTCCTGCGGGTCGGTGCGGCCTATGCGGCGCTCGTCGGGTGGCTGTTCCAGGACGCCGGAGACATGGACGGCGCAACCTTCTGGCGCGGCGTCACCCAAGAGATCGCGATGCGGTCTCGCGATCCGCACCTCATCGGGTATTCCCTCGTGAACCAGGCGCAGGTGCGCACCGACCTTGGCGACGGGCACGCGGTCGTCGACTTGTGCGAGGCCGCGCTCGACGACGCCGACCGGCTCGTCCCGAAGGTGCGCATCATGGCCATGCAGCAGCAGGCCCACGGTGCCAGCCTCACTGGGGAACGGCATATGGTCGACCAGCTCATCGACCAGGCTGGCCGACTGCTGCCGCGCGTCGATGACGATCTGCCGTGGGGCAATGCCTGCCGGAGGACGCCTGGTTACCTGGAGGTGCAGCGGGCCACCTGCTACGGGCGTCTTGGTCTCGGCACGGAAGCTAGCGCCCTGTGGTCGCAAGTCCTTGCCATCGTGCCGGAGACCGCCCGCCGCGACCGCGGGGTCTACATGGCTCGGCAGGCGACAGCTGCGGCGGCTGCGCGGGAGCCGGACCAAGCGGTCGAGATCGCGCGGACCGTGGCCACGATTGCGGTAGAGACTCGCTCGGCCAGGATGCGGCGGGAACTGGTCACTCTGGAGCAAGTAATGCGGCCGTGGCAGGATGCCCCGGTCGGCCGGGATCTTACGGAGATCCTGGAGCCCGTGACCGAGAGGGGATGACGTGGCAGGCGTACCGAAGCCGCTGACTGACGAGGAGATCGAGGAGCGGCTCGCCGAGGTACCCGAGTGGACCCGCGACGGGGACGAGATCACGCGCCGAGTGGACATCCGGTATCACGCAGGGGTGGCGATGATCGTGCATATCGCCGACCGCGAGCGCCGCATCGGTCACCACGCGGATATCGACCTGAGGATCGATCATTTGCGGATCGCGGTTACGACGCATGATGCCGACTTCAGGTTGACTGCGGCTGACTTCGACCTCGCGGCCCGAATCGATGCCATTGCCGCGGCGCACCAGTCCACGCCGCTCGACTGACCCAGGACGCGCGAAAGCGCCCCTCCCGCCAGTAGGCGGAAGGGGCGCGGTTACTTCTGGGAGATCTGCCAGAGGGTTAGGGCGAGGCCGATCACGCCGACCAGCGCGGCAATGGACGGCAGCGGCCAGCGCGCGCGTTCGAGGGTGTCAAGGCGCTTCTCGTGGTCGTCGATAATGCGGTCTGTCTGATCGCCGCGCTGTGCGAGCAGGGCGAGCGACCCATCGACCTTGGCGAAACCCGTTTCCATCGTGCCGCGCAGCTTCTCCAGCTCGACCGCGACCGCGGCCGGATCGGACGGGGTAGGGATGCTCACTCGCGGCCCCCGGTGTCGGCGAGGCCGAGGCCGAGGAGGTCGAGCAGCTGCTCGACTGCGGGGAGCGCCATGATTCGGGCGGTGCCGGCCGCGACGGCGAGCGCCCCGGCAACCCACGGCAGGGACTCGGGGACGCCGGACGCCTGGACGATCGCGTGGAGCGCGGCGGCCAAACCCGCAGCGGCTTGAATGGCGGTGCGGATGCTGCGCTTCGTGGTCGGCTTCACGCCGATCACTTCTTCCCGTAGGCGATGGCGTGGAGTGCCGCCCACCCTTTGGGGCCGATGGCGGGGTCGTAGTGCTGTCCGGCGGCGCGGTAGGTGGGGTGTGCCTGGTGGAATCGGGCGACGGCGGCCTGTGTCGCGGGCCCGTACGAGTTAGCCTCGGGGATGCCCTTGGACATGTAGCCCGCGGCTTTGAGCGCCCGCTGAAGGCCCTTTGCCGAGGGTGACTTGCGGCCCGGTGCGAGACCCGCCAACGGCGTGATGTAGCCAAGGACCGGGCCCGTGCAGCTCGCGAGCGAGCTCGGCTGCAAGGCGAACTAGTAAAGCTCCAGGACGGATTGGCGAGGCTCCAGGCCGACCGAGCCGTCAACCCAGGCGACTACCCGTCCGGCGTCTACGAAGCCGCCCGCGACCGCATCAAAACCCAGCGCGAGGCGGCCGAACACCTGCTCGCTGAGTCCGCTGTCATTGAGGCGACGCCCGATGTATCCGACTATGAGCCGCTGATCGTCGGGCTGCTGGACGAGTGGGAGACCATCAACGACGGAGAGCGAAGCGGCATACTCCGCCAGCTGCTACGCCGTGTTGCCGTCTATCGGGCGGAGCGCGAGGGATACGCGCGTGCCACGACCCGGATCGAGTTTCACCTGGTGTGGGAGCCGGACCCGTGGGCCGACCAATCCGCATCTTCTGAAAGTGCTACAGAGGATTAGCCGAGAAGGAGGGCTCGGGCAGTGAGGACGGTGGCCGGCATGGGCGGGCTCCAGAGCGCGGGGGAAGCAAAGACGCAGGAAAGAGAACAAGCAGCCTCGCCCGCCGGTCAGGGAGTGGCGGGCGGAGGCTACTTTGTTCCATCACGATACAAAAACCTGTCCGGGAAAGCCAATTCCGTCCCGGGCGGCGGGGTCGTCGGGCCGGGTGGTCAGGAGCGTCCCCGGCCCGTCGTCTCCGCCTCCAGGGCGCGGCGCGTGGTGGGGCCGTACACCCCCGACGGGTCGCCCTCGATGGATTTGTACGACTGGTAGACGCTTACGGCGTGCTCGACCTGCCGCGTGAAGTCGCCGTCGTCCCGCCCGTGGAACAGCCAGATCTCCTCCAGCCGGCGTTGCAGTTCGGCCACCGCGGGCCCCTGGTCGCCGAGGCGCAGCGTGGGGCCGGCCAGTGAAGCGGGCGGTGCGGACGAGGCCGGACGGCTCGCGTGCGGCGTGGACGCGGAGGGCGAGGCGGTGGCCGGCTGTGAGGCGGCGGATGCGGAGGATGCGGAGGGAGACGGTGAGGTGCTCACCGAGGGGGATGCGGATGCGGATGCGGACACGGGCGGTGACGTGGGAGCCGGTCCGGAGGGTGCGGACGATGCGGAGGCCGATGCCGTCTCCTCCGTTGGGACGCTCGCCACGGTGCTCGGCAGGGGCTGTTCCCCGTCGGCGTCCCCGTTGCCTTTTCCGTCGAACAGCCCGCCCGCGAGTGCGGCCGTGCCCACCACCGCGGCCACGGCCGCCCCTGCGGCGAGTGCCGCGAAGGGCCGTCGGCGACGCGGCTGAACGGGGTCGTCGGCGGGTGCGAAGGCCGGTGCGAGGTGCGGTGTGAGGGCCGTGGTGCCGGGGGCTTCGGCCCGCTCGTCGGCGTCCGGCGGCGGGCTTGCCGTCGCCCGGCCGAGAAAGAGCGGCATCGTCGTGGCCGCGTCCCCCGCCGGCGGGTGCTGCTGCGCGTGGTCTGCGGCCGGTGTCTCGTCGCCCCCCAGCGTCACGTACGGCCGGATACGCAGCGGATCGAAGTCCTCCGCCGCCGCGATCTCCGCCAGGTCGGCCGCCGACCGCGCGGCCCGTTGCTGCTCGGCGGCCCGGCGTTGCTCGGCGGCCCGCTGTGCTGCCCGCTCTCCGCACGCGCAGCCGGCCCCGGGTCTTGTGCCCGGCCCCCCGTCCAGCAGCCCTCCGTCCGGCAGCCCTCCGTCCGGGCCTCCATCAGGTCCCTGTCTCTCGTCCGGTCTGCTGTCCATACCGCACTCCGGGCACATATGTCCGGTCATGGTGGGCCCCTCCCCTTGAACTGCCTGCGATTATGCAGCCCGCTGCCGGGATGCCCAACGCCGTACCGAAATGCGTACCCGGGGGTGCATCCCGCCGCGACACCCGCCCAGGGCCCGTCCCCGCAGGTCCCGGGCCCGGTCCCGCTCGGCAGGCCATAACCGTGCGGAACGGCCAGGATGGGGTGTAGCGGATCCGAGGAGATGTTCCATGGCCAAGCATCCGAGCCCCCCGGCCCCGGCCCCCGGCGAGGACCGCTCCACGCGGTCGGTCATGGTGGCCATCGGTGCGCTTCTTCTCGGCATGCTTCTGGCCGCGCTCGACCAGACCATCGTCTCCACCGCGCTGCCGACCATCGTCAGCGACCTCGGCGGTCTGGAACATCTCTCCTGGGTTGTCACGGCCTATCTGCTGGCATCGACCGCCGCGACACCGCTCTGGGGCAAACTCGGCGACCAGTACGGGCGCAAGAAGCTCTTCCAGACCGCCATCGTCATCTTCCTCATCGGCTCGGCGCTCTGCGGCGTCGCCCAGAACATGCCGCAGCTCATCGGCTTCCGCGCCCTTCAGGGCCTCGGCGGTGGCGGCCTCATCGTGCTCTCGATGGCGATCGTCGGCGACATCGTCGCACCGCGCGAACGAGGCAAGTACCAGGGCCTGTTCGGAGCGGTCTTCGGCGCGACGAGCGTCCTCGGGCCGCTCCTCGGCGGCTTCTTCACCCAGCACCTCAGCTGGCGCTGGGTCTTCTACGTCAACCTGCCGATCGGCGTCGTCGCGCTCCTCGTGATCGCCGCCGTGCTGTACATACCGGCCCGCCGTACGCAGCACACCATCGACTACCTCGGCACCTTCCTCATCGCCTCCGTCGCCACCTGTCTGGTCCTCGTCGCCTCGCTCGGCGGCACCACCTGGGCCTGGGGCTCCGCGCAGATCATCGGTCTCGCCGTGCTGAGTGTGCTGCTGCTGATCGCCTTCGTGCACGTGGAGCGCCGCGCCGCGGAGCCCGTCATCCCGCTGAAGCTCTTCCGGATCAGGACCTTCACCCTCGTCGCCGTCATCAGCTTCGTCGTGGGTTTCGCGATGTTCGGCGCCATGACCTATCTGCCGACCTTCCTCCAGGTGGTCCACGGCATCACGCCGACGATGTCCGGTGTGCACATGCTCCCGATGGTGCTGGGTCTGCTCCTCACCTCGACCGTGTCCGGGCAGATCGTCAGCCGCACCGGCCGCTGGAAGGTCTTCCCGATCGCGGGCACCGGCATCACCGCGATCGGACTGCAGCTCCTGCACCGGCTCACGGAGACCAGCAGCACGCTGGAGATGAGCATCTACTTCTTCGTCTTCGGTGCCGGGCTCGGCCTGGTGATGCAGGTCCTGGTGCTGGTCGTGCAGAACGCCGTCACGTACGAGGATCTCGGCGTCGCCACGTCCGGGGCCACCTTCTTCCGCTCCATCGGCGCCTCGTTCGGTGTCGCCGTCTTCGGCACGATCTTCACGAACCGGCTCACCGACAAGCTGGCCGCGGCGCTCGCCGGCCGCTCCCTGCCCCCCGGGGTCAGTGCCGGGGGGCTGGCCGCCGACCCGCGCGCCATCGGCCGGCTGCCGCCCGTGCTGCGGCCCTCGGTGCTTCATGCGTACTCGACCTCGATCACCGATGTGTTCGTGTACGCGGCACCCGTCGTCCTGGTCGCCTTCGTCTTCGCGTGGTTCCTCAAGGAGGACAAGCTGCGCGGCTCGGTGACCGCGCCGGAGCCCACCGAGACCCTGGCGTCGAACCCGGTCGAGCGGTCCTCGTACGACGAATGCGCCCGGGCCCTCTCGGTGCTCGCCACCCGCGCGGGGCGCCGCAAGGTCTACGAGGAGATCACCAGGAGGCGGGGTACGACCTGCTGCCCGCGGCGAGCTGGATGCTGCTGCGCACGGCCCGGCACGGCACGGTCGAACCGGCCATGCTCGCCGAGGTCACCCCGGTGCCGCTACGGGTGGTCACCGAGGCGGCACGTCAGCTGGAGGAGCGCGGACTGGTCCGGCGCGAAGGCATACAGCTGGTGCTCACGGAGGCCGGCGCGGAAGTGGTGGTGAAGCTCGCGGAGGCCCGTGAGGAATCGATGGCCGAGCTGCTGGGCGACTGGTGGGGGCCGGAACGGCCGACGGACCTGGTCAAGCTCGTGGCGGAGCTGACCGCCGAGGCGAACGGGTCGAGCAAGGAGCGGCCGCACCGCCCCGGGCCGGTGCGGGACCACGCGGCCCGACCCGGGTGAGCCGCTTCGCGGACACTTCCTGTGCCTCCTGCACCCCTACAGCTCCTTGGCGAACCAGTGCTCCGCGTACTGTCGCCGGTGGAACGCCGGAACCTCCCGATAGCCGTGCTTGGCGTACAGCCCCCGTGCCTCGACCAGGTCATTGCGGGTGTCGAGCCTGACCGTGCGTACACCGAAGGTGCGCGCCGCGCTCTCGACGGCCGCCAGGAGCAGCCCGCCGCCGCCCGTACCGCGGTGATCCGGGCGCACGAACACCCGGGTCAGCTCCGCGACGTCCGCGTCCACCACCAGCAGCCCGGCGCAGGCCGCCGGCTTTCCCCCGAACCGGCCGACGACGAACTGGCCGGTGGGCGCAGCGAGCCGGTCGGCGCCGTCGTCGGTGAGCCCTTCGTCGATCTCCTCGGCGGTCGCGGGCCGCCCCCAGTAGCGGCTGGCGACCTCGTCGTAATAGTCGCGACGCAGCAACGCGGCGTCGGGGGAGTCGAAGGGTTCGGGGGCCACGGTCCAGGTCATGCGGGTCATTCTGACTTGAGCATGATGAGAGGAGCGAATGGATTGGCGGGATCGGCCGCCAGAGGCACGAACGGACCGGTGGAACCGGCGCTTCACTCCACACGCAAGCGTTCGGATCGCGGCAAGCGGCCCCGGTGCTCATCCCAGCGGCGGCGGAACCATGACCGGCGGCGGAGGCACCACCGGCCGGTGCCGTCGGACCCGCAGCACCAACAGCACCACCGCAGCCGCCACCAGCACGGCCCCGAGCAGCGACAGCACCCAGACCGGGACACCGCCCACGGTCAGCAGCCTGTCCGTGTACACCATGGTCCGGTACGGGGTGTCGGCCTCGGTCGCGCGCAGTTCGTGATCGCCGTCGATCCGCTCCGGGTACGGGAACGACTGCTCGATCGCGGTGACGAACACCGGCTTCCCACCCGTCACCGCCTCCAGTGCCCCGGTGTCGTCCCGTGCCGACCGGGGGTCGATCCTGCCCGCGTATGTCACCTGCGGCGCATTGCCGCCGATCGCGTCACGCGGCTCCATCCGGTGCGCCGCCAGGACGTACAGGCCCAGCTGCTGCGGCGTCGAGGCGAGCTTCGACAGCCGCATCGGGTAGACCAGCCGGTCGCTGGCGAAGCGCAGCCGCAGCGGATCGAGGTCGCCGCCGAGGGGACTGTTCCTGTCCCGGGGAGCAAGGCGGATCGCGACGTACTCCCACCTCTGGTCGACATAGGGTTTCAGCGCCGTCGCCAGCCGGTCGGGCAGCTCGAAGCCGTTGTCCTGCAGCCACTTCTGCAGCGCCTCGGGGTCGGTCGCGGCCAGTCGCGCCACATCGAACGGGCCGAGCCGCTCCCGGCCCACCACCTCGACCGGCGGCGCGGCGCTCGCAGGAGCCCCGGCTCCGTCCGCGCTGTTGCCCGAACCGGCGAACGGCCAGTCGTCGGAGCGCGGCCAGAAGTAGTGTCTGGTCGCCTGCACCGGCGCGGTGAGGGTGGCGAGTTCGGAGAAGAGCGAGGGATCACCGAGCTCCACGGTCGCCCGGTGCGGCACCGGCATGATCCAGGCCGCCTCGCGGGCGTTCCCTCGGACCGTGAGCCGCATGACGATCTGCTCGGTACGGCCGTCCCAGTCCACCACCGACGTCTCCCGGTCGACCGAGACCTGGGTTTCCCTGCTCGGGACCATCGCCCCGCAGCCACAGGCGTATGCCGGGCTGATCAGCGACCCCAGCTGCAGCGACACCAGCATCAGCAGCAGTGACAGCGCACGCATCACCCATCCGTGTCCCTCACCTCGCACAGCCCGCATGCTCTGTCTTCCTCCCCCGCGATCGACGAACACGGGTGAGGACGTGGGAACCACCGGCCCGGTTCCGGCGCCGAGGCCCGGCCCAGCAGGTCCTTCACTTTTTGGAAAAAAGGATGATGACAGTCAGGCGAAGAGGGGGTTGATTGTGTCTACCTCATAGCGGAATGCGAAGGTTTCACAGCACGCCCAGGTCGAGGGACGGGCACGGAAACGGCGGGAGGGTCGGCGCAGCGTGGCGGATGCGGAGCACAGTGTGCGCGGAGATGCGGCGACAGGGGCGAGGACCGGGGCTGTCCGGGCTCTGCTCTGGCTGGTTGTGGCCGTACTGGCCGTACGGCAGATGGCGGTGGTGCTGCGGCAGCCGCCGGGTGAACGCCTCACCGATCTGGAGACCTGGATCGGTGAGAACGGTGTCCTGCACGTGACGGGCTCGCTGTACAGCAGCGACCGGTTCACCGGCACCCCGTTCGCCGGGCTGGTGCTGAAGCCACTGACACGGACCGCCGAACAGAGCCTGGGTGTTGCCTGGACCTTCGGTTCGCTGCTGCTCGTCGCCGCCCTCGGCATCGTCGCCGCCCGCGCGCTGCCGGGCCCGGTCTCCCGCCGCACCTCGCTGCTGGCCGCCCCCGTCGCGATCAGCCTGCTGATGCTCTCCCTGCCGGTCCGAAACGCACTCCACCTGGGGCAGACCAGCATCCTGCCGGTCCTGCTGGTGCTGCTGGCCTGTTTCGCGGTGCGCGGGGAACGCGCCTCGGGCCTCCTGATCGGGCTCGCGGCCGCGCTCCAGCCGACCGTGCTGCTCTTCGTGGTCCTGCTCCGGTTCACCGGCCGCCGGCAGGCGGCGGTGACCGGCGGCATCGTGTTCGCCGCCTGCACCGCGCTGGCCTGGGCCGCGATGCCGCACGACTCATGGACCTACTGGGTGCACCATGTCGCGGGCGCCGGGCTCGGCGACAACGCGGACAGCCTGGCCAACCAGTCGCTGCACGGCGCGCTGCTCCGATTCGGCCTGGGGGGCCCGCTCGAAATCGCGCTGTTCGTGGTGCTGGCGGCCGCCGTCTGCTACCTCGGACTGCGCCGCGCCATACGGTACGCACGCGACGGGCAGCTGCTGCTCGCCGTCGCCGTGACCGGCTGTGTCGCCGTCGCCGTCTCACCGACCGCCTGGCAGCACCAGCTGCTGTGGGTGCTGCTCGCAGTGGTCGGCCGGGTCGGCAAGCGGGCTTCCGACCGGCTGGTGTGGCCGGCGGTCGTGGTGCTCGTGCTCACACTGCCGGGGACGATGCTGCTGCCGAACATGGCGGTGGTCTTCCCTGTACGCGACAACGTGCTGCTGATCGCGGCGCTCGGCGCGGCCTGTGCCGCACCGTTCCTGCCGCGCACCTCGCCGTACTGGCAACACCCGATCCCGACGGACCACGCGGCCCCGGTCGCGGCCCGCTGGGGACGCGTCCCCCTGCTGCCGTTCTGGCGGCGGGTGCTCAGCCGGCCCAATCTGCTGCTGGAACTGCTTCTGATCAGGGTCGTGTACTCCGCGTACTCACATGTCAGACTCGCGGCGACAGTCGGCCGTGCCACCGCCGAACACCACGGCCGGCAGGTCCACACCCTCGAACAGTGGCTGCACATCGACATCGAGCACTGGGCCAACCACGCGGTCGTCGAGGTCCCCTGGCTGCGGGGCTTCTTCGACTACTACTACTCGACGTTCCACTTCATCGTGCCGCTGGCGATTCTCGGTGTGCTGTACGTACGACGCCCCGCGGACTACCGCTGGGTCCGCAGCTCCATAGGCTTCGCCACGATCCTCGCGCTGGTCGGCTTCTGGCTCTACCCGCTGGCCCCGCCGCGGCTGATGCCGGGACTCGGCTTCATCGACACCGTCCATGGCGTGCAGGACTTCGCGAAGCCGGACTACGGAACGCTGACCTCGATGACCAATCAGTACGCGGCGATGCCCTCGCTGCACTTCGGCTGGTCGCTCTGGTGCGGTGTGGTCATCGTCATGCTGGCCCCGAAGATGTGGATGAAGGCG
This sequence comes from Streptomyces sp. Ncost-T10-10d, assembly GCF_900091955.1. Lineage (GTDB taxonomy): Bacteria > Actinomycetota > Actinomycetes > Streptomycetales > Streptomycetaceae > Streptomyces. The sequence continues at coordinate 79,181 of NZ_FMDF01000089.1, forward strand.
CTGGGGCTGCTGCACCCGCTGTTCACGGTCTCCGCGATCGTGGCCACGGCCAATCACTGGGTGCTGGACGCGGTGGGCGGTGCGGCCGTCGTCGCGCTCGGCTTCGGGCTGACCTACGTACTGTCGGGGCCGCGGAGGCTGCGGCTGCCGGCCGTGCCCGCGGCGGCGAAGCCGCTGGACGGGATCGCGGTGCCGGTGGCGGTGCCGGTTCCGAGGTCGTCCGACGACGCGGTGAGCAGCAAACAGCACTAGCGGCACGGGGCTCCTGAGGGCCGAAGGGGTGCCGGGACGAACACATCGTCCCGGCACCCCTTCGGCATGGATCGCCGCTTGTCCAGCATCCGCCCGTCGGCCTCGGTCCGCCACTCGAACGGCTCAGGGCCGGGTCGTCCCGAGCATCCAGGTGGCGAAGGAGAGCGTGGCCATGGACACCACCGTCGAGGCCACCACGGAGTTGCGGGCCACGCGGGTGTCCAGGCCGTACTGCTGGGCGTAGATGAAGGCGTTCTGAGCGGTCGGCAGCGCGGAACAGAGCACGACGGCCATCAACTGGTGGTCCGGCAGATGCAACAGCGGGCCGCCGACGACGAAGGCGATCAGGGGCTGGACCGATGTCTTGAGTGCGACCGTCACAACGACCTCCGCACGTTTCGTACGCACCGTGGACCGGACAGGTTCCGCGTGCTCCGTCGGACCGTCGGTCGCCGGGCGGCTGTTCAGGGACAGGCCCAGCGTGATCAGGGCCGTCGGCACGGCGGCGGCGCCGAGCAGGTCGCAGGAGTGGGCGAGGGCGTGCGGCAGCCGCAGTCCGAGTGCGGAGACGACGAGACCCAGCAACGAGGCCATGATGATGGGGTTGCGGACCGGCATGGTCAGCATCCGCCGGATCACGACCCCCTTTCCGGAGCCCGTCCCCGTGCCCGTGTCCAGCAGTGTGAGGATCACCGGGGAGACCAACAGCACCTGGAACAGGATGATCTGGGCGACGAACGATGCATCGCCGAGCACCTGGACCGCCACCGGAATGCCGAGATTCGCGGAGTTGACGTAGCCGGACGCCATGCTGCCGATCGCCCGGTCGGCCGTGCCGCGGCCGAAGAGCCGGCCGGCCGCCACGAAGCCGAGGCCGCAGACCAGCGCCGTACCCGCCGCGAAGGCCACCATCGAGGAGTTGGCGAAGGCGGCCGGCCGTGCCCCGGAAACCATCGTGAACAGGGCGGCGGGCATCGCCACATGGAAGACGAAGCGGCCGAGCACGGCTTCCGCCTGTTCGCCGAGGAGACCGCTGCGGCCGACCGCGTAACCGATGGCTGTGAGCGTCCAGATGGGGGCGAAGGCGGAGAGCAGGGCGTGCATGCCCGCCATCATCCTCGCGCTGTTGTACGCGTCTTGCGCGGGGGTTCGGGCGGGGGTGCGGGGTTTGTCGGTACGGACGGCGGGGACCGGGGCGTGAGGGGGCCCCCGCCGTCCGAAGCTGCCGGAAGCGGTCAGCTCCCGGCGGTACCGACGCCCGCGGCGCTCGCGGCGGTGCTGACCTGAAGCTGCTTGATCCCGTTGAGCCATGCCGAGCGCAGCCGCCGCGGGTCGCCGACCAGCCGCAGGTCCGGCAGCACATCCGCGATCGCGTTGAAGATCAGGTTGATCTCCATCACGGCAAGGGACTTGCCGAGGCAGAAGTGCGGACCGCCGCCGCCGAAGCCGAGGTGGGGGTTGGGATCGCGGGAGATGTCGAAGGTCTCCGGGTTCTCGAAGACCTCGGGGTCGTTATTGGCCGAGGAGTAGAACAGCCCGACCCTGTCGCCCTTCTTGATCTGCTGCCCGCCCAGTTCGGTGTCCTGAGTGGCCGTCCGCTGGAAGGAGACCACGGGCGTGGCCCAGCGGACGATCTCCTCGGCGGTCGTCTCCGGCCGCTCGCGCTTGTAGAGCTCCCACTCATCGGGGTGGGTGAGGAAGGCGTGCATGCCGTGACTGATGGCGTTGCGGGTGGTCTCGTTCCCCGCGACGGCGAGCAGGATCACGAAGAAGCCGAACTCGTCGGAGGAGAGGTTCCCTTCGCCCTCCGCGGCGACCAGCTGGGAGACGATGTCCTTGGCCGGGCACTCCTTGCGGGCGGCCGCCAGATTCATCGAGTACGAGACGATCTCCATGGCCGCCTCGGTGCCGACCTCCTCGGTGATCGCGTACTCGGGATCGTCGTACGCGGCCATTTTGTTGGACCAGTCGAAGATCCTGGACCGGTCCTCCTGCGGTACGCCGATGAGTTCGGCGATGGCCTGGAGCGGCAGTTCGACGGCGATGTCGGTGACGAAGTCGAACGAACCGTCATCGCCCGCGGCAGCCAGAGCGGTCTCGACGATCTGGCGGGCGCGGCCGCGAAGGGCCTGTTCCAGGGAACGAATCGCCCGGGGCGTGAACCCCCGCTGGACGATCTGCCGGACCCGGGTGTGTTCGGGCGGGTCCATGTTCAGCATGATCAGCTTCTGGACCTCGATCTGGTCGTGGCTGATCGACTCGTTGAACCGGATGACCGCGGTGTTGGTGTTCGAGGAGAACAGCTCGGGATGGGTGGAGACGTACTTGACGTCCGCGTGCCGGGTGACGACCCAGTAGCCCTCGTCGTCGAAACCGGAGATACCGGCCGGCTGGGTGCACCACCAGACCGGTGCGGTCTGCCGCATCTGTGCGAACTCCGGGTGCGGAATGCGGGCTTGGAGCAGATCGGGATCGGTGAAGTCGAACCCTTCGGGCAGATGGGGGCAGGGCATCGGCAACTCCAGGTCGGGCCGAGAGTCGCCCGAACGATGTCTGACGACCCATCAGAAGTTGCCCGAAAGGTAGTAACGAGTTCTACAACTGGCAAGAGGGGTGGCCCGATCTGTTGCGTGAAGAGTGGGTGAGGCAGGCATGAAGCGGGCGCAAGGTGCGTGCAAGACCCTTGCGTACCCGGGGTAAGCCCCACAAGACTGCCTACAGAACTAGAACGCGTACTAGTTCCCCTCCGCGGGCGCCGGGACGCCCCTGCGGAAGTGCGAGGAGAGGACGAGCTCATGGCCGCGGAACCCGTCATCGTCGAAGCCGTACGCACCCCCATCGGCAAGCGCGGAGGCGCGCTCGCCAATCTGCACCCCGCCTATCTGCTGGGCGAGACCTATCGAGAACTCCTCGGCCGCACCGGCATCCACGCCGACTGCGTCGAACAGATCGTCGGCGGTACGGTCACCCATGCCGGCGAACAGTCCATGAACCCGGCCCGCAACGCCTGGCTCACCGTGGGCCTTCCGTACGAGACCGCCGCCACCACCGTGGACTGTCAGTGCGGCTCCTCGCAGCAGGCCTCCCACATGGTCGCCAACATGGTCGCGGCCGGAGTGATCGACATCGGCATCAGCTGCGGTGTCGAGGCCATGTCGCGGGTGCCGCTGGGCAGCGGCTCCAAGCACGGGCCGGGCAAGCCCTGGCCCGACGAGTGGAACGTCGACCTGCCCAACCAGTTCGAGGCGGCCGAGCGCATCGCCCGCAATCGCGGACTCACCCGGGAGAACGTCGACTCGCTCGGGTTGATCTCGCAGGAGCGGGCCGCCGTCGCCTGGGCCGAGGAACGGTTCAAACGGGAGACGTACGCGGTCCAGGTGCCGACCACGGAGGAGGAACAGGCGGCCGGGCAGGGCATGTGGCGTCTGGTCGACCGGGACGAGGGGCTGCGCGACACCACGATGGAGGGGCTCGGACGGCTCAAGCCGGTCATGCCCACCGCGATCCACACCGCCGGCAACTCCTCGCAGATATCCGACGGCGCCTGCGCGATCATGTGGGCGTCCAAGCGGATGGCGCGCGCGCTCAAGCTCAAGCCGCGCGCCAGGATCGTTGCGCAGGCACTGGTCGGCGCCGACCCGCACTTCCACCTCGACGGACCCATCGACGCGACCCGCGCGGTGCTCGGCAAGGCCGGGATGTCACTCAAGGACATCGACATCGTCGAGGTCAACGAGGCTTTCGCGTCGGTGGTGCTGAGCTGGACCCAGGTCTTCGAGCAGGACCTCGAAAAGGTCAACGTCAACGGCGGAGCCATCGCGCTGGGCCACCCGGTGGGTGCCACCGGGGCGCGGCTGATCACCACGGCCCTGCATGAACTGGAGCGCCGCGACAAGGAGTTCGCGCTGATCACGATGTGCGCGGGCGGAGCGCTGGCGACGGGCACGATCATCCAGCGGCTGTAAGACCGACCGCACTGTGGAGGAAGACCCCCGGCCGGGGGTGTTGCCAGATGTACCTCCGGCCGGGGGTCCATGCCGATACCGGTGCCGAGCGTGACTGCATAGCGTCGTGGTCATGGACGACAACAGCCCTATGAACCACGCAACTCGGAACACGCGACACCGCGCCGCCCGCCGCGGTCTGGCAGCCGCCACCGTTCTGGTCCTCGCGGCACTCGGCACCGCACCGGCCGTGGCTCAACAGCCCACCGGCGCACCCGAGTCGTCCCACTCGGCAGCGACGCACGGCAGAGGGGCCCTCCTGGACATCACCCCCGTGGCCGACCTCGGTCGTGCCGACGTCGCCCGCTTCCTCGCCTCCGCGGGGATGGACACCGACACCGTCCGCCACGGTCTGCGGGCCTACCGCCTCACCTACCGCACCATCACCCCGCAGGGCACACCCACCATCGCCACCGGCCTCCTCGCCCTTCCCAAGGGCGGCCCGCACCGCCTGGACCTGGTCTCCGACACCCACGGCACGATGGCCCACCGCGACTACGCGCCCTCCGTCGGCGAGGATTTCGGCCGCTTCGCGCCCTACCTCCACGCCTCGGCGGGCCGTGCCGTCGCCGCCCCCGACTACCTGGGCCTCGGCAAGGGGCCGGGCCGCCACCCGTACATGGACACCAAGTCCGCCGTCACGGCCTCCGTGGACATGCTGCGGGCCACCCGCACCGCCGCGCTGCGCCTGGACCGCCCGCTCACCGGCGAGGTGTACGCCAGTGGCTTCTCCCAGGGCGGCCAGGTCGCGATGGCCCTGGGCAGGGCCCTCGACAACGGCGTCGACCGGCACTTCAGGCTCCGGGCCCTCGCCCCCGTCTCCGGGCCGTACGACATCGAGCACGCCGAGACACCCGGCCTGTTCGACGGCAGCGTCAACGACACCAGCGGCATTTTCTACATGACGTATTTCCTCACCGCGCAGAACAGGCTCCACCCGCTCTACAAGGACCCCTCCGAAGTGTTCCGGGAGCCGTACGCGGGAATCGTCGACGACCTCTTCGACACCAACCACACCGAGGAGCAGATCATCCCGGCGCTGCCCGCGACGCTGAAGGAACTGCTCACCGACGACTACTACCGGCAGGTCCAGCACCCCACCGGCGCCCTGCTGGCCGCGGTGCGCGCCCAGGACGGCAACTGCGCCTGGAAGCCGCACGTTCCCGTGCGCCTCTACTCCTCGTCCGGCGACACCGATGTGCCGATCGCCAACGCCCGCAACTGCGCAGCCGATCTGGCCGCACACGGAGTCGAGGCCCCGGTGACCGACCAGGGTTCCGCCGGTCACAACGCCACGTACATGAAGTCGGGTCCGCAGATCGTGCGCTGGTTCGACACGGTCGCCGCGCGGCACTGAAGCGGGCGCCCCGGTGACGTGAACCCGGTCGGGTCACATGCCACCGGGGTGATGGGCGGGTGTGCCCGCTCAGTACGGCACGTGGGTGGGGAAGGTGGTGGTGGGGGCGAACAGCGCGGCGTATCCGTCTTCGTGCTGTCGGCGGTGCCGCCCGGACCGGCTCACCTCGGCGACCGGGGTCGCGAGCGTGAGCAGTCCGTCGTTGGCGAGCTCCTGTACGCGCATCAGCAGTGCCCGTACGTCCAGACCGAGTTCGGCGGCGACCGTCTGCACGTCGAGGCCGGACTCCCAGCTCCACAGCAGCACGGAGTCCATGCTGGGCGACCAGACGACCGTGTTCTCCGTCTCGACGGGCGGCAAAAGAGGGGGCGGAGCCGGGGCCGGCGGTGGCGTGTCCAGCGGCGGAACGATCACCTCTTCGCGCGGGTGGGGCACGGGGACCTCGGGTGCGGGTTCGGCCGGTGCTTCCCTCGTCGCCTGCTGGGTCCGGCTCAGGAGTTCCTGGGCAAGGGACCGGGCGTCACCGCGGCCCACCGTGCGTCGCGCTAATCGCACTTCGCGTTCGTTGAGGCCCATCATGTCTGCGATCGAGCCGTCGTCGCCGACGGTGACGGCGAAAGCCGCAAGCATTCTGCTCCGCTCCGCCTGCGCCTCGTCCAGTAGCGCCTGCGCCAGACGCATGCGTTCGTCGCTGGCGCAGAATGCTTCCGCCAGTACGGCGTTCCGATCCCAGAAATCTCGAGGTTCCACGTACGTGACAACGCTTCGGCGGCTGACGGGAACGGACACCCAAGCAAAATGCGCCTAAATGGACCAACGGGTTATTAAGCTGGCCAACTTATATGAAGTAGACCGTTTCCAAGTGTTGACCCGCGCCAGGGTATGGCGAAGGCCCCGACCGGTGGTCGAGGCCTTCGTGCGAGCTCGGCGGGTGTCGGCTCAGTACCAGTGGTTGGCCTGCCAGAACGACCAGGCTCCGCCCGAGGCCCTGTGGGCGGCCTCACTTGCCGGGGGCGTCGAATGTGACCTGGGCCTCGAAGGCGGCGCGGCGGGTGGCCCGGCGCAGCGCCTTCAGCAGCGTCGTGCCGATGGTGAGGGTCAGCACCAGGGTGAGCACGGCCCGGCCCAGGTCCCAGCCGAGCGATGTGGCCGTGCAGTACGCGAGGAAGCGGACCAGGTTCTCCGGCAGCGGGTCACCCGGCTGGAAGGAGATCCCCGAGCCGAGCCCGGGCACGATCGTCCAGCCGTAGAGGTTCATCACCGTGCCGTACGCGAACGACGCCACGAACCCGTACGCCGCGAGCATCAGGAGCTCGGCCCGCCCGCGCAGCCGGTCGGGGCCCGGCAGCAGGCCCGCGCCCATCGCGAACCAGCCCATCGACAGCATCTGGAACGGCATCCACGGACCCACGCCACCGGTGAGCAGCGCGGACGCGAACATCGTCACCGAGCCGAGCACGAAGCCGAAGCCGGGCCCTAGCACCCGGCCGCTCAGCACCATCAGGAAGAACATCGGTTCCAGCCCCGCCGTGCCCGCGCCCAGCGGGCGCAGCGCGGCGCCGACCGCGGCCAGCACCCCCAGCGTCGCCACCGCCTTCGCGTCGAGACCGGAGTCCGCGATCATCGCGACGACCACGCCGACCAGCAGCGGCAGCAGCGCGGCGAACAGCCACGGGGCGTCCTGGGAATGCGCCAGACCGGAGTCCGCACCGGCCAGCAGCGGCCAGCCGAACGCGACCACACCGATCGCACTGATGAGGACGAGCGCGGCGATCGCACGCGGCCCGAGACGTACCGGCCGTGTCCGGCGCCCGCTCATGACGTGGCTCCGAGCGCGCCGCGCACCTGCGTCACGGTCAGCCACTCCTGCGGGGCGAGGATCTTCGCGGTCTGCGGGGCGAACGCCGGGGAGGAGACCACCACCTGCCGGGTCTCCCCGTCCGCGACGGTCTCCCCGTCGGCGAGTATCACCACCCGGTGCGCCAGCTCGGCGGCGAGTTCCACATCGTGCGTGGCCAGGACGATCGCATGCCCTTCGGCCGCGAGACCGCGCAGCACCCCGACCAGCCGGGCCTTCGCCGCGTAGTCCAGCCCGCGGGTCGGCTCGTCCAGGAGCAGCAGCGGGGGTCTCGCGGTGAGCACGACGGCCAGGGCGAGCGCGAGGCGCTGCCCCTCGGAGAGATCGCGGGGGTGTGTGCCGTCCGGCACACCGGGCAGCAGCTCGGAGACCAGGGCCCGGCAACTGCCCGCTGCGGCGTCCGCGTCGGCGTCGGCCGCGGCGCACTCGGCGGCGACCGTGTCCGCGTACAGCAGATCGCGTGGTTCCTGCGGTACGAGGCCGACCCGGCGCACCATCTCGCGCGGCTGCGTGCGGTGCGGGGTCAGGCCGCCGACGAGGACGGTGCCCGTGGTGGGCTCGACCATGCCGACGAGCGCGGCCAGCAGGGTGGACTTGCCCGCCCCGTTTCGGCCCATCAGGGCGACGGTCTCGCCGGCGGCGACGGTGAGCGTCACCCGGCGCAGCGCCTCGACGCGCCCACGCCGTACACCGAGACGCTCGACCCGGGCGGTGGCATCGGCGACGGGCTCGGAAGCGGCGGTGGTGG
>NZ_FMDF01000193.1 GCF_900091955.1 Streptomyces sp. Ncost-T10-10d
GACAACGTCGACGCCTCAACCCCCACCGCCGTGTCATTCCACTCACTCACGACCCGGTGCAGCCCCACCTCGTCCAGAACCGGCACAGAGCCCAACGGCATCTCCGGACCACCGTCCAGCGCCACCTCCAACGCCGACACCAGACCCTCGACGGCTGTGCACACCAGCACGCCCACCGCCTCCGGATCCGCAGGCGCCACTGCATCCACGGCCACTCGGATGGCCTGTCCGTTGTCGTCCACGGTCACCGCGAGGGGGTAGTTGGTCGTGTCCCGGGAGAGCAGAGTCCGAATCCCGCCCGCCTCGTCGTCGGCCGGCTCCTCCACCATCGGTGGGCCGCCTGCCTGGTCGGCTGTGTGGCGGTAGTTGAGGAAGGAGGTGAACAGCGGCGAGCCTCCGATGAGTCCGCTGGCCTGCTGTGCCAGGGCGAGCGGCGCGTGCTCGTGTTCAAGGAGCTGCGCCAGCTGGCCGCGCATCGCGGACACCGCACCCAGGACGCCTGGCTCGTCCGTACGCAACCGCAGCGGGAGCGTGTTGATGAAGGGACCGGGTACGCGGTCGGCGCCGGCTCCGGAGTTCATCCGGCCGAACAGCACCGTCCCGAACACCACATCGTCCCTGCCGCTGATCACGCCGAGTACCCGAGCCCACGCGACGTGCATGACCGTCGCCACGCTCGCGCCCAGTCGCCGCGAGACCGCTCGCAGCCGCGCGTCCAGCTGGGGTGCCAGCGGCCTGGCCGCGCGTTCGACACCGGCGCCGACGCCGCGCACGTCGGTCAGCCCGTACGGGGCCGTCGGCTCGGTGACATCCCCCAGCAACTCGGCGAAGTAGCGCTCGTGCTCCGAGCGCGGGACCCCGACGCGCGCTTGCGCCACGAAGTCGCGGAACGGCAGCGGCTCCGGCAGCTCGTCGCCTCGGCCGGTGAGGAACGCCTCGATCTCGCCCAGCAGCACCTCCAGCGCGGTGTGGTCCTGCACCATGTGGTGGACCCGCACCAGCCCGAGTGGGCGGCCCGCCGGGCCGGCGGTCGTGTAGAACTCGACCAGGGGCGCCCGGGCCAGGTCCATCGAGGAGCCGACGGCCGCGACCAACTCGTCCACCGGGTCGGTGCTCTGCGGGTCCGGCGTCAGCTCGACGACGGGCAGGACGGCCTTGCGCCACACCACCTGGACGGGCTCCCGCAGCCCGTCCCAGACGATGCCCGTCCGCAGGATGTCGTGCCGCTCCAGCACGTGCTGGAGCGCCTCGGCGAACCGGTCGAGCAGCTCGCGTGAGCCGAACTCCAGGACGGTCGGCTGGACGTAGGCGTCGTCGCCGCCGTCGGCGAGCAGGTGGTGGAAGAGCAGGCCCTCCTGGAGCGGGGCGAGCGGGTAGACGTCCGCGATGTTCGCGGCGCCGCCCTCCACGGTCGCAACGACGCGGTCGATCTCCTCGGCGCTCAGGTCGACGAGGGGGAGCATCTCCGGGGTGATCGCGGTCGCGTCCGCCGGGATCAGATTGTCCGGCACTTCTGCCTGCTTCACGCCCGCCGAGCGAGCGAGGCCGGCCGGCGTAGGGCTGTCGAACAACGCTCGCACCGACAGCGCCACGCCCTGGGTCTGCACCCGGCTGATCAGCCGAACGGCGAGCAGGGAGTGGCCGCCGAGGGCGAAGAAGTCGTCGTCCACGCCCACGCTCTCCAGGCCGAGGACCTCGGCAAACGCGGCACACAGCACCTCCTCACGGGCGTCGGCCGGGCCACGCCCGGCGCCGGGGACGAAGTCGGGCGCGGGCAGCGCCTTGCGATCGACCTTGCCGTTGGCGGTCAGCGGCAGCTCGTCGAGAACGACGAACGCGGAGGGCAGCATGTAGGCGGGGAGGTTCCGGCCCAGGTGCGCACGGAGTTCGGCCACGTCCAGGTCCTCATGAGGGACCACGTAGGCAGCCAGCACCGCATCGTCAGAGGTGTCGCGGCGGACCGCCGCCACCGCCCGGGCCACCCGCTCGTGGCTCTCCAGGACGGCCTCCACCTCGCCCAGCTCGATACGGAACCCCCGCACCTTCACCTGGTCGTCCGCACGGCCCATGCACTCCAGCTCACCGCCCGCGCTCCAGCGGGCGACGTCTCCGGTCCGGTACAGCCGTTCCCCGGAGGCGAAGGGCGACGCCACGAAGCGCTCGGCCGTCAGGCCCGGTCGGCCCGCGTACCCGCGCGCCAACTGAGCCCCCGCCAAGTACAGTTCGCCCAGCACACCGGCCGGAACCGGCCGCAGCGCCCGGTCCAGCACGTACGCCCGCATGTTGGCGAACGGGCGGCCCACCGGTACCGCACCGACGGTGACGTCGGCCGAGGTGGCCCACACCGTCGCCTCGGTCGGCCCGTACATGTTCACCGCCTCGATCCCGAGGTCCGCGAAGCGCTGCGCCAGCTCACGCGGCAGCGCCTCACCACCGACCAGCGCCCGTACGCCGGCAGGCCAGCCCACCGTGTCGAGCAGCGCCCGCCACAGGGACGGCACCGCCTGCAGCACCGTCGCACCCGACGAGACCACCAGCCCCGTCAACGCGGCCGGATCCCGCACCACGTCCCTCGGCGCGACGACCACGGACGATCCCGACACCAGGGGCAGGAAAAGTTCCAGCGCCGCGATGTCGAACGACACCGTCGTCACCGCCACGAGCCGGTCCCCGGCTCCCATCGCCACTCGCCGACCGGCACCGAACAGGTGATTCACCAGCGCATCGTGCGAGACCATCACGCCCTTCGGCCGCCCCGTCGAACCCGACGTGTAGATCACATACGCCGCGTTCCCGGGCGCCACAGCCCGACCCGGCGGCACGCCCACGGCACCGGCCGGCTCCGCGACCGTGCCGGTCTCGTCGACCACGACCACCGGCACACCCGCCGGCACCACATCCACGACCGCCGAGTGCGACACGACCAGCTGAACACCCGCATCCGACAGCACGTAGGCGATCCGCTCGGCCGGGTACTCCGGATCGATCGGCAGATAGGCCCCGCCGGCCTTCACCACCGCCAGCAGCGCGACCACCAGATCGACCCCGCGGTCCATCACCACCCCTACGACGGACTCCGGACCGACGCCACGCCCGGCCAGCAGCCGCGCAAGCCGATTCGCCCGCTCGTCCAACTCCCGGTACGAGACCTCCGTACCCTCGAAAACCACCGCCGGCGCATCCGGCGTCCGCGCCACCTGCGCCTCGAACAAACCCGGCAGTGTCGAGGCCTCGACCTCAACCCCGGTGTCGTTCCACTCCTCCATCACCTGGTGCAGGCCCGCCGCATCCAGGACCCGCACCTCGCTCAACCGCGCCTCCGGACCACCGTCCAGCGCCTCCTCCAGCGCCGACACCAAGTGCTCCGCGGCCGTACGCACCAGCACACCGACCGCCTCCGCGTCGATCGCGCCGACGGCGTCGACCGTGAGCGCGAGGCCGTCACCGTCGTCGTCCACCGCGACGCCGAGCGGGTAGTTGGTGCGCTCGCGTGCGTACAGCAGGCGCGCACCCAGGTCGTCCGGCTGCTCCTCGACGGGCCGCTCCTCGCCCCGGCCGGTGTTGTGGCGGTAGTTGAGGAATGCGGTGAAGAGCGGTGTCTCGCCCGCGAGTCCGCTGGCCTGCTGGGCGGTCGCCAGCGAGGCGTGCTCGTGCTCCAGCAGGTGCGCCAGTTGGGCGCGCATCTCCGACACCGCCGTCAGGACGCCGGTCCCGGTCGTACGGACGCGCACCGGAAGCGTGTTGATGAACGGTCCAGGCACCTGGCCGGCTCCGGTACCGCCGCTCATCCGGCCGAACAGCACCGTCCCGAAGACCACGTCGTCCCGGCCGGACATCACCCCGACCGCCCGCGCCCAGGCCACGTGCAGGACGGTCGCCGCGCTCACTCGCAGTCGGCGCGCGACCTCGCGCAGTCGGCGCTCGGACTCTGGCGGGAAGGGCACCACGCGGCGGGTCACCGCCGCACCGTTACCGTGCACATCCGTGATCCCGAACGGGGCGGTCGGCTCGTCGAGGTCGCCCAGCAGGTCGGTGAAGTACCGCTCGTGTCCGGCACGTTCGGACTCTCTGCGGGACTGAGCCACGAAGTTCCGGAAGGGCAGCGGCTCGGGGAGGTCCGCACCGCGGCCGGTGAGGAAGGCGGCGACCTCCGAGAACAGCAGTTCCAGCGCCAGGTGGTCCTGCACCATGTGGTGCACTCGGACCAGCGCCAGCCGGCGGTCGCCGCCCGGCACGGCGGCCCGGTGCACCGTGATCAGCGGTGCCCGGCCCAGGTCCATCGACAGGCCGGCGGCCGCGATCAGGTCCGCGACCATGTCCTCGCTCCGCGGGTCGAGGGTCAGGTCCGTGACCGGAATCGGCGCGTGGCGCCACACCACCTGGACGGGCTCGGGCAGCCCCTCCCAGACGACCGAGGTCCGAAAGATGTCGTGCCGGTCGAGCACGTTCTGGAACGCCTCCACGAACGCGTCGAGCCCGGTGCTCGAGTCGAACTCCAGCACCGCGGGCAGCACGTAGGCGTCGTCGCCGCCGTCCGCCATCAGGTGGTGGAAGAGCAGGCCCTCCTGGAGCGGCCCGAGCGGGTAGATGTCCGCGATGTTGGCCGCGCCGCCGTGCACGGTGGTGGCGATCCGTGCGATCTCCTCGGCCGTCAGGTCGACCAGCGGGAGCATCTCCGGCGTGATTTCGGTCGCGCCGGCCGGGATCAGGTTCTCCGGCACCGTCATGCTCCGGTCGCCCGCCGTCAGCGCGAGCCCGGCCGGGGTCGGCGTCTCGAAGAGCGCCCGCACCGGCACGGTCACGCCCTGCGCGCGCAGCCTCTCGACCAGCCGGATCGCCAGCAGTGAGTGGCCACCGAGGGCGAAGAAGTCGTCGTCGGCGCCCACGCTGTCGAGTCCGAGCACATCGGCGAACGTGGCGCACAGCACCTCCTCACGCGGGTTCGACGGGCCTCGCCCGGTGCCGGCGGGGTACTCCGGCGGCGCGGGCAGCCGGCCCGTGTCCACCTTGCCGTTCGCCGTCAGCGGCAGTTCGTCGAGCAGCACCACGGCCACCGGCACCATCGACTCCGGCAACTGCTCGCGGACGAAAGCCCGCAGCTCCGCCGGGTCGACCTCCGCCCCCGGTGCGGGCACCACGTACGCCACCAGCCGACGGTCCGCCGCCGCGCCGGGCTGCCGCACCGCGGCGCGGCCGCCCGCCCTGTCGTCCGCGGCCTCTGCAGCGGATCCCCGCCCCGGGAACACCACCTCATCACCCGACGCGTCCACGACCTGCACGCCGCTCAACGACAGCTCCGGCGCGCCCGTCAGGGTGTCCAGCACGCGCGCCAGGCAGTCGGCGAGCACGGCAACCGTACGCGCCTCGAACAGGTCCGCCGCGGCAGTCACCGAGCCCCGGATCCCGAACGGCGCACCGTCCGGCCCGTAGACCTCTGTGAACGACAGCTCCAGGTCGAACTTCGCCACCGACTCCCCCGCCGGGGCCGATGCCGAAACCTCGACGCGCTCCCCGTGCAGGAGCGTCCGCGCGGCGTTCTGCAGGGTCAGCATCACCTGGAACAGCGGGTGCCGCGACAGCGAGCGCGCCGGGGCGAGCTCCTCGACCAGCTTCTCGAACGGCACGTCCTGGTGCCCGAACGCGGCCAGGCCGGTCGCCCGCACTCTGCCCAGCAGTTCGCGGAACGTCGGGTCATCGGACAGGTCCGTCCGCAGCACCAGGGTGTTGACGAAGAAGCCGACCAGATCGTCGAGTGCTTCGTCCGTTCGCCCGGCCACGTCCGTGCCGATCGGAAGGTCCGTCCCCGCGCCGAGGCGGGACAGCAGGACCGCAAGGGCCGCCTGCAGCACCATGAACGCCGTGACGCCCTCGCTCTGCGCCAGCTCCACCAGCCGGGCATGCGTCCGCGCCGAGATCTCCAGCCGCGCCCGATGACCGCGGTATGAGGCCACCGCCGGACGCCGGTGATCGAAGGGCAACGCCAGCTCTTCCGGAAGATCCGCCAACACCGCGCGCCAGTGGGAGAGTTGGCGGCCCAACAAGCTCGTCGGGTCGTCGGGGCTCCCCAATAGCTCACGCTGCCAGAGCGCGTAGTCCGCGTACTGCACCGGCAGGGGCTCCCAGACCGGCGCACGTCCTTCACACCGGGCCTCGTACGCCGTCATGAGGTCCCGTGTGAACGGCCCCATCGACCACCCGTCGCTCGCTATGTGGTGGAGCACCACGACGAGCAATTGCTCGTCCGGCGAGACGACCAGCAGCTCGGCGCGGATCGGCACCTCGGCCGCGAGGTCGAACGTATACCCCTCGACGGCCTCGACCGCAGCTTCGAGCCCGGCGGGCACAACCTCGACGACCTCCAGTTCCCATGCCAGGTCGTCGAGTTCGAGGATCCGCTGATGCGGCGTGCCGTCGACGGTGTCGAACACGGTCCGCAGCACCTCGTGCCGGCCGATGACGTCCCGCAGCGCGGCGTTCAGCGCCTCCCGGCCGACCTTCCCGTCGAGCGGGAGCACCACCGGAACGTTGTAGGTGGCGCTCGGCCCCTCCAGCTGGGAGATGAACCACAGCCGCTGCTGCGCGAAGGACAAGGGGATCATCAGGACTCCTTCTGGTTGCGCATCGGCCGCAGGGTCGGCCTGGTCGACGCCGACTGCTTCTCCTGCGCGAGTCGGTCGGCGAGGCCGGCCGGCGTCGGGGCATCGAACAGCGCCGCGATCTCCACCTCGACATTCAGCAGCGTCCGAATCCGGTTGATCAGGCGGACGGCGAGGAGGGAATGGCCGCCGAGGGCGAAGAAGTCGTCGTCGACGCCCACCTCGGGCACCCGCAACACCTCGGCGAACGCCTCGCACAGCACCCGCTCACGCTCATTCGCCGGAGCACGCCCGGCACCGGCCCCACCGGAAAACTCAGGGGCAGGCAGGGCCTTGCGGTCCAGCTTTCCGTTGCCGGTCATCGGCAGCTCGTCCATGACCACGACGGCGGAGGGAACCATGTACTCCGGCAGCCGCTCGGACGCGTACTTCCGCAGTTGGTCCGTCAGGTCGTCGACCTCGTCGTCGGCAACGACGTAGGCGACAAGGCGAATGTCGCCGGGTGTGTCCTCCCGGGCGATCACCGCAGCCCGGGCGACCTGCGGATGCCCGGCCAGCACGGCCTCGACCTCACCCGGCTCGATCCGGAAACCACGCACCTTCAGCTGCTCATCGCCCCGGCCGAGGAACTCCAACTGACCGTCCCGCCGCCACCGCGCGATATCACCCGAACGGTACATCCGCACACCCGGCTCGAACGGACACGCCACAAACCGCTCCGCCGTCAACCCCGCACGCCTCACATAACCACGAGCAAGCTGAACACCGGCTATGTACAGCTCACCGGCGACACCCGGAGCCACCGGGCTCAGCCGCTCATCCAGCACATACAGGCGCATGTTGGCAATCGGACGACCGACCGGCACCACCGAACCGACCTCATCATCCACCCGCACCTCGAACACCGAACAGCCGACCGTCGTCTCCGTCGGACCGTACTCATTCACCACCACCGAACCCGGAGCACGCTCCAACAAATCCCGCACCACCGAACCCGGCAACACCTCACCACCCACCACCCACGTCCCCGCCACACCCGCAACCTGACCATCCGTCAACATCTCCGACAGCAACGGAAGATGCGCCGGAACCACCTTCACCAGCCCGAAACCACCACCCGACGACCGCACCAACGACGCCAGACCCTCCACCCCGCCGACCTCGTCCACCACCACCGCCGCACCCGAGATCAACGGCACCACCACACTCGTCACCGTCAGATCGAACGCCAACGACGAATGCAACGGCACACCACCCACCGCACCGTACGCACCCGCCGCCCACCGCGCATAATTCGCAAGCCCGCCATGCGTGACCGCCACACCCTTCGGCCGCCCCGTCGACCCCGACGTATAAATCACATACGCCAGATTCTCCGCGGACACCGACACCTCCGGAGCAATCGCCGGCAGCATCGACAACTGGACGCCCATCACGGCCGAGTCCACCGCCACCAGCCGAACCCGCCCCGCCGGCAACCCCTCCAACACCTCCTCGCACGTCAGCGTCAACACCACGCCACCGTCCGCCAGCATGTAGGAGATCCGCTCCACCGGATACTCCGGATCCACCGGCAGAAACGCCGCCCCCGCCTTCCACACCGCGAGAACCGCCACCACCATCTCCACACCCCGCGGCAGACACACCCCCACCACCGACTCCACACCAACCCCCTGCGCGACCAAGAAATGCGCGAGACGGTTCGCCCGCTCATCCAACTCCCCGAACGACACCCCCACACCATCCGCAACCACCGCCACCGCATCCGGCGACCCCACCACCCGCGCCTCGAACAACCCCGGCACCAACACCGACCCCAGATCCACACCCGACTCGTTCCACTCCACCACCACCCGCCGACGCTCCACCTCACCCAACACATCCACCGCACCCACCAGCATGCCCGGGTCGCGCGTCACCGCATCCAACACCCGCACCAGACGGGCCCCGAACAGCTCGACCGAATCGGTGTCGAACAGATCCGCAGCCGCGGTAACCGAACCACGCAGGCCGCCCGGCGCGCCGGCCGCGTCGAACACCTCGAAGAGCCGCACCTCCAGGTCGAACTTCACCGCTACGGAACCGGCCCGCACCTCATCGGTCGTCCCACCGGCCGCGGCAGTATCCTGCCTCACCCGGTCGGTGACGTTGTTCTGGAGGTCCAGCTGGACCTGGAACAGCGGATGCCGTGCACGCGAGCGTGCCGGGGCCAGCTGCTCGACCAGCTTCTCGAACGGGACGTCCTGGTGCGCCAGAGCGGACAGTGTGGTCTCCCGCGCCCGGCCCAGGACTTCGCTGAAGGTCGGTTCGCCGGACAGATCCGTCCGGACCACCAACGTGTTGATGAAGAACCCGACCAGGTCGTCGAGCGCCTCATCCGTACGACCGGCATTCGCCGAACCGATCGGAATGTCCGTCCCCGCACCGAGCTTCGACAGCAGCACCGCCAGCGCACCCTGCAACACCATGAACGGCGTCACACCCTCGGCCCGTGCCACCTCCACCAACCGCGCGTGCACGGCCGCCGGAATCACCAGCGGCAGCCGGTGCCCTCGGTGGGAGGCAACCGGCGGACGTGGACGGTCCACGGGAAGCATCAGCTCTTCCGGTATTCCGGCCAGCGCCTCACGCCAGTAGTTCATCTGACGTGTGATCAGGCTGCTCGGGTCACGCTCGTCGCCCAGAAGCTCGCGCTGCCACAGCGTGTAGTCCGCATATTGGACAGGCAGCGGTTCCCAGTCCGGGGCCAGGTGCGCGGACCGTGCCTCGTAGGCGGTCGCGATGTCCCGGCTCAAAGGGCCCTCCGACCAGCCGTCGCCGGCGATGTGGTGGATCACGATCAGCAGCGCCCGCTCGTCCGGCCCCGCCTCGAACAGCCACGCGCGGATCGGCACCTCGGCCGAGAGGTCGAAGGAACAGCCCTCGGCTTCGGCGATCGCATCCTCCAGCACATCCGGTGCGACCTCCACAACCTGCAGCTCCCAGGCCAGGGCGTCGGCGTCAACGATCCGCTGGAACGGCTCACTCTCGCCCGCCGCATACAGCGTCCGCAGTACCTCATGCCGCCCGATGACGTCACGCAGCGCCGCACCCAGTGCATCGCTGTCCACACCGGCCGGGAGCGGCAGCCGGAACGGGATGTTGTAGGTCGAGCTCGGGCCCTCCAACTGGTCGATGAACCAGAGCCGCTGCTGGGCGAAGGACAACGGCACGCGCTTCGGCCGGTCAGCGGCCTTGAGCGCGATCCGAGCCCTCGCCGAGCCGCGCAGGCGGCCTGCCAGTCCAGCCACCGTCGGCGCCTCGAACAGCATCCGCAGCGGCACCTCCACACCCAGGACCACACGCACCCGGCTGATCAGCCGCACCGCGAGGAGGGAGTGTCCTCCGAGCGCGAAGAAGTCATCGTCGACCCCGATGCTCTCCAGCCCGAGCACCTGCGCGAACGCGGCGCACAACAGCTCTTCCTGAAGGGTCACCGGACCCCGGCCACCGCCGGTCGTGTACGCGGGGGCGGGCAGAGCCTTGCGGTCCAGCTTCCCATTCACGGACAGCGGCAGTGCGTCCAGGACGACCACCGCTGAGGGGACCATGTACTCGGGCAACCGCTCTGCCGCGAACTGCCGCAAGTGGCGCTGAAGTTCACCGATGCCCTTCGCGACGACGTAGGCGACAAGGCGGATGTCACCGGGGCTGTCCTCGCGTGCGACG
>NZ_FMDF01000196.1 GCF_900091955.1 Streptomyces sp. Ncost-T10-10d
AGCAGCAGGTGGAGCAAATGCGCGCAGGCGACCTGTTCGCTCGGGTGTCGGGCGATGACCTCGTACGTACCCCGTTCGTAAACACCGGTCTCCCACGTCCCGTCGGACGCCTGTCGCAAGAACAGAAAGTCCGTGGGGGTGGGGACCGGTTCGTGAACGCCCTCGATGCGGTAGTAGCTGTCGGCCACTCCCGCCTCGCTCAGCACCGCGTGCAGTTCCCGGCGTTCCACGCTGAGGCTACGAGGCGGCGGACTTGAGGTAGTCATGCTCCAGGAGCCACTTGACGTTCAGCCGCTGCCCCTGGCCCGGATCGAGGAAGACCGCGTCGAGCTTGATCTGCTGACCGCCCCCCGGCTGCTCGAACCACGGGGCGATACTGCCCTGCCACACCCAGAAGGGCTTGGCCACCTTGTAGACGCGGTAGTCGCAAGCGACATCTGCTTCACGGGTGTTGAGGTTCTGCGGCGGCAACGCGCGCTCTGCGTACGCGTCACCAGCAGGTGCCAGGTAGCTGCCGTACTCGGAACCGAAGCGGTCCAGACGCTGGCCCGCGCGCAGCTTGGCCGGTTCCTTGTCGATCTGGCCGTTGACCTGACCGAAGCCGTCATTGGGCGGATACTTCCAGCTGCCGGTGTCGGCGGGCCCTTCCCAGTACTTCTTCAAAAAGGCCTGCGGGGACAGAGTTCCGGTGCGCTTGTACCCCTTCAGAAGCGGGCCCACAGGGGCCAGTCGCCCGTTCGGAAGCCAGCTGGGGCCGAGCCGGGCGTCGCCGCGGAACTCACCCGTGCACGGATCGTGCCGGGCTACGGATACAGGCGTCCGGGCCTCCGGCTTCGCTGAGGCGCTCGCGGCGGGGGCCGTGACCAGCCCGGCAGTGATGCCAAGCACGGCAAGTACGTTGCGCATGCGGTTCATTCAGAAGTCCCCTCGGGTGCTGGCGATCAATCACGATAACTGACAAAGAGTAACCTTTCGCTTACTCAGGGCGTCCATCCTGTGTCGTTTTTGGACACGAAGCAGCGCGGCATCCCGGCCTGGTTCGGGGCGGGCCGGATACAGAGGCGCCTGACGCGCACGGTGTCAGCGGCGTTGGCGACGCCTCCGGCCCGAATGGCTTCCTCAATTCCCCCGGGCGCAAAGTGTGCGGGCTGCGGGCAGTGCGCTGTAGCCGGATCAGGCTCGATCTTGTGGTGACGGTGCAGTCCACAGCCTTGCCCGGGGCTTGGCTGCGCGGCAGAAACACCGTCTCGTGCATCGCGCGTTGCGGCATTCAGAGCTTCGGTCGGCCGGGCCGGCGCCGGTAGGTTGCGGGACGCGCCATATCCTGGCGGAACGGCTTCCGGCGAGTGCATCGCGGATGCGGGAGAAGGGCCGCGCGCGCTTCCTTGTCTTCGCAGGCATCGTCGGCACCCCGAGCTGTTACAGCCTCATCGCCGACTGAGCGCCACAGTGGGTAGGCGGCCTGGTGAAGCCTTGGTCAAGTCAGCGATGGACTCTTCGCTTCACCTCTTCACCCGCCTTGTTGCAAGTGATCCACTCGCCGGTCTCCTTGCCGAGGTCGTATGTCCCCTCGTCCAGCAGGCTGCCGTCGCCACGTCAGCCATGGGTCATGCTGGTGACCGTCCATGCCGGCTCTCTGCTGCAGGAGGCCTCCGCACTCCCGAAATCAGGCCTACTCGCCGTCGAGCCGGCCGGCCTTGCACACGCCCGTTGCTTTCGTCCTGCCGTTACGGAAGGAGAACGTCCATGGCCCATCCCGCTGACCGTCCAGTAGTCGCCCTCACCCGAAAGGGTTCCGTCCTGGAAGTGCTCCTCTGCCATGGCAACAGCGTAGGAATGAACGGCTCCAACAACCCGGCGCCCCATCCCCAGGTCTCCGGGGACGTGACCAACCGTCGTCGGAGCCGGCCGCCGAGATGTGAATTCGCCGGTCTGCGCTCACCAATCAGGACCCCGTCCAAGTCGACTTCCCGGCATGGATCCAGGCCGCCGTGGAATCGGTTCGGAACGCAGGCAGGGCGGCGAGGGTCATCACCTGCAGTGCGGGCGGGCCCGACGCCATCCGCGCCGCATGGGGTCGACTGGCGGGCATTCCCAACACCTCATGGGGTGTCGACCCGCGCAGCAACCTGGTGTCCGTCGACTTATGCGACGTGCGCCCACCGCCGATCGGGTGCCCGGATCGAAAAAGTCGCCGCTGCCCACGGAGACGCGGTGCGGCGATCCGCGTCGGCAGTCGGTTGCCCTCCCGCACATGGCAACTTCCTAGTGCAGCCTCCAGGTGAACTTGCCGCCACCCACCCACCGAACCTCGCTCGGGTCGTCGAGGTCGTGGACCCTGATGCCTGCGGCCGAGGCGGCGTGGAGCACGTCCATCATCGATGTTGCGGCGCTGACGACCTCCCCGTCGATCTCCACAAGTCTGAAGGGCGGATCACCCGGCTGGACTGCCAGCACGGTGATCCGAGGCGTCGAGATACGAGGGCTCGCACTTTCGGTCATGCGTAGATCCGTTCCACGCCACGGTCGGCAGTATGCCCGGGGACCGGATAGGTAACGCGACTCCGCGTGACATCACCCCGGCGGCCGAGCCCGCTGCCTTCGGACCCGTGCTCAGGGAAGTCGCCATCGGGCCATGCGAGCGGCGGCATCCTGGATTCGCGGTTCGTGCCAATCTGAGGCCCGCGCGATTGTTGTGTTTCGACGCACTGTCCTGCCCGAGTTTCCCCGCCAGAACATTGTCGAGGAACGAATCGGTCGGCTTAGACCGACCGG